>NZ_MAJU01000001.1:0-2197 GCF_001691055.1 Aliivibrio logei
CTTTAATCAATAATCGAAATCATTAATTAAAGCTCTGTCACTTCAACTTATTAAAACCTAATCAATCTGTGTGAACACTCATAAATCGCAATCTATCGTTAAGGAGGTGATCCAGCCCCAGGTTCCCCTAGGGCTACCTTGTTACGACTTCACCCCAGTCATGAACCACAAAGTGGTGAGCGTCCTCCCCGAAAGGTTAAACTACCCACTTCTTTTGCAGCCCACTCCCATGGTGTGACGGGCGGTGTGTACAAGGCCCGGGAACGTATTCACCGTGACATTCTGATTCACGATTACTAGCGATTCCGACTTCACGGAGTCGAGTTGCAGACTCCGATCCGGACTACGACGCACTTTTTGGGATTCGCTCACTATCGCTAGCTTGCAGCCCTCTGTATGCGCCATTGTAGCACGTGTGTAGCCCTACTCGTAAGGGCCATGATGACTTGACGTCGTCCCCACCTTCCTCCGGTTTATCACCGGCAGTCTCCCTGGAGTTCCCACCATTACGTGCTGGCAAACAAGGATAAGGGTTGCGCTCGTTGCGGGACTTAACCCAACATTTCACAACACGAGCTGACGACAGCCATGCAGCACCTGTCTTACAGTTCCCGAAGGCACTAAGCTATCTCTAGCGAATTCTGTAGATGTCAAGAGTAGGTAAGGTTCTTCGCGTTGCATCGAATTAAACCACATGCTCCACCGCTTGTGCGGGCCCCCGTCAATTCATTTGAGTTTTAATCTTGCGACCGTACTCCCCAGGCGGTCTACTTAACGCGTTAGCTCCGAAAGCCACGGCTCAAGGCCACAACCTCCAAGTAGACATCGTTTACGGCGTGGACTACCAGGGTATCTAATCCTGTTTGCTCCCCACGCTTTCGCATCTGAGTGTCAGTGTCTGTCCAGGGGGCCGCCTTCGCCACTGGTATTCCTTCAGATCTCTACGCATTTCACCGCTACACCTGAAATTCTACCCCCCTCTACAGCACTCTAGTTCACCAGTTTCAAATGCGGTTCCGAGGTTGAGCCCCGGGCTTTCACATCTGACTTAATGAACCACCTGCATGCGCTTTACGCCCAGTAATTCCGATTAACGCTCGCACCCTCCGTATTACCGCGGCTGCTGGCACGGAGTTAGCCGGTGCTTCTTCTGTCGCTAACGTCAAGATGTACAGCTATTAACTGCACACCCTTCCTCACGACTGAAAGTACTTTACAACCCGAAGGCCTTCTTCATACACGCGGCATGGCTGCATCAGGCTTTCGCCCATTGTGCAATATTCCCCACTGCTGCCTCCCGTAGGAGTCTGGACCGTGTCTCAGTTCCAGTGTGGCTGATCATCCTCTCAGACCAGCTAGAGATCGTCGCCTTGGTGAGCTCTTACCCCACCAACTAGCTAATCTCACCTGGGCTAATCTTGACGCGAGAGGTCCGAAGATCCCCCTCTTTGGTCCGAAGACATTATGCGGTATTAGCTATCGTTTCCAATAGTTATCCCCCACATCAAGGCATATTCCCAGGCATTACTCACCCGTCCGCCGCTCGTCAGCAAAGTAGCAAGCTACTTTCTGTTACCGCTCGACTTGCATGTGTTAGGCCTGCCGCCAGCGTTCAATCTGAGCCATGATCAAACTCTTCAATTAAAGTTTTTTGGTTTGTTTCAGCAGAAACAAAACCGGCTCAATGATTTATACTGATTTCTTACATAAAAGTAATTTTGTGTAGTCACTCAGTTCATTGATTATTTTTGTTTGAATTCACTTCGAAAAGTAAAAGCAAACTAGTGATTATCAACTCACAAGTGCCCACACAGATTGATTTGGTTAAATTGTTAAAGAGCGTTGTCTTTCAACCACTTAGCGTTTCAGCTTCGTCGTTTCAGGCTGCGTATATTACGCTTTCTGATTTGAAAGTCAAGATAATATTTTCAACTTTTTCATTTATTTATGAAAGACTTAAAAACGTTATGTTGACTTGCCTCCAGCAACAAACTGGGAGCGAAATAAAAGCCCGTTCTATTGAACGGGCACTTATTCAAATTTAAGCCTGGCGATGTCCTACTCTCACATGGGGAGACCCCACACTACCATCGGCGCTATTACGTTTCACTTCTGAGTTCGGCATGGGATCAGGTGGGTCCATAACGCTATGGTCGCCAAGCAAATTCTTTAATTCGGAAAGCTGTATTGTGTTCTT
>NZ_MAJU01000002.1:0-87226 GCF_001691055.1 Aliivibrio logei
TGTCCTGGACACGCCGATTATGTTAAAAACATGATCACTGGTGCTGCTCAAATGGATGGTGGTATCCTAGTTGTTGCTGCAACTGATGGTCCTATGCCACAAACACGTGAGCACATCCTACTTGGTCGTCAAGTTGGTATTCCTTTCATCGTTGTGTTCATGAACAAATGTGACATGGTTGATGATGAAGAACTTCTTGAGCTAGTAGAAATGGAAGTTCGTGAACTTCTTTCTGAATACGATTACCCAGGTGATGATTTACCAGTAATCCAAGGTTCAGCTCTTGGCGCTCTAAACGGCGAAAAACAATGGGAAGATAAAATCATTGAGCTTGCAGAAGCTCTAGATACATATATTCCTCTTCCTGAGCGTGCTGTTGACATGCCTTTCCTACTTCCTATTGAAGATGTATTCTCAATTCAAGGTCGTGGTACTGTTGTTACTGGTCGTATCGAACGTGGTATTCTACGTGTAGGCGACGAAGTAGAAATCATTGGTATCAAAGAAACTACAGTTTCTACATGTACTGGTGTTGAAATGTTCCGTAAACTGCTTGACGAAGGTCGTGCTGGTGAGAACGTTGGTGCACTTCTACGTGGTACTAAGCGTGATGACGTTGAACGTGGCCAAGTACTTGCTGCTAAAGGTTCAATCAACCCACACACTAAATTTGAGTCAGAAGTATACGTTCTTTCTAAAGATGAAGGCGGCCGTCATACTCCTTTCTTCAAAGGCTACCGTCCACAGTTCTACTTCCGTACAACGGATGTAACTGGTGATATCACACTTCCTGAAGGTGTTGAAATGGTAATGCCTGGTGATAACGTTCAAATGACGGTTGAGCTAATTGCTCCAATCGCAATGGACGAAGGTCTACGCTTCGCAATCCGTGAAGGTGGCCGTACAGTTGGTGCTGGTGTTGTTGCTAAAATCTTCGCTTAAGATTTGACTAAGTACTAGCAAAAAGGGCATCATTTGATGCCCTTTTTCTGCGTTGTATTGTGTGTTGTTTTATCTGCACCTTGATTTTTTAAGAAAATGCAGAGTACAGCGCAGATAAATTAGCAAATCGCTGGTTTATAGGATGAAGAGAGTAGGGTATATTTACTCTTGTTTTTGAATTTCTGTCTAATGATGGAAAATGATTTTAGTTATGTCACAGGTTGGTTTTATGAAAACAAATACTGAGACGACAGAAACTTCAGGCGCAGTTGATACAATAAAGTGGTTACTAGTTTTAGTTCTACTTTCTGCTGCGGTAATTGGTAATTATTTACTAGCTGATTTGTCTGTTGTTATTCGAGCTGCCGGTGTAGTTGCATTAATTGCTGCTGCTGGTGGTATTGCTGCCTTCACAGCAAAAGGTCAAACTGCAATTGCATTTGCTCGCGAATCAAGAATGGAAGTACGTAAGGTTGTTTGGCCTACACGCCAAGAAACAACACAAACAACTTTCATTGTTCTTGCTGTATGTATCGTAATGGCTCTTATTTTATGGGGTATTGATGGTATTATGGTAAGACTAATTGGCTTAATCACAGGTGTTTGAGGATAAGTGATCATGAGTGAAGCTCCAAAGAAACGTTGGTATGTAGTTCAAGCCTTTTCAGGGTTTGAAGGTCGTGTATCTCAATCGTTACGCGAATATATTAAAATGCATAACATGGAAGAGTTATTTGGCGAAGTACTTGTACCAACTGAAGAAGTGGTAGAAATGCGTGCCGGTCAACGTCGTAAAAGCGAACGTAAATTTTTCCCTGGTTACGTGTTAGTGCAAATGATCATGAATGATGAATCATGGCACTTGGTACGTAGTATTCCACGTGTTATGGGATTCATTGGTGGTACTTCAGATCGCCCTGCACCAATTACTGATAAAGAAGCTGATGCAATTTTAAATCGCCTTCAACAAGCGAGTGAAGCACCTCGCCCTAAAACGTTATTTGAAGCTGGTGAAGTGGTTCGTGTTACTGAAGGACCATTTGCTGACTTTAACGGTACTGTTGAAAATGTTGATTACGAAAAAAGTCGCATCAAAGTGTCAGTTTCTATTTTTGGCCGTGCAACTCCAGTTGAACTAGAGTTTAGCCAAGTAGAAAAAAACTGATCGAAAAATCAGCAAAGCTATTGTAAAAGGCGCGAATTATTATTATAATTTCGCGCGTTTTTGTTAACGGGGAGCTGCTCCTATTGGACAGCGTATGAACCCAAAAATTAGGAAATATCATGGCTAAGAAAGTTGAAGCTTATATCAAACTGCAAGTTGCAGCAGGTATGGCGAACCCAAGTCCACCAGTTGGTCCTGCTCTAGGTCAACACGGTGTAAATATCATGGAATTCTGTAAAGCGTTTAACGCAAGAACAGAATCTGTTGAGAAAGGTCTACCTACTCCAGTAGTTATCTCTGTATACAGCGACCGTTCTTTTACGTTCATAACTAAGACTCCACCAGCAGCAGTTCTTCTTAAGAAAGCTGCAGGCGTTAAGTCTGGTTCTGGCCGTCCAAACAGTGACAAAGTTGGTACTGTTACAGACGCTCAAATACAAGAGATCGCAGAAACTAAAGCTGCGGACATGACTGGTGCTGACATTGAAGCTATGAAGCGTTCAATTGCTGGTACTGCTCGTTCTATGGGCCTAGTGGTAGAGGGTTAAGATTATGACTAAACTTACTAAGCGTATGCGTAATATCCGCGAAAAAGTGGAAGTTACTAAAGACTACGAAATCAACGAAGCAATTGCTCTTCTTAAAGAATTAGCAACAGCTAACTTCAATGAAAGCGTTGACGTTGCTGTTAACCTTGGCATTGATGCACGTAAATCAGACCAAAACGTACGTGGTGCAACTGTACTACCACACGGTACTGGTCGTAATGTTCGTGTTGCTGTGTTCACTCAAGGTGCAAACGCAGAAGCTGCTAAAGAAGCAGGCGCTGATCTAGTAGGCATGGAAGATCTTGCTGAGCTAGTTAAGAAAGGCGAAATGAACTTTGACGTTGTTGTTGCTTCTCCAGATGCAATGCGCGTTGTTGGTCAACTAGGTACAATCCTAGGTCCTCGCGGTCTTATGCCAAACCCTAAAGTTGGTACTGTAACGCCTAATGTTGCTCAAGCAGTTAAAAATGCTAAAGCTGGTCAGGTTCGTTACCGTAACGACAAAAACGGCATCATCCACACTACTATTGGTAAAGTGGACTTTGATGGCGCTCAACTTAAAGAGAACTTAGAATCTCTTCTAGTTGCACTGAAAAAAGCAAAACCTACTTCAGCTAAAGGTGTTTTCCTGAAGAAGGTAAGCATCTCTACTACAATGGGTGCTGGTGTTTCTCTAGATCAAGCTACTTTAGAGACTACATTAAAATAATTTGCAAACGCGCAAAATTTATGTATAATTTTGCGCCTATCAAATTTATGGTTGGGGCTGTTTGATTTTTAATTAAAACAGTCTCCGTCCAAGACCGTAGGCGCTCGAAAGGGCTTAATAAAACCTGCGTAGACGGTGCCGAACTAAAGGCTAATTTTTCGAAATTAGTTTTCTGTGAATGCATCGTAATTACTCTCCTACAGTTTTTGTAGTGAGTGGTGTAATCACAACCAGAGGTTAATCCAAATGGCTTTAAATCTTCAAGACAAAAAAGCAATTGTTGCTGAAGTCAACGAAGCAGCCAGTGGTGCACTTTCTGCAGTTGTAGCTGACTCTCGTGGCGTTACTGTTGGCGCAATGACTTCTCTACGTAAACAAGCGCGTGAAGCGGGTGTTTACATGAGAGTTGTTCGTAACACACTAGCACGTCGTGCAGTAGAAGGTACTCAGTATGAGTGTCTACAAGACACATTTACTGGCCCATCTCTACTTGCATTCTCTAACGAGCACCCAGGTGCTGCAGCACGTCTTTTTAAAGACTTTGCTAAAGAGAATAAAAACTTCGAGATTAAAGCTGCTGCATTTGAAGGCGCAGTTACTGATGCTGATGTACTAGCGACACTACCAACTTACGACGAAGCAATTGCACGCTTAATGATGTGCATGAAAGAAGCTTCTGCTGGTAAACTGGTACGTACTATCGCTGCTGTTCGTGATCAAAAAGAAGAAGCTGAGGCATAAGCCCTGCTTTATTTGATTACAAAATAAATTATTGTTGACTTAAAAGAGAATTGTTATGTCTATTACTAACGAGCAAATCCTAGACGCAGTTGCAGAAATGTCTGTAATGCAAGTTGTTGAGCTTATCGAAGCTATGGAAGAAAAATTCGGTGTTACTGCTGCTGCTGCAGTAGTTGCTGGTGGCGCTGCTGCTGAAGCTGCTGAAGAGCAAACTGAATTTGATGTTATCCTAACTGCAATTGGCGGAAACAAAGTTTCTGTAATCAAAGCAGTACGTGGCGCTACAGGTCTTGGCCTGAAAGAAGCTAAGGGTCTAGTTGATTCTGCTCCTGCTGCACTTAAAGAAGGCGTTGACAAAGCTGAAGCTGAAGGCCTTAAAGCACAGCTTGAAGAAGCTGGTGCAACTGTTGAAATCAAGTAATTATTACTTAGTTTCATAGCCTAGCGGCTAATGGCTGGTGGTTTAT
This sequence comes from Aliivibrio logei, assembly GCF_001691055.1. Classification (NCBI taxonomy): domain Bacteria; kingdom Pseudomonadati; phylum Pseudomonadota; class Gammaproteobacteria; order Vibrionales; family Vibrionaceae; genus Aliivibrio; species Aliivibrio logei. The sequence continues at coordinate 4,573 of NZ_MAJU01000002.1, forward strand.
TAACCACTGGCCTTTTTGCGCTGTAGGGTATAGGGTAATTTCACACTGTTTAAAGTCCCTATATTCGAGCAAAAAACATAGTCTCAATCAGAGATTATGTCCTACATTAAACAGTGCTATTAGTGCTGTCCAAACCTTTCGAAGGCGGACGGTTCGGGTCACTTATCAGCGAGCTGAGGAACCCCATGGTTTACTCTTATACAGAGAAAAAGCGCATCCGTAAGGATTTTGGTAAGCGTCCACAAGTGTTGGACATACCATACTTACTATCGATCCAGCTTGATTCTTTTACTAAGTTTATCGAGCAAGATCCTGAAGGGCAATACGGTCTTGAGGCTGCTTTCCGTTCTGTTTTTCCAATTCAGAGCTACAATGGCAACTCTAAGCTAGAATACGTTAGCTACAATCTCCGTGAGCCAGAATTTGATGTTAAAGAATGTCAAATCCGCGGTGTTACCTATTCTGCACCTTTACGCGTTAAATTACGTTTAGTTGTGTACGATAAAGATGCACCTGCAGGCACGGTAAAAGACATTAAAGAACAAGAAGTCTACATGGGCGAAATTCCGCTTATGACTGACAACGGTACTTTTGTAATCAATGGTACTGAAAGGGTTATCGTATCCCAGCTGCACCGCAGCCCAGGTGTCTTCTTCGACAGCGATAAGGGTAAAACCCATTCATCTGGTAAAGTTCTTTATAACGCGCGTGTAATTCCTTACCGTGGTTCATGGTTAGATTTCGAATTTGATCCTAAGGATAACTTATTCGTACGTATCGACCGTCGTCGTAAATTACCAGCAACGATCATCTTACGTGCACTTCGTAAAACAACAGAAGAAATCTTAGATCTATTCTTCGATAAAGTTGTATTTGAAGTGAAAGATCAAACGTTAATGATGGAATTACTTCCTGAACGTTTACGTGGTGAGACTGCAACATTTGATATTGAATCGAACGGCAAAGTTTATGTTGAAGCCGGTCGTCGTATTACTGCGCGTCATATTCGTCAATTGACGAAAGACGAAGTAAATAATATCGAAGTACCAGTAGATTATATCGTAGGTAAAGTGGCTTCTCACGATTATGTGAATGAAGACACTGGTGAGATCATTATCGCGGCTAACCAAGAGTTTAGCTTAGAAGATCTTGCTAATTTATCTCAAGCTGGCCACAAAAAGATCGAAGTGTTATTTACGAATGACCTTGATCATGGTGCATACATTTCTGACACATTACGTGCAGATTCAACTGTTGACCGTTTATCGGCACTTGTTGAAGTTTATCGTATGATGCGCCCAGGCGAGCCACCAACAAAAGAAGCTGCTGAATCATTATTTGAAAGCCTATTCTTCTCTGAAGATCGTTATGACTTATCGACTGTTGGTCGTATGAAGTTCAATAGCTCAATTGGTCGTGATAATGGTGAAGGCGCTGGCATCCTTGATGAAACAGACATCATCGAAGTTATGCGTAAACTGATCGATATTCGTAACGGTAAAGGCGAGGTTGATGATATCGATCACCTTGGTAACCGTCGTATTCGTTCTGTTGGCGAAATGGCAGAAAACCAATTCCGTGTTGGTTTAGTTCGTGTAGAACGTGCTGTTCGTGAACGTCTAAGTCTTGGTGACCTTGATGCAATTATGCCTCAAGATCTTATCAACGCTAAGCCGATTTCAGCTGCAGTTAAAGAATTCTTTGGCTCTTCACAGTTGTCTCAGTTTATGGATCAGAATAACCCATTGTCAGAAGTTACGCACAAACGTCGTATTTCTGCTTTAGGGCCTGGCGGTCTAACTCGTGAGCGTGCTGGTTTCGAAGTTCGTGATGTACACGCGACTCACTACGGTCGCCTATGTCCAATCGAAACTCCTGAAGGACCAAACATCGGTCTAATTAACTCATTATCAGCGTATGCTCGATGTAATGAATATGGTTTCCTAGAAACTCCATATCGTCGTGTTGTTGATAATATTGTGACTGAAGATGTAGATTACCTATCTGCGATTGAAGAAGGTACTTTTGTTATTGCACAGGCGAATGCCGTGTTAACAGAAGAAGGTACTTTCGCTGATGAATTAATCATCGCTCGTCAGAAAGGTGAATCAGGCCTACATCCACGTGAACACATCCAATATATGGATGTCGCGACAAACCAAGTTGTATCTGTAGCTGCATCGCTTATCCCGTTCCTAGAACACGATGATGCGAACCGTGCCCTAATGGGTGCGAACATGCAACGTCAAGCTGTACCTACATTAAGAGCTGATAAGCCTTTAGTTGGTACTGGTATTGAGCGTTGTGTAGCAATCGATTCAGGTGTAACTGCTGTTGCTAAACGTGGCGGTATGGTTCAGTCAGTAGATGCTTCTCGTATCGTTATTAAAGTGAACGAAGAAGAATTGGTATCTGGCGAAGCTGGTATCGATATCTACAACTTAACTAAATACACTCGTTCTAACCAAAATACGTGTATCAACCAACGTCCAACAGTGCTTCCTGGTGAACCTGTTACTCGTGGTGATGTTCTTGCTGATGGTCCGTCAACGGATCTTGGTGAGCTTGCACTTGGTCAGAACATGCGTATCGCATTTATGCCTTGGAATGGTTATAACTTCGAGGATTCAATCCTTGTATCTGAGCGTGTAGTTCAGGAAGACCGTTTCACGACGATTCACATTCAAGAACTATCTTGTGTGGCTCGTGATACTAAACTTGGTTCAGAAGAGATCACTGCAGATATCCCTAACGTAGGCGAAGCTGCTCTGTCTAAACTAGATGAATCAGGTATTGTTTATATCGGTGCTGAAGTTAAGGGTGGAGACATCCTAGTTGGTAAAGTAACACCTAAAGGTGAAACTCAACTGACTCCAGAAGAGAAGCTACTACGAGCTATCTTTGGTGAAAAAGCATCAGATGTTAAAGATTCTTCTCTACGTGTACCAAACTCTGTTTCAGGTACTATCATTGACGTACAAGTATTTACGCGTGATGGTGTTGAAAAAGATAAACGTGCTCTAGAAATCGAACAAATGCAGCTTAAAGAAGCTAAGAAAGACATCACTGAAGAATTCCAGATTCTTGAAGGTGGCTTATTAGCACGTGTTCGCACACTTCTAACGCTTGCAGGTACTTCTGAAGTTAAACTTGATGCGATGGATCGTAAGCAGTGGTTAGAAATCACGCTTGATGATGAATCACAACAAAATCAACTTGAGCAGCTTGCTGAGCAATATGATGAACTTAAAGCTGAGTTCGATAAGAAATTCGAAACTAAACGTCGTAAGATCACTCAAGGTGATGATCTTGCTCCAGGCGTACTGAAAATCGTTAAAGTTTACCTAGCGGTAAAACGTCGTATTCAGCCTGGTGATAAGATGGCGGGTCGTCATGGTAACAAGGGTGTAATCTCTAAGATTAATCCTGTTGAAGACATGCCTTATGATGAAAAAGGTCAGCCAGTAGATATCGTACTGAACCCACTGGGTGTACCTTCTCGTATGAACATCGGTCAAATTCTTGAAGTTCATATGGGTCTTGCTGCGAAAGGTGTTGGTGATAAACTTAACCAAATGCTTAAAGAGCAACAAGAACTGCATAAGTTCCGTAACTTCTTACAAAAAGTATACGATCTTGGTGAAACTCGCCAAGAAGTAGACATCGCTGCACTGTCTGATGACGAAGTTCGTACATTAGTTAAGAACTTACGCGGTGGTTTACCAATCGCAACACCAATCTTTGATGGTGCTCCAGAATCATCAATTAAAGAACTATTAAAACTTGTTGATCTGCCAGAATCTGGTCAGTTGAAATTGTTTGATGGTCGTACTGGTGATGCGTTTGAGCGTCCTGTAACTGTTGGTTACATGTATATGCTAAAACTAAACCACTTAGTTGATGACAAGATGCACGCACGTTCTACCGGCTCTTACAGCCTTGTAACTCAGCAGCCACTTGGTGGTAAAGCTCAGTTCGGTGGTCAGCGTTTCGGTGAGATGGAAGTATGGGCACTTGAAGCTTATGGTGCTGCATATACTCTACAAGAAATGCTAACAGTTAAGTCGGATGACGTGAACGGTCGTACTAAGATGTATAAAAACATCGTAGATGGCGATCATCGTATGGAACCAGGTATGCCAGAATCGTTCAACGTATTGTTGAAAGAGATCCGCTCACTTGGTATCAACATCGAGTTAGAAGACGAAGAATAATCTCATTGAGATTGTCCGGTAGAATATAAGGCGCTCGCCGAGCGCCTTTTTTCTCCTTACAGGAGCCGAATGTGAAAGACTTATTAAAGTTTCTGAAAGCACAACATAAGACCGAAGAATTTGATGCAATCAAAATCGGTCTTGCTTCACCTGACCAAATTCGTTCATGGTCTTTTGGTGAAGTTAAAAAGCCAGAAACAATCAACTATCGTACCTTTAAGCCAGAACGTGACGGTCTTTTCTGTGCACGTATCTTTGGCCCAGTGAAAGACTACGAGTGCTTATGTGGTAAATATAAGCGCCTGAAGCACCGTGGTGTTATCTGTGAAAAATGTGGCGTAGAAGTAACGCAAACTAAAGTTCGTCGTGACCGTATGGGTCATATTGAACTTGCGTCTCCTGTTGCACATATCTGGTTCCTTAAGTCACTTCCGTCTCGTATTGGTTTGTTAATGGACATCCCACTGCGTGATATCGAACGTGTACTTTATTTTGAATCATATGTGGTTACAGAGCCAGGTATGACTGACTTAGAGCGCAGCCAACTTCTTTCAGAAGAAGAATATCTTGATAAGCTTGAAGAGTTCGGTGACGAATTCACAGCTAAGATGGGTGCGGAAGCGATTAAAGACTTGCTTGGTTCTATGGACATGCAAGCTGAAATCGAGAACATGCGTGAAGAGTTAGAAACAACTAACTCAGAAACAAAACGTAAGAAGCTGACTAAGCGTTTAAAACTTGTAGAAGCATTTGTTCAATCTGGTAACAACCCAGAATGGATGATCTTAACTGTTCTACCTGTTCTTCCGCCAGATCTTCGTCCTCTAGTTCCACTAGATGGCGGTCGTTTTGCTACGTCTGATCTAAATGACTTATACCGTCGTGTGATTAACCGTAACAACCGTTTGAAGCGTCTTTTAGACTTAGCTGCACCAGACATCATCGTACGTAATGAAAAACGTATGCTGCAAGAGTCTGTTGATGCACTGCTTGATAACGGTCGTCGTGGTCGTGCGATTACAGGTTCTAACAAGCGTCCTTTGAAATCTCTTGCTGATATGATCAAGGGTAAACAAGGTCGTTTCCGTCAGAACTTGCTTGGTAAACGTGTAGACTATTCTGGTCGTTCTGTTATTACAGTCGGTCCATACCTTCGTCTACATCAGTGTGGTCTTCCTAAGAAGATGGCACTTGAATTATTTAAACCATTTATTTATAGCAAATTAGAAGGTCGTGGTTTTGCTACGACAATCAAAGCTGCTAAGAAAATGGTAGAGCGTGAAGAAGCGATCGTTTGGGATATCCTAGATGACGTTATTCGTGAACACCCAGTACTGCTTAACCGTGCACCAACACTTCACCGTCTTGGTATTCAAGCGTTTGAACCAGTACTAATCGAAGGTAAAGCGATTCAGCTTCACCCACTAGTGTGTGCGGCATATAACGCCGATTTCGATGGTGACCAGATGGCGGTACACGTACCACTAACTCTGGAAGCTCAGCTAGAAGCTCGTACCCTAATGATGTCGACGAATAATATTCTGTCGCCAGCATCAGGTGACCCAATCATCGTTCCTTCTCAGGATGTTGTATTAGGTCTGTACTACATGACGCGTGACAGAATTAACGCGAAAGGCGAAGGCATGTACCTAGAAGGTTTTGCTGAAGCTGAAAAAGCATACCGTACAGGTAATGCTGAGCTACATGCTCGCGTTAAAGTTCGTATCACAGAAGTTCTTCGTGATGAGAACGGTATTGAAACTCGTGAAACTAAACTGGTTGATACGACTGTTGGTCGTGCAATGCTATGGCAGATCGTTCCTGAAGGTCTTCCTTACAGCATCATTAACCAGAAGTTAGGTAAGAAGCAAATCTCTAACCTATTAAACGAGGCATATCGTACTCTTGGTTCTAAAGATACAGTAATCTTTGCAGACCAAATCATGTACACCGGTTTCGCATACGCAGCATTGTCTGGTGCGTCTGTTGGTATCGATGACATGGTTATCCCTGATGCTAAGTATACGAAAGTTGCTGAAGCAGAAGAAGAAGTTAAGCAAATTCAAGAACAATATCAATCTGGTCTTGTAACTGCGGGCGAACGTTACAACAAAGTTATCGATATCTGGGCAGCAACGAATGAACAAGTTGCTAAAGAGATGATGGATAACTTGTCTTCAGAAACTGTGCTTAACCGCGATGGTGAAGAAGAGCAACAAGAATCGTTTAACAGCGTTTACATGATGGCCGATTCAGGTGCTCGTGGTTCTGCAGCTCAGATTCGTCAGCTTGCAGGTATGCGTGGTCTGATGGCGAAACCAGATGGTTCAATCATCGAAACACCGATCACGGCGAACTTCCGTGAAGGTCTAAACGTAAACCAATACTTCATCTCAACGCATGGTGCGCGTAAAGGTCTTGCCGATACAGCACTTAAAACAGCGAACTCAGGTTACCTGACTCGTCGTTTAGTAGACGTTGCTCAAGATGTAGTAGTTCACTTAGATGACTGTGGAACACTGGAAGGTGTTACCATGATCCCTCTAATTGAAGGTGGTGATGTTAAAGAACCTCTACATGAGCGTGTTCTAGGTCGTGTAGTTGCTGAAGATGTATTGAAACCAGGTACAGATGAGATCCTTCTTCCACGTAACACGCTTCTTGATGAGAAGCAGTGTCAAATCGTTGAAGAGAACTCAGTTGACCAAATTAAAGTACGTTCAGTTGTAAGTTGTGAAGCTGACTTCGGTTGTTGTGCAAACTGTTACGGTCGTGACCTTGCTCGTGGACACATGGTAAACCAAGGTGAGTCAGTAGGCGTTATCGCTGCTCAGTCTATCGGTGAACCTGGTACACAGCTAACGATGCGTACGTTCCACATCGGTGGTGCGGCATCTACGGCTGCAGCAGACAACAGCATTCAAGTTAAAACGAATGGTTCGATTAAACTTCACAATGCTAAGCACGTAACGAATGGCGAAGGTAACTTAGTTATTACGTCTCGTGCATCTGAAATGACTGTTATTGATGAACATGGCCGTACGAAAGAAAGCTACAAGCTATCTTACGGTACTATTCTTTCTAAGAAAGATGGTGATGCAGTAAACCAAGGCGATAAGATCGCTGCTTGGGACCCGCATACAATGCCAATCATCACAGAAGTAAAAGGCCAAGTTCAATTCGTTGATATGATTGATGGTGTGACTATTACAACTCAAACTGATGAGTTAACGGGTCTATCTTCAATTGTTATCCTTGATGCGGCTGAGCGTGCTTCTGCAGGTAAAGACATGCGTCCAACAGTGAAACTTGTTGATGCGAATGGCCGTGACATCATGATCCCTGGCACTGAAATGCCAGCTCAATACTTCCTACCAGGTAAAGCAATTGTTAACCTGGCAGATGGTGGCGATGTAGGTATCGGTGAAACACTGGCTCGTATTCCTCAAGCTTCAAGTGGTACTAAAGATATTACCGGTGGTCTTCCACGCGTAGCGGATTTATTTGAAGCTCGTAAACCTAAAGAGCCAGCAATTCTTGCTGAGCACGCAGGTATCGTTGCTTTCGGTAAAGAAACTAAAGGTAAAGTACGCTTATTGATCACTCGTGATGACACTGGTGAAGTTTATGAAGAAATGATTCATAAACATCGTCAACTTAACATCTTTGATGGTGATAAAGTTGAGCGTGGTGACGTTATTTCTGATGGTCCAGAAACTCCACATGATATTCTACGTTTACGTGGTATTCATGCAGTTACTGAATACATCACAAACGAAGTTCAAGAAGTTTACCGCTTACAAGGCGTTAAGATTAACGATAAGCACATTGAGACTATCGTTCGTCAAATGCTACGTAAGTGTACTATCACACATTCTGGTGACTCTACTTTCCTTGAAGGTGAGCAATTAGAATTTGCAAACGTAACTATTGCAAACCGTCAGCTTGAAGCTGAAGGTAAGCAACCAGCTCGTTTTGGCCGTGATTTACTTGGTATTACTAAAGCATCTCTTGCTACTGAGTCGTTCATCTCTGCTGCATCGTTCCAAGAAACGACGCGCGTACTTACTGAAGCTGCGGTTTCTGGTAAGCGTGATGAACTACGTGGTCTGAAAGAAAACGTAATCGTTGGTCGTCTGATTCCAGCGGGTACAGGTTTCGCATACCACCAAGCTCGTCAAAAGCAAAAAGCAGCAGCGAAAGTTGCGCCTTCTGCTGAAGAAGCAACAGATAACTTAGCGGCGCTATTGAATGCGGGTTTCTCTTCTGAAGAGTAATTAGTTTTAATATTCGCTAAATAAAAAGCCCTACAGAAATGCAGGGCTTTTTTTATATTTAAACGTATGTGTGATTATAACTGTGTGATTAAAACAACGTTATTACTACTATTGTCAGCCATAACAGTCGCTGAATCATTATTAGTTTGATTAATCATCATCCAGTTATTATTTGATCCATTTTCCAAAGTAAGAGTGGCATCAGAATCACTACCCCATTGAGAGACAGTAAGGTAGTTATCATTACTTGCGTCAATTGTTACATCTGCTTCATTAAAGCTACCACCAACAACAACGGCATAAACCGTGTTATCTAGTGAATCATTTTTCATACGTATGTTCGTATCATTGTCTGATGCACCGGCATAGAATGCAGTATAAGTTGTATTGTCATTACCATTAATTTTTGTTAATGCATCATTACCTGAACCACCATAAACATGAATTGTAGAATCGTTATCACGTCCTTTTTGGTGAATTTTAAGAGTTCCATTGTTTGAACCGCCCATAATACTTATATCACCTTCGTTTCGACGGCCTCTTTGTACAATTTTATTATTTGCATTATTGTCTGCATTATCAAAGTTGATATTGGCTTTATTGCTTCGTCCACGTTGATCTATTAATCCATTGTTATCATCACTTCCATAAGCAATAACTTTACCTAGATTATTACGACCATCTTGTTCAATAGAAAAATCATTATCGTCACTACCAAAACGAGCTTTTAATACAGCTCTATTATGACGGCCATCTTGCTCTATCATTAGGTCATTATCATCACTACCATTACGAGCTCGTACTACTGCTTCGTTGTGGCGTCCCATTTGATAGATATCAACGTCATTATCATCTGAATTTCTAATTAACACATCTGCGTCATTACCAACAGCGGGGGATAATTGGAAAATATTAACGTCATTATCATCTGCATTAAACAACTCTACGTCTGCTGTATTTCCTGCATAAACTGTACTAGACAGTAAGATGGTTGAGATTGCGATTGCTAGCTTTTTCATAATAAACTTCCTTGAAATGATTTAATTTATGATGGATATGAATCTATCCATTCCATTGACTAAGATAATTCCGTGATTGCCAGTCTGATTAATGGAAAAACCTGCACCATTATTTTTATTCACTGCTGCTGCAATATTTGAATCACCCGTTTGATTTACTGCGTTTTGTTTACCATTACCCGTCTGTCTTAAATGGGCTATGTTGTCATTACCATTCTGTAAAATAGCCGCTTCATGGTTCACACCCCATTGCTCTAGAGAGGCTGAATTATTTGTGCCATTTTGAACGATTAGCCCAGTGTTGTTGCTTCCAAGCTGCAATACTGCCGCTGTATTGTTATAACCAGCTTGTCTTACTTTTGCTTTATTATTTCCTGCTCCACTTACATTATGCTGCACAATAGTTATTCGAGAATTTGTCGAAGTAGTAAGATCTACGATGGCATTATTATTATGACCCGTATTAAGCTCTGATAATTCAGTTAGCTCACTAGGTGCATTAAACTCGTTGATGCCTAAATCTAAATCTGCGTATGTATAACTACTCACAGCCATTAATAAATAGAGATAATTTACTGATAGTTTTTTCATATCAGTATCCCTCTTTTCAATAGCAAGTTTGCTACATCAAAAGTATGGGATTTACACAGAGAACAACCATGAACTTAATTATGATATTTTTAATTTAAAAAAATAAACTAAAGTATTAGGGATTTTGTTTTTGTTACTATTATTGCATTCTCAATTTTGATACTGGTCTTATATATCTACGGAATACGTAGTTATTTAGTGGATATATAGTCCGTTTGAACTAGTTTTAAATAACAATATTAGTGGAGGTCAGGGATGAACATTTATTATTTATCATCAAGTCCAACCTTGTATTCATCTTTACTCATTGATTTATTAGAAAAATCTTCTGGTAGAAAGATAATGACACTTGATTGTGATGAGTTAGGTATGAAAGGAGAAAAAGAAGATGAAGACATTTTAGTTATTTTGGATTTCAAAAACCAAACAGATAAGAAATATAAACAGTATCTCTCAGTTATAACGAAATATAAATTGAAGGTAAAAGAAATACTCTTTAACGTAACTAATGAAAATATAACAAAAAATATAATGAGATACCCCAGTGTTGTTGGCGTTTTTTATGAAAAAGATAATGTCGACGTAATATCTGAAGGGGTAAAGAAAATAATTGATGGTGAGATGTGGCTTAGCCGGAAAATAACAAATGATCTTATTTCTATTTATCGTTCAAAACAAAATGGAATATTAACATCATCGGTTTCTTTAACGACAAGAGAAAAAGAAATATTAAAGCTTCTTTCTTTAGGGGCATCAAATATAGATATCGCAAATACACTTTTTGTTAGTGAAAATACGGTTAAAACACATTTGCATAATGTATTTAAAAAATTGAATGTAAAGAATCGCTTGCAAGCAATGATATGGACAAAGGGGTATGACTTTGAAGGGATAAGTGAATGAATAAATATATTTTATTTAAAGTACTTATGGCCTTACTTTTTTCTTCTCTATCGAATGCTTCTGAAAGCAAAGCAGCATTAGAAAATTCGACACCATTAGAAAAAGACAAGGTAAATGAGGTTGATGACCTTGTTGAGATTGATGGGTTAATTATTGATCGTACTTTAACTCGATTAGGAAAAGATTTTTATTTTTCTTTTTCCATAAAAATGAACAGTAAATACGATGATTTAGGCGTGAACTTAACTGTAAAAGAGAGACCAACAGCATTATCTGGCAGCATTATCGGGGTTTACCATTTTGATAAGGTGATTTATCGAGGCGCTCTTTCTCCAGGTCAAAGACAAGCAGAAGAGAAAGCAGAGCAAGCAGTAGAAGCGGTTAATCAATATATCGTGAAATGGCAAACAGAAAAATTATTTAAAGATACATATGATCTCGATTTTCCGGAGATCTAAGGATGTAGCATGAACATAAGGATCATACTCTTTATTCTGATCAATATGGTAGCAAGCGTAGGTCAAGCAAGTGAGCTTGTTTATATTCCAGTAAATCCAAATTTTGGGGGAAACCCGCTTAACACAAGCCATTTATTTGCTGGAGCGAATGCCATTAATGATTATAAAGGGCCACAAGATGACTCATTATTTGAGCAAGAATCGGCGTTAGATCGCTTAACCTCAAGTTTAGAATCTCGTTTGATTAGCCAGCTATTGGCGGATGTGGGCAACGGTAATACAGGCCAATTAGTTACTGATGATTTTATACTTAATATTGTTGATGATTCTGGAGCGTTACTGATTCAAATTGTTGATAAAGAAACAGGTGAAACCTCTGAAATACAAGTCAGTGGTCTTACTCCAGATTAATTTCTAAGCTAAGGAATCAGCAATGAAATATTCAATGTTATTTTTATTACTTTTTATTATATCAGGTTGCTCTAAATCAATCGGAGTTCCTGACGCTTCGGAATCTCCGACATTAATGCAGCGTGGTGCCACGTATTTAGATTTGATCTCTTTGCCTAAACCTCAAGGTAAAATTTATGTTTCTGTTTATGATTTCAGAGATCAGACCGGACAGTATAAGCCTCAGCCTAATAGTAACTTCTCAACGGCAGTCCCTCAGGGCGGTACGGCTTTACTCACAATGGCATTGTTGGATTCTGAATGGTTTTATCCGTTAGAGCGTCAAGGGCTTCAAAACCTGTTAACGGAAAGAAAGATCATTAGAGCGGCACAAAAAAAACAAGAGTCAATCAGTAACCATGGTTCAACATTGCCTTCGCTTTTGTCAGCGAATGTTATGATTGAAGGGGGGATTGTCGCTTATGATTCAAATATTAAAACAGGAGGGGCTGGTGCTCGATATCTAGGTATTGGTGGTTCAGGGCAGTATAGAGCGGATCAGGTAACGGTTAATATCAGAGCCGTCGATGTTCGAAGTGGGAAAATCTTAACAAGTGTAACAACAAGCAAAACAATCTTATCTTATGAATTATCAGCAGGAGCATTTCGATTTGTTGATTATAAAGAGTTATTAGAGGTGGAGTTAGGTTACACCAATAATGAGCCCGTAAATATTGCGTTAATGTCAGCAATTGACTCAGCGGTGATTCATCTCATTGTTAAAGGGATTGAAGAGGGCTTATGGCGTCCAGAGAATCAAAATGGCAAAGAAAACCCAATATTCCGCAAGTATTCCTCAGAAACGAATCAAGTTTTATAATGGAAAAAGAGCGTTTAAAATACATAAACGCTCTTTTTTGTTAAGCCCCTGGTGGGTGATTTAAACTAGTCGCAATTTGCTCAATTAGTCCATCTTCCAGTTCAAAACGTTCGCCAATGGTCTCACCTAAGATTGAAAAATCTTTATCAAAGTCAGAGAGCAGTAAGTCTTCATTTTCTTGTGAGTATTTATCGGTAAAATTCAACATTGGATCAGTTGTTTTTGTGATTTTGGCATATAGCTGACTCATCTCTTCTGTTGGAGAAAAACCAGTTGAATCCCACTTCGCCATTACCATGTTATAAATTTTGAAATGTCCTTCAGAAATGTAATCAATTAAATGTTGTGTAAACAATTGAATTGATGAGAAAGACGGCAGAGAGGAGTTTGATGAATCAAAAGGAGGTAAGCCTGCCAATTTACAGTATTCAACTAGCAAGTCTTGACGAGTTGATAACCAATGATCAATAACCTCGCTATTCCCACCCCATTCTTCTTGAAATTGATTTAGTTTAGTTAGCATAACGATATCCTTGTAGTTGCAAGTCATAAACCAAAGTTTTATAGCTATACCTAAGTTACATCCAAATACGGTTTCAGCGGAAATGGGTTAGGTATACACTCATTACTATATTGATTAAGATTGCCAGTAAATATTGATGGCTGCAAGAGGGTTGTGAGAAAGATGTTAAACCAACATACAAAAGCGTATTGGTGTGTCGTAAATGATTCCGCAATTTGGTTAGAAGCAGAATCTCTCCCTTATGGTAGCGCCATTGATGTGAATTTGCCTTTTGAAAGCGCCGTGTGCATTGGAGAATACGAGAACAGACCAGTTTTATGGTTGAATGATGAGCATGTAGAGCAGACGTTGATTTATACTAATTTAAGGTCACTTTTATTAGTGAAAGAATCACTTTTTTTTATGATCAGTAAATCAATTCAATATGGCTTTATGGCGAGAGAGTTTCGATTTTGTCCTCAGTGTGGTGGACGTAATCAACTCAATATTAATCAAATCGCGATGCAATGTAATGAATGTCGTAAATTACATTACCCTAGAATATTCCCTTCTATCATTGTCGCTGTTCGTCGTGGTGAGCAGATCTTACTTGCACAACATCAAAGGCATAAAGGGGGATTATTTACCGTTTTAGCTGGTTTTGTGGAAGTCGGTGAGACGCTTGAGATGGCCGTTGAGCGCGAAGTGTTTGAAGAAACGGGCATTAAGATAAAAAATATCCGTTATATAGGGAGTCAGCCTTGGGCGTTCCCTTCAAGTTTAATGATGGGGTATATGGCGGATTATGATTCTGGCGACATTCGTATTGATAAAAATGAGTTAATTAAAGCGGATTGGTATTGTGAGGATGATTTGCCCGAATTGGCACCAAAAGGCACGATAGCGAGAACATTAATTGAGACCACATTAGAGAAAATAAAAGCCTAAAATAGTGAATGAAAAAGGGTAACGTTTTAATTTATAATTCTATTATAAATAGGATATCTCACTTCATTTATAAGACAATTTTTAATTTGTGGTCATTTGGTTTTAAGAGAACATTAAGTAAATATGATCTCGCTAGCAAAGGTAAGCTTCTGTTCAATGAATTGGATGTTACAATAGCGGGATCTAAGTATGGGGAAAGATCATGACAGAATTAAAAAACGACCGTTACCTACGTGCGTTATTAAAACAACCAGTAGATTACACACCAGTTTGGATGATGCGCCAAGCAGGCCGTTACCTACCAGAATATAAAGCCACGCGTGCAGAAGCGGGCGATTTTATGTCTTTGTGTAAGAATGCAGAACTTGCTTCTGAAGTTACGCTTCAGCCTTTGCGCCGTTTCCCTCTAGATGCTGCGATTTTATTTTCAGATATCCTGACGATTCCAGATGCAATGGGTCTAGGTCTGTACTTTGAAGCCGGCGAAGGTCCTAAATTTGAACGTCCAATTACGTGTAAAGCAGACGTCGATAAAATTGGCATTCCTGATCCTGAAGGTGAATTACAATACGTAATGAATGCCGTACGTCAGATCCGTAAAGATCTTAAAGGTGAAGTTCCATTGATTGGCTTCTCTGGTAGCCCGTGGACGCTGGCGACTTACATGGTTGAAGGCGGAAGCTCTAAAGCTTTTACTAAAATCAAAAAAATGATGTATGCAGAGCCTGCAATATTACATCTATTACTCGATAAATTGGCAGATACTGTTATTGAGTACCTTAATGCTCAAATTAAAGCCGGTGCACAATCGGTCATGGTATTTGATACATGGGGTGGTGTATTAACCCCTCGTGACTATAACGAGTTCTCATTACGTTATATGCATAAAATTGTCGATGCATTAATTCGTGAAAATGAAGGTCGTCGTGTTCCTGTGACTCTATTCACAAAGAATGGTGGAATGTGGTTAGAGCAAATTGCAGCAACAGGTTGTGATGCCATTGGTCTGGATTGGACAATCAATATTGCTGATGCGAAGAAACGTGTTGGTGATAAAGTTGCTCTGCAAGGTAATATGGATCCATCAATCCTTTATGCACAACCTGAGCGTATTCGCCAAGAAGTTAGCACTATTCTTGAAGGGTTTGGTAATGAAGGAACAGGCCACGTATTCAATCTAGGTCATGGTATTCATCTTGATGTACCGCCTGAAAATGCGGGTGTATTTGTTGATGCGGTTCATGAGTTATCAAAACCATATCATAAATAGTAGATAGAATAAGAAAATCAAGGGGCCTATTAGTAGAGCCTCTTTTTTTATGCTTGATGGTAAGCAGAGGTCAAAAGGAACACGTGAAGATAAGTGTTGTCGTATACTTATTGGCATTCAAAGAATCATTGAGTATTCTTAATTAGTACCTGAATACATTCCATAATATATAGAGATTAAAGTAAGAGGCATAACATGTTTAAACAATTACAGACATTATTCCGTAAAATTATGCATGAAGGCGGTGAGGGTGGTGCGATTGATACCGCGGGTATGAATTTAGCAATGGCATCATTATTGTGTGAAGTTTCTAATGCTGATCATCAAGTGAATGCAAAAGAAGAAGCGGCAAAAATACAATTATTAATTAAGCTGCTTGATCTTAATGAAGAAAGTGCTCAAGAGTTACTTGTTCAAGCTAAAATAAAAAGTAAAGCATCCGTTTCTTTGTATGAATTTACGACTAAATTACGCAGTTTACTGCCAGAAGAGCGCTTTCAATTAATCGAAGGCATGTGGGAAATTGCATACGCGGATGGGATTATTGAACCAATGGAAGAGGCCGTAATACGACAAGTATCAGACCTTATTTACATTGAACATTCAGCATTTATCCGAGCAAAACTAGCAGCCAAAAAAGCGAGTGAATAATACTCGCATAACGATATGTGAATAGAATGAAAGCCTGAGATTAATAGCCTTTATCAAAATCAATTTGATTAAGTAATGAAAAACCATCATGCCAACGTAAATAGTTTTCTGAGAATTGCTGAAATACTTGCTCAGGAAAACTAAGTGCAGCGATATGAGGGGTAATCGTAATGTTTGGGTGGTGCCAATACGGGCACTCCTGTGATAAAGGCTCATTATTAAACACATCAAGAAAAACATGGGATAACGATCCTGAAGTGAGAGCATTCAACAATCCATAGTTATCCAACACTTCTCCACGACCAACGTTAAATAATAGGGCCTGATTGCAATTTTCTAATGTATCTATATTAAGTAGGTCTATTGTTTGTTCCGTTTTAGGAAGAGTACTTACGATGACATCGGCCGTTTTAAGCGCATTTTTTATTTCTGAGATATGAAATACTTGATTAAATGGCGAGTCTTTCGGTGGGATACCTGAGCGATTAATGCCAGAAACACTAAAACCGAGTGCTTTTGCTGTCTTTGCTAAATAACAACCTATCGATCCCGTACCTAAAATCACCATGCTTTTTTCCGATAAACTAGAATAAGAATGAACTAACCATTCTTTGTTATGCTGTTGTTTAGCATAGTGTTGGAAATGTCGGAAATACTGAATAGAATAACCTAAAACATACTCTGAAATTTGTTGGCCGAAGATCCCTTTTACATTAGTAAGATCGTAGTCTTGTCTTAAATGTGGTTGTATTAACGTATCAATCCCTGCGAAGGTTGATTGGATCCATTTGACTGATTTAAGTTGATTAAGAAGGTCTTTAATCAGTGGTGGATCGGCAAGAATAATGTCCGCTTTTTTCAGATCATGACAAATTTCAAGATCAGGAAGATCCGATTGCTCAAAAAGAGAGATATATTTCTCTTTTTCTTGTGAAATGATAAGTAATTTATTCATAACCTTCCTTTTGTCATTCGTGGTTATCAAGTACACTTAAAGCGTCATTTTTTTATAGTGTAGAATCGTATATGTTACGCAATCCTATCCAAGTTCGTTTAGAAAAATTTGAACCATGGCAACAAATAACTTTTATGGCTTCTTTATGTGAACGTATGTATCCAAACTACGCGCATTATTGTAAGGCAACAGGCTTTGCTGAGCCTCAAACTTATCGAGTTATTCTAGATAGTATTTGGGAGCTATTGACCGTTAAAAATGCCAAAATTAATTTTGAACGTCAATTAGAAAAACTAGAAGAAATGATCCCAGAGGTAAATGATGATTCAATTTATCTAACTTATCCAGCGATTGATGCATGTGTTGCTCTATCTACTTTTTTACATGGGATCTTAGATCGCGATGTTTTAGAAGATGCAATGTTTAAGGTTAGCCAATTATCAGTAACAACAGTTGCTCAGTTGGTTGAAGCTCAAACAGGTGAAGAAGTCACTGATGAAAATCAAAAAGAAATTGAAGTGATTTGTGAAGAGTGGGACGTTCAATGGGCTATCTTTAGACCACTGCGTGAAGCTGAAGAACGTGATATTGATTTGATTAAAGATTTACGCCAAGAATTAAGAGATGAAAATGTAAGTAATATAGGCTTAGAGCTGCAATATTAATTTTTTCTCATATAAAAAAACCGATGATTATTCATCGGTTTTTTTGTTTTTATCTAAAGGGGCTTGCTAACACCTTTATACTACGCACTAATAATATTAGTGTTCTTCTGCATCTGTATTATCGATCACGCCATGTTTATTTTTCCAATTAATCCAACGTTGTTGAGCTAATTGTTGCATATCTGTCGTTTTGTCTGCTTCATCAATGATCTCTTCACCAACCATATACTCAAAGATATCTTCTAGAGTCAATAAGCCTTGAACGGTACCGTATTCATCAATGACAAGAGCAAGCTGTGCTCTGTGCTTCATTAGATGCTCAAAAGCTTTTGGCAATGTTGAAGTACTAATGACCACTTGAATTGGACGCATCACAGAGCCTAAAGTACGTCTGCCTTGACCTTTACGTACTGCAGAGAATAATTCTAATCGATGTGTGAAACCAATGATGTTATCGCTGTCTTCGCTGTAAACTAAAGGGCGAGAAAATGGAGTGTCTGCATAATCTTGTAAGAAATCGTCAATACTCATTTCTGAATTTACACGAAACAGTACCGTTCTCGGAGTCATCACTTGAGTCACTGAAATATCTTTAATATTTAAAATATTAGTTAAGATTTTTGATTCACCTTCCGCAAATTCCCCATTTTCTTTTGCAAGCGTAGCCATTGCTGCAATTTCGTCTCTTAATTTCGGAGGCTGATGTCCACGAGCTAAGCGTTTTGTTAATTGCTCTGAAGCCCATACAACAGGCGTTAGTAATAAAACCATCCAATAAAGCATTTTCCCCGCAAGTGGTGCGAGTTGACGCCAATAGGTTGCCCCGATAGTTTTAGGGACGATTTCAGAGAACAATAAAATAGCGAATGTTAAGAACGCAGAGAATACGCCTAGCCATTCACTGCCAAATACGATGGAAGCTTGAGCACCAGATGCTGCAGCACCTGCGGTATGGGCAATAGTGTTTAGTGTCAAAATGGAAGCTAAAGGGCGATCTACATTGTTTTTTAGTTGCGTTAATCTTTCTGCAGAAGGATGTTTTTCCTGTCGCATTTGGGCTAGATAGCTAGGACTGATACTGAGCAAAATAGCCTCAAGAACAGAACATATAAAAGATACGCTGATAGAAATAGCGATATAGATGGATAAAATTAACATTAGTAATCTCAAAAAAAGTAAGCAAGCCCTTATAAAATGGGTATTGAATGAGCAAATTACAATGACTCATAATTGAAAATTAGTAACAAATTGTGAGACGTTACTCAGTTTATGCCTAAAGAACGCGCATTCTGCAGCAAGAATAGCGACAAACCTTTGCCAGGTAGGGGCTTTATGCATTAGAGTGAAGGTGATTTTAAAAAAAATAGAAGGGAAACCCTAATGAATAAAACCCAGTTAATTGATGCTATTGCTGAAAAAGCAGACCTATCAAAAGCACAAGCAAAAGCAGCTCTTGAAGCGACTCTAGAAGGCGTAACTGGCGCATTGAAAGATGGCGATCAGGTTCAACTTATTGGCTTTGGTACATTTAAAGTTAATCACCGCGCAGCTCGTACTGGTCGCAACCCTAAGACTGGTGAAGAGATTCAAATTAAAGCGGCTAATGTTCCAGCATTTGTTGCCGGTAAAGCACTGAAAGAATCAGTAAACTAAGATATACTTTGCCGAGTTATTCCTTAACTCGGCATTTTTATGAAGCGCATTCTATCCACCTTACTTCTCTCCGCATTTCTTTTTGGCTGTTCATCTAATCCATTAGACGAACAACGCATAAAACCAACGGTCTTGACTGGTGGTCAAATCCAAGGTGACGCAACGAGTTACTATTGGTATACACGTCGTTTACAACAACCTGTTATTGCTTCTGATTACGTCACTATGGGGGATTATGGTTGGTATAAAACAACATATCGTTGGGAAAAAAGCACACTGGTTGAAGCCGTTCGTGAAGGCGAGATGCTTGATGGTAGTGATGGACTAATTCCTTACATGATGCATGTTCGCTATAACAGCAATGGTGAAGCGGTATATCAGCGTTATCGTAAAGATGGAAAAATATTCCCGTTAATGCCAAATCAATTAACTCAGTTTCAAGATCAGTCCAAATACTTAATTGCGAAAGTGGAAGAGTTAGATAAGAATGATAACTCGTTATTCCAAGGTGAGTGGGATGGTGAAACATTTTACTCGTGTGATGGTAAGCAATACGATCAATTAGAGTTTAATCAAATATTGCCTAACTTTGTGGTGGCTCGACTTTCAGGGCTAGACAGTTTTATTTCGTTTTTAGGAACCACTGAAAATAAAGATAAAGCAGTATTAAAAATGTCCGAATTATTACTATTAACAGACGACAGTTCTGCCTGTATAGAACGCCCTGAACTGATTCAAGAGTAATCTGTTATTAGAAAAAAGGCGCTATCACAGCGCCTTTTTTGTTATTTGTAGAAAAGTAATGTTTACTTGCTTTCTAATTCGCGAGCAATGGCGCGGTAACCGATGTCATTGCGATGGAACATTCCATTCCAACTTACTTGTTTAGTTAGCTCATATGCGCGCTCTTGAGCTTCTGAGACGGTATTACCCAGTGCGGTCGCACAAAGTACACGTCCACCATTTGTTGTCACATCACCAGCGGCGTTGTTGGTTGTTCCTGCGTGGAATATTTTCTGACCTTCAAGTTCTGTTGCAGGAAGAGAAATAACATCACCTTTTGCATAATCGGCAGGGTAACCGCCGGCAGCTAGAACAACACCAATAGCAGCACGAGGATCCCATTTAGATTCTGCTTCATCCAGTTTTTCATCGATAGCCATTAAACACAGTTCTACAAGATCTGATTCCATGCGCATCATAATTGGTTGTGTTTCTGGATCACCAAAGCGGCAGTTATATTCGATTACTTTTGGTGTACCATCAGCATCAATCATTAAACCTGCATATAGGAAGCCAGTGTAAGGTGCGCCTTCTGCATCCATGCCGCGAACGGTAGGGTAGATAACTTCTTCTAGAATACGGTTATGGATTTCAGGTGTGACAACAGGCGCTGGAGAATATGCACCCATGCCTCCTGTGTTAGGGCCTGTATCTTTATCACCAACACGTTTATGATCTTGGCTTGTTGCCATAGGTAGAACGCTAGCACCATCAACCATCACGATAAAGCTTGCTTCTTCACCTTCTAAGAACTCTTCGATAACGACACGGCTACCGGCTTCACCAAAAACATTGCCAGAAAGCATGTCTTTGATAGCATCTTCAGCTTCTTTCAGAGTCATCGCAACAATAACGCCTTTACCAGCAGCAAGGCCATCGGCTTTAACGACAATAGGTGCGCCTTGTTCGCGAACATAAGCCAATGCTGGCTCAATCTCAGTGAAGTTAGCGTAGTAGCCTGTTGGGATATCATGGCGAGCTAAGAAGTCTTTAGTAAACGCTTTAGATCCTTCTAGTTGTGCTGCCGCTTTCGTTGGACCAAAGATAGGTAATCCTGCTTCACGGAATGCATCAACAACACCAATTACTAATGGGCCTTCAGGGCCAACGATAGTTAGCTCAATGGCTTTTTCTTTAGCGAATGCAACAAGGCTAGCGATGTCTTCAACATCAATCGCTACGTTTTCTAATTTTGGTTCAAGCGCTGTACCTGCATTACCTGGAGCGATAAATACCGTTTCAACGTTTGGGTTTTGTGCTGCTTTCCAGCCAAGCGCGTGCTCACGACCGCCTGCACCTATAATAAGAATGTCCATTTTTAATCCTTAATAGCATATTGTAATGGGAATAAATTATGCAAATTGGTGAATACAAAGTTCAGTTTGCTAGAAACTAGAAACTAGAAACTAGAAACTATAAGAGTAATGTAAACTCACAAAGTGTGTTCTTTTGCACTTATAGGAGCGCAGCGTTCTAGCCTCTAGAAGCGAAGCGCTCTCGTTACTGTATTCCCTAGTGGCGGAAGTGGCGCATACCCGTAAAGATCATCGCCATACCATGTTCATCGGCAGCAGCAATAACTTCGTCATCACGCATAGAGCCTCCTGGCTGGATAACACACTTAATACCCGCTTCAGCAGCAGCATCAATACCATCACGGAATGGGAAGAATGCATCAGATGCCATTGCACAGCCTTCAACCACAAGACCTTCGTCGGCGGCTTTAATACCGGCAATTTTTGCAGAGTAAACGCGGCTCATTTGGCCAGCGCCGACACCGATAGTCATGTCACCTTTAGAGTAAACAATGGCGTTAGATTTAACGTATTTTGCTACTTTCCAACAGAACAACGCATCTTTTAATTCTTCAGCAGTTGGTTGGCGCTTAGAAACCACTTTAAGATCATCTTCAGATACCATGCCTTGGTCACGGTCTTGAACTAGCAGGCCGCCGTTAACACGCTTAATGTCAAAGCCAGTTGTTTTACTTGTCCACTTACCACATTCAAGTAGGCGAAGGTTTTTCTTAGCTGCGACGATTTCAATTGCTTCAGCAGAAACAGAAGGAGCAATGATCACTTCAACGAATTGACGTTCAGTAATTGCCGTTGCTGTGGCTGCATCTAGTTCGCGGTTAAATGCGATGATACCGCCAAATGCTGATGTTGGATCTGTTTTGAAAGCGCGGTCATAAGCTTCAAGAACATCTTTACCTAGGGCAACACCACATGGATTTGCATGTTTAACGATAACACAGGCTGGTTCGTCGAATTCTTTCACACACTCAAGAGCAGCGTCAGTGTCTGCGATATTGTTGTAAGAAAGGGCTTTACCTTGAATTTGACGAGCCGTTGATACAGATGCTTCTGCAGGGTTGGCTTCAACATAGAATGCAGCGGCTTGATGACTGTTCTCACCGTAGCGCATGTCTTGTTTTTTCTCGAACTGTTGATTGAAGGTGCGAGGGAATTTAGATTCGTTATCGCCTTCTTTATTCTCACCATAGCTAGGAACCATAGTGCCGAAGTAATTAGCGATCATGCCATCGTAAGAAGCGGTGTGCTCAAATGCTGCAATCGCTAAATCAAAACGCGTTGCTTGAGTCAGTGATTTTTCGTTAGCGTCCATTTCAGCAATGACGCGATCGTAATCGTGAGCATTAACGACAATAGTAACGTCTTTGTGGTTTTTAGCCGCAGAGCGAACCATTGTTGGACCACCGATATCGATGTTCTCAACAGCATCTGCAAGGGTACAGCCTTCTTTTGCTACGGTTTCAGCGAATGGGTAAAGGTTTACAACAACGATATCGATAGGGCCGATGCCGTGTTGTTCCATGATGCCATCATCTTGACCGCGACGACCAAGAACACCACCATGCACTTTAGGATGAAGAGTTTTAACGCGGCCATCCATCATTTCTGGGAAGCCAGTGTAATCAGATACTTCTGTTACAGGGATATTTTTTTCCGCAAGCAGGCGAGCAGTGCCGCCAGTAGATAGAATATCTACACCACGTTCAGTCAGTGCTTGAGCAAATTCTACAATACCAGTTTTATCAGATACGCTAATTAGCGCGCGACGGATCGGACGTGGGTTATTCATTGCTACTTTCTTCCTTTAGAATTAAGTTAGGATTTTTGCCAAAAATGAACTTGTTCTGTTTATCATTCTTATAAAGAAAGCAAACAGCAATTGGCCAGTTTTGGGAAATACCCTAATAAAGAGTTAAGCGCGAAACATCACATCAACGTAATGGCGCATATTCTAACTAAAGTTAAACAAAAAAGCTCCCGCAATCGATTGCATTCTCAAAAAAAGATGCCATTTTTATGAAAAAAGAATGAAAATGAGAGCAGACAAAGAAGGATTAGAGTTAATGAAAATGTATTTAATTGGTGAATTGGCAAAACACTGTAATGTAACCAGTGATACATTACGTTTTTATGAAAAGAATGGATTACTCATTCCGTCAGGAAGAAGCAATAGTGGCTATCGTCTTTACAATGAAGAAAATCTAGCACAAATCCGTTTTATTTTAAAAGCAAAGCAATTAGGTCTAACTCTTGATGAGATTAAAGAGTTGCTTGCGATTCGCTTAGAGGCAACCAAGCATAGCTGTGCAGAAGTTAAATCGATCACTCAAACCAAGTTAACGATTATAGATGAGAAAATTGCACAGTTAACCGACATTCGTATTGCATTGAAAAGTATTAATGATGCGTGTTGTGGTCATATTGATGATGATGCTTCGCATTGTTCAATACTTTCGGCATTGGCTGATTTAGAAGAGAAGAAAGCGTAATTTATTGTGACTGTTTATTAAAGATGTTGATAAAATGGTCGATAAGTAATGTATAGAAGTTTGAGCGAAAATTAGGTGAGAGCCCATTAATGGAAAAACAATACGTAATCAAATTGCTTTCTGCTCTGAAAGTTATCGATAGAAAGATCAGTGAGCAAGGCAAAGCGGTAATGGAGCTAGATGCTCGCATTAAGCGTATTGAAGCCCAGAACGCAAAAATCGCTCAAATGGTGGATGCGGGATCTAAAGGCTCTAGTACAGCCGGAGCATCTGCAGATTTAAGTGAGTTAGATGAGCGTTTAAAAGGCATTGAAGAGAAAACAGCAAAAGCTGTCGAACTTCTTCGTTCAGGGGCCGGGACTGGTGGTGCTAAGAAGCGCGCTTGGCCGTAGTCGAGTAAATCAAATAAAAAAGCCGATATTACAGTGATGTAGTATCGGCTTTTTTATTTCTAGTAATATGAAGATTATTAGATATAAAAAAAGCAGTGTTAATTGCTTAACACTGCTTTAAATTTTTCATAAGGCGTGATTAGTTCATGCCGTATTTTTTAAGTTTCTTGCGAAGAGTACCACGGTTGATACCCATCATATTTGCTGCTTTTGTTTGGTTGCCGCGAGTATGCTGCATGATCATGTCTAGTAGAGGTTGCTCTACTTCAGCTAATACTAATTCATATAAGTCGTTAACTTCTTGACCGTTTAATTGGCCTAAGTAGTTTTTCAGCGAAGCCTTAACAGAGTCACGTAGTGGCTTCTGAGTAATCTGGTCTTGTGCTGTAACTGTTGTAACTGTTAATGCTTCTGAAGTCATAGATTGATCGAACATATTCTGTTTAGCTCTTCTGTTATTATGATGCAACGTGGTCGAAATAGCTTTCAAGCTGTTGAAGTTGCTGATGGGCATCTTCAATAGCATTAAAGCCGCGGCGGAATTCATTTGCTTGTTCGTGCTCTTTTAAATACCAACCCACATGCTTACGAGCAATGCGAGGGCCTAAAAACTCACCATAAAATAGGTGAAGCGCTTGAACATGACCCAATAAAGTGGCCTTCACTTCTTCAATTGGAAGAGGTGGCATGAATTCGCCCGTTTCTAAATAATGTTGGATTTCTTGAAAAATCCATGGCCTACCTTGTGCAGGTCGGCCGATCATTAAAGCGTCTGCGCCGGTGTAATCAAGCACAAAACGAGCCTTTTCCGGTGAGTCAATATCACCGTTTGCTATAACCGGAATCGAAATCGCTTCTTTTACCGCTTTAATGTTGTCGTACTCAGCATCACCTTTGTACATACAAGCTCTGGTACGCCCATGGAGCGCTAAAGCTTGAATGCCGCATTGTTCTGCCATTTTTGCAACCTGAACACAGTTTCTATTGTCCGGATCCCAGCCTGTGCGCGTTTTCAGAGTGACAGGAACATCAACCGCCTTCACAACTGCCAGTAAGATCTCTTCAATCAAATCTGGGCGTTGTAGGAGCGCTGAGCCTGCAAGCTTCTTATTCACTTTCTTAGCAGGGCATCCCATATTGATATCGATGATTTGCGCACCAGTCTCAACACAGTATCGCGCTGCTTCCGCCATTAACTTAGGATCTGCCCCTGCAATTTGTACCGAGCGAATACCAGATTCACCTTCATGTACCATGCGATTTTGGGACTTAGATGTTTTCCACAGTTTTGGATTAGAAGACATCATCTCGCTCACAGCCATGCCTGCGCCGTAACGCATACATAACTCACGAAAAGGTTTATCAGTCACACCAGCCATAGGAGCAACGATAAGATTGTTCTTTAATGTATATTTACCTATCTGCAAAACATCCACGCACGTTTGTGTCAGCAAGGGCGCGCATTTTACGCATTTTTTCCTCGCCTGAAAAGACCAAATTTTGAGCATTTACAAATTGTTTGTGTAATTTGTTTATATTTCAGTCAATTAGATGGTTTTATGCCTCAAATTTAGTATTGAGGCATTGAAGTTTTTTCTAGGAAGAGTAGGTCTTAGAGGCCGTTACTTCTTAATTCCTGAGATTCTGCACCATTCTTGTTGCTCTGCAATCGCATCAAGAGTGAAGTTGTCTGAGTAGTATGAAGCGACATTATTTGCCTGAGTATCGAGTACACCAGACATAGCTAGTGCGCCTCCAGGCTTCACATGAGCCGTAATAATACTTGAAAGTTCACGTAAAGGAGCGGCAAGAATATTAGCAACAACAACGTCAGCGACAAGGTTTTCTGGTTGGTCTTGAGGAAGGAAAAGCTCTAGTTGATCAGCAACACCATTGCGAGTTGCATTGTCTTTTGATGCTGTGATCGCTTGAGGATCTATATCGATCCCAACCACTTTCGCTGCACCTAGTTTGATAGCGGCGATCGCTAAGATGCCAGAACCACAACCGAAATCGATAACTGTTTTACCAGTAAGATCGATGCTTTCTAGCCATTCAAGACAAAGTGCGGTTGTTGCATGCGTTCCTGTGCCAAATGCAAGACCAGGATCAAGCATGACGTTAATCGCGTCTGGCTCTGGAATTTCACGCCAGCTTGGGCAAATCCACAAGCGCTCACCAAATTTCATTGGGTGGAAGTTATCCATCCATTCGCGTTCCCAGTCTTTATCTTCAAGTTGCTCTACTTTGTAGGCAAAATTGTCATCAAGTACGGTGCTTGCTTTCAATTGTGTAATGACTAAATCCATGTCGGTTTCTGCATCATAAAGAGCTACAATGTCCGTTTCACCCCATAAGCGAGTCTCTCCAGGAAGAGGTTCAAAGATAGGGGTATCTTTAGCATCTAAAAATGTAACAGAAAGAGCACCGGTCTCTTCTACTAGCATGTCGCTGATTAGTTCAGCATTTTCAGATGTTGCATTTAGTTTTACTTGAATCCAAGGCATGGGGATCACTTTATTTAGTTGAAAATATCGACGAATTTTATCATAGAAAAAGGCCATGAGTATAATTACTCATGGCCTTTATTTATGTCTTTAACTTAAAGAATGAAATTGGTGTCTTATTGAAGACCCAGTTTTTTCTCAAGATAGTGGATATTAGCGCCACCATGTTGGAAGTTTTCATCATTCATAATATCTAAGTGTAGAGTGATATTTGTATTGATGCCTTCAATGATCATTTCACTTAATGCATTTTTCATACGTGCGATAGCTACGTCACGGTTTTCACCGTAAGTAATTAGCTTACCAATCATTGAATCGTAGTGTGGCGGTACTGTGTAGCCAGTGTAAATGTGAGATTCCCAACGAACTCCCATACCACCTGGTGCATGAAAACGTTCAATCTTACCTGGAGAAGGTAGGAAACGAACAGGATCTTCAGCATTAATACGACACTCAATTGAGTGACCACGCAATTTGATATCATCTTGAGTGAATGAAAGAGGTTGACCTGCAGCAATGCGCAGTTGCTCTTTGATTAAGTCGATACCCGTTACCATTTCGGTAATTGTGTGTTCAACTTGAATACGAGTATTCATCTCAATGAAGTAGAATTCACCATTTTCATATAGGAATTCAAACGTACCGGCACCACGATAAGCGATATCAACACAAGCACGCGTACAACGCTCACCAATGTATTTACGCATTTCTTCGGTGATACCAGGAGCCGGAGCTTCTTCAACCACTTTTTGATGACGACGTTGCATAGAACAATCACGTTCGCCAAGATGAATCGCGTTACCTTGACCATCAGCAATGATTTGAACTTCAATGTGACGAGGGTTTTCAAGGAATTTTTCCATGTAAACCGTACCATCACCAAAACACGCTGTTGCTTCTGCACGTGTCATTGCAATCGCTTCAATAAGGTCTTTTTCTGCACGAACAACACGCATACCACGACCACCGCCACCGCTAGAGGCTTTGATGATAATTGGATAGCCGATACGTTTAGCAAATGATTTGTTTTTTGCTTCATCGTTATCTAACGGGCCGTCAGAACCCGGAACACAAGGTACACCGGCTTTTTTCATTGAACTGATCGCAGACACTTTGTCACCCATCATGCGAATAGTTTCCGCTTTAGGACCAACAAAAATAAAGCCTGAACGTTCAACTTGCTCTGCAAAGTCAGCATTTTCAGCTAAGAAACCGTAACCAGGGTGAACAGCAACTGCACCTGTTACTTCCGCCGCACTAATAATACGTGGGATGTTTAAGTAGCTGTCAGTACTGCGAGCAGGACCGATACAAATGGTTTCATCAGCAAGTAATACGTGTTTTAAATCACGGTCAGCAGTAGAGTGCACAGCAACCGTTTTGATGCCAAGCTCTTTACATGCTCGCAAGATACGCAGTGCAATTTCACCACGGTTTGCGATAACTAATTTATCTAACATAGTGACCTCTATTTATTCGATCACAACAAGTGGCTGGTCGAATTCAACCGGTTGGCCGTCTTCAGCTAGGATAGCAGTCACTACACCAGACTTATCTGCTTCGATTTGGTTCATCATTTTCATTGCTTCAACGATACATAATGTATCGCCAGCAGTAACTTGTTGGCCAACTTTAACAAATGGTTTTGCATCAGGGCTTGAAGCACCGTAGAAAGTACCAACCATTGGAGAACACACCTTATGACCAGCGGCTACGGCTACTGGAGCTTCAACTGCAGCTACCGGAGCGGCTACTGGTGCAGCCATAGGAGCAACTGGCGCTGGGTATGGTTGCATTGGTGTTAGTTGAGCCATAGGAGCTACAGCGCGACTGATACGTACAGATTCTTCACCTTCAGAAATCTCAAGTTCAGCAATGCCAGACTCTTCAACTAGTTCAATCAGTTTCTTAATTTTACGGATATCCATTGTGTAATCTCTTCTGTTTATATTCAGTGATCAATTTGAACGCAGACGTTTTACTGCCGCCTTCAAAGCAAATTCGTAGCCATCTGCGCCTAAACCGCAAATCACACCAACGGCCTTATCTGAAAGATAAGAGTGGTGGCGGAAAGGTTCGCGTGCATGGACATTAGATAAATGTACTTCAATAAAAGGAATATCAACCCCAAGCAGAGCATCACGTAAAGCGACACTGGTATGTGTAAACGCTGCTGGATTGATAATAATGAAATCAATACGTTGATAAGCATTATGGATCGCTTCAATCAACTCATATTCACGGTTAGATTGTAAATGCTCAAGTTCGACATTCAATGCAGTTGCTTGAATGGTCAGAGCGTTAACGATCTGTTCTAAATTTTGACTGCCGTAATGTGCCGGCTCTCGAAGTCCTAATAAATTAAGATTAGGGCCATTTAGTATTAAAATTCGCGATTGAGTAGACATTGTGATGCTAAATTCCTTGTTTTTACGGTTAAAGTAAAAAAAGCACACCTTTTATATTCGATTTGATGAGCTTTTGCAATTTTTGCCTTGCGAATGCTCATAAAAAGCAATTATAGACAATATCACAGCAAATCGCAGCAAAATACTGGTCTTATCAGCTCTAAGTTCTTATTTTATGTATCGAAGCTTGGGTGAATGTCATCTCTATTTATGAGATTAGAGCTTAGGTTAATGAGTTGGTTCAACCATTTTATGATTAGTTAACAAATACTTTCAATGTGTTGAACAATTATACAGTTTTGTATTTTGTTTATTTGGTTGAGTTAAATATCTCTCGTTATCAATATGTAAATTTGAGCTTGAAATCACAAGAAAAAAGTCGCTATTACGAATAATAGCGACTTTTTCATTCGGTTTGAGTTTTTGCTCTAGCCCGTTATGTTCTTAAATCTATTCAGTTAAGCAATTTTTCTTTGTTCTTCAATTAGTTTATCAACCACGCTAGGGTCGGCAAGTGTGGATGTATCGCCTAGATTTGAAGTATCCCCCGTCGCAATTTTACGAAGAATTCGACGCATTATTTTCCCTGAACGTGTTTTTGGTAATGAGTCGGTCCAATGCAAGAAATCAGGTGTTGCGATAGGGCCTATTTCTTTTCTTACCCAATCTTTGACTTCTTTATGGAGCTCAGCACTTGGGTATTCGCCCGAATTTAAGGTGATGTATGCGTAAATCGCTTGGCCTTTAATATCATGAGGAACACCGACAATGGCAGCCTCTGCAATTTTACTGAAAGAAACCAAGGCGGATTCAACTTCAGCGGTACCCATTCGGTGACCAGACACATTGAGCACATCATCGACACGGCCTGTTATCCAGTAATAACCATCTTCATCACGTCGAGCACCATCACTGGTAAAGTACATGCCTTTAAACGTTGAAAAATAAGTTTGTTCGAAACGGTCGTGATCGCCATAAATGGTGCGCATTTGACCCGGCCATGAATCGGTAATCACGAGGTTTCCATCGGCAGCACCTTCAATAAGGTTACCCATGTTATCAACCAAAGCAGGTTGAACACCAAAGAAAGGACGCGTTGCCGAGCCCGGTTTTAAAGCTGTTGCACCAGGAAGAGGAGAGATTAAAATCCCGCCCGTTTCGGTTTGCCACCACGTATCAACGATTGGACAGCGAGCGTCACCAATGGTGTTGTAATACCACTCCCATGCTTCAGGGTTGATCGGTTCGCCGACGGATCCCATCACGCGTAATGAGGATCTTGAGGTTCCTTCTACAGCATCATTACCGTGAGCCATGAGTGCTCGAATGGCTGTTGGCGCAGTATAAAGAATATTTACGTTGTGCTTATCTACCACTTCACTCATGCGGCTAGTGCTTGGGTAGTTTGGTACACCTTCAAACAGAATGGTTTTTGCGCCATTAGCGAGAGGTCCGTAGATTAAATAAGTATGGCCAGTGATCCAACCTACATCAGCGGTACACCAGAACACCTCACCTTCTTGGTAATCAAAGATGTATTTGAAGGTCATTGCTGCATAAACAAGGTAGCCGCCAGTGGTGTGTAATACGCCTTTGGGTTTACCTGTTGAGCCAGAGGTATAAAGAATAAAAAGAGGATCTTCAGCATTCATGGCTTCTGGTTCGCAATGTGCAGAAGCTACAGCGGTTGCTTCATGCCACCATACATCGCGTTCTTCATTCCAATCAATATCATTACCGGTACGTTGGAATACAACGACTTTTTCAATGGTTGTTACTTCAGGGTTATTTAATGCATCGTCGACGTTTTTCTTTAAAGGTACGGTACGACCGCCACGAACGCCTTCATCGGCGGTAATCACGACTTTCGCATCGGAATCAACGATTCGACCAGCCAATGCTTCTGGTGAGAACCCACCAAAAACAACAGTATGAACCGCACCAATGCGAGTACAAGCAAGCATTGCAACGGCTGCTTCTGCAACCATTGGCATGTAAATACACACGACATCGCCTTTGCGAACGCCTTGACTCTTAAGTGCGTTTGAGAATTTACACACTTGTTCGTGCAGCTCATTGAAGGTAATTGATGCATCATCTTGTGGATCGTCACCTTCCCAGATGATCGCGACTTCATCACCGCGAGCAGCAAGATGGCGATCGATACAGTTTGCAGAGACATTCAATTCACCATCTTCAAACCATTTGATGTCTACGTGACCAGTATCGAACGAGGTGTTTTTCACTTTAGTGTAAGGAGTCATCCAGTCGACTATTTGTCCGTGCTCACGCCAAAACCCTTCGGGATTGATGACGGATTGCTGATACATTTCACGGTATTTATCTTCATCGGCATGTGCATTTTTTGCGATGTCTTGATTGACTGGGTATACGTGAATGTCACTCATGTTGATTCTCCTTGTGAATACAGCAAATATCCAATTTATGACTGGATTTTATGGCAGCCCCTTCATTGGTTCTGCGCTTCGTTGATATTACTTTCTGCTAGAAATCGATTTTCAACAATTAGACTTTAGTCAGAGAAAGAGGAAATGACTGAGTTTGAGAGGAAAAGAGAAGAGCGTTTTGAGACTCAGATCAGTAAGTTGTGAATTAAAGCGCTCTTGGGGTAGGCAGTTCAGGGAAATCACCATAATGAAGGCGAACATAAATCAATGCTGCGGCAATGGCATCTTGCAAAGCATCATGGCGTTCGGCTTGTGGTAGATCTAAATGGGTAGAGATGGCCTCAATACTTAAATCGTAATACGCATTAGGTAATAGGCGCTCTAATTTATGGTGATAAATATGGCAG
The DNA here is from genome assembly GCF_001691055.1 of Aliivibrio logei. Lineage (NCBI taxonomy): Bacteria > Pseudomonadati > Pseudomonadota > Gammaproteobacteria > Vibrionales > Vibrionaceae > Aliivibrio > Aliivibrio logei. Next base: position 36,659 of record NZ_MAJU01000002.1, read on the forward strand.
ACTTCGATTAGCCTATTAGGAAAAGGGTGACCACAGTGACGTAAGCAACTGCGGTCTAAAATCTTTTTGTCGTAGTGAATGTGGTAACCGACAATCGGTCGATTACCAATAAATTGAAGTAATTGAATGATAGCGTCTTTTTCGGACAGTCCATGAGAGAGATCGTGATGCCTTAGTTGATGTATTTTGACTGATTCTGACGTTAGGTTGTGTGGTGGTCTTAATTTGAGGTGAATCGTTTGGCTTGTTAATACTCTGTTCTGTTTTATTTTTATGGCCGCGATCGACACTAATTCCGCATGATTAGGGTCAAGACTTGTTGTTTCGCAATCAATAGAAACCAATTCTTCGCCGTTGTAGCGTTCAAAAAGAAAGTGATTCGAGTGGTTTTGTAGTTTATAGCGCCACCACAGGCGTTGAAGTTGATTCATGTTAATCCCTAATTTGGTAATGATAACCAAGCCATTCTTTGAATTTTTTAACGATGTGTAAACTGTGACGAAGTAAATCACGTTCACTTCTATCTAATCGTTGAATGTGAATTTGATTACTGGGCATTGGGTTTACTTCTTCTAACTGGTGGCGTAAGCGTAATTTAAAAAATAGCTTTAGAGCTTCACTCAAATTTTCTGCTGTTGTGGATTCAAGGATGTTCTGTTGGCAAAGAAGTTCAATACGAGTAAATGTGTTTGTGTCGGTAATACCATGTTCTAAGCTGAGAGTTCGAATTCCGTGAACGATAGGGAAAATGCCGCCTTGTTTAATATCAATGCCTTCTTTTTTGTTTTTTACTTTTCCGAATAGAGTTAATGGCACAATAAATTGCAATGCAGGGCGAGCAAAGATACTGAGTGCGAGCTCATTTTCTTGCATCTTCTGAGTTAATAAATGTTTTAAAGGAGAAAGTAATTGATGATTTCCCGCAACGGCATGAGCATCCGATAAAATAGCAAGGTGCATCATGTTTTCACCGTTATATTCGGTGCTTAATTTGGTGATGTAATGTTGCCATTCACATTCAGTTTTTACCCAATGTGCATTGCTGACCATGATATTCCCTTTGCATAATGGATAGCCTAGCTGCAACAGGGTGTGAGTGAACTTCTTCATCAGTTCATGGCATTGATGCCACTCCAATCCTTCTTTAATGATTAAGGCATTGTCTTGATCGGTTTTAAGAATTTGTTCGCCTCTTCCTTCCGATCCCATCACGATCAAGCAGCAATGATCATGCAGAGCTTTAGGCACGGTGAGATTAAATGCTTTTTCTATAATTTGTTCATTAATGGTAGAAATCAATTCCATAATAAAACGGGTACGAATTCCATTGTTAAGAAGCGTTTCAACTAACTGTGCTTGGCTGTTGGCCGCCAAAGCGAGTTCATCAATGGTTTGTGCTCGAGCAATTCTCAATGTGAGTACATGGGAGTGGGTGGAAAATAAACTCAATATTTGAGTCATATCTAACATACCGATCAACTTATTTTCTTCAACAACTGCCACTCGTTTCACGTGGTGGCGGGTCATTAGTGTCATGGCATTAAACAGATAATCGTATTTTTTGATACTTACTATCGGGTAAGTGGTTATTGGACCTACCGGATGATTAGGAGAATAGCCTTCGAGCATAAGAGCGTGCAGTAAATCTGTTCGAGTAATTATCCCAATCGGTAAATGCGCAGTATTCGATTTATGGCGAGTATCGTATTGGTTTAGTTCAACAAATAATGCATCCACTGCATTGTCTTTTAATAATTGAGTGACTTGCTGTAATGAGGTATTCCAATCAACAACTAAACTGGGTTGAATGGTTTCGTTATCTATTTTGGTGAGAATAAACTCCGCTAAGTTTTGCTGTTGATGAGCTTGTGTCATTAACGCTTTTCGTGTGGCCAAACTGCTATTGAAATAAGCGGCGAACTCTGTGTTTTCATGATAAAGAGTAAGGAAAATGGCGGTAGGCAGCAGGTGGCACAAGGTATCTTCAATGGCTTGATAGGTATGTTTTACGGGTTGTTCGAGTTGAGATCGTACGTCAAAAATATCGTCATTCGTATAATGAGCGTAAATTTCTCCATTACTGCTGGATCGTTCTTCAACAATGCCCTTAATGATAATGAAAAGATGCTCAGAAGGCTGACCTTGATAAAGTAACGTGTCGCCATGCCGAAAATACGCAATATCAAGATGATTAATTAACGTCTTTTTCTGTCTGTCGTTTAATTTATTGAAGGGTGCAATGGTGAGATCAATATCGTTTGGCATAACCCATCCTCTGTGCGTTCCTTTTTACTATTTTGGCTAAAAAAAGGCACAGTATGAAGAGGACTTTAGTCTACCCATAAAGTTCTAAAATCTCGGGTTTATCACATTTTAAAAGGTGCATTTTTCTTCTGTTCTGTTTTCCCTTTTTATAAATCAATAGGATGCCATAATGACGGCCTCTTTTTTATTCCCTTTGGACATTGTCATGGTACGCGTTTCTCCCTTTGCTTGGATCTCTCAATATTTTGGTGGGTTCTTTTTTGCCTATGGTGTGTATTTGCCTTTTTGGGCGCTGTGGTTTGCCGACCAAGGGGTATCAGCAGGAGATATTGGTGTTTTAATTGGTTTGGGATTTGCGACACGTTGTGTGGCGAACTTAGTGATCACTCCTCGCTTGCATAAAGTTGAATATTTAATTCCAGCCCTGCGCGCATTAACGTTTGCCTCCTTGATTGCACTTGGGTTGTTTCTTATTAATGGCGGCAACTTCTGGTGGATGGCATTTGTCACCGTGTTGTTTAATTTGTCCTGTGGTCCAGCTATACCGCTCTCCGATGCAATGACGAATTATTATGCGAAAAATAAGTTATTAGATTATGGTCGAACTCGTTTATGGGGTTCAGTCAGCTTTATTGCCGGCTCAACGGTCGTGGGTTACCTAGTGTCAGGCTTTGGCACCGACATGATTGTGTACACTGCGATTGCTGGTATTTTAGCGGCGTTATTCTTAGTGATGCGTAATCCAAATCCAATGCCAGTGTCAGTCTCGGAAGAAGACCAAACTCGCCCTAAACTATTGGCCTTACTTCGTGAAGTTCCGGTATTAAAATTTATTATTTTAGTGTCGTTAATTCAAGGTAGCCATGCCGCGTATTACAGTTTCAGCTCTATTTATTGGAAAGCGTCAGGCTATGAAGAAAGTACCATTGGTTATTTGTGGAGCCTAGGTGTTGTCGCTGAAGTGTTGGTGTTTGCCTTTAGTAAGCAATTGTTCGCGGGATGGAAGGTATCAACTTTATTTAAAGTGGCGGCTGTCGGTGTAATGATCCGCTGGGGATTAACGGCGGCAACGACAGAGTTATCGGCACTAATATTGGTTCAAGCACTGCATGGTGTTACCTTTGCGATGGCACATTTGGCCGCCATTCAATACATTCAAAAATTCCCTCAAAACAAAATGATCCCACTACAAGCCTTATATAATGCGATTCCGCTTGGTGCCTTTATTGCCTTAATGACAACATTAAGTGGTTGGGGTTATGAAGTGTGGGGAGCGCATATTTTCTGGGGTATGGCAGTGATGGGTGCCTTTGCCTTAATGATTAAGCTGGATAAAGTAAAAGATAAATAGGTCCTAATCACATTTGTTGGCTTGGATAAAAGCGAAGTAATAATAAAACGTTAGACTGGTGCGACAGAATATTCGTACCACTCTGGCGTTTTTTTATGATCAGAACTGAGAGTGGTATCACCAAGGATGAGTGATGACACAAGGATGGATCGTCGTGCCAGTTTCGCTGGCTTATTTAGGATTGCTATTTTTAATTGCCTGGTATGGTGATCGTCAAAAAGGGTGGTTATCGCATTATCGCCCGTGGATTTACAGTCTTTCTATTGCGGTTTACTGCACCTCTTGGACCTTTTATGGCACGGTAGGCCAAGCCACTAGCAACCCGTGGTCTTTTCTTCCTATTTATCTTGCCCCCATTCTTGTGTTTGTTTTTGCATGGCGTTTTTTAGCCCGAATTATTCTGATTGCAAAGCGAGAGCACATTACGTCCATTGCTGATTTTATTGCGGCTCGTTACGGTAAATCTCAAGGTTTAGCTGGTGTGATTACGGTCATTGCGGTGATTGGTATTCTTCCTTATATTGCGTTGCAATTACGAGGGATCACCATGGGGCTCGATCTTGTTGCTCCTAATTTAGCTCAGGATTTAGGCTATCAAGATGGCCACATTTCTTGGTTTGTCAGTGGTGCATTAGCGATTTTTACTATTCTATTTGGTACTCGACATATAGATACCACTGAACATCATCGTGGATTGATGATGGCAGTGGCCTTTGAATCCATTGTTAAGCTTGTTGCCTTTCTTTCGGTTGGTGGATTCATTTTATATTTGGCGTATTCAGAGCCAACGGTCGATCTGATTACTGTCGCAAAAGACACCTATCAATCGCCTAATCTAATTACCTTATTGTTTCATACGTTATTAACGATGGCGGCGATAATTTGTTTGCCTCGTCAGTTCCACACAACAGTGGTAGAGAATGAACAAGCACAAGACTTAAGGACTGCACGCTGGGTCTTTCCTCTTTATTTATTATTGATGGGATTATTTGTCTTACCTATCTCATGGGCAGGACAGGCATTGCTCTCTGGTGGCGTTAGTGACTCTTTTGTCATTAGTGTGCCATTGTCTATTGGTGCTGAACACATGGCATTACTTGCTTTTGTTGGAGGGACTTCAGCGGCAAGTGGGATGGTGATCGTCTCGACCATTGCACTTGCGATTATGGTTTCGAATGATTTAGTCTTGCCTTTACTCTTACGTAGAGTAAGAACCACGTCTCGAACCTTTGGGCATTTTTCTAAATTATTAGTGACGATTCGTCGGTTGTTGATAATTCTATTATTAGTTGGCGCATGGGGTTTTTATCAAGCGTTAGATTCAATCGATTCTCTTTCTGTTATTGGGTTATTAGCGTTTGCTGCAATTGCGCAATTTGCACCGGCACTTATTGGTGGTTTGTATTGGCGACAAGGAAATAAAAAAGGAGTCTATGCGGGTTTGGCGATTGGCTTTGTGGTGTGGTTAATCACGCTGATGAGTCAGACGCAAATGTTAGCGGGCAGTGCTGAGAATAATTTTTTATTGTGGATTATTACTCCGCCTAATTGGCTGCAAAATCTGGAGGTTAAAACGTCCGATTGGGGAATGATGTTGAGCTTAAGTTTGAATGCCATGTTGTTCATTTTTGTTTCTTCTGTTACTCGAGCGTCGTTAAGTGAGCGTTTACAAGCCGCGGCTTTTGTTGGTGCTCCCTTGCCTGAAAGTGAGGATGTAAGCGTATACCAAACTCGCGTGACAGTGGCTGAACTTGAAATGTTAGCGTCCCGTTTTGTCGGGCGAAAAAGAGCAAGAAAAGCATTTCGTCAGTTTGCTCAGCAGCATGGTGATGCGTTACTTCCACAGCAACAAGCTAGCTCTCAATTGATTCGTCATACAGAGAGAGTGCTCGCCGGAGTATTTGGTGCCTCTTCTTCTCGCTTGGTACTGACGTCTGCTTTGCAGGGACGAAATATGCAACTTGAAGAGGTCGCAACCATTGTTGATGAGGCTTCTGAACTTTATGATTTTAGTCGTGGGTTATTGCAAGGAGCGATCGAGCACATAAGCCAAGGCATTGCTGTGGTTGATAAGCAGATGAAGCTAGTGGCATGGAATCAACGCTATTTAGAGTTATTTACGTTTCCGGCAGGACTTATTCAAGTCGGGCGTCCGATAGCGGATGTTATCCGACATAATGCAGAGCAAGGGCTTTGTGGGCCGGGTGATCCTGAAGTGCACGTTAAGCGACGAGTTGAGCATTTAGAGCGAGGCACTCGACACGTTTCTTCTCGAATTCGAGCAGATGGACAGGTTATTGAAGTGCAAGGTAACCCGATGCCAAACGGTGGTTTTGTGATGAGCTTTACCGACATCACGGTATTTAGACAGGCAGAAAAAGCCCTAAAAGAAACCAATGAAAGCCTAGAATTTCGAGTGCATGAACGAACCAAAGAATTAGAAAAATTGAATCAGAGATTGGTGGGCGCTACCCAAAGTGCAGAAAAAGCCTCGCACTCAAAAACACGATTATTAGCGGCGGTGAGTCATGATTTAATGCAGCCCTTGAATGCCGCCCGCTTGTTTGCGTCTTCATTAAGCGAAGTCGCTAAAGACGGTGAGACAAAGAAAATATCAGGGCATATTGAAAGTGCATTAGGGGCGGCAGAAGAGTTAATCGGCGATTTATTGGATATTTCTCGTTTAGAAGCGGGTAAGTTAGAAACTAATGTTCACGGCTTTTCACTCCACCATATGCTCTCTAATTTAGAAGCCGAATTTGGTGCGTTAGCAAAACAACAAGGCATTGATTTTTCAGTGATTCATTCTGATGTGGTGGTGGAATCCGATCCGAAATTATTACGTCGAGTATTACAGAACTTCTTAACCAACGCCTTTCGATATAACCCAGAAGGCAAAGTGGTACTGGGTGCCAGAAGAATCGAAGGTAAAATTCGTCTGGATGTATGGGACAGTGGTATTGGTATTCCAGAAGAAAAACAACAAGCCATTTTTGAAGAGTTTACTCGTGTCGATCAAAGCAGAGCTGATCAAGGGCTAGGGTTAGGGTTAGCGATTGCGAGAGGGATCTCTCATGTGCTCGGGCATACTATTTCTCTGCGTTCATGGGTAAATAACGGCTCTGTATTTTCTGTCACATTGGAGCGTGGTGTGGTGCTTGAAAGCGATGCGCCTACCATAACCCAAAAGCCTGAATTGCCATTAAGTTCGGTTCGTGTGTTGTGTGTGGATAATGAACCCGATATTTTGATTGGTATGGAATCGTTACTTGAACGTTGGGGTTGTGAAGTCAAAACGGCGACGGATTTGATGGGCAGTTTACGTTGCTTAGAAGAGGATTGGGTACCCGATGTCATCTTCTCAGATTACCGATTGGATAACGACAGAACGGGCTTAGAAGTATTACAACAATGCCGCTTACGTTTAGGAAATAATTTTGAAGGGGTGATGATCAGTGCAGATAAAACTGAGGATTTACTAGAAAGTATTAAAAGTAATGGTTTTGGTTTTATTGCAAAGCCAGTCAAACCGTTAAAATTAAGATCTGTGTTAAATCGCCACACTACCTCAGAGGTTTAGGGCTAATCATAAAAGAAGGGAGCTAGCACACTAACTCCCTTTTCATATCAGCCAAATTATTTTTCTGACGTTATTCTGGTTCTATTAAACTGAACATTATCAGATTAATGATCGTGAGCTTCACCGGCACCTTTAGGATAACGAATCGATTCAACCAGATCTTGAACATCTTGTGGTACTTCTGCGGTGACTTTGTTTACTGCAATCGAAACAATAAAGTTTAGACACATACCTAGGGTACCGATCCCTTCAGGGCTGATACCAAACCACCAGTTGTCTGGTGTGCTTGCTGCTGGGTTAATGAATTTAAAGTAAACGATGTAAGCGGTAGTAAAGGTAACACCAGAAATCATGCCTGCAATTGCGCCTTCCTTATTCATCTTCTTATAGAAAATACCTAAGATGATGGCTGGGAAGAAAGAAGCTGCTGCTAAACCGAACGAGAAGGCAACCACCTGTGCGACAAAGCCCGGCGGATTGATCCCTAAATACCCTGCACCAATGATAGCAACGATGGCGGCAAGGCGGGCTGCGAGTAGCTCTTGTTTATCGGTCATGTTTGGCTTAAAGCCTTTTTTCAGTAAGTCATGAGAGATAGAGGTCGAGATTACCAGTAATAGACCAGCAGCCGTTGATAATGCCGCGGCTAAGCCACCCGCCGCTAGTAATGCAACAACCCAGTTTGGTAAGTTTGCCAGTTCAGGAGATGCTAGAACAATGATATCTCGGTTGATGTCCATTTCATTACGTTCATCACCAGAGTAGAACATTTTACCATCGCCATTTTTATCTTCCCAAGCAACAAGACCCGTATCTTCCCAGTTTTTATACCAGCTCGGTGCATCCGCAGCGGCAACCCCTTGGCTGTCTGGACCATTGATCGTTTCTATCATATTCACACGAGCAAACGCGGCAACCGCAGGTGCAGTGGTGTATAAGAATGAAATAAACAGTAAAGCCCAACCTGCAGAGATACGTGCATCTTTAACACGAGGAACCGTGAAGAAACGAATAATTACGTGAGGAAGCCCTGCTGTACCAACCATTAGTGCAGCACAGATAAAGAAGACATCGACCATGCTCTTAGATCCATCGGTATAAGGTGTAAATCCTAATTCAGTGGTTAATCCATCCAATTTATCCAATAAGTAGACTTCGGAACCGGTAACAGTAGACCCCATACCAATTTGAGGAAATACATTACCCGTCATCATGATTGAAGTAAAAACAGCAGGAACAAGGAAGGCGAAAATGAGAACACAGAATTGAGCAACCTGCGTATAAGTGATGCCTTTCATACCGCCTAATACCGCATAGAAAAATACGATACCCATACCAATGATGATGCCGACGTTGATATCAACTTCTAGGAACCGAGAGAACACCACACCAACACCACGCATTTGTCCTGCCACATACGTGAAAGAGACAAAGATGGCACAGAACACCGCAACCATACGAGCGGTTCGTGAGTAATAACGCTCGCCAATAAAATCTGGTACCGTAAACTTACCAAATTTACGTAAATAAGGCGCAAGACATAAAGCTAATAAAACATAGCCGCCAGTCCAACCCATTAAATAAACAGTCCCATCATAACCAACAAAAGAAATGATACCTGCCATTGAGATAAATGATGCAGCCGACATCCAGTCAGCGGCGGTTGCCATGCCATTAGCAATAGGGTGAACCCCTCCGCCTGCCACATAGAATTCACTGGTTGATCCTGCTCTTGCCCATATCGCAATACCGATATAAAGGGTGAAAGTGATACCTACTAATATAAACGTCCAAGTTTGGATATCCATGCTAATTCCTCTAGTCTTCTTGTACGTTGTATTTTTTATCCAGTGAGTTCATGCGAACCACATAGATAAAGATCAGGGCAACAAAGGTATAAATTGAACCTTGTTGTGCAAACCAGAAGCCCAATTTAAAGCCCCCAATTTGAATCGTATCCAGAGCATCGACAAATAAAATGCCTGCACCAAATGAGACGGCAAACCAGACGAAGAGTAGTCCACCCATTATCCTTAGATTTTCCTTCCAATAGGCTTGTGCTTGTTCTTTTGTTTCGAACGCCATAGCCGGCTCCTTTTTAATGTTAATGATATGTAACCAAAAAGAGATTAGCAGCGAGAAGAAAAGAAAACAGTGCAACTTTAGTCGAGCAGATAAAGAAAAACGCCCAATATATGAGCGTTTTATGTGAGGTGGGCTGTGATTTTTCTATGTTAAACTTATGTTAATCAATACCAAGGTCTAAGGCATCGGTATTCATTAAAAGTAGAAATTTTTAATCCCCATAAGAAGATTATTGACCGCCACTGCCGCTAAGATTAACCCCATTACACGGCTAATTATTGCAGCACCAACATTGCCAATAATTTTATGGATAAAGGTCGCACCAAGTAATAAACATAAGGTAATGATCAGCACAACAATCATTACCGCGGCAGTAATTGACTGATCTATAAAAGAATAACGAGAATTGTCAGTTAACATTACGATGGCCATCATGGCGCCAGGAGAGGCGATCGATGGAATGGCTAATGGGTACACCGCCAAATTAGCTAAGTCAGAATGACTGATGTCTTCACTCAATTTTTGTTCTTGTTCTGGTTTGCTTTCACCAAAAATCATCGTTAAGGCAAAGATAAGAAGAACCAATCCACCAGCAACTTGGAACGCGGGTAAGGGGATTTGCATTGCTTCTAATAATAATTGACCAATAACGAGGAAAAATAACAGCACAGAGGTTGCAATCGCAACGGCTTTTAGTGCGACAGCTTTTCTTTGTTTGGCTGATAAATGTTGGGTTTGTGAAAGGTAGACAGGTACTGAACCGATAGGATCGATAACAGCCCAAAGAACAACGAATTGAGTAACGAGGATGCTTATCATGAACTCTCCCAGAGTTAGGTTAAACAGAGGGATATAAAAGAGACCTATAGATTACCTTAATTTATAGGCTAGAGTGTTATATCGAGGTTAACTTTCTGTCTGTTGTAGAAAAATAACCGCTTGAGTACGATTTTTTACGCCTAATTTTCGAAAAATTGCGGTCATGTGAGCTTTGATCGTCGCTTCTGATACGTCTAAATCATACGCAATTTGTTTGTTGAGTAGGCCATCTGACAGCATACCAAGCACTTTATATTGCTGAGGAGTAAGGCTGCTTATTCTTGTCGTGAGATCATCACACGCTTGGCTGTTTTTAATAGAGCCTTCTGGAAAATAAGAGTCCCCTGCCAAAATTTGGTTCAACGCTGAAATTAATGATCGCATGTCACTTGATTTTGGAATAAAGCCAAAAGCCCCATGGCTCTTTGCTTGAGAGACAATGCTGCTTTCTTCGCTGGCAGAGACAACCACAATAGGCAGGTCTGGATATTGAGAGCGAAGGTGAATTAAACCAGACATTCCGTTACTGCCCGGCATTTTAAGATCGAGTAATAATAAGTCGGGATCGGGCTCTTTTTCTAATACAGTTAAGAGTGCATCTAGAGAATCGGCTTCGAGTAGATTGGCTCCGCTGATCGCCATATGAATGGATTGAAAAAGCGCATTGCGAAATAAGGGATGATCGTCCGCGATAATGATGGTGTAGTTGTCGTCCATGGCTACAAAATTCCTCATGAGTAATCTAATAAAATTAACATCTAACCCATTTTCGAGCAATTTTTAGACGCTAAAGTCTGCGCTGCCTCTCTAATCTTATTTCTATTTTTAAAAATGAAATGAAATTCGTGGGATCTTAATATTTAAAACGAATTAATTCTCAACACTAGACAATTGAATGAAACGAAACTAAACTTCTTTCAAATCGAAACTTACTGAGTTTGTCATGTCAAAAAGAAACACTAAACAACGTCGACATATGATCCTTTCTTTATTAATTGAGAAAGGGGAAATTACGGTTGAAGAACTTTCGGAGCTCTTTGATATATCAGAAGTAACCATTCGTAAGGATCTAACGGAGTTAGAGAAGAATGGTTTGCTGATGCGTAAGTATGGCGGGGCGGTGTTAATGCCTTCAAATATCATTCAAGAAGATACGTGCGAAGAAGTTTCGAATCGAAAGTTATCTTTGGCTATTTCAGCGGTAGAACTGATTAAAGATCATAATCGAATCATTATTGATAGTGGCAGTACGACGGCGGCGTTGATTAACCAATTATCAACGAAAAATGGTTTGGTTGTTATGACCAATTCATTACCGGTGGCGAATGCATTGCAAGAAATCGAAAATGAACCCACGTTATTAATGACAGGTGGAACATGGGACAGTCATTCTGATTCATTTCAGGGTCAAGTGGCAGAGTCGGTATTAAGATCCTATGATTTTGATCAGTTGTTCATTGGTGCTGATGGCATTGACTTAGAGCGTGGAACCACGACCTTCAATGAACTGGTGGGTTTAAGTCGAGTGATGTCTGAAGTCGCTCGTGAAGTAATTTTAATGGTTGAATCAGAAAAAATTGGTCGAAAAATTCCGAATGTGGAATTGCCATGGGACAGTATTGATGTGCTGATCACCAATAATGATTTAAGCGAAGAACATCAGAAAAAAATTGAGTCACATAACGTACGAGTCATTAGAGCTCAGTGATTTAATTCCTCAATAAAGAATATCAATAGTGAGCTTTTTGTTGCCAGCTCATTATCTAGACCAATCGCATTACCAGGATTGGGCCCACTAAATTTAAAAATAGAATAATGGAGTATTGCCATGTGTGGAATCGTAGGTGCTGTTGCACAAAGAGACGTTGCGGAAATATTAGTTGAAGGATTACGCCGTTTAGAATATCGCGGTTATGATTCGGCTGGTGTTGCCGTTGTTGATGCGGACAGTAATTACACTCGACTGCGTCGCTTAGGTAAAGTTAAAGAATTAGCGGATGCAGTCAATGAATCACATGTGGTCGGCGGTACTGGTATCGCTCATACTCGTTGGGCAACGCATGGCGAGCCGTCTGAAGTGAACGCTCACCCACACGTTTCCGGTGATATTACGATTGTTCACAATGGCATTATTGAAAATCACGAATCATTACGTGCGCTATTAAAAGAACGCGGTTATGTATTTGAATCTCAAACGGATACCGAGGTTATTGCACACTTAGTTGAGTGGGAATTACGAACGTCGGATTCTTTGATTGAAGCGGTACAAAAAACAGCGACTCAACTTGATGGTGCGTACGGTACTGTTGCAATGGATCGTCGTGATCCTGAGCGTTTAGTTGTCGCTCGCTCTGGTAGCCCAATCGTTATTGGTCGCGGTGTGGGTGAAAACTTTTTAGCGTCAGATCAACTGGCGTTATTAAACGTAACTCGTCGCTTTATGTACCTTGAAGAAGGAGATGTTGCTGAAATTACTCGTCGTGATGTTCGAGTGTTTGATGCGCGTGGCGAACAAGTTGAGCGTGAAGTGACAGAATCAAACGCCGAGCATGATGCGGGAGACAAAGGTCAATATCGTCATTTTATGCAAAAAGAAGTGTTCGAGCAGCCAAAAGCCTTAATCAATACCATGGAAGGGCGAATCACCCATGATTCAGTGGTTACTGAGAGTATTGGTGTTAATGCCGTTGAGATACTAAACAAAGTAGAACACGTACAAATCATCGCATGTGGTACTTCTTACAACGCGGGAATGACGGCTCGTTATTGGTTTGAGTCACTGGCGGGTGTTAGTTGTGATGTCGAAATTGCGTCTGAGTTCCGTTACCGTAAATTTGTAACGCGTCCAAATAGCTTATTAATTACCTTATCTCAATCGGGTGAAACGGCTGATACGTTAGCAGCCCTTCGTCTAGCAAAAGAGCGTGGTTACATGGGCGCAATGACGGTGTGTAATGTTGCTGGTTCATCTCTTGTTCGTGAATCTGATTTTGCCTTTATGACGCGAGCAGGAACAGAGATTGGTGTGGCATCGACGAAAGCCTTTACCACTCAACTTGCGGCGTTATTGATGTTAGTGACGGCGTTAGGTAAACAACAAAATCGTATCTCGAAAGAGAAAGAGAAAGAGATTGTTGAAGCCTTGCATGCTTTGCCCGCTCAAATAGAAAAAGCACTGTCATTTGATAAAGAAATTGAAGCGTTAGCCCCTGACTTTGCTGACAAGCAACACACGCTATTTTTAGGGCGTGGAGAGTTTTATCCAATCGCTATGGAAGCGTCGTTGAAATTAAAAGAGATTTCGTACATTCATGCGGAAGCGTATGCCGCCGGTGAATTAAAGCACGGTCCTTTAGCGTTGATTGATGCGGATATGCCAGTGGTAGTGGTTGCCCCAACCAATGATTTATTAGAAAAATTAAAATCAAACGTAGAAGAAGTACGTGCTCGTGGTGGGTTGCTGTATGTTTTCGCGGATGAGCAAGCGGGCTTTGAAGGCGATGAAAACATGAAGATCATTACCATGCCTCATGTTAGTGATATAACTGCACCAATCTATTATACGGTTCCAATGCAGTTACTTTCGTATCATGTTGCCCTGATTAAAGGGACGGATGTCGATCAGCCTCGTAATTTAGCAAAAGCGGTAACGGTAGAGTAAGTTTACTTATAAGATTGAAATAAAAAACGGCAGCCTCAGATAGGTTGCCGTTTTTATTTGATTATTCATTGATGGATTTTTTTTGATCTTTTTCTTTATACATAGCGGTATCTGCATTAATGAACATGTCTTTAAGTGATAGTACTGAATCATAAGGTTCAAGATGACGACCAATACTAATATTGGTGAGGTTTAAGCCTGGTTGATGCATTGTTTTTTCTTGGTAACGTTGGCGGATTTGTTCTGCGAGTAAGGCAAGTTCATTGTCGTTTTCCTTATTCAGCAAGGCTAAAGCAATAAACTCATCCCCGCCAGTACGAGCAGTTAAATCCGACTCTCTGATTGTACTTTTTAAAATATCGGCCAATAGTTGAATGCATTGATCTCCGAATTCGTGGCCATGGTTGTCATTTACTTGTTTTAAATTATCAATATCAAAATATAGGATACCAATATTATCTTGGTATCTTTTTGAATCTTTTAATTTCTGCTTACCTAGAATGTCTAATCCACGACGATTAAGTAACCCTGTCATTGAATCGGTAAGTGCCATTTGTCGATGTTGCTCAGCTTCTTCTGCCATTTTCAAATCAGCCGTAATGAGCTTTGACAGGTGATGCAGTAGCTTAACTAATGCACTTTTATAATTAGTATGCTTTGTATCTATCGCACAAATAGTGCCATAAATAGAGCCATCAGGATGAAAGACAGGAACACCACAATAAGATCTTACAGGGCCATCTTCAACTGCTGGGGCATTAATCCAATATTCGTTCTTTAACGCATCAGGTACATATAACTCTTTGCCTGTTTCTACAATGGCACGACAAAAGCTTTTGCTGTCACTAGGCCATTCAGAACCTTGGCGAAGAAAATTTGTTTTATTATTACTGCTTATAAGGGTATGGAAAGAATGACCTGTAAATTCGATAACGGCACCACAGTCGGCCCCAAAAATATCAACAATTAAATCTGCAAGTTCTTGCCATTTTGATAGGTCAATAATGTTGTCTTGTGAATCAAAATGAGAAGTGAAAAACGCTGTCATACGCACATCCATGTAAGGCGATTATTATTTGAATTTTGTATAGTTATAAAACTATCATTATTAAATGTTAATTTCATTGTCATTAGGTTCAAAATCAAACCATTTACCTTTTAGTTTAGAGAAGTGATTACTGAACCACTATTTAGGTTTTATTTTCTTATATGAACCTTTTGTGACTCCGTGGTTTTTTTATTGTTTTTTACACTATAATATATATCATATATGGAAATGCGTATATCCATATTTAAGGTTTACTATGTTACCTCATCAATTTTTTAAACTGCTTTCAGATGAAACTCGAATGCGTTGCTTATTGCTTATCGCGCGTGAAGGCCGTTTATGTGTAAATCAGTTAACCGAAGCGTTAGAAGAAAGCCAACCGAAAGTTTCTCGGCATTTAGCTCAACTACGTCAATCTGGTGTATTGGTCGATACCCGTGAAGGGCAGTGGGTTTATTATCAAGTTAGTACTCAATTACCTGGTTGGCTAAACAAAATTATTGAGGGTTTGAAGCAATCGAATTGCTTACAGATTGAATATCAAAAAGACACCGATAAATTAAACGCAATAAAATCATGTTGTTAAATTAAGGATTAAAACGATGACAATTAAAGTAGGTATTAACGGGTTTGGTCGCATTGGACGTTTGGCTTTAAGAGCGGCATTTGATTGGCCAGAGCTTGAATTTGTACAAATTAATGATGTGGCGGGTGATGCCCATACTCTAGCGCATTTACTTGAGTTCGATTCAATTCAAGGACGTTGGAATCATGCTGTGACTACCGATGGCAACACTATGATCATTGGTGACCAAAAGCTAATGGCCACACAAGAAAAAGACATTGATGCTGTTGACTGGTCTGGTTGTGATGTTGTTATTGAAGCGACAGGGGTTCATCGCTCTCGCTCATTTCTCGATAAATATTTAGCGCAAGGTGTAAAGCGTGTCGTTGTGTCTGCGCCAGTAAAAGAAGACGGTGTTGCGAATATCGTTGTTGGCGTGAATGACGATATTTTTGATCCTGTAATTCATCAGATTGTAACTGCGGCTTCTTGTACTACCAATTGCCTTGCACCAATTGTTAAAGTTATCAATAAGGAGTTTGGTATCGCAAACGCGGCATTTACGACTATTCATGATTTAACTAATACACAAACTATTTTAGATGCACCCCATAAAGATTTACGTCGTGCTCGTGCATGTGGAATGAGTTTGATCCCAACGACGACAGGATCGGCAAAAGCAATTGTTGAAATCTTCCCTGAATTAGAAAACAAAATTAATGGTCATGCAGTTCGAGTCCCTTTAGCGAATGCGTCTTTGACGGACATTGTTTTTGAAGTGAAAAGAGACACAACGGTTGAAGAAGTAAATCAGTTATTGAAGGAAGCGGCTTATGGTGATCTAAAAGGTATTTTAGGTTATGAAGATCGCCCATTAGTATCGATTGACTATAAAGGTGACCAACGTTCAACCATTGTTGATGCGTTATCTACCATGCTTGTAGGTAAGCGAATGGTAAAAATCTATGCATGGTATGACAATGAAATGGGGTATGCGACGCGTACTGCTGAACTCGTTCGTACTGTTGGCTTAGCTTAACTTTAAGAGGTTTCATAATGACACATCCAACTTGGGAATTACCGGTTTCTGGCACTCATGGCGCGTTGATTTTAACGCCTTGTCCGGGAACTAAGGGCGTTGAATTAATCGAATCTCTAACGCAATTAAAAGCACAAGGTGTAGAAGCCATTGCCACGGCGTTAAACCAAGATGAACTTACCGAAAAAGGCGTAGGCTCTCTTGGTGAAGAGGTACAACGTCTAGGGATGAAATGGTTTTATCTTCCCATTGAAGATGATTGTGCACCGGGGGATGAATTTGCAAAACAATGGAAATTAGCAACGCCTGAGCTGCAACAAGTGGTAGAAAGCAATGGCAAAGTAGCAATGCATTGCATGGGGGGATCTGGTCGTACAGGATTACTTGCTGGGCATTTACTGTTGGATTTAGGCTGGGATTTGGATGTAATTAAACAGCAAGTTCAAGCGTTACGTCCGGGGGCTTTCACTAAGCCTGTGCAAATTGAATACATTGATTTTATTGATCACAAATAATCTGCATTAACAAAGACCTTAATATTGTTTTTTCGTTTTAAGGTCTTTTCATTTTATTAGGTTTTCTATTATGTTTTCTCAATTTAGCCATAACGTTCGACAGTATATGTTAGTGACGTTTAATTATTGGAATTTCACCATTACTGATGGCGCATTGCGTATGTTGGTGGTGCTGTATTTTCATGATTTAGGTTACGGCACCTTAGCCATTGCTTCCCTCTTTTTATTTTATGAATTTTTTGGTGTAGTAACGAATTTACTCGGAGGGTGGTTAGGGGCTCGGCTAGGGCTAAATAAAACCATGAATGTTGGTTTGATAATGCAAGTTTTTGCATTATTGATGCTGGCATTACCGAGTGTTTGGTTAACTATCCCATGGGTGATGGCAGCACAGGCATTATCTGGTATTGCTAAAGATCTGAATAAGATGAGTGCAAAAAGTGCGATTAAAACATTGGTGCCTAGCGATCAAGAAGGGGCACTTTATAAGTGGATAGCGATTCTTACTGGTTCTAAAAATGCGCTTAAAGGGGCCGGGTTCTTTTTAGGTGGATTACTATTAACGACGGTTGGATTTCAGCTTGCCGTTATCGGGATGGCAGCGGTTCTTTTTGCTGTTTTTCTTGGTAGCGTAATGTTGCTTGATGGTGACATGGGAAAAGCAAAGTCCAAACCTAAATTTACGCAGTTATTTTCAAAATCAGAACAGATTAATCAGTTATCAGCGGCACGTTTATTTTTGTTTGGTGCAAGAGATGTTTGGTTCGTCGTTGCTTTACCGATTTATTTAGGCAGTGTGTTTGGTTGGGATCACTCTTTAGTGGGTGGTTTTTTAGCATTGTGGGTTATTGCTTATGGGGTTGTTCAAGGATTTGCTCCTAAGATAACAGGTAAAAAAGAAGGTCAAACCCCTGATGGCAGAGTGGCATTACATTGGGTTGCGCTGTTAACGATAGTCACGGGGATTATTGCGTATTTAGTCCAAATTGAATGGCAGGCTGAATATACTATCGTGATTGGTTTGTTGATTTTTGGCGCTGTCTTTGCGATTAACTCATCACTGCATTCGTATTTAATTGTGAGTTACGCCAAAGGCGATGGTGTTTCTATGGACGTTGGCTTTTACTATATGGCGAATGCGATGGGGCGTTTGATCGGAACGATTTTATCTGGACTAGTCTTTCAAGTGGCAGGTTTTGCAGCGTGTTTGTGGGTATCTTTCGGTTTCTTGCTTCTATCTACGCTGATATCAATTAAATTACCTAAAAATACAGAATGACGTTAATAGAGATTAAATCATTAAAATGGACTTTCTTTCTGTAATTCTGCACAAATATCGACAATTGCTAATGACAGACCAGAACGGATCATTTGTTTTTGTCGATCTATTTGCATTTGATAGAACATCAGGTCGGTGTCGTCATTCATTGGGGTGATTTCTAGTTGAATCATTCCCATTCTTTTAACTAAATGAAGTGAGTTTATCGGTGTGATTACTTGTGGATCGGTAAATTGAAATTCATTCATTTCAGCGTTTAATTTATTACGAAGTTGAATTAAGCCTTCAATATCATGATAGGTATTATTGGGTAATACACCTAAGCCAAAAAGAAGCTTTAACCTTACGTTTAAATCGCCGAGTGGACCTGAATCTTGAAGTAATGGGCCGATCACGGATTGAACTGCGAAGTCATCTTTACGAAAAATACGTTGGATTAACCCGTCGATAGATTCATTAAGAATATCGACAGCAATGATGAAAAAACCACGCACAGAAGGTGCATCGTCTAGTCGTTCAATGATGTTAGATTCGTTTATTACTTCTGTCATAAAATAGCCATAAAAGAGAGAGGCATTACGCCTCTCTAACTGTTTCTTATTAGTTTAATGTCGTAAAGATTGCTTCAATCTTTTTCGCTTCTGCACTGTTTTCATTTAATCCGGTGTAATGCGCTAGTGTCGCTTTTAAGCCAGATTCCTGTAAGCGAGTTTGTAGCTCTACTGCTTGTGGATCTGTGTCATTTACGTATTTAAATGCGGCAGCGATGCCTTTTAATAGTGTTTTATTTTCAATTCCGTATTCGATTGTACCTAATAACGGTTTGATTAGGCGATCATTTTCACCTAATTTACGAATTGGCTGACGGGCAACGCGATCAATCTCATCTCGTAAATACGGATTCGCAAATCGGCCTAAGATTTTTTCGATATAGGCAGCATGTAATTCTTTATCAAAACCGTAGCGACGAATGAGCACTTCCCCACTTTCTTCCATTGCGGCTTTTACTTCGGTTCTAATTTCAGGGTCTTGAATCGCGTCACGTACGGTCTCATGGCCTTTTAATGCACCAAGATAAGCCGTAATGCAATGACCGGTATTTAAAGTGAAGAGTTTGCGCTCAACAAACGCCATTAGATTGTCTGTTTTTTCCATTCCAGCAATATTAGGTACGCCACCTTTGAATTGTTTTTCATCAACAATCCATTCGCTAAAACTTTCAACGGTGACTTCAAGTAAATCGTCATTGGCCGCTTCTGATGGTGGAACAATACGGTCAACCGCAGAATCAACAAAACCAACTAATTCGTCACAACGTGCATGAAAAGAGTCGTCAAGATGAGAGTACACTTCATTTTTAAGGTGAGTAGTACCTCGAACCATATTTTCGCAAGCAATGATATTAAGTGGTGATTCATTGTTGGCTTCAAAACGTTTGGTTAGACCTTTTGCGATGGTTTTTGCAATAATATTTAATACGTTAGGGCCAACCGCGGTTGTCACTAAATCGGTGTGTACAATACGCTCAATAACATCGTCACTGGTTGAGTTTACGGCAGTTACATGAGTAACTGTGTCGATTTGGCATTTAGACCCAACGACTTTTACTTTGTATGATTGGTCATGACAAAGTTGATCAACTAACGGTGCATCAACATCTGCGAATGTAACAGCGACGTTTGAATCAGAAAGAACTTTACCAATAAAACCACGACCGATATTACCTGCGCCAAAATGTACTGCTTTCATAATAATTACCTTCAATTTTATATTAGGAGGAAGCCAGCCCTATAGGGGTAAAGCTGACTTCTTATTGGTACTAAATACTTATGCTGCTTGTTCGCCTGAAAGAATCTCTAAAACCTCACTAACGCTGTTAGTCGATGTTAGTTTTTCGATGGCACCAGGTTCGTCAAGTGCATTCGTAATTGCAGTAATTACTTGAATGTGTTCATCATTTTTTGCAGCAATACCAATAACCAATTTAGCGATATCATCACCGTCTTCAGTGAATTGAACACCTGATGGGTACTGACAGATAACAATGCCTGTTTTGATTATTCGGTCTTTGGCCTCTATTGTTCCATGTGGTACGGCAATAGATTCGCCAAGGTAAGTGGAGACCAGTTTTTCACGATCAAACATCGCCGATACATATTCTGGTTCAGCATAACCCAGAGAAACGAGTTGCTCTCCTGCGTATTGAATGGCTTCTTCTTTCGTTTTACATGTTAATCCAAGATGGATGTTTTTTGACTCGATTTGGAAAGGGTGTGCATTTTGTGGTTCAAAGAAATCGTCATTTGCTGCCACTGGAGAAACTTGAGGCATCTCATCATCATTTGCCGCTTCTGGATAAGTAGAAGCCATGATACGAGCGATTAAATCGTTATAGATATGGCTATCTAAGAAATTCGTTAATGAAATATGCTCTGCGTTTTCTGCGTGCTTACGTGCACGGTCCGTTAAATCTTTATGAGTAATCACAATATCGACATCCGTAGGTAAGTTATTGATAGCACAGTTTGTTACGCTGATTTTTAAGCCTGCTGCTTGTACTTTTTTGCGAAGCAGACCTGCACCCATTGCACTTGACCCCATGCCAGCGTCACACGCTACGATGATTTTTTGGATGTTATTGAATTTTGTTGAGTTACTTTTTTCAGCAGTCATACCAGAAGGTTGACCTTTTGAATCAGATTTCATATTACGCATTTTTGATGTCGCATCATCGAGTGATGTTCCGTCATCTTCATCTGATGTCGCTTGAGTTTTCATTAGGATTGCGGCAACAGTAAATGAAACGGCAGTCGCAGATAAAATTGAACAGATAACGCCAAGCGCAGAGGCTTTAGGTGTCAATAGTAAGATGGCAAAGATAGAGCCTGGAGATGCTGGAGCAACCATACCTGCATTAAACAGAGTTAGAACGAATACTCCTGTCATGCCACCTGCAATCGCTGCAAGAATTAAGCGTGGGTTCATAAGAATGTATGGGAAGTAAATTTCGTGAATACCACCAAAGAAGTGAATGATAGATGCACCACCAGCGGTTTGTTTTGCTGTGCCTTTACCAAAGAACATATAAGCAAGAAGAATACCTAAGCCAGGTCCTGGATTTGCTTCAATTAAGAAGAAGATAGATTGGCCAGTTTCGTTTGCCTGTTGGATACCTAGAGGAGAAAAGATACCGTGGTTAATGGCGTTGTTCAGGAATAGAATTTTTGCTGGTTCAACAAAAATAGAAGTTAAAGGCAGAAGACCTGCATCGACTAAGAAGTTAACCCCCCCAGCAAGACCCGCAGATAAGACCTTAACAAAAGGACCAATGAAGAAGAAAGCAACAATTGCACACAACATACCAATGATGCCGGCAGAAAAGTTGTTAACTAGCATTTCAAAGCCGCTTTTGATTTTACCATCGACTTTTTGGTCGAACAGTTTAATCGCTAGGCCGCCCATAGGACCCACCATCATTGCGCCCATGAACATTGGAATATCAGTACCAGCAATCACACCCATAGTGGTAATTGCACCAACAATGGCACCACGTTCGCCGCCCACTAATTTACCCCCGGTATAACCGATAAGCAGTGGAAGTAAATAAGTAATCATTGGGCCAACTAGTTTCGCTAACTCTTCGTTAGGGATCCAACCAGTAGGAATAAATAAAGCTGTGATAAAGCCCCATGCGATAAACGCACCAATGTTAGGCATTACCATATTTGATAAAAAACGACCAAAATTTTGTATCTTGATCTTTGCATCTGGTGATATCATGAGTGATTCCCCGTTTGAGGTTTTTATTAAACTGTCTAAAAATGACTCGCCAAAGTCATTGGTTAATTTCTAAGTACAGACATAATTTACCATAGATTTTTTAATTGAACCGATAACGGGAAATTCGTGAATCAAGTCACGTTTTCACTCCATCTGCAATAAATAAAGTAGATCTTCGTTGCATTAACGTATTGAAAATTTACTACAAAAAATAAAATTCAACCTTGTCAATTACTATTTGTCGATCAAGATCTTGTTTGTAGAGATTCTCTCAAGTAAGAAATAGTGACCCTTGTCACGAATGTTGAATTTGAATTTAAATAATTAAACATCAAAGTGATTTGCTTCACGTTTTCATCTTTTATTCACGCTTCGAATTAAATCGTTTAATTTCGTTGCTTGTAAACTGAAATTTTATTACGAATAAAACTGCCTCTTAAGTATTATCCTTCATTTGCTTTATTTCCATTTTACGACTCTGTTTTTTGTTTGTGGGTGCTTTCAATTAGAAGGTGTTTTTTGTATGCGTGGAATTTGAAGCGTATTTTGGAGGTAAAAGATCGTGAGAATAAAAAAAGAATATGATGTGAGTGGTTAAATGTGGAGTGGTGGATTAGTGTTGAAATGATAATCCAAAAAATAGACATAAAAAAAGGAGAACATAAGTTCTCCTTTTTGCGATGTATAAAGCAGAAGATTAAACGTGCTTAATGTTTTCAGCTTCTAGTTCTTTAAAGTATTTAACTGTTTTCACTTTCAATTCTTGTTGTGATGCTTCATCACAAACGATCACTGATTTAGGGTGAATTTGAAGTGCTGATACTGTCCACATGTGGTTTACAGAACCTTCAACAGCAGCTTGTAGAGCAAGTGCTTTGTTGTGGCCAGTAATTAGGATCATGATTTCAGCAGAATCAAGCAGAGTACCAACACCGATAGTTAATGCGTACTTAGGTACTTGAGCAATATCGCCGTCGAAGAAACGAGAGTTAGCAATACGAGTATCTTCAGTTAGTGTTTTGATACGAGTACGAGATGCTAGAGATGAAGCTGGTTCGTTAAATGCGATATGACCGTCGTTACCAACACCACCCATGAACAAGTTAATGCGGCCGTAAGACTTAATTTTGTCTTCGTAACGCTGGCATTCTTCTTCGTGGTTGTCAGTGTTACCGTTTAGAAGGTTAATGTTTTCTTCTTGGATATCAACATGGTTGAAAAAGTTTTCAAACATGAAAGTACGGTAAGATTCTGGGTGATTTGTATCAAGACCGATGTACTCATCCATGTTGAATGTTACTACGTTCTTAAAGCTTACTTTGTCTGCTTTGTACAGTTCAATTAGCTTTTTGTAAGTATTAAGAGGAGTTCCACCAGTAGGAAGACCAAGAACAAATGGACGATCTGCTGTTGGGTTAAACTCATTGATGCGGTTAACAATGTGTTGTGCTGACCATGCGCCTACTTGTTCTGCTTGGTTTAATGGAATAAGTCTCATCATATACCTCAAAAAATTAATGTAATTGTTCGCTTAATTGCGTTAATTCGCATTGTAAAATAAGTGTCTTCGTAATGCTAATGATTTTGGTCAATAAAGGAGCAAAATTATTCAACCAAGCTCACATTTTGTTGCAAATGCTGAATAAACGGCTCTGCTTTCATGAATCCCGTAAGGCGAGAGTCTGATAAATAATCGCCATTTGCATTCCAAAAATCGATGGTAGGTAAACCTAACACTTTAAGTTGTTTTAATAATTCAATATCAACTGGGCTGTTTTTGGTGACATCGGCTTGCAACAAAATAAAGTTGGATAGTAACGGTTCGACGTTTTCATCATGAAAGGTGTATTTTTCAAATTCTTTACAAGCGACACACCAATCTGCATAGAAATCGAGCATCACAGGCTTTCCTTGAATTTTTGCTACCTCAAGTTCTTTGTTTAATTCATCAATAGTAGAGATGCGCTTAAAGGTCACTGTTTGAGTAGTGGCAACTTGGCTCGATGTTTTCCCTGATATAGCATCGATGACAGGAATCGCTGAGCCGACAATACCCAAGATAGCGATGATACCAGCAACACTTGTTTTCCATGATTGGGGCATCGTTGCTTTGACATGATATAACCAACCAAATGCTACGATCCCAAGAGCAGACCAAATAAATGGCGTGATGTTATGAGGAAGAATTCGCTCTAATAAGAAGACTGGAACCGCGAGAAGAATAAAACCAAATAGGGTTTTCACATACGTCATCCATACGCCTGCTTTTGGTAGCAGCTTATTACCAAATACTGCGGCTAAAATTAATGGGATCCCCATACCAATCGCTAAGGCATACAACGCAACAGCGCCTGTTAGTAAGTCCCCACTTTTTGCGACATAAAGTAACGCACCAGACAATGGTGCAGTTGTACATGGTGAGCACACTAAACCAGAGATTGCACCCATCGCAAATACGCCACCTAAGTTACCGCCTTTTTGTTGGTTACTGATGTCGCTTAATTTGGTTTGTAAGCTGCTTGGTAATTGAATGGTGTAAACACCAAACATGGACAGTGCCAACAGCACAAACATCACACTCAAACCAATAAGAACGTAAGGATGTTGTAATGCTGCTTGGAATTGTAGACCGGCAGAAGCAACCACTAACCCAAGTAAAGTGTAGGTAAGAGCCATGCCTTGAACATAGACAAAAGACAGTTTGAAGGCTTTACCGTGAGAAAGTTTACCGCCACCTAAAACAATGCCCGTTAAAATAGGGTACATAGGTAACACACAAGGAGTAAACGCAAGACCAATACCTAACGCTAAGAATAAAAACGGAGTCCACCAAGCATCACCTAGATCGCTTGCAAGCGCTTGCTGTTGAGTTTGATTTTTTGGTTGTTGAATACCAGCGGTATTTAGAGTATTTACCGATGGTGATGTCGCTTTTTCTACGCTCACTGGTGCGGTTTCGCTTTTGGCTACCACATGAGTATTCGCCGTTTCGTTTTGGTATGAGCTTGAGGCTGTGAGCATGGATAATGGGATTTTACGGATTTCTGGTGGATAACAGAATCCTGCTTTTGCACACCCTTGATAACGAACGGTTAGCTCTGCATCTTTATCGACTGAGATGAGTGGCACAGTGATGGTCAATGGCTTGGTGTAGATATTAACATCACCAAAAAATTCATCGTTATGAGGGGTGCCTTGTTCCATGACTAAGTCGGCAATTTTAGCATCATGCGCTGAGACTGAAATACGCTGCTGATATAAGTAATAATCAGGTTTTACTTGCCAATCTAAATAGACGCGATCCCCTTGTTGCATGAAATTGAATGGGAAGGCTTCATTTACGGTCACAAAAGAAGAGTCTTGTTGATTTTGTAGTTTAGTTAAATCAAAAGCCGCAACCGCTTGGGGTGCAAAGGACGTAAATAAAATGAAGAATGATAAAAGGGCGGCTCTAAATCGGAGTAAATTCGTCATGTGGGAGTCTTTATAAAAATAGATACGGATATGACTATCGAAATGGTCAAGAGTTCAGCAAGTATAATATCAATTCGCACTAACATCTATGATCCGTTTTTTGAGATTTTTCCTCTTTAAATCGATTATTGAGATATAAAAAATGGCAGCTAAATTAGCTGCCATTGAAGGGGATGTTTGAGTCTTCTTAATTAAAGAATAATGCCACCAAATAAGAAACCTAGAGCAACAGAAGTAGAAATCGTTGCAACACCTGGGATGAAGAATGGGTGGTTGAATACAAGGTTACCAATACGTGTTGAGCCGGTGTCATCCATTTCAACCGCCGCCAGAAGCGTTGGATAAGTAGGAAGAACGAACAATGCACTTACCGCAGCAAAAGAAGCAACGGCAGTGATAGGTGCAACACCGATTGCCAATGCAGCAGGCATTAATGCCGTTGTTGTCGCGCCTTGAGAGTAAAGCAACATTGAAGCAAAGAATAAAACAACCGCTAGCATCCACGGGTATTGTGCAAGGATCTCAGCAGAGAATTCTTTGATCTCACCAATGTGAGAAGACACAAATGTATCACCAAGCCATGCTACACCAAGAACACACACACACGCGCTCATGCCTGATTTGAATGTAGCGGCGTTTGCAATTTGAGAGGCATCAATCTTTGTGAAAGTAACAATAGCGGCCGCTGCTGTTAGCATTAGCGCCATAATTGCTTCATTTCGGCCAATGGTTGGGTGCTCAATAAGACCCACACTGCCACTGATCATCGTTGCATAAGCAACAACGGCTACGATGGCAACACAGAAAATATAAACCGAGATTTTTGCTGTCGGTAAAATTTCACGTTTACCAGAGCCATTCATTTTGACGAGGCCTTTTGCAAGGCGCTCTTGATAAACAGGATCATCTTTTAATTCACAGCCTAGGAAGTTAGCAACAAACGCACCAACCATACACGCTAAGAATGTTGATGGAATACATACTGCTAATAGCGTTAAGTAATCCACACCTAGTGGCTCAAGAATACCCGAGAAAAAGACAACCGCCGCTGAGATTGGAGAGGCAGTGATTGCTATTTGAGAAGCAACAACAGCAATAGAAAGTGGGCGAGATGGACGGACACCTTGTTCTTTCGCCACTTCTGCAATAACAGGAAGGGTTGAGAATGCCGTGTGACCGGTACCTGCTAGCATGGTCATGAAATAAGTCACTATCGGTGCATAGAAAGTAATGCGTTTTGGATTTTTACGTAAAAATTGTTCTGCTAAATCAACCAACCAATCCATACCACCAGCCACTTGCATTGCTGCAATAGCCGTGATTACAGACATGATGATTAAAATCACATCGATAGGAATAGAACCTGCGTCTAAACCCAAGATCATGGTTAAGACAAGAACGCCCGCACCACCCGCAAATCCGATACCAATACCACCGATACGCGCACCTAAATAGATGAACAGCAGTACGACAAGAAGCTGTACAGCAATCATATGTAACTCCAGTTTTAAAATTAAAATAGTTATTCAGATTTTTATTGGGTGTGTATATACCAATTCAATAAAAAGATGAATGATTACTTGAGTGTTTTATTAATAAAATATTAAGAAGATAAAAAAAGCGAGCTTCAGAGAGCTCGCTATTTGAGGTGTTATGAATTAATCGTAACGTTTTGCTTTGTATTGAGGGTGCATTAGATTTTCAACTGAGAAGATGTCATCTAATTGCTCTTCTGTTAGTAGGCCACGCTCAAGAACTACATCACGAACGTTTTTGCCTGTTTCTGCACAAATTTTACCAACAATGTCACCTTCGTGGTGGCCAATGAATGGGTTTAGGTATGTAACGATACCGATAGAGTTAAATACGTGAGCTTCACATACTTCTTTGTTTACCGTGATACCGTCGATACATTTGTCACGTAGGTTTACACATGCATTTTTCAAGATTTCGATAGATTCGAATAGGGCTTGACCAATAACAGGTTCCATTACGTTTAATTGCAGTTGGCCTGCTTCAGCAGCGAAAGTCACTGTTGTATCGTTACCAATTACTTTGAAGCATACTTGGTTTACAACTTCTGGAATTACTGGGTTTACTTTTGCAGGCATGATTGAAGAACCAGCTTGAAGCTCAGGTAAGTTCAATTCATTGAAACCAGCACGAGGGCCAGAAGAAAGAAGACGTAAATCATTACAGATTTTAGATAATTTAACCGCAGTACGTTTTAGTGAACCGTGGATCATTACGTAAGCACCACAGTCAGAAGTCGCTTCGATTAAATCTTCAGCAGCAACACATTCTAGACCCGTTACTTCAGCTAGATGACGAACTGCCGCTTCTTGGTAACCAGTCGCCGCGTTTAAGCCAGTACCGATAGCAGTTGCACCGATGTTTACTTCTAAAAGAAGTTGCGCTGTGTAATTAAGGTTTTTCACTTCTTCTTTAAGCAATACGCCCCAAGCGTGGAATTCTTGACCTACTGTCATTGGAACTGCATCTTGAAGTTGAGTACGACCCATTTTTAGAACGTTACGGAATTCTTGATCTTTAAGATCGAATGCACCTTTTAGGTATTCTATCGCTTCAATCAATTTCATCATGCTGTTGTATACAGCAACACGGAAACCCGTTGGGTATGCACAGTTAGTTGATTGAGAGCGGTTAACGTGATCGTTAGGGTTAATGATGTCGTATTCGCCTTTCTCTTTGCCCATAAGTTCAAGAGCAACGTTTGCGATAACTTCATTTGCGTTCATGTTTACAGAGGTACCAGCGCCACCTTGATATACATCTGATGGGAACTGATCCATGCATTTGCCAGTTTCAAGAATTAAGTCACATGCTTTGATGATGTACTCACCAACTTGTGAAGGAATAGCACCTAATTCTTTGTTTGCTAAAGCGGCTGCTTTTTTCGTGTAGATCATGCCACGAACTAATTCTGGAACATCAGAGATAGTGACGTTTGAAATGTTAAAGTTTTCCATCGCACGAAGAGTATGAATGCCGTAATAAGCTTCAGCGGGAACGTGGCGTTCACCTAGTAAATCTTCTTCAATACGAGTTGCGGTATTTGTTTTTTCTAAATCAAGCATCTGAGTCATAGTAAGCCTTTAAGGTTCTATATTTTAATTATTGGATTCTTTCCAAGTGACCATGCCTGCGAGTAGAGTCCGTTCGTCAGAAGTGATCAATATCGTACCTGATGCCTTGTTTTGAAGTTATCATACACCTCTTTAGGGGTAAAAGTGTTAAGTTGATCACTTTTATAGTCTAGTTTTTGCAAAATATTTCAAATTGAGATAATGCTCTCATTAGTTGTTAATATCTTTACTTTATAGGTTATATAACTGCTACTTGAGTTAATGAAATTGATGGCTGTTTACATTCTTTTACAGTCTTTTTTCTTGAAAAGAGAGTTGATGTGCCGCATCTATTATAATAGAGAAAGAAAAAGTGAATAGGTCATAAGGCCTGCTACACTACGACTACTATATTGAACCCTATTGAGGTGAACCGTGTTTCCTATTTTATTAGTGATGTTTATTTTTGTTCCTATCATTGAAATTGCCTTATTTGTGCAAGTAGGAGGCATGATCGGAATGTGGCCGACGATTGCGTTAGTGCTAATCACTGCCTTTGTTGGGGCATCTCTGGTTCGTAGCCAAGGCATTCAAACGTTAATGTCTGTTCAATCAAAAATGCAGCAAGGTGAATTGCCAGCACAACAAATTGTTGAAGGCGTTATGCTTGCCGTATCTGGTGTTTTATTACTGACTCCCGGCTTTATGACGGATGCGTTAGGAATGTTGATTTTATTACCAGCCCCACGTGCAATGCTTGCAAAACAAATCATGAGTCGTGTAAAAGTGAATGGCCTTGGTGGTTCGCAAGGTGGCTTCCATGCTGGTTTTGGTCAACATGACCCATTTGGTCAAGCGAATCAGCAGGATCAACAGGGCGATGTGTTTGAAGGTGAGTTTCAACGTAAAGAAGACGATCCGAATAAAACATTGAAATAATGAAATAAAAAAAGCCGCGTTATCACTCTCTATAAATAGACGTCGATAACGCGGCTTTTTTAATGGATAAATTTTTTCTATTAGCGTCTTAACCAAGAACGAGGGTTTTGTGCTTTACTGTTACGACGGATTTCAAAGTACAATGAAGGTCTGTCTTGACCACCACTATCACCAACCACCGCAATGGTTTCTCCTGCTTTCACTTTATCGCCTTCTTTCTTCATTAAACTTTGGTTGTAACCATATAGCGTCATGTCACCTTTACCGTGATCAATCAATACCATCAAGCCATAGCCACGTAACCAATCAGCAAAGACCACTTTACCAGAGTAGACCGCTTTTACGGGTTGGCCGTAATCACTCGCAAGAACCATTCCTTTCCAGGTTAATTGTCCGGTTTGTTTAGTACCAAAGCTGTGCAATGTTTTTGCACCACTCACAGGCCAAGGTAGACGACCTTTTTGACGGGCTAATCCATCCATCGGTACATTGTTTTGAGCTTTTGCTTTTGCGATGGCAACTTTTAAACGTTTTTCATTTTGTTGAAGCTCATTTAAGTATCCGTTTTCGTTTGAAATACGTTTTTTGATACTTGAAACGGTTTGTTGACGTTTATTCTGAGAACCTTGTAGGGTCGATTTCTCTTTTTTATATTGAGCGACTAACTCACTTTGACGCTGCTGCTGCTTAATGAGGGCAGCTTCTTTTTCCTCAAGTTGTACGGTTGTAAATTCAAGTTGAGAAATAGCGCCGACACGAGCTTCTGATAATCGTTGTGCATATTGAGTCATGCGGTCAACTTTTGTCACGTCATCACCACTGAGAACGTTAGACAGTTGATTATTTCGACTGATGAGATAATAGTTAACGAGCAGGTCTTTGAGTACTTCTGTCTGTCCAATCTGTTGTTGAGTCAATTCAGATTGTTGTTGCTTAAGTGTCGTTATCGATTGTTTTAGGCTTGATAATTCACTTTCTGCGTTACGGATTTTAGTCGAGGCACTCGCAATAGAGACTTCGTGTTTTTTAAGACTTCTTTGAAGGCTAGATAACTCTTTTTTCTGTTTGTTTAATACTGTGCTTTGACGAGATATTTCTTGTTTCATTCCTTTTAACTCTGCGTCATTTGCATGGGCAGTCGCAGGGATTGAAATCATCAGGCACAGTAAAGCTGTCGTACAGAATTGACGACAAGAAAAAGGCTTAGTTAAAGAGTATATGTTCATCGTTGCATTATTTCAGATAGAGGGGACTCTGACTAGGCAGAGTTGGTGTTTGGTCTCAATTGTAAAACCAATATCACAGCATTTTCTTTGTATAACGCTGTTTCTTTATCCTTACTAGTCTATGAAGATACGCTAAGGTATACTTTCGCCTTAATTTTAGAGCCCATGGTAATGATGATATCTTATGATACTGAGTTGCCTTAAAAATCAGAGAATAGAATATGGAAACGTCAATCATCGATTTTGTAACCAACAACATGATTTTAGCTGTTGTATGGATTGGTATTGTTGTTGCGTTACTTCAGAACGTAGTTAAACAAAAAACAGCGGGCTACCAAGAAGTTGATTCAGCACAAACAACAACGTTAATGAACCGTGAAAACGCGATCGTTGTTGATGTTCGTTCTAAAGACGAATTCAAATCAGGCCACATTACGGATGCACGTCACATTTTACCAAGCGACATCAAAGCGGGTAACTTAGCAGGTCTTGAAAACTCAAAAACTACCCCAATTATTGTTGTATGTAAGACGGGTCAAACAGCTCAAGCTGCTGCAAATGATTTGCATAAAGCAGGTTTTGAGCAAGTTAAACTGCTTAAAAACGGTTTGATCTCTTGGAATGAAGCTAACTTACCGTTAGTTAAAGGCAAAAAGTAATTGTCGAATTCCTAGACAACTAATTCATTTTGATGTGATATCTGGCTCATTTTTTGGATATTACGAATGCAGAGTGGCATGACATCGTTATTCTGCGTTCATACTTATTGATATAAAGGACTTTCCCATGGCTGAAGCAGCACAACAAGAACAACAAAACTTTGCAATTCAACGTATCTTCTTAAAAGATGTTTCTTTTGAAGCGCCTAACTCTCCAAACATGTTCCAAAAAGAGTGGAATCCAGACGTTAAACTGGATCTTGATACTCAAAGTCGTGAACTTGGTGAAGGTGTTTACGAAGTAATCTTACGTTTAACTGTAACGGTTAAAAACGAAGAAGAAACTGCATTCTTATGTGAAGTTCAACAAGGTGGTATCTTTACTGCTGGTCAAATGGAAGAAGCTCAGCTAGCACATTGTCTAGGTGCATTCTGCCCGAACATTCTTTTCCCATACGCTCGTGAAACGATCTCTAGCCTAGTGGTTAAAGGTACGTTCCCACAACTTAACCTTGCGCCTGTTAACTTTGACGCATTGTTTATGAATTACCTACAAAACCAAGCTTCAGAAACTGCAGAAGCACCCGCTGAAGCGTAATTTTTGAAGAAAACCAGTTAATGATTTTTTCACTATTGACTGATTTGTAGAGAATAAATGCACTTTTTTATCTAATATGGTTTCTATATCTTCTATAGCTCCTATATTTTGATAACAAGTGCATTTTGTTTTTATTACCCTAGTATCTTTTGATACCAGTTTTTGGATGGTCACAATGACAACACAAAACGATTACTCTGATATTTCTATGACCGTACTTGGTGCCGGTTCTTATGGTACATCGCTGGCAATTTCGTTAGCTCGTAATGGCGCAAAAGTCATTTTATGGGGACACGAGAAAGCGCATATGGATCGTTTAGACGCTGATCGTGCGAATGAAGAATTTCTGCCTGGTGTTGTTTTTCCACCGTCATTATTTATGGAAACTGATTTAGAAAAAGCCGTTCAAGCAAGTCGTGATTTATTGGTGGTTGTGCCGAGTCATGTGTTTGGATTAGTGCTAGGTAATGTGAAACCGTTTCTACGTGAAGATTCTCGCGTATGTTGGGCGACAAAAGGGCTTGAGCCTGAAACAGGTCGTTTATTAAAAGAAGTGGCAGTAGAAGCATTGGGTGAATCACACTCTTTGGCTGTCTTATCTGGACCTACTTTTGCTAAAGAACTTGCTTCTGGTATGCCAACCGCGATTGCTGTGGCGTCTCCTGATAAGCAATTTGTGAAAGATCTTCAAGAGAAAATTCACTGTTCAAAAACGTTCCGTGTGTATGCGAATAATGACTTCACTGGAATGCAACTTGGCGGTGCTGTGAAAAACGTGATCGCGATTGGGGCAGGTATGTCTGATGGCATTGGTTTTGGTGCAAATGCACGTACGGCATTAATTACTCGTGGCTTGGCAGAAATGACCCGTTTAGGTGTGGCATTAGGCGCAGAAGCGGAAACCTTTATGGGGATGGCTGGTCTTGGTGATCTTGTTCTGACTTGTACCGATAATCAATCACGTAACCGTCGTTTTGGTTTAGCGTTAGGTAAAGGTGGTGATGTTGATAGTGCACAAGAAGAGATAGGCCAAGTAGTCGAAGGCTATAGAAATACCAAAGAAGTATTTTTACTTGCAGAACGTATGGGTGTTGAAATGCCTATAGTTGAGCAAATTTATCAAGTATTGTATCAAGGGAAAGATGCAAGAGTTGCTGCGCAGGATTTATTAGCACGCGACAAAAAATCAGAATCGTAATTCAAGGATGGTATGAAGATGAATGAATGTAAGAAACACAAAGTATGGGAAAGAATTGTTCAGGAAGCGCGCGAGCAATCTGAGCAAGAACCCATACTTGCAAGCTTTTATCATGCCACCATCATTAAACATGAAAATTTAGCGGCGTCGTTAAGTTACATTCTTGCGAATAAATTAGCCACGGCTTCAATGCCTGCAATGGCGGTTCGTGAAGTGGTGGAAGAGGCGTTCGCCTCCGACCCAAGTATTACGGATGCGGCCGCGTGCGATATTTGTGCGACGGTAACTCGAGATCCTGCGGTTTCAATGTACTCAATGCCTTTATTGTACCTAAAAGGTTATCACGCGCTGCAAGGTTATCGTGTTTCAAACTGGCTATGGAAACAAGGACGAATAGCGTTAGCAACCTACTTACAGAATGAAATTTCTGTTGCATGCCAAGTGGATGTTCACCCTGCGGCTACCATTGGTAAAGGGATCATGTTTGACCATGCTACGGGCATTGTTATCGGCGAAACGGCTGTGGTTGAAAACGATGTTTCTATCCTTCAAGACGTAACGCTAGGTGGTACTGGCAAAGAGTGTGGTGATCGTCATCCTAAGATTCGTCAAGGGGTTATGATTGGTGCAGGCGCTAAGATTTTAGGTAATATTGAAGTTGGTGTCGGTGCGAAGATTGGTTCGTGTTCTGTTGTGCTTCAAGCGGTTCCACCTCATACGACAGTGGCAGGGGTTCCGGCCAAAATCGTGGGGCGCCCTAGTTCAGAGATGCCGTCTCTAGATATGGATCAACAATTTAATGGTAAGTCTCAGACGTTTATGTCTGGTGATGGTATTTAATCTCTGATTAAGTTAATTCATTTTATTACTTGTTTATATCGACAAAAAATAGCCACTTAATCGTGGCTATTTTTGTATTTGAACCGTGGGAAACGAAAAGCTATAGTCCGCCTTCAAAGCCCATTTGACGCCATGCTTCAAACACGATGATGGCCACTGAGTTTGATAAGTTCAAACTGCGACTGTCTGCCATCATAGGTATACGAATACGTTGCTCCATTGGTAAGCCATCAATTAAGTCTGCGGGTAAACCACGAGTCTCAGGGCCAAACAATAGAACGTCCCCTTTTTGATAGCTTGGTGTCGTATGGTGACCTGTTGTTTTGGTGGTACAAGCAAAAATACGGTGCTCGCCTTCACTTTCATTTTCTAAGTAATCAAGAAACGCCGCATAATCTTTATGGCGTTTTACATGAGCTAAATCGTGGTAGTCCAATCCTGCTCGGCGTAATTTTTTTTCTTCTAGATCAAAACCTAATGGTTCAATTAAGTGCAAGTTGGCACCGCAGTTCGCAGACAAACGAATAATGTTACCTGTATTTGGTGCAATTTCAGGTTCGTATAGTGCAATTTCAAACATAATGTTGTCTTAATAAAATAGAAAGTGGTGTCAGTATATCCATGGTGTGTTTATCTTTCATCCACTTTTGAGAGAGATAGGCATCTACCTCTAAATTAATGAGATATCGGTAAAGATATTGTCATTCGTAATCCACCTAGAGGACTTTTACTCGCGAGTATTGTCCCGTTGTGCTGGCGAATCGCACTTTCTGTTATTGCGAGTCCCAAACCAGTGCCGCCGCTACTTCTATCACGGGCGGTAGATACTCGGTAGAAAGGCTTGAAAATGTCTTGTAGCTCATCATCGGGAACCCCTTCGCCATTATCATCCACGTGAATGGTGATGGTTTTTTGGTTTTCCGTTAAATTAATAGTGATGATGTCATTGCCATACTTAATGGCATTTCGAATCACGTTTTCTACCGCACTCATTAACAGATTTGGATTACCAAAAACGGCGATTTCTTCAAGGCCCGAATAAGTAAGATTTTTGTTTAAGTGTTCCGCTTCAAATTTTGCGTCTTCTAAAATATCAAACCACAGTGAGTACGCGTCTGTTTCTTCTCGTTCTTGATGGCTATTTACTTGAATTCGAGACAACTCTAATAGTTCCGATATCATTTGCTCAAGACGCTCTGCTTCCATATCGATACGTGATAATTCTGAGCTTTCCCCTTGTTTTCGAGTGGCAAGCGCGGTTGCCATTCGTAGTCGAGTCAGTGGGGATCTCAGTTCGTGAGAAATATCAGATAATAAGCGCTGTTGCCCAGAGATCATGGTATTTAATGAGCCGACCATTTGATTGAAGCTTTGTCCTGTTTTTCTGAATTCTTTAGGCCCTTTTTCTAAGCGTTTATCTTGTTCAAACTGACCTTTAGCAACGCGTTCAGCGGCTTTTTGTAATCGTCTTGCTGGTTGGCTTAATGCCCATGCAAGCCAAAGCAGAAAGGGGGTACTAATTAGCATGGTGACAAGCAGTAATTGTATTGGTCTATCAAGAATTCGAAGAATAAAAGGGGGAGGCTTTTTCCAATAGCGTCCGACGTACATATAAACCGTTTCTTTTGCGATAACGATATCAAATGGGCCTGCCATCATGGTTCTTGCATACAATTTCTGTTGTGGAAGCTTGG
Organism: Aliivibrio logei; assembly: GCF_001691055.1. NCBI lineage: Bacteria > Pseudomonadati > Pseudomonadota > Gammaproteobacteria > Vibrionales > Vibrionaceae > Aliivibrio > Aliivibrio logei. Next base: position 72,360 of record NZ_MAJU01000002.1, read on the forward strand.
GATCATCCGATAAAGTTAAGAAATTCAATAAGGCTTTTTTTCTGCCTCGTAATTCTTTGGGTTTATCTAATATTTCGCCTGTTGGGGTAGTAAAAAACAGAGAGAGGCTCTCGTCGTGATTGTGTGCTTTGTGGCTGATCTCTTTTAATGTGGCTTTAAGATCATCACTCTCTGAGTATTTCCCTGTAATATAAGCCGCAATTTGGGTCATTTTACTGAGGTGATCGGCGGCAATATCATGGCGAGCACGAGGATCAAAATTGGGTCCAATGACTACGCCGATCAGAACAAGTAACAGTGTCAGCCAAAAAATGGCAAAAATACGGCCATAAAGACTAGAGAGTAGGGGAAAGGTTAGGTACTTTTTCACCTTATTTATTCCTCAACAAATAAGTAGCCACGACCACGCAGTGTTTTAATTCGTGGTTTTCCTTCAGCTAATGGAGGCAGTTTTTTTCTGAGGTTAGAGACGTGCATATCAATTGCGCGATCAAAAGGCGCAAGGCGTTTTCCTAATACTTCTAAGCTTAATTCTTCTTTTGAAATAATGGAACCTGGGTTTTGTATAAATTGAGCCAGTAACCCAAATTCTGTGCCTGTCAGATCAAGTAATTCCCCATGGCTGTAAGCTTCTTGCTTGCCTATAAATATCTCAATACCTTGATATTTAATGCCATTAGTGTGATTTTCTTTTGCTTTACCTTGAGTGCGACGCAAGATTGCTCTAATTCGAGCAAGTAGCTCTCTATCACTGAACGGCTTTGGTAGGTAATCATCTGCGCCTAACTCGAGGCCGATCACTCGATCAATTTCTTCGCCCTTAGCGGTCAGCATCAATACGGGAGTTTCGTTGGTTTCTCTCAGTTTACGTAACATGTCCATGCCGTTCATTTTAGGCATCATGATATCAAGTAAAATAAGGTCAAGATCATCGGTAATGGCGTTTAATCCCTCAATACCATTATTGGCTTCAACAACGGTGTAGCCTTCTAAGTTTAAAATATCTTTTAATAATGCGGTTAGCTCTACATCATCATCAACCAATAAAATCTTTGCCATTATTATTCACCTGAGTTATCTCTTATGGTCTTAGTATCGCCAAATATGGCGATGAATACCAATGTTGAAAATCACCTTTACGTTGATTTACGCATCAAGCACACAGCTTTACTTTACGTAAGCTATTATTACTCCATACCAAGCAGCAAGGCGCTGCCATTGACCGTAATACTATCTATCGTGGAGATAACATAATGAATATGATTAAAAAATTAGTTTTAGGTGCTGTTGTTCTGCCTCTTTCTTTAGCGTCGGCTTCTGCATTCGCTGCTGGTGGTAGCCACCATGAAGGCGGAATGAAAGGTAAAGGCATGCATGGCGAAGGTATGCACGGTGGCAAGTGTATGATGAAAGCCAATAAAAAAGCGTTTAAAGAATTAGATTTAACCAATGCACAAGAAGATAAATTAGATAAAATGCGTGATGATCGTAAAGCAGAACATAAAGCAAAAAAAGGGGAGAAACGTCAACCTACTGCTGAGATGAAAGCTGACCATGAAGCAATGCAAAATCTTATTTTAGCGGACAACTTTGATGAAGCGGCTGTTCGTAATCTAGCCGAGAAAATGTCAGAAAAACAAATTGATCGTCGTGTTAATATGATGAAAAAACGCCATGATATGATGAATATTTTAACACCAGAACAAAAAACAGAATTCAAAGCGAACCAAGATAAATACACGGCAGATTGCGCTAAATAATTACGCGAAATCTTAAGTAAATTAAAGCGAGTCTTTATGAATAATAAAGGCTCGCTTTTTTATTGCTTTCATTTTGTTAGGTATTTATTAACAAATGGAATAACGGTCAGCGAATTAAATCTTTATACTAGAGGATGATTTGTAAGTAATGGAAGAAACATGACTAAAAAATACGCCTCCTTAGTAACCATGGCCGCTTGGCTTGCAACGATTGTTGCGACTATCTTAATGTTAGTAAAGTTAGGAACATGGTGGGTTACCGGCTCAGTAAGTTTATTGGCGTCTTTGGTTGATTCATTACTTGATATGGCAGCATCTATCACCAATTTATTGGTTGTGCGTTACGCGCTTCAGCCACCAGATGAAGAACACAGCTTTGGGCACGGTAAAGCGGAATCACTGGCGGCATTAGCACAAGCGATGTTTATTTCGGGCTCGGCGTGTTTTTTATTGTTGAATGGCGTAGAGCGTTTCTTCCGCCCTCAAGACGTAATAAACCCTGAATTAGGTGTTTATGTGAGTGGTTTTGCCATCATATTGACCTTTGGGCTTGTCATGGTTCAGCAATGGGTCGTTAAGCAAACAGGAAGCCAAGCGATTGCTGCGGATTCATTGCATTATAAAACCGATCTTTTTATGAACGCGGCCATTATGTTGGCGCTTGCGTTAAGCTGGTATGGTTGGCATGAAGCGGATGCTATTTTTGCTTTGATTATCGGCATTTATATATTGATCAGTGCGTTTAGAATGGCGTATGAAGCGATTCAGTCATTGCTTGATAGACAATTGCCGATTGAAGAGTTAGAGCAGATAAGAGAAGCGTGTTGTCGTGTTGACGGGGTAAAAGGTATTCATGATTTGCGTACGCGTTTAGCCGGACCAACTCGATTTATTCAATTGCATTTAGAGTTGCCAGATCAAATGCCATTAGTCGAAGCGCATATTATTGCAGATAAAGTGGAAGACGAACTTTTAACAGTATTTCCACATTCTGACATTATAATTCATCAAGACCCACTTTCAGTTGTGCTAGACTCAGGAAAAGATCAAACACAGATCCAGTAAGAATTAGTAGTATTATTAGCAATTATTGTTTTTTCGTAACAGAAAAATGAAATAGTCGTGATTGATTCTGATGTGAATCAACGAACTTTTTCAGTAAAATGGTAATACTCTTACATAAGAAAAAAAATTACAGATTATTAATGGCGAGTTGGTTAGGGAGTCGACTTGCTGTATTAAAAATTGAAATTGTCATTCCCAACCATATTTAGAGGGTAACCATGGTCAAGAAGATTGGTGTTTTAACAAGTGGTGGCGATGCGCCGGGTATGAATGCTGCAGTTCGTGGTGTTGTTCGTACAGCCTTAACGCAAGGTTTAGAAGTATTCGGTATTCATGATGGCTACTTAGGTCTTGTTGAAGATCGTATCGAGAAATTAGAGCGCCATAGCGTATCTGATATGATCAACCGCGGCGGTACATTTTTAGGTTCAGCACGTTTTCCTGAATTTAAAGAAGTGGCTGTTCGTGAAAAAGCGATCGCAAATCTTAAGAAACACGATATTGATGCCTTAATTGTTATCGGTGGTGATGGTTCTTACATGGGCGCTAAGAAGTTAACTGAGATGGGTTACCCATGTATCGGTCTTCCTGGCACTATCGATAATGATATTGCGGGTACTGACTACACAATTGGTTACTTAACGGCATTAAACACCGTTATTGATGCGATTGACCGTTTACGTGATACATCGTCTTCTCACCAACGTATTTCTATTGTAGAAGTTATGGGTCGTCACTGTGGTGATTTGACTTTAATGGCTGCAATTGCTGGTGGTTGTGAATATGTAATTACACCTGAAACGGGGTTAAACAAAGAAGCATTAATTCAAAATATCCAAGACGGTATTGCGAAAGGTAAGAAACACGCAATCATTGCGATTACTGAATTGATGACTGATGTAAACGCATTAGCAAAAGAAATCGAAGCAGAAACAGGTCGTGAGACTCGTGCTACGGTTCTTGGCCACATTCAACGTGGCGGTCAGCCTGGTGCATTCGACCGTATATTAGCGTCTCGTATGGGTAATTACGGTGTTAAGTTGCTTGTTGAAGGTCATGGCGGTCGCTGTGTTGGTATCCAAAATGAACAACTTGTTCATCACGATATTATCGATGCGATTGAAAACATGCGTCGCCCTGAGAAGCTAGAACTTTATAAAGTAGCGGAAGAGTTATTCTAATTTAGAATACTGTTAAGTTATAAAAGAAAAACCGAAGTATAAGCTTCGGTTTTTTTATATCTGGAAAATAGGTCGATTTATATCGCTCTATTCTAAATATAAGTCGAGTGGTGTTTTGCTTTTTCGGCCACCAATCTCTCTTGCTAGTGTTGGTACAAGATAACCTGACACGTTTTCTATTAGCTCTGCCATTAATTCTTTCGCTTTTTCATCAGAGACAAAGAAATGTGCAGCACCTTGCACTTTGTCTAACACATGAAGATAGTAAGGTAAGATCCCTGCATCAAATAGCGCTTCACTTAAATTAGTTAAAGCCTCCGATGTGTCGTTAATGTCTTTTAGTAATACGCTTTGGTTTAATAACGTGACGTTTGCTTGTTTTAGTTGCGTCATTTTATCTGTGAAATAGGGACTAATTTCATTGGCATGGTTGATGTGCGTAACCAAAATAACTTGAAGTCGAGTCTCTGCACATAGGCGACACAATGTATCCGTAATTCGATTCGGAATGACAACAGGCAAACGGCTGTGAATACGAAGGCGTTTAATATGCGGTACTTTGTCGAGATGTTGAATTAACCATTCAAGTTCATGGTCTTTTGCCATCAAAGGATCGCCACCAGAAAGAATCACTTCATTGAGCTCAGGGTGCGCTGCAATATAGTTGATGGAATTTTGCCAGACTGATTTTCTGCCTTTATTATCTTCATAAGGAAAATGGCGACGGAAACAATAACGACAATTTACCGCGCAGCCCCCTTTCAATATTAGTAATACGCGATTTTTGTATTTATGAAGAAGACCGGGTTGTTCGTTGTCTTGTTCGTCAAGAGGATCGGTGGAATATCCGTCATGTACTTCGAATTCTTGATCTAAAGGCAATACTTGGCGTAATAAAGGATCAAAAGGGTTGCCAAACTCCATTCGATCGACAAAACTTGTCGGCACACGTAACGCAAATAACTTTTTCGCTTCTAATCCTTTCTCCCAAGGCGAGCTATCAATCCCTAGAGTTGAAAGCAGTTGATGAGGATCTGAGATCGCATTTGAGATCTCTTTGAGCCAGTTTTGCTCAACAGGAGCGTCATTTCGGGTTATTATGTGTGACATTATTTATAACTCAACGATGTTAAGAGGAAATCATGGCGTCAGTAAGTACCAATGAATTCAAAGGCGGTTTGAAATTTATGTTTGATAACGAGCCATGCTCAATTATCGACAATGAATATGTTAAACCTGGTAAAGGCCAAGCATTCAACCGTGTAAAACTTCGCAAATTGCTTTCTGGTAAAACACTAGAAAAAACATTTAAATCAGGTGAAAGCTTTGAGCTTGCTGATGTTGTCGACGTAGAACTTGACTACTTGTACAGCGATGGCGAATTCTTCCATTTCATGAACAGCGTAAGCTTTGAGCAAATCGCTGCTGATGTTAAATCGGTTGGTGACACGGCTAAATGGTTAGTAGAAAACAACACTTGTACTGTGACTCTTTGGAATGATAATCCAATTACAGTGACACCGCCAAACTTTGTTGAGATTGAAGTGACTGAAACAGATCCAGGTCTGAAAGGTGATACTCAAGGTACAGGTGGTAAACCAGCTACATTAGCAACAGGCGCTGTTGTTCGTGTTCCGCTATTCATCGCTATCGGTGAAGTAGTTAAAGTTGATACCCGTACGGGTGAATACGTAGGTCGTGTGAAGTAATATCAAGTAGTCTTGGTATTTATACCAACCTAAATAGGTATGTGATTAACTACTTATCCAGATTGGTACTACACGTCAGAAAAAGGTCACTTCGGTGGCCTTTTTTATTATCTAGTCGATATCATTTGGTATTACAGATACAAAAAAGGTTGGCATGATAGCCAACCTTTTTTTATTTATCTAAATTCAGATTAGATCATAAAGATAAACACAACAGAAAGAACGGTTGCTAGTGCTGCCGTAGCATAACAAGCGATTTTTCCTGCTGTTCCTGTGTGGAATTTAAGATCGTGCATACCATGGTGTACACGGTGCATTGCATGCCACATTGGCATTGAGATTGAACCAATCACAAATAATGCACCAATGATGCTTGTTACAAAACCAGCAACACGTAGGTAGTTCATTGATTCAGGACCGATCACGCCAAGTGGTACTAAAATACCAAGAACAAGGATTGTTACTGGTGTTAGCATTGCAAACCAAGTGCCGCCAGCACCGAATAAGCCCCACCATACAGGTTCGTCAGAACGCTTTGGATTAAGATTTACCACGATAACTCTCCTTAAACGATAACCAATACAAGTAATGTAATTGCTGCAACAGCAGCCCATTGTGCAAGCACAACCACTTTTTTATCTAGTGTTTTACCACCCAGACGAATCGGCATTACTTGCGGCATCATGCTAAAGAAAGTTTGAGCATGGAATAAGCTACCCGCTAAAGCAACAATGTTCAAAGCAACCACAATAGGGTTTGCCATGAAATCTAACCATGAAGCCCAAGCCAGTGGACCTTTTACTAAACTACCTAAACCAACAAGCAGACAGATAGTAAAGAAAATCAATGGAAGAATGGTTGCTTCACGAACCATGTAAAAACGGTAGAAAGGGTGATCTTTCCACCACGTACGTGTCATTTCGCGAACGTAAGGTTTACGGTTGCTCATCCTTATGCCTCCTGAGGTTTAAGCATTGCGATAAGAAAGTCTTGAGATGATGCGATCTTACCTTGGTTTACTGCCGCAGCAGGGTCAACGTGTTTTGGACATACTTCAGAACAGTAACCCACAAACGTACAACCCCATGCGCCATTGTCGCCATTAATTAATTTCATTCGTTCCGCAGAACCATGGTCACGGCTATCAAGATTATAACGATGCGCCATTGTTAACGCAGCAGGGCCAATGAATTCTGGATTAAGACCAAATTGAGGACAAGCAGCGTAACATAGACCACAGTTGATACAACCAGCGAATTGTTTGTATTTCGCCATTTGCTCTGGAGTCTGGTTATTTGGTCCTTGCTCTGGTGTTAAGTCATTACCAATGATGTAAGGTTTAATTGCTTCTAAACGCTCAATGAATGGCGTCATATCAACAATTAGGTCTTTCTCAATAGCAAAGTTTGCTAATGGCTCGATAGTTAACCCGTCTGGGTAATCACGTAAGAACGCTTTACATGCAAGCTTAGGTACGTTGTTTACCATCATGCCGCAAGAACCACAGATCGCCATACGACAAGACCAACGGTAAGACAGGTCTTTATCTAGGTTATCTTTGATGTAGCCTAATGCGTCTAATACTGATGTTGTATCATCACAAGGCACATCAAATGTTTGTAGATGTGGTTCTGAATCTGTCATCGGGTTATAACGCAGAATGTGTACTTTTTGGACTCTCTTGCCAGCTGTCATTATGCTTGCTCCTCTGCGTTTTTCGCCGCGGCAGCTTCTTCTGCTGCTGCTTTTTCTGCTGCTTCACCATATAGGCGAGCTTTTGGTTGAGATTTTGTGATGGTTACGCCACTGTACTTGATTGTTGGCGCTGCATCTTCGTTGTAATACGCTAATGAGTGTTTTAAGTAATTCACATCATCACGTTCTGTACAACCTTCATCTAAACGTTGGTGTGCACCACGAGACTCTTTACGTTGAATGGCAGAGTGAGCCATTGCTTCAGCAACTTCAAGGCCGTAACCCACTTCGATAGCGTATAAAAGGTCAGTATTGAATACTTTTCCTTTGTCTTTGATGCTGATGTTTTTGTAACGTTTTTTCAGCTCAGCCAGTTTATCAACCGTATCTTGCATTTCGTGCTCTTTACGGTAGATACCACAGCCCGCTTCCATTGAGTGACCCATTTCAGTACGGATATCAGCCCAGTTTTCATCGCCTTCTTGTGCTAGTAAAACATCAATGCGAGCTTCAACAGCTTCGATTTGAGTTTGGATAGAAGCATCGTTCCAAGTTGTGAATTCAGCGGCACGTTCAGCGGCTTTTTCACCAGCAAGACGACCAAATACAACAAGCTCAGCTAGAGAGTTTGAACCTAAGCGGTTTGCACCGTGAAGACCAACAGATGAACATTCACCAACCGCGAATAGGCCTTTGATGTTTGTTTCGTTGTTCTTATCCGTTTCAATACCACCCATGGTGTAGTGAACAGTAGGGCGAATTGGGATTGGTTCTTTAGCTGGATCAACGTTAACGTAAGCTTTTGATAGCTCACAGATAAACGGAAGACGCTCATTTAGGTACTCTTCACCTAGGTGACGAAGATCCAAATGCACTACATCACCCAGTGGGTGTTTAATAGTGTTGCCTTTTTGAAGTTCATGCCAAAATGCTTGTGAAACTTTGTCACGAGGACCCAGTTCCATGTATTTGTTCTTTGGCTCACCGATAGGTGTTTCTGGACCCATACCGTAATCTTGTAGGTAACGGTAACCATTTTTATTGATCATGATACCGCCTTCACCACGACAACCTTCCGTCATCAAGATACCAGTACCTGGTAAGCCAGTTGGGTGGTATTGAACGAATTCCATATCACGCAGAGGGATACCATGACGATACGCCATTGCCATACCATCGCCAGTTACGATACCGCCGTTAGTATTACAGTGGTAAACACGACCTGCGCCACCCGTTGCTAAAACAACAGATTTTGCTTTGATACAGATAAGTTCACCTTCAGCCATGTGAATAGCAATCAAACCTTGAACTTGACCATCTTCAACAAGAAGATCGACAACGAAGTACTCATCATAACGATTGATCTGAGGGTATTTCATTGAAGTTTGGAACAGAGTATGAAGCATGTGGAAACCGGTTTTATCGGCAGCAAACCACGTACGTTCAACTTTCATACCACCAAAACGACGAACGTTAACTTCGCCATTTTCTTTACGGCTCCAAGGACAACCCCATTGTTCTAATTGAGTCATCTCGCGGTATGCATTTTTTACAAAGTATTCAACAACATCCTGTTCACACAGCCAATCACCACCACCAACGGTATCGTTGAAGTGATTGTCTAGTGTATCTTCTTCCTTGGTCACGGCTGCGGATCCACCTTCAGCGGCAACAGTGTGCGAACGCATTGGGTAAACTTTTGAGATTAGAGCAATGTTTAGCTCTGGGTTCGCTTCTGCTGCTGCTATAGCGGTACGTAGACCTGCACCGCCCGCGCCGATCACTGCAATATCTGTGGTTATAGTTTTCACAGTTATTCTCCGGGATAAAAGATAAAAAATTAAATTAATCATGCAAATATGATCAATTATGTGAATCTAGCCTGCTCATGTGACAAAAAAGAGCAAATAATAACTTAAAAATTCTGATGCCTATTCTAAGTGAGCTTTTAGAATAAAAATTGATATGGATAAAGTTTTGTAGTGCAAGTACCACTAATGGGGTGGTTTCTTGCGAATAATGTGATCTCCGTCAACTAGTTACAGCTGTTAATTTTGGCGTTAAATTGTAGGTAAGTTGTTGCTTTGTAAGTGATAATGATTCTTATCGGACGTGTATCCCCTTGAAGGTTAAGGGTATTTATAAAGTTAAAAAATAGGTAACCTTGAAATCGGTTATCAGGTATCATTTTGGATAAGTTTTTCTAATGTATAAAGTTATGACTAGTCAAAACTGGATGCCTAGCGCATCAATTGAACAATTACAGCAACGTGCTGATATCCTTGCTTTAATCCGATCATTCTTCTATGAGCGAAAAGTGATGGAAGTGGATACGCCGGCAATGAGTCATGCAACCGTGACGGATGTGCATCTTCATACGTTTCAAACTGACTTTGTTGGTCCGGGTTACGCTGATGGCGTACATCTGTATTTTATGACCAGCCCAGAGTTTCATATGAAGCGATTACTGGCGGCGGGCAGTGGTGCTATTTATCAAATTAATAAAGCATTTCGTAACGAAGAAGCAGGGCGTTTTCATAACCCTGAATTTACGATGTTGGAATGGTATCGCCCAGCGTTTGATCATCACCAATTGATGGATGAGATGAACGAATTGCTTAAACTTGTTTTAAAATGTGATGATGCTGAGCGAATGACGTATCAGCAAGCTTTCATTAACGTGCTTGGTGTTTGCCCATTAGAAGCGTCGATTGGTGAACTTAGAGCTGTTGCAGCATGTTTAGGCTTGTCTGACATCGCTGATGTCGAAGAAGATCGAGATACATTATTACAATTGCTATTTAGCATGGGAGTTGAGGAGAAAATAGGGCAAACGGTGCCTGTTTGTGTTTATGATTTTCCGGCTTCTCAAGCAGCGCTTGCTAAAATCAATCCTGAAGACCCTAGAGTTGCAGAACGATTTGAGGTGTATTTTAAAGGGATTGAGTTAGCGAATGGGTTTCATGAGCTCGATAATGCAAAAGAACAACTCGCTCGTTTTGAAGATGACAATGCGAAACGAAAATCAATGGGCTTAATTGAACAACCGATTGATTATCATTTGATTGCGGCATTAGAAGCAGGCTTTCCTGATTGTGCGGGTGTGGCGTTAGGCATTGATCGTTTGATCATGTTAGCGATGGGAGAAAAGCACATCGATCAAGTGATGGCTTTCCCTTTTGATAGAGCGTAATACCAATAAACAGAAGTGCTTGAGCATTAATTACATGGATTGGTATAACAACTGATACGGGTAATTAATGGATTAGCTAACGATAAGTCCAGTGCCAATTACCGCCAAACAAGCACCCAACCACGCAAAGCGGTTCGGTGCTTTTTTTGTGTATAGCCACAATAAAGGCAAAATGATAATCGGTGTGGTGGAAGAAAGTAAGGCAACCATGCCTACATTTCCTTCTTGTAAGGCATATAAGATTAATGTCATGCCGACGGTCATCGCCAGAAAGCCATTTAAGGCAACAATACCTAATATACGTAGATTAATCGGAGTAATAGGGCGTGAGATAGGTAAGTTAGTCATTCTTAATAGACTGTGGGCGCCAAAAGCTGAGGCCATTCGAATCGCTGAAGCAGCAATAGGGTCAGCACTGGTTAGCATCACAGGCTTTGCGATCACGCCACCAAGCGCTTGGCAAAAAGCGGCCAGTAAACCCAGTGCGATTGCGATCCAAATATTTCCTTTTACTTCCTCCCATGTATCTTGGTTATTTGTTTTTTTCCCAAAGAAAATAGCAATGGAGACGCCAGAAAATACAGAGATGGCACCGATAAGTTCCCACCCTTGTAAGGTTTCATTGAATAACCAATAGCCGAGAATAGCGGAAAATAAGGCATGGCAAGAAAAGAGTAATCCGGCTTGTCGAGGTCCCATACGATTAAAGCAGGCAAATAAGGCGGTATCGCCGATAAAAATACCGATTAATCCTGAGAGCATCATTGGGTATAGGTGTTCAGATTCAATTGATAGCCAACCCCCGGTAAACCACGCAAGGCTCGATAACATTATCGTGACACAACCCATGCGCCAGCGACTATAAGCGAATGCGCCAAGGTGGCGAGCGGGTGCAACGGAGATCATGCTCGATAGTGCCCATAGACAAGCTGCTCCGAGTGCTAGCCATTCATATCCCATTTCCATTCCATCGTGTGGTTTATCCCAATCTTTAGCTTATCTGAAGTTTGGTTTTGTTCAATAAAAGAATGAATCACTTATTTTCGACATATATTGCCATGAGAGAGGTTACTAGGAAGGGAGATGAATAGATAAAAAAATAGCGAACACAAGGTTCGCTATTTACTGCTTATTTTACAGAAGCTGATTATTTTGCAATGTGAGCAAATGGAGTACCTAAACGAGTTGGGACGCCATTTTTCATTGATTCATCAAAGGTAATTGAATTAGGAGCAAATAAGTTAATAACCGTAGAGCCTAATTTAAAGCGACCCATTTCCTCACCTTTCTTAAAGCAAATTACATCATCGCCAGAAAGTGGGTAGTGCCATGTTTTAACTGCGGGGCCAGTCGGTGGTGTAACCGTATCTGCCCATGTCGTTTCAATACTACCAACGATAGTTGCACCGACTAAGACTTGCGCCATCGGACCAAATTCAGTATCAAAAATACAGACAACACGTTCATTACGAGCAAATAAATTAGGAACGTTTTCTGCTGTTAATGGATTCACTGAGAATAAATCGCCAGGAACATAAACCATTTTGCGTAATGTCGCATCGCATGGCATGTGAACACGATGATAATCGCGCGGAGATAAATACAGAGTTGCGAATTCGCCACCCATAAATTCTTCCGCTAATTCCTCGTCGCCACCCAGTAACTCTTGAGCTGAGTAAACGTGACCTTTTGCTTGAACTAATTGGCCATCGGTAATTGGGCCAAATTGACTTACGCAAGCATCTGCAGGGTGAGAGATAACATTCTCATCGTCATTAATTGGGCGTGCGCCATCTTCTAATTCACGAACAAAAAAGTTATTGAATGTAGAATATGCTTCAGGAGCCGGGTTTTTAGCTTCGCTCATTTCAACGTTGTATTGTTTAATGAACCACTTAATTACCGCAGTTGTTAACCACCCCATTTTTGCTGATGCTAATTTGCCAGCCAAACGAGTAAGTGCATGTTTTGGAGTTAAATATTGTAACCCGATTTTTAAATTATCTGACACGTTGTTTGCCTACTAGTTATCAATTAAGGTAAATGTTACCACATCTTTACTTAGTTTATTAATCGGCTTTTCTGCTGCGAGAAAATTGGCGGTTCGCTTTATTTTCAGACATGCTTTCAATGATTCGGTGATAGCTATCAAAACGAAGTTTCGCAATTTTACCATTAGAGACGGCTTCTTGAAGAAGACAGCCTGGGTCATCTTTATGCGTACAGTCTCTAAACTTACAGCCACCAATAAAGTCTTTAAACTCGACAAAAGAGGCGGTAACTTCTTCTTTCTCTAAATGCCATAAGCCAAATTCACGAACTCCTGGGGAATCGATAAGATCGCCACCATGTGGGAAGTGATACAGACGAGCAGCAGTCGTAGTATGTTGACCAAGACCTGAGTTTTCAGAGACAGCGCCTTCCATAATTTCAAGTTCAGGCATTAATGCATTTACAACACTTGATTTACCAACACCAGATTGACCAACAAAAATATTAATATGATCTTTTAATTCGGCTTCAAGTTCTTGAATACCATAGCCCGATTCTTTACTGACAAATTTTACTTTATAGCCAATATCTTCATATAAACTCAGAATTTGTCTCACATCAATAAATTCTTTTTCAGAAAGTAAATCAACTTTGTTGAGGACAATTAATGGCTTTATTTTAAGTGTTTCAGAAGCGATTAAGTAGCGATCAATAATGTTAAGTGACAATTCAGGAAGAATAGAAGAAACAATCACCATTTGATCAACGTTGGCCGCCACGGGTTTAATACCATCGTAATAATCTGGGCGAGTTAGCATAGAGGTTCGTGGTTTTACCGCTTCAACAACACCTGAAATACCAGCAAGAATCTCAGTACCTGGACGCCAAATAACACGATCGCCAGAAACTAAGCTTTCGATACCTCGACGTAAATTACAACGATGTATTTCTTTGCTGTCTGGATCTTCGATATCCGCATGTTGACCAAAGCGAGTAATAACTAACCCTTCTTTAGCCGCTTCTAATGAAGATTCATCCCACTCGACAGTGGTTTTTATTTTTTCAATACGTTTGCTTTGATTTGAACGTACTCGGCGTACTTGGCCTTTAGTTAGTTTTTTCTTCTTTGCCACGAAATGATTTCACTTGTAGGTTGGCTTTCAGTTTTATGTTGAAAGATAAATCGGCCCGCGTATCATACCCTTTTTAGTTACAAAATAGGCAACTCTCTATGGCAATTAATGATCAAAACCTGATTTGGGTAGATTTGGAGATGACAGGCTTAGATCCTGAAACTCATAAAATCATCGAAATCGCATCCATTGTAACTGATGCTCAGCTAAATATTTTAGCAGAAGGGCCTGTTATTGCTATTCATCAATCAGAAGGTGAGTTGGCTAAGATGGATGACTGGTGTACCAATACACATACTAATAGTGGTTTGGTAGCGAGAGTAAATGCAAGCGAACATGATGAAGCGTCAGCCATTGAAGAAACAATTGCGTTTCTTGAAAAATGGGTACCAAAAGGTGTATCGCCAATTTGTGGTAACAGCATTGGCCAAGATCGTCGTTTTCTTTATAAGCACATGCCAAAATTGGAAGAATATTTCCATTATCGTTATGTTGATGTGAGCACAATTAAAGAGCTTACTCGCCGTTGGAAACCTGAAGTACTTGATGGCTTTGAAAAAACAGGGACACATTTAGCATTAGATGATATCCGTGAATCTATCGCTGAATTGAAGTATTACCGTAAAAATATCTTCACAATTTAACGAACTAGATCAATTTGATGGTTTGTTGAGCGAATTTTGCGGGTTTTAAAGAAATTTCGTTTTTTTTTCAAAATCCGCTTGCATCATCACGTTTTACTCGTATAATTCGCAGCCTCTGAACGAGGAGCTACTCCTTATCAGAATGCGACACTAGCTCAGCTGGTAGAGCGCAACCTTGCCAAGGTTGAGGTCACGAGTTCGAGCCTCGTGTGTCGCTCCAATTTCTTTTTGAAATTGGCTTAAAGTCTCATTGTACTTAACAATGCATCCGGACGCGGGATGGAGCAGTTTGGTAGCTCGTCGGGCTCATAACCCGAAGGTCGTAGGTTCAAATCCTGCTCCCGCAACCATATTTTGATTTAATGCTTTTATGGCGTTAATCATGTAATATTCGGTTCGATTGAAAGCTTCGCATTAGTTGAGGTTTCCAGAATCTGGTATTACGATATTTTTACTTACTAAGTAAAAATGGCATATAGTTTCATTGTACTTAAC
>NZ_MAJU01000003.1:0-527 GCF_001691055.1 Aliivibrio logei
CCCGTTGCTGTGCCCGTTACCGCAATAGTTTGTCCACTTTCAGCCGCGTTAATCACGTCATCTGCCGTGATATCGGCCACCGTTACGGTGCCAGCATCCGCTGATGTATCGACCGTGTGGGTTGAAGTCGCAGTACTGTTAACTTCGTTGTCCGCCGCGTCCGTTGACGCCACGCTTACCTCAAACTCGGTGTCGGCTGCAAGATCGGCGCCCGCCACATCGACTGTCCAGTTACCGTTCGCATCAACCGTAGTGTCGTAAGCCTGACCATTGATGATCATGGTCACCACATCGTTTTCGCTGATGTCACCACCGATCGCTGTGCCCGTTACCGCAATAGTTTGTCCGCTTTCTGCCGCGTTGATCACGTCATCTTCAGTGATATTCGACACTGTTACGGTGCCTGCATCTGCAACCAGATCGACCGTGTGGGTTGATGTCGCAGTGCTGTTAACTTCATTACCCGCCGCATCGGTTGACGCCACGCTTACTTCGAACTCGGTATCGTTAGCTAGATCATTGCCCGC
>NZ_MAJU01000004.1:0-672319 GCF_001691055.1 Aliivibrio logei
ACCCGTCCGCCGCTCGTCAGCGAATTAGCAAGCTAATTCCTGTTACCGCTCGACTTGCATGTGTTAGGCCTGCCGCCAGCGTTCAATCTGAGCCATGATCAAACTCTTCAATTAAAGTTTTTTGGTTGCTCTGTCTTCTTAATTAAAAGAGGGCAGAAACAAAACCAGCTCAATGATTTATACTGATTTCTTACATAAATATATTTGTGTAGTCACTCAGTTCATTGATAGTTGCTCACTTATAAATAAGTTAAGCTATTTTGACTATCAACCTATAAGTGTCCACACAGATTGCTAAGGTCTAATTATTAAAGAGCTCAAAACTAAGCTTTCACTTTCGTTTTGTTTGAAGTGTCATTTCAATTACTAAAAGTAAGTTGCAAGCAACTTTTGAAAACTCCGTTCGCGTTAATGTTTCACTTCACATCGAAACCGTAAACCCTTGCTAAGAAAGGTTTGCTGTGACAACGGATGCGAAGTATAGAGATTTAGAAAGCAGTTGCAAGTACTTTTTAAAACAAAGAAAACGATCGCTCAAAAAACAAACAGATCGATGTGAAAACAACCTACAACGACTAAGCTTGCCAATCCTTTTTCATTCTCTTTATTACTAGTTCAGGGACGTTGTGCGTACTTTTAAATTGGCCTTTGCATACTTCAATATTCAGTACTGCTCCGTATTGTTGGGCAATTTTCCGATAAGCATCCATTTCCCACTGCTTAACAAACGTATTCGCCACCACCACACTTCTACCATGATAAAGATTAAATTCACATTGAGATTGGCACCATTGATGAGCCGAGCTTAATAATGATCCTTCAAAGCAATATTTATTATCATCATTCACAAAAAACTGATCCGCCTCTATATGTACCAAATCCAATGTTTTTGCCAATGTTGATTTTCCACTACCAGGTAAGCCTCTCAATAATCGCAATTCTAATTTATTCATAACTAGCTCTGCTCTTTCATTAAATTCTGTCTTACAAACTCAGTAAATACTTTTATTCTTGATGGCATGTATTTATTTTGTGCATACTGCATCGCGATAACACCATGATAATTTCCTTTTATCTGCCAATCAGAAAGAACAGGAACAACATCGTTATTCTCTAACGCTTCTTTAATTACAAAATCAGGAAATATCCCAATACCAAATCCGTCTTTAACACCATTTAGCCGCATCTGCGAATGGTTAACAGCATATCGACCTGTCACTGCAATAACATGACTCTCGTCGCCTTTCACGAATTCCCAAATATGATCTGTTGTTGTTTCTCCTAAATACAAACAATCATGATTAGGTAATTCTTTTGGGTGAAGAGGCAACCCTCTCCCTTCTATATAAGAGGGGCTTGCACACAAACTTAAATTAACCTTCCCTATCTCCTTCATAATTAATCCTTCCGTCGGTTTATCCGTTAACCGAAAGACCACATCAATACCTTGAGCTATCATATCTATATCACCATCGGAGGCTCTTAGCTTTAATTGAATTTTAGGGTATTGGGTTAGAAAAGGAGTCACTAAAGGTTGAAGTACTATCGTTAAGAATGCTTTTGGTGCAGCAACCGTCAAACTCCCAGAGGGAACTATATGCTCTGAACTAGAAATATCAATCGCCTGCTGAGCCGCCTCAACCATAATGACGGATTGCTGATATATTTTTTTACCCGACTCAGTAATAAGCAAGCTACGTGTTGTTCGCTCAAATAACTTTACAGATAGCGCACTTTCTAATCGAGTAATTAGCTTACTCAACGCAGATGGCGTTACCCCAAGTTTTTTAGCTGCAGCCGTAAAGCTTCCTTCATTAACGACTACAATATACGTAGCAAGATCGGGTAATAAGGTAATAAGTTTATTTGTGACCATGATTCACTAATGCTTTTCCATTTTTAGGGATAATAGTCGTAATTGATTTGAATTAGAATCTATTTATCGGATTTTGATTACACTTTTTATGTACAACAATTATAACTAAAAGAAGGGAACACAATGTCTTCTGCATTCTACACTCAGATCCAAAATCAAATTGAAGAAGTAAAGAGCGAAGGTTTATACAAATCTGAGCGCATCATTACTTCAGCTCAAAAAGCGTCTGTTTCTATTTCTACAGGCCAAGAAGTACTAAACTTCTGTGCAAACAACTACTTAGGATTAGCTAACCACCCTGCACTTATCCAAGCAGCTAAAGACGGCATGGATGAGCATGGCTTTGGCATGGCATCTGTTCGTTTTATTTGTGGTACTCAAGACTCTCATAAAGTACTAGAAGAAAAGCTTTCTACTTTTTTAGGTAAAGAAGACACCATCCTTTACACCTCATGTTTTGATGCAAATGCAGGTTTATTCGAAACTATTTTAGGCAAAGAAGATGCAATCATCTCTGATGCTCTAAACCACGCATCAATCATTGATGGTGTTCGTCTTTGTAAAGCAATGCGTTTCCGCTATGCAAACAACAACATGACTGAATTAGAAGAACAACTGATTGCCGCGAAAGAAGCAGGTGCTCGTCATACGCTTATCGTTACAGACGGCGTATTCTCAATGGATGGCGTGGTTGCTAACCTTCCTGCTATTTGTGATTTAGCCGATAAATACAACGCACTTGTTATGGTTGATGATTCTCACGCTGTTGGTTTCATGGGCGAAAATGGCGCAGGTACTCACGAACACCACAATGTTATCGACCGTATTGATATCATCACAGGTACGCTAGGTAAAGCAATGGGTGGCGCATCAGGCGGCTACACTTCGGGCAAAAAAGAAGTGATCGATTGGTTACGTCAACGCTCTCGTCCGTACCTATTCTCAAACTCTGTTGCTCCTGCAATCGTTTCTGCGTCTATTCGCGTTCTTGATTTACTGGCTGAATCTGGCGATCTACGCACAAACTTATGGGAAAACTCTGCTCATTTCCGTACTCGTATGGAAGCCGCTGGTTTCACGATGGGTGGTGCTGATCACGCCATCATCCCAATTATGTTAGGCGATGCTAAATTAGCCGCCGAATTCGCAGAGCGTGCGTTAGAAAAAGGCATCTATGTTGTTGCTTTCTCTTTCCCAGTGGTGCCTAAAGGCCAAGCTCGTATTCGTACACAAATGTCAGCGGCTCATTCTCGTGAGCAGTTAGATCGCGCAATTGATGCCTTTATCGCAGTAGGTAAAGACATGGAGATCATTAAATAATGAAAATTAAAGCACTATCAAAACTAAAACCTGAAGAAGGCATTTGGATGACCGAGGTTGAAAAACCTGAAATGGGTCATAATGATATTCTTATCCGTATTAAGAAAACGGCTATTTGTGGTACTGACGTACATATCTACAACTGGGATGAGTGGTCACAAAAAACCATTCCAGTCCCTATGGTTGTAGGTCACGAATATGTTGGTGAAGTTGTTGGTATTGGCCAAGAAGTTCGTGGTTTTGAGATTGGCGACCGTGTTTCTGGCGAAGGTCACATTACTTGTGGTCACTGTCGTAACTGTCGTGGCGGCCGTACTCACCTTTGTCGTAATACTACTGGTGTTGGTGTTAACCGCACTGGTGCTTTCTCTGAGTTCTTAGTTATTCCTGCATTCAATGCATTTAAGATCCCTGCAGGTATTTCGGATGATCTAGCATCCATCTTTGACCCATTTGGTAATGCGGTTCACACTGCCCTATCATTTGATTTAGTGGGTGAAGACGTTCTTATCACTGGTGCTGGTCCAATTGGTATTATGGCTGCTGCGGTTGCAAAACATGTAGGGGCTCGCCATGTTGTAATTACTGACGTTAACGAATTCCGTTTAGATCTTGCTAGAAAAATGGGCGTTACTCGTGCAGTAAACGTGATGAACGAGAAACTTGAAGACGTAATGTCAGATCTTGGTATGACTGAAGGCTTTGATGTTGGTCTTGAAATGTCTGGTAATCCATCAGCGTTCAACAGCATGCTAACCAACATGAACCATGGTGGTAAGATTTCTTTATTAGGAATTCCGCCATCAGACATGGCAGTAGATTGGAACCAAGTCATCTTTAAAGGCTTAGTTATCAAAGGTATTTACGGTCGTGAGATGTTTGAAACTTGGTATAAAATGGCAAGTTTGATCCAATCAGGTCTAGATCTAACGCCAATCATTACGCACCACTACAAAATTGATGATTTCCAAGCCGGCTTCGATATGATGCGTTCAGGAATGTCAGGGAAAGTAATCTTAGATTGGGAATAATCCCTAACGACAGATACTAACAAACGATAAAAGGCTAAACTTCGGTTTGGCCTTTATTATATTACTCGCGCTTATTTATTCTCAAGAGATTCAAAGTATAATCATGTAGATATTAAACTGATGAATAGAATCCGCACTCGCAGTTATCTCAATCTATTGGGTAGTATATAATTAAAAAGAGAAAGTAGTATGAAGAATTCAGAACATAACGGGTTTCATGTTCATGTCTATTTTAATGAACATAATATTGATTGTGCAGTTGCTCTAACAGAAGCCTTATACAAAGCATTTGGTTTTGAGATTGGGAATATAAACACAAAACCGATTGGTCCCCATCCAGTATGGAGTCGCCAAGTTTCCTTTAAAGAAGACGATTATCAAGCTGTATTTCAATGGCTAGAGGCAAATCGTTCTGATTTATCAATTTTAATACATCCCTTAACCGAGGATGAATATCGTGATCATACTGAATCTGCAGTGTGGTTAGGAAAACCAATTAATCTTGATCTAACTATATTTTAATAAACAACATCAATAGTATTCACGTCTTCATTTATTATAAAAAGAAATGAAGACCTAAATACTCATTATAGGTTTAATTAAATCGTAAGGGTTTTATAAGCTAAAAACTCTTTATTAAAATGATAGTCAGACCACATCTTTTCATTTTCACGACTTTCAATAAACGCACGCTTCGCTGAAATAAATGCCAGTTTCTCACTCATTTCTTTAGTAGAAAATTCTTTAAATTTATAACTACTTCGTGCTGTTTGGCCAACAATACCTTTGAATATCGTTTCATCTTCTCTTCGTTTAACAACAACACCGATTATTCCTGAAGATGGATGCTTAGCAACAAAGTACTTCCCTTTCGCTGATTCTTCTTTACGTTTACTTTCAAAGTTAGCCCAGTTGTAATTCGCTTTCATCAAGGCAACTTTACGCAATACGTGCGCTGGATGTGTACATGCTTTGAATTTATTAATCTCTATTTTTGTGCCTATTTTCGCATGTTCTTTTTTTACAATGAATTCAGATTTATCTTCCGATTCAATCATTTGAATTTTCTTTGGCTTTCTTTTAAATTCAAACCATGTTTTTTCAAACATCACTTTATTGCTATCCATTGCTTTTTGAATTAGTTGGTCGCAGATTTCACGCATTTCAAACCTAGATAGCGGTGTAGTGATTAGTGTTTTACTCGGCTTGAACTTTTCAATTTCAGAACTATTCGTTTTCATATACGTATCTAATACCTCACCTATTGCATTTAACTCTGCTAGGAAAGTACCGAGATCATCAAAATTAATGTTATATAAACTACGAGAGAAATTATGAGAACGATAAGAACGCTTATTTTCATGGCGTTCAAAATGGCTATTAATATAAGGAGTGCCATTTATCATTGATACTTTTAATTGAATATTAGGATGTAAGCCTTGATAAACAGATTTTGCAGTGAAGGTTTTTGTTTTTCTTGCGTCATCTGCCGTTTCATATTCTTCTTGTTCAATCAACTCTGCTATCGACCACGCCGCTTCAATAATTGCTTCAGAACGTGCATCAACGTCGTTATCTTCATTATCAAAATCAGCATAATACGCTTTGCTATAATATGGTTTTCCTTTACGAGCAAAACGGACTTGTGCAAATTCCATTCTTCGTCTTTTTGTTGATTGACCATCATTCCAATTGATACCAATAGGAATCCAGTATTCAGTTCCACTAATATCAACAGGTTTTACCCGTAGTAATAAATTTTCTTCTATGTAAGTTTTTTTACCACGAACGACAAGAAACGTATCGAAATCCAATCGTGGAGAAAGCGGATGGTACATATAGTAAGAACCTCAATATATGAAATAGATAAATTACAGCCGAGAAAAAACCTTGAAGGAAGCGCTTTTTATTTCATTGTTATCTTATTTTTTAATTATATCACCGTTTTAATTATTAGTTTAGATTTCTTATAACAATATAAAAAAAGGCATAAGATTGATCTCATACCTTTCTTGGTGATTAAAGATTAAACGCTTAATTTAGAACGAATTATATCATAAACACCATCATTACTTTCAGTGTTAATTATTTCACCTATTAATAGCTCAATAGCTTCGCTAACTCGTTTAACAGGCCAGATAGCAAATGTACCTTTTTCAATGGCTTGAGTTACTTCAGTATTTAACATCAAATTTTGAACATTAGATTCAGGAATAATGACCCCTTGAGAGCTTTTTAATCCTTTAATTTTACAAACTTGATAAAATCCTTCAATTTTTTCATTTACTCCACCGATAGGTTGCGCCTCTCCAAACTGATTCATTGAACCTGTAATAGCGATATCTTGTCTTATACCTTTTCCTGAAAATGCAGAAATAATAGAACAGAATTCAGCCATCGATGCACTATCGCCATCAACACCACCGTAAGATTGCTCAAATGCTAAACACGTTTTTAATGGGATCGTTTTTTCACTCCCAAATAGAGAGGCAAGATATGCACTCAGTATCAACACACCTTTAGAATGGATACTTCCACCTAACTCGACTTTTCTTTCAATATCAAAAACTTCACCTTTACCAAATGACGTTGTGGCTGTAATTCTATTTGGCATTCCAAATTGATGATTTGACGTAGATAACACAGATAACGCATTAACCTGCCCTACTACACGGCCTTCGGTTTCCATCAACGTAGTTCCGTTAACAAAACTTTGCATAACCCCATCTTGAACCCGATTAACACGATGTTCTTTATTAGATAAAGCCAATTCTACATGCTTCAAACGGATCATATTTGAATTCGCAGCTCGTGCGATGTAGTTAGTTTCTTTCAATAAATTAGAAATATCCGCAGAGTGCAACGACAAACGATTTTGATCTCCCGTTTGACGAGAGCTGTATTCAATAATTCGTTCTATCGCTCTTTTATCGCATTGCAGCATATTACCATCATTTACAATGCTCGAAATAAATTGAGCATAATGAAACTCAGAAGCATCCGTTCTTGGCATATCATCTTCAAAATCAGCCGTAACTTTAAATAACTCACTGAATTCAGAATCATAATGCTGTAACAGTTGATACGTTTGGTAATCACCAAATAAAATAATTTTCACATTAAGAGGGATCGGCTCTGGTTCTAAAGAAACCGTTCCTGATAGGGTTACCTCCCTTTCTAATGAGCTTAAATTAAGGTTTTGAGAACGTAATGCTCGCTTTAAACCATCCCAAACATAAGGGCGTTCAAGCACTTTTACGGCATCCATTAATAAAACACCGCCATTTGCCTTATGAAGACTACCTGGACGAATTAAGGAAAAGTCAGTAAATACAGTTCCTTTAAAGGTTGCATTTTCTATATAACCAAACAAATTATGATAGCTAGGACTTTCCTCAACGATTAAGGGAAACTGTTCTGTCTTTTGACTAACAATAAGATTGATTTGATAACGTCGTGGTAATTTCTTTTCTAACGACGCATAAGCAAGTTCAGCATCTTCATTACCTTCTTGAATAAAAACATCAAAGTTTTCTAAAATGTCTTTTTCCATGTCTTTTAAATGCTGAGTGATCACCTTTGAATCTTGATATTTAACCTTAATCACTTCAAAGTTAACACTTAATACTTGAGAGACAACTTCTTGATTCAGCTTCTCGATCTTATCCGAATATTTATCTTCCCATTCAGTCAGTTGACGAACCAAACTTCTTAATTTTATTTCCAACTCATCGATAATAGATTCAAGCTGACGTTGTTCTTGTCTATCTAGCGCATCAAAGCTGTCTTCGGTATGTAATTCTTCGCCATTCATAGCAATAAATTGATACTCGCCTTGGGTTGTCACAGCAAGGCTAATCCCTTTACTCTTAGCCTCTTTAGTTAATGATTCAAGTAATGATTCTTGCTTATCGACTAACTGATTTTTTAATATACCCGTTCGGCTATAATAGAGCTCATTGTCAAACGCAAGTGGAATTGCTTTAACAAATTTTAATGTTATTTTTTCAATTTCTTTTTTAAAGCTTAACCCACTGCCCACTGGTAACTGTAAAATTTTAGGGCTTCGCGTATCATCAAAATTAGTGACATAACACCAATCACATACTCCGTTCCCTACGGGTTTATGGCGCTTTAAATAACGTAAGACCATTGTTCTCTTGCCAAGACCATTTTGACCAACGGCATAAATATTATAACCACGGTCGGGAATAGACATCGCAAACTCAACAGCTTGCTGCGCCCTATCCTGACCAACAATTTCATCAATAGGTGTAATATACTTGGTAGATTTACAGGTGTTCTCATCTAGGTTTGCAGAGCGATATACTTGCTTATGCGTGAGAGGTAAAGTAGACATAAGGCGACCTCTTTTTATTAGTAATTTTTACCAGTATAGTTTGAAAAAATCGCTATTTTAGTGACCTGTCCTGTAAATATTTGAATTGATAGGTATTTTGGAAGAAATAAATAAACCCATCGGTTAATAGAATAACCATAATAAAATTAATTTTAGTCTTTAATGAAAACAATGCTTATCATTAAAATATAAATACGTTCAATTACAGATAAGCTCTGAAAGCATATTAGCTTCTAAGGTCGTTTCTGGGTTAATTCCATTTACAGACGAATACATCGATGATCTGCTTGAATAAATGAATTTAAATACTGTTAGATGTTAATTCAAAAAGACTGAAAATTTATTTTGATTTGGAACCAGAAGGGATAAAACTTGAAGAGTGGAGCGTGCAGTGGGAATCGAACCCACATCATCAGCTTGGAAGGCTGAGGTAATAGCCATTATACGATGCACGCACATCGTGAAGACGAGATAGATAATGCCATAATCATTTCATTCGTAAAGCTATTTCTTTCACTTAACTATTTGATTGCTCGATATTTAAACGAAAGAACGTTAAGAGTTCATTTATCATACAACATTGCATTGTTAACAATACCTTTCAAACAAAAGAGCCGCGTAAAAAGCGGCTCTTTACTCATGGTAACAATTACATTGTTCTAACTGTTATGATGATGCAGTCACTTTTGAACACGTTATTTCTTTCTTTTCTTTATTTTCAGTCCATTTAGCCAAAGTAAACACTGAGATAAATTGCATAATCAAAGCAACAATAAATACGATAGGACTATCAATTAACCCTGCAATAATGAAACTTACAAATGCAATCGCACCATTTAATAACGCATAAGGCAATTGTGTTTTAAAATGTTCAAACTGATCACACCCAGCTCCTGTCGATGACAAGATCGTGGTTTCAGATATTGGAGAACAATGGTCACCAAATAAACCTCCAGACAACACAGCACCAATACAAACAAATAATGGCGCATCAATAGCAATAGCGGTTGGAATAACCAAAGGCATCATAATGGCGAACGTCCCCCAAGAAGAGCCTGTTGCAAATGAAATAATCGCAGCCAATAAGAAAGCCACTGCCGGTACCAACCAGTATGGGAAACCACTTTGAGCTTGTTCCGCAATATAAGCGGCGGCGCCTAGCTCTTTACCTACCGAGCTTAATGCCCACGCTAAGATAAGGATGATAGCAACTTGCATCATATTCCCCATCCCTTTCATATATACCGCAATACCATCAGAAAAATTTCTTACCTTATTAAAGGCCATTAATCCTATCAATGTAGCGGCTGCAAAAAAATACGCCGTTGATAACGCAGCTCGAAACGCAGAACCCGATATTTTTTCAAATGGGAATCCTAAAGGGGCAAGCATTGTGACTAATACGATAGCCATGACAAGTAAAGGGGCCCAAACAAAAGATGCTTTTGCATTTTTATGCGTAAACACCTCACTTGAAGCCTCAGCTGAAACATTAACAATACCTTGCTCCGCTTGCTTCTCAGCAATCGCCATCGGTCCAAAGTCTAATTTTTTAAACGCAACAAGAGGAACAATAGCAATCGCTAGAATCGCATAAAATTGATATGGAATCGCACCAATAAATGCATCCCAATCAGACGTTTCTACATTTAATGCTGTAAATTCTTTTTGAATTAAACCCATGATATAAACACCCCATCCAATGAACGGGATCAAAATAGCAACAGGAGATGACGTTGAATCAATAATAAACGCTAATTTTTGACGAGATACTTTTAATTTGTCGAAAAGAGGACGAAAAACAGGACCAACAATTAACGGCGTACCTAAATCAGAGAAGAAAATAACAATACCACCCAACCAAGCTGAAGTTTGAGCCTTAAATTTACTGGTTACCCAAGCCGTCACACGATGAGCAAAGGCTTGACCACCACCAGATTTCTCCATTAATGCAACAAATCCACCAATAAAAACAAGTAAAACGAGTACTCCAGCATTATAGCTGTCTGTTAATTGTGGTGATAAATAGCTCTTTACCATTACACCAAACGTTTCTAATGGATCCCCGTGGGTAAAAAAACCATTCAGCATAGCAACACCGCTAAGCACACCGGCAAATAAACCAACAACGACATTTTTCATCGTAAGGGAGATAAAGAGCGTAATAATAATGGGGATAAGGGAGCTAATGCCTGTCTGTTCCATAACGATATTCCTTTTGCTACTGCATAAAACAAATTAAATATAAATTCACTATTGATGACTATATATTTAAAAAATAACGATGTAAACAATACAAAGCAATTTAATAACAATTATTTACCACTCTTTCTACAATCGATATTTTAAGTTAAAAATAGACAATAAAAACCAATCTTTATAACGCTAAAATGAGAAGAAAAAAGTATATAAAAAAAGCCAAATGATTCATCATCATTTGGCTTTTTTGTGTCTTATTTCGCGATAAACGCTGTCTTTCTGTGTATTCGTTAGTTATCCGCAGGGAAGACGACACCTGTTTGCTTGCGGATCTCAGTGGTTACTTTAGAAATCAATAAAGAACGCTCAACCGCTTGGTTATCCATTTGGTTTGCTTCTACCTGTTCTGCAAACTTAATCGCCTCATAAAACATAGGGTTTGGGTTTTGCTCGACCGTTAAGTCTTCTCTTTCTCCACCACGAGTAATTTTAGTTACCTTCTCACCGATAGAAATCATATCAGCTAAGATAGCCCCATCCTCACCTTGGATCTCACTAGGTACATAAGAATCGCTGGTTTTTGAATGCATCACGACTACATCAAAGCCTTCATATCCACAAATAATACTGCCATTACCATCAACACCAGAGTCTAATAAGTGTGCTTGCGCTTGAATCGATGTTGGCTCGCCAAATAATTCAATCATAGACCCTACACAATAAAAACCAATATCCATGATCGAGCCATTAGAAAATACCGGATTAAATGTATTTGGATTTTCACCATTTAAGTATTTAGGGTAACGAGAGGAGTATTGACAATAAGTGATGTGTGCTTTTCGGATTGCACCAAGGCTTGGCAACTCTGCTTTAATCAATTGAAAATTAGGTAAATACGGTGACATAAACGCTTCAAATAATACGACATTATTTTCTACTGCCGTTTGATAAGCCAATTGCGCTAATGCATAATTTGATGCCATTGGCTTTTCACAAATAACGTGCTTGCCCTGTTTCATCATTTGAATCGATTGGGATCCGTGAAAAGAGTTTGGGCTGGCGATGTATACTGCATCAACCTCATCGCTTTGTGCCAGTTCATCTAATGAATCGAAAGTACGATTAACACCGAACTTATCTGCAAATGTTTTCGCCTGTTCTAACGAACGAGAATACACCGCTTTCAATTCAAATTTACCCGATTCTAATGCAGCAGCGAGAAATCGCTCAGTGATCCAATTTGTTCCTATTACAGCAAGTTTAATCATGATTACTCTCTATGCTTATTTCATTGTTATTTTAATTGCAGAGCTTGAGAGCTAAAGTGGACACCAGACCATCCTGATACCATAAAACTACGGATATTTTGATGATCATTCTCCATTGGATGCAATAATACATCTTTACGGTAATAGCGGCCAAAGCAAGCGAGTGTTTGCTCTACTGTTAGTTCATGTAATTTAGCAAACGCAAAAATCTTGCATGACCCATTATTTTGCCCCGCTTCATTAACGGTCTCACCGTTTGCAAACTCAGTTGCTGTAAACTCATAATGGTTCTCAATCACGGCCATTGTTTCTGAAAATTCTATTAATTTAGGCTCTGTTTTTAATTTATTAAGAAACGTATTCAATGCCATTATGATAATCCTTACTTGCATCTATTTAAATTACAGTTAAATTTTAGGCGGTTCTAAATGCCTGACACTCCATTTAGAACCTCCTATTTTTATTTAGCAAGTAAAAAATGCCATTGCTCATTTTTATTCATGTAATGAACAACATAAGAACACACAGGAACAATGGTTAAATCTGACTCTTTCATCTCATTAAGGAAGGCTTCCATCATTACTTTCCCATAGCCTTTACCTTGAAGTTCATCAGGAATACGAGTGCTAATGACATCAAGAACCTTTCCTTTTTTCTCATAAAAAATATTCGCTACCGATTTTCCTTCCAGAACAACCTGATAGCATTTGTTTTCTACATCATGAGTAATAACATTCATGTTTTCTTAACTCCATTTCATTTATGTGATTAATTCCATTTCAAAATACGAGTTTCATTCCCTTCTGTCGGTGCTTGAGGAATATTCAAAGACAATATAAAGGAAAGTAATGCCATACCCGCACCAACATAGAATACTGCAGCAGGAGAAACTAGCCACAACAAACCGAAGCTAACCGGAATAATAACCGCAGCAATGTGATTGATAGTAAAAGCAACCCCCGCTGTTGAAGCCATATCAGCTGGATCTGCAATTTTTTGGAAATAGGTCTTAATTGCTAAGGCAAGAGCAAAAAATAAATGGTCAATAATGTATAAAGCTGCCGCCATCTCTGACGTTTGTACAAGAGCATAGCCAATAAAAATGAGTACTAAGCCAGTATATTCAAACATGAGCGCTTTTCGTTCACCAATGACTCCGATCCAACGACCAATTTTTTTCGCAAATAGCCAATTGAAAGCATAATTAGCTAAAAACAGTAACGTAATATCGGCGGCCGAATATCCGAATTTTTCAACCATTAAAAACCCTGCAAATACCGTAAAGATCTGGCGGCGAGCACCACTCATAAAGGTTAATGCGTAATATAACCAATAACGTTTACGTAACACCAGTTTCTTCGTTTGAGGCGTTTCACTTTTAAATTCAGGGAAAGCTAACCACATAAAAAAGATAATAGCTAAAGCCACTGAACCTGCGATAAAGTAAATCCATTTAAACTCTAATTGCACCACTTCCAATAGCATCCACAAGACACCATAGGTACATAAAGAAGCCAAAGCCCCTATAGATATAAGCGTTCCTAGCATTTCAGGCGCTTCTTCTTTAGTGAACCACTGTAATGACAATGACTGTTTTAGCGTTTCAAAATAATGAAATCCAGTAGACATTAATAATGTCGTACACAAGAGCCCATATACACTTGGGAAAAAGCCCGTAATTGCAACTCCTACCGCTAACATCACCAAAGAGAGAATCATGAACTTTTGCTCACGAAGAAAAAGAAGGACGAACACAGCAGTAAAAGCAAGGAAACCAGGAATTTCTCGAACACTTTGTAATAAACCGATATCTGCACCAGTAAAAGCGGCTTTTTCAATAACAAAGTTATTTAGTAAAGCACTCCATGCAGAAAAAGCAATGGGTACCACGATAGAGATTAAGATAAGAAACGTTTTTGGATTTCTCCATTGAGTAGTGCTCGACATGATAGTGACTCTTATTCATATTTAGATACATATTACAGTAGCACAGATTGTTTTGATCTCTGTTTATATCGCGATCATCTTTACTTAATTTACTTTTACTTTTGTCAACGACCCATATCTCTTAAATCTATTTTTTATTTTTATACACAACATAATTAATATTAGACCCATGTATAAATGAACCTGCCCAATGGTCGATTATTCTGATAAACCACAATGATTAAAAACTGATGGGATATCTTCTTGCTATAAAGCGGCGTTATCGTTAAGTTAAGTGTATGTTTACTAGGCAAAGGATGTGTGTAATGGAAATTGTAATTCGCCCAACAGAATTAAAAGATATAAGTGGGTTATGTGAACTCTATAGTCAACCTCAAGCACAAGCTCAAACACTCCAACTGCCACAACCATCATCTAGATTATGGGAAAAACGTCTTTCAAGCGTACCTGACAACGTCTACAGTTACGTAGCCATTATTGATGGTAAAGTCGTAGGGAATATCAGTTTTGAACAAGTTACTCGCCCTAGAACTCAACATGTTGCCCACTTTGGAATGGGGGTACATGATGAATACAGCGGACGTGGTATTGGTAATAAATTATTAGAAACCGTATTAGATCTTGCAGATAACTGGCTTAACGTGCGTCGTATTGAAATCGATGCTTTTGTTGATAATAAGGCTGCATTAGCTTTATATAAAAAACATGGCTTTGTTATTGAAGGTGAAGCGATTGATTCTGCATTTCGAAATGGAAGATACGTAAATACCTATTTTTTAGCTCGCATTAATCGCAAAATGATGTAATTTCTGTCTTTCAGACTTAAAACCAATAAAAGGATGAAACATCAATTTTCATCCTTTTATATCATCACTATCGTAGCTGACTGTCTTTACTGGCTCTTCGATTATAGGCACTAAAAACTTTTTCTTTTGCATCTTCTTTTTCCTGACAAGTTACACAACAATCCACGCCAGGAAATATATTACGCCGAGCTTGGGGGATCAATTCTCCACATTCAAGGCAATATTCAGTATCGTTATGCTCATGATGTAAATGTGCTCTCACACGATTAATTGCATCAGCAACAGTAGCATCTATTTGTTCTTGTACACCACCATCTCTTGTAAATCCATTCGCCATAATGATCTCCAATAATGAACGACTAGAATGACAGTATCGATTATTAACCATTGTTTGATAATAGAGAAAAATGAGAATTACTATTGCAGAGATGTAATAATAAACCACAGGATACTCACCCGCGGTTTATTACTTAGAGAAACAATCTAAGACAGTGTTTTAACGTAGTCTGCCCAATATTGAGTAGCTGTAATGATGGCCTCTTCTCTTGGGTAATCTTCTGTACGTTTATTTGCCCATAATACATTAGCAACATTAAAAATAACGGTATTTGCCATTAACTGTAATTGCTCTGGTTTTGTTCCTAACAAACAGTGCTTAGGGACAGGTAAACCGTCAATTAATGCTTCTTCCCAATACAACTCTTCACATACACCTTTAGTTGCACACCACAAAGATTGGCTAACCTTAGGGTTATATTCTGATTCACCGCCCATGCCTTTAAAACATAATGCTAATTCAGAGCAGTCATCGGTTGCTTGTTGCAATCTAGATTCAGCTTCCCCATGCAGTTGTGGTAAGCCAGGATGAAAGCTCCCACGTAATGAAATCGGTGCAGACGCAGGGTTTAGCATACGAGCACAAGTATTGGCAGGAGTACGAAGACCATATTCATGTTGCCATAACAACATCGTTTCTACTTGTGGTGCATAAACAGATAAAGGTAAATAAGCAATGTTACCTTCATCTAGTGCACGATGAGTCGCCTCTATACTGTCACACTTTGGAATAGATAATTTATCAATAACTTGTGATACGTGCTCACGCGTACTTCCCAGTTGAAGATGACCATGCAGTAAAACCCTAAATCCATGATTCGCTAAAATTTGGGCTGCATATAACTGCCAAGACGGGCCTTGAACTTGGCGTTTTCCTGCAAAACAAGCCCAATCAATATCAACCTGTAAGTCTTTTAATTCTGGTGTTTGAACATTCCGAACAAATTCACGGATAGCAGTAGTAAAGCCACTTATCTCGTCAACCGTTTCATTTTGAACTCGGATAAGCATCATTAACATCGCCATTTTATCGCTTGATACGTCCCCGGCAAGATACTCTTTCATCACTAAATACGCTTGTTCAAACGTTAACGGCTTACGACTGCGTTCACCACGCCCTACCGTTTTAATGCATTCTATAATTGAGCTCATAGCTATCCTTGTAATAATCCTTTAAATTTCAACTGCACTGACGTTATCACATCGACAAAAAAAGCCAAGAGATTAGAAACTCTTGGCTTACTATTTGTACTGTAACGAAGGTAACTATCTATGATTAATTGGTCACCTTTACATGATTAAATCTTAATTATTGATAATGCTTCCTATAATTTTAGGTGAACATAAAAAATAACCTTGAAAAAATGGAATAGGATCGAGAGCCAATTTCATAAATTGCTCATTCGACTCAACATGCTCGATAATTAATTTCTTATTATTTTTAATCATCTTATCTATAAAGCTATGTTTATTTATAATGGAACAATAAGCGTGCATTTTTATTTTTATAAACATAAACACACTTAAGTTAAATACCGGGGTTAACATTTCATTCATAGAAACATCATCGATAGCAAATATAACGCCCTCATCATGTAACTCATAAATACTTTTCAATGTAGATTTATAAAAAAAACGCTCTCTTTTTGTAATTTCAACGATTAATTTAATATTAGATTCATTCAATTTATTACTCAAAACTATTAATTCATTTTTCAAAAAATAAATTGAACTGACTTCTATGTTAATCGATATGAATGTTATATCCATATATTTTTCTTTTATAAAAGAGACATTATCATAAATCCAATTAAAATTCCCCCTGCTCGTTGAGATATGCTCAACATCTGAAATAGTATTGTAGAATAAATCTGTATTCATGTTTTTAGGTCTAAAAACCAACTCAATACCATCCACTGAATTGCTGTCATTTCCATTATAGAGACCACTCCTTGAATGTATGCCTTGAGCATATACATCGAAAGATACGTTTGTCTTTTCACCTAAAAGAAAGTCATTACTTACTGCCATACCGGATAACCTAGTTTTAATCATAGAATTAAACTATCTATGAATTCATCATGGAAATAAAACTAAAAGTTACTAATAGTTACTTCTGACTACTACACATTGATGATTTTTATAAAAAAAACATCAAAACAAACCATAAATACACATTAAAAAGCAAATAAAAAACACATGAAATCAAAACTTTAAAATAAAAAAGCACCGATAAAAAACATTAATCTAAATTTTTCACACCTAAATAAGTAGGTTCTATTCTTTTCATTGAATATCCAATAAAATTAACAGTTATTTTATAACTCAATGATAATTTACCTATCAAATATTATGCTAAACTTAAAATAGCATAATTTATGATAGAGATGGCATGAGCATATAAATACCTAACATTATAATAAAGGTACATTGATTTGAGTGCAGTTTATAAAGCAGAAAAATATACATTCAACATGCCACACTACATAATTCAACACCCAGAAAAAGGCGATGTTGAACTATCTAGGGCTGAAGCTTACATTCTAAAAAAAATGCTTGATAATCTAAACATCGTTTGTAACAAAAACGAACTTGAAGATATAGGTTGGGAAGGTAACCCTGTTAGCACCTCAAGCTTAACGGTTGTGATTGCCTCTCTCAGAAAAAAAACACATTCAATAAATGACTTTAGTATCAGAAATATACCAAGAAAAGGATACTTTATTTCAACATCATTAATTATAGAAAAAATAGGCGTCCAATCAAAAAAAACTCTATCTCCGAAAAACGCATCATTTTATACTAAATTTAAGAAAATAATATCCGTGTGTATTTACACATTTAATATTCTAATGGTGATTTTATTCATTATAATTGGATTATTTGTTAGCATTCAACATGATTATTTATCATGCCAAAAATTAAATAACAAAACACTTTGTTCTATTGGAACGAATAACTTCAGCACATTGAGCCTTCTTGATGACATCGATGATGGACAAGTCATATTAAAAACACCAGAAAACACGATCATCCTAGACGAAGGTTCAAATATATTAATGAGTATTGGAAATGATTAAATATAAGAAAATAAATTTATTGATTTTTATCGTTTTAATAACTATCGTCATTATCTTCTTGTATGGCACATCATTAAGTTGTGATTATAGAATGAAGATAGAAACAAAAACAACGTCTTACAATGGTATTTGTAAACTAGGAGAAACATCTTGGATAGAAACACAAAAGAATAAAATTAATGGCTCTATTTGGAATGTAACGGCATGGTCATTCTCATTTAAAAACAATGTTATCTATATAATAAAAAAAAGAGAACGCTTGAATAAAATCGGGAATATACCGAATAATTTAGACATTTATAACACGCAATTAGACCATATTTCAATTCTAAATTATGAATACTATGATTTATCTGAACACCATATTGCCATTTTTTCGCAATTTCCAGAAGAGCATGTATTTATCGCAGAAGTTCATGGAACATTGAGCCTCTTTAGTAGTAAAAATAACAATCGAGCAAAATAAAGTTAAGGTTACTTTCTCCCTAACTCTATCTCTATCTTTATCTTTATCTTTATCTTTATCTTTATTATTACGCCTTATTTCTTTCTACACCACGAAAGAAGATTGGAAACAGTTGTATTAATCGATAACATATCCAAATCAATAAACTGGTTACAATCACAGCAACAACAATAGATGAAGCTCGATACAAAATAGCAAAGAAGGCGTCTTTTTGACCCGGTATTGCCCCTGTAATTGGGATGGTTAATGCAGCCATTGCAGAAAAACCGATACCTTTCATTACTGGTTTGTCACTGGCTAACCACTTACAAAAATACCCTGAAGCAATAGCAAAACTTAAGATATATAAAATAGGATTTTCATACAAATCATATAAGAGTAACTGAATCGCCATTGCGGCTAAACATCCTGCAACGGTTCCTATAATACGAATACGAGCCATCGCAAAAGACCCCACTAACGTCATAGGAGAGAGCATGATTAACATAGACGCTTGCGCTGATAATGAATCATTCAAATTACCTATTTCAAAAATAAAAAAGACGACCATTGCAACCATCCAGCCAAGAGCCGTTTGCTCTAACATTTCTCTTGGATCTTTACTCTGCCCTTCTACTTTTAATATGGGTTTACTCTCTTCAACTGGATCAGGGAAAAAATAAAAAGCAAGCGCACTAATTGGTACAACCATAACAGCTGCAACCCAAACTCCAATAATGAAATTTTCTAAGTCAAAGCTCGCGTAAGAACCAAAATTCAATAGGATTGAGCCAATAAGTAACCCAGTATAACCGAATAAATAACTCGCTTTATAGTGCATGGCATGGCATTTAAACAGGAGTAATAGGCCTACCGCTACTGTCATTAACATTGGATAAGGTTGCAGAAAACCAACAATTAAAGAAACCTGAATACTTACCCAAAAAATACTGACCATTAATTGAATAAACATCTCTGAATGCCAACGATTCAAATTAGATAACACGAATAATGGCAGTAACGTACCAAACATCCCATTTGACCACCCCAATAATGTACACATTGCAAAACCAGCAACACAACCAAACCATATTCGTAATGCTTTCATCGTAGCCTCACACTAATAAATATAATGTAAATAGCTGATCATCACGATCAAACTGTGTCCAATATAATCAATGATATTGTTGCCTGACGTATAAATAATAACCGTAGCTCTAGAGCCCACAAATAAGCGCGGTGACAAGGACTCAGAGCTAATCAAGTTCACTCTTACTCGTTGAGCGTCACGTACCCAGCGATTACTGACTTCAACACTGCTTAACTGTCCATTGGCCTTCTGCTGCGCCGACGCGACACCATAATCTCGGCTTTCAACGGTTAATGGAAAAACCTCACCAGGCATTGCATCATAAGCAACTTCAGCTTTCATTCCTTTATTCATCTTTGATGTCGCTTTTTCACGATAATCTGCTGAGATCCACAGCGAATCAGTAGGAATGAACGTCAGTAATGGTTGGTTTGCATTAGCAAATACACCTACGTGTAATTGCATATTAGTGATAATACCTTCATTTTGAGCAATTACTTGTGTGTTCTCTAAATCAAGTTGCGCTTGTTTTAATGTATTTTTAGCCGATAATACCGCACTACTTTGACCATCTCCTTTCCCTAGTTTCACTTCTAGTGCATGTACTTTTTGCTTAGCAGCCATAAGATTTGCCGATGATTGATCTCTTTTAGTTAAGACCGTATCTAATCCAGAGACTGACACCGCTCCAGATTTCGCAAGTCTTTTAATTCGGTGATATTCACGATTAGCATTATCCGCAGTAACTTGTGTTGTTATTACGTTTGATCGCGATGCTTCAATATCAGCGACTAATGACGCTTCTTGCTCTCGAGCTTGAGCCAATGCTATCTCTGCTTTTCTCACCGCTAATTGATATTTTTCATCATCAATTTTAAACAATAATTCCCCTTTCTTTACTAACTGATTATTTGTATGGCTAACTTCCACAATGCGGCCAGACACTTCAGGTGAAATCTGAACAACAAATCCTTGTACTTTGCTTTGCGTAGTTAATGGCGTCAATCTGTCTGACATGACCAGATACGCGGTTACAATGAGAAATAAGACGATTAGGATTCGCATCCATTGTTTAAATTTTTGTTCTGCAGCTTGCATGAATTTTCTCGGTAAGGATCTGAATATGCATTATAGAGAATGAAAAGTTTTCGAATAGATGGCAAAATAAGCCATATACGACCTATAAATAGGACAATAATATGAGTGACACTATAAAATCACTGCCTTCTTTTGATGATATTTATCTATTTGTGCTTGTTGTTAGGCATAAAGGCATTAGCTCTGCAGCTAATTTCTCGGGATTACAACGCTCAAAAGTCAGTCGTCGTTTACAAGAATTGGAAAAATGCTTAGGCCATCAACTGCTTATTCGAACTACGCGGGCAATAGAACTCACCCAACAAGGTGAATGGCTGTATCAGCAAGCGTCGAACCCAATTAATACACTTGTCGATGCTAGTCGATTAATGAAAGAACAACATTTAAGCCCAAAAGGCACGTTAAGAGTAGCTATTCCACCCGCTCTTGGAATGACAGAGGTATTCTCACAGCTCATTGAACAATACATTGATGACTACTCTGAAGTGAAACTTGAAATAGAGCATCATGTTCAATCACTTGATCTTCGTCGAGAGAATATTGATCTACAAATTTTACCAAGCTATATTGAACCACTGCATGATGATTACGTTCAGCAACGTTTAATTCAAATTCCTTACAGTATGGTTACGTCACCAGAATATCTACAGAATAATGGAAAGCCTGACAATATAACTCAGTTGAATAATTTTCACCTGTTAGCCAGTCGTTATAATAAGAGTCTTTTACCCCAAGGATTAACGTATCATTTATTTAGTGATGATCTTAATTTATTGCAAAGATTGGCGTTATCCGGAAAAGGGATTGCTTTACTACCCTCAATATTAATAGAGGATAACATTCAATCTGGACAGTTAATTGAAGTTTTACCTAGGCAATCATTCACTGACCTTACGATTACGTTAGTATACCCAACACCAAGTTATTTACCTGAAAAAACAAGAATGATGGTAAAATTATTTAGACAAAAGTTCTCATAAATAACCTTAATTTTCAATTAATTAACTATAATTCAATAATGGCATTTGGCATTTGTGTTTGATTTTAATTTACAAGTGCCATATTCCAACTTGTTAATAAGAATATCATTAGGTCTATAAACATTAAGGAAGCACTTTTCCTTTATATAGAGCATAGGATATCATCATGAACTTAATTGACTTTACTTTTTCAGATCGAAAGATACTGAAACAACTGCAAATACAAGGTATGACAATTAATGAAGCGATTCGATCGATCATGTGTGATATCTATTATTTAAATTATAAAGATCGAGCCATAATGAGAGCAGCAATTCGATTAGTTGGTGAAGAGAGAAAAGATCAAATAATTACTAATATACAATTTAGTAAAAGAAAGCAGTATATGACTGAAATCACATAAAAATAAAGCCAATATCATAACAAATATTGGCTTTATTGCATTTTAAATCATAAGGCATCAATTTAAAATTATTAAATCTCCATTAAAAAATCAAGATTGATGTATTTACCCATACTCTTGCGCTTAATACTTGGCATATACGGGATTTCCCCCAGTTTTGGTGCCGGCATCTTATCTTCTAACATCTCGATAATATCAGCGTAATGCTCAGTGCCCGGATTCACTCGGTTTGCTACCCAACCAACAATGTCTAAACCATCATGCTTTATCGCTTCTGCTGTTAGCATCGCATGGCTTAAACACCCTAATTTAATGCCTACAACTAACACAACAGGGAGCTTTTCTTGCTGCACCCATGTCGATAAACAATCGCTTTTAGATACCGGTACACGCCAACCACCAGCCCCTTCAACTAATACGATATCAGATTTGGCTTTAAGTGATGCTAACCCTTTAGATAAGACAGAATAATCAATCACAATATTCTCAGCCGCCGCCGCGATATGCGGAGAGGTAGGCAACAATAATGCGTAGGGATTTACTTCATCATAGCTTAACTCTACGTTAGCGACAGAGCGTAAATGAATCGCATCAGAGTTTTGAACACCATCACCTTTATCTTCTGAACCAGCCGCAATAGGTTTGTAAGCTGCGGTACGTAAACCTTTCATGTTTAACGCATCTAGAATTGCT
The DNA here is from genome assembly GCF_001691055.1 of Aliivibrio logei. Classification (NCBI taxonomy): domain Bacteria; kingdom Pseudomonadati; phylum Pseudomonadota; class Gammaproteobacteria; order Vibrionales; family Vibrionaceae; genus Aliivibrio; species Aliivibrio logei. The sequence continues at coordinate 22,933 of NZ_MAJU01000004.1, forward strand.
TTTGAAGCAACGGTTTTACCAACATCTGTATCTGTACCTGCAATAAAAAATGCATCAATCATTACGTATAACTCCATAACCCACCTGATACGTTGCAGGTAAGCGGTTAAATTCATTTTTAAACATTTGATATGCCTCTTCTACTGCTAATAGCTTTTGCTTACTCAGCAAACCTGACTGTCGGCCATTAGGTAAATGCGTTGCTCCAATGCCTTTTAAATCCTTCATTAAAGCTGTCGCAGAAGAGTACATCATCTCAACAGGAATGCAGTCTAGTTGATAGGAATGGTTCTCAGATTGCGCTAACGCAAGGTTTACCGCCGATAAGGTAATGAATTCATTCACATGTTGATATATATCAACCTTTGACCATGCTTTTTTTAACTCAAACAGAGATCCATCTAGCAAAGTTGAGAATATAACCTTGCCTTTATTTTCGGTAACTCGTTTCATTTCAGCTAAAGGAACAGATAAATCCTGACACCATTGCAACGCTAAACTTGAAATCACTACATCAAATTCATTCACATCAAAAGGAAGATCTTCCGCATCACCTTGAACATAAGAAATGTTATAATCACCGCAACGTTCTTTCGCTTTGACCAGCATTGCATGAGCCAAATCAAATGCAACAACGGTTGCCCCACGATTCAGCAGTTGTTCACTGCAATATCCAGTACCACAACCGATATCAAGAACACGCACCCCATCTAATTTTATTGGTAAATACGACATAAGATGATCCGCAACTTGACGTTGAAACTCTGCCGAGCGATCGTAAGTATGAGCCGCTTTACTAAATGCAGCAGCAATCGCTTCTTTATTTTTACTGTGATTTTTAATCCAATATTCGGCGTCTATGGCGACAGCTTGATTAACCATAATTCCATCACCTTAATTCTGTTATCGCTTGAGTAAGCAATTTAATGTCTTTCTCTGAATGGTTTGCACTTAACGTCACTCGTAAGCGAGCGGTACCCAACGGGACTGTGGGGGGACGAATCGCGGTAGTCCACATTCCCTTTTCTTTTAATGAATAAGATAAGGCCATCGCGGTTTCGCTCTCACCAATAATGATCGGCTTGATTGGTGTTTGCGTTGTAATAACACCAACAGATGATCTTAACTCTGATTCAAATTGCTGACTTAACTCGTCTAGTTTTTTACGACGCCATTCTTGTTGTTGGATCATCGATAACGCATGTGATAACGCATGTGCTTGTGCTGGTGGCATCGCGGTTGAATACACATGATGACGAGCAAACTGAGATAAATAATCGCCACACTCAACGTTGCACAATACCGCAGCACCAGACAGACCAAACGCTTTACCAAAAGTAACAACGAGAATATCAGGCGTAATTTGATAAAGATCGCAACATCCACGGCCATGACTTCCTAGCACCCCGCACCCATGAGCATCATCCACCATGAACCAAGCGTTATTTTCTTTCGTTACTCTTGATAACTCAGATAAAGGGGAAAGATCACCGTCCATACTGAAAACGCCTTCCGTTACCACCAAAGAAGGATTACAAATTGATGCCTTCAGTAATTTATCTAAGTGTGCTACATCATTATGTTTAAAACGCTTCATGCTCGCAGGTGATAAAATTCCTGCTTCCATCAACGAGGCATGATTCAATTTATCTTGAACGACTTGATCGCCTTTTTCTAATAACGAAAACAGAATCGCTTGATTGGCACTAAAGCCCGAATTAAACAACACAGCACAATCAAAACCTAACCATTCAGCCAACTGTGATTCAAGATCAGCGTGAGGTTTTGAATAGCCAGTAACTAAAGGTGAAGCACCGCTGCCACTGCCATATAAAGAAAGGCCCTGTTGCCATGCTTGTGTTAATTCTTGACTGCCGGCTAAGCCAAGATAATCATTCCCTGAAAAATTAAGGTACCATTTACCATCGACACTTAATCTGGATTGATTACCTTGTTCAATAACCGTTCTGGCACGAGTTAGCCCTGCTTGCTTGCGCAAAGTAAGTGCAGAGCTAATACGTTCACTAAACGCTTGCTTCATAAAATAAATCGTTTTTATCAGGGCGAGAAGCCACACGCTCAGCAACGCGATCTAATAATTCATGTTCTTGAACTTCATCTGGCTTTTGAGCCACTTGATGGCTGTTCACACCCAGTTTTTTAAATAACTGCATGTCACTGTCTTCATCAGGGTTTGGCGTCGTCAATAATTTACAACCATAAAAAACCGAGTTGGCCCCTGCCATAAAGCACAAAGCTTGCATCTGTTCATTCATGCTTTCACGACCAGCAGATAGGCGAACCGCTGATTCTGGCATCATGATCCGAGCAACAGCAATCAAACGAATAAAATCAAATGGGTCTACGTCTTCTGCATCTTCTAATGGCGTACCTTTTACTTTTACAAGCATATTCACAGGTACTGATTCAGGGTGTTGCGGAAGATTCGCTAATTCAACAAACAGTCCGGCACGGTCATTAACACTTTCCCCCATGCCAATAATGCCACCAGAACAAATCTTCATTCCGGCATCACGAACATGTGATAACGTATCTAAACGATCTTGATAAGTACGTGTCGTAATAATATTGCCGTAAAATTCTGGAGAGGTATCTAAATTATGGTTGTAGTAATCCAATCCTGCGCCTGATAATTCGCCAGCTTGATCTGATGTGATCATCCCCAAAGTCATGCATGTCTCTAGGCCAATGTCTTTCACGCCTTTAATCATATCCAATAGATAAGGCATATCACGTTCTTTTGGATTCTTCCAAGCCGCTCCCATGCAAAAACGCGTTGAACCAGAGTCCTTCGCTTTTTTCGCCGCATCAAGCACACTTTCGACTTCCATTAGACGTTCACGATCGACATCAGTGCGGTAATGAGCACTTTGAGGGCAGTATTTACAATCTTCAGGGCATGCACCTGTTTTGATTGATAACAACGTACTCACTTGCACGTAATTTGCTTCTTGATATTGTCTATGAACAAGTTGAGCTTCAAAGACTAAATCCATAAAAGGCTTATCCATTAAGGCCTTAACTTCTGCTACTGTCCAGTTATGTCTCACTTCCACGTGTAAATTCCTTTAATTTTGTGTTGTTTTTATACTTGGCTAGTCTACGGTTAAACGATACACTGTCAACCTAAATGAAAGCATAAAGTTTACAAGTGGTGAATTAATGAGCAATAGTATCGATTTGGATTTTGACCGTCAGCACATTTGGCATCCATATACTTCTACCTTGAACCCTCTTTCTTGTTACCCTGTCACTCACGCGTACGGGGTTAACCTCTATTTAGAAGATGGGCGAGAATTGGTCGATGGCATGTCTTCTTGGTGGTCAGCTATTCATGGCTACTCCCACCCACATCTTAATCAAGCATTGAAAGCTCAAACCGATAAAATGGCACATGTTATGTTTGGCGGTATTACTCACCAGCCAGCGGTTGATTTATGTAAAAAATTAGTCGAGTTAAGCCCCTCTCGATTAGAGCAAGTCTTCTTAGCCGATTCAGGCTCTGTTGCGGTGGAAGTAAGCTTAAAGATGGCACTGCAATATTGGCATGCAAAAGGACAGCCTCGCTCTAAATTCATAACCGTTCGTCACGGTTACCATGGTGATACATTTGCAGCAATGTCCGTTACTGACCCTGATAACTCTATGCATGGTTTGTATAAGGGCTTTCTTCCTGAGCACCTATTTGTTGATTCACCGACAAGTAAGTTTGGCGAAGAATGGAACCCTAGTGACATTATTTCTTTAGAAACAATGTTAGCTGAACATCATAACGACATTGCAGCGATGATCCTTGAACCTATCGTCCAAGGTGCTGGTGGAATGCGTTTATACCATCCTCAATATCTAAAAGAAGTTCGTCGCTTATGTGATCATTATGGATTACTACTGATTTTGGATGAAATTGCGACGGGATTTGGTCGAACAGGTAAGTTATTTGCTTGTGAACATGCAGATATTGAACCTGATATTATGTGTATTGGTAAAGCATTAACAGGGGGTTATATGACACTCTCTGCGACCTTAACCAGTAAAATTGTGGCAGATACCGTATGTGGAGGAGACGCAGGTTGCTTTATGCATGGCCCTACATTTATGGGGAATCCGCTAGCCTGTGCCGTTGCTAATGCAAGTCTAGAGATAATTAAACAAAACCGCTGGCAAACTCAAACTAAACAAATTGAAACCTGTTTTGCAGAGCTATTGCCTACACTAAAAAAACACGATGTCGTTGCTGATGTTCGCTGGTTAGGGGCAATCGGGGTTGTCGAATTAACAACACCAGTCGAAATGGAAAAAATACAAGCGCACTTTGTTGACCAAGGGGTTTGGATCCGACCATTTGGTAAACTTATTTATATGATGCCTCCGTTTATTTCAGAGCCTGAGCACATCACAAAATTAGTTAACGCCATTGATAGCGCATTAACCGAATTATTCTGATTTCCAACGACAGACACAAAAAAACCGATGCCATATTAGGTCATCGGTTTTTATTTTTAGCCGTAATTCGCGCTATTTTTTCGGTTCATTGGTGAAATCATCTTCTACTAACTTATAGATAATGAAGATAGCCAATTGAAGTAGAGCCATAAGTAGTAAACTCATGATCACATAACGCTCAGAAAAAATGCCAATACCATGTAATACGGTTGATTGGATAACAAACGCACCCACCACACCCAAAATCAACAACTGTAAAAACTTAATGAACTTTAACATTTAAAAATCCTTTCTATTTATTAATTTTATTCAATAACAAACTGAGTATAACAAACACTTAGCGCTCTGTTTATCTTTCGTTCATTATTCCTATACCAATTATTCATTCTGAGAAATCAACAATGCACAATCTAATCAGGCTTCCAGTGTTCATTGGTTTTTGAGGTAAGAATATGATCTTCCCACCCACCATTGATGTATAAATAAGCTTTCGCTTCACCTTCTTTTACAAAGCCAAGTTTAGATAATACATTACCGCTTTTATTGTTACGGGGAATATAAGCAGCCATGATTCGATGAAGATTCTGAACCGTAAACATCCAATGAATGGTTTTTTCTACGGCGCGTTGCATGATTCCATTGCCTTGTTCATTTTCATCTAGCGAATAGCCTACATTCGTTGCATAGAATGGAAATCGAGTAATATTGCTGTAGCTCACCGTACCAATGATTCTCTTTTCTTGATTATCAAAGATCACAAAATAGAACGCCAAATTATGTTTATGCAGTTCAACAAGTTGCAGCAAACGTTGCTTCCAGCCCTCTGCAGTAAAAAAAGCGTTCGCACGCTTTGGCTCCCACGGCCCTAGGTGATGACGATTACGCATAAAATAATTAGCAATCATTACGGCATCACTGCTTTTAATCAAACGAACTTGGTAATGGTCAAAATCAAAATGTACATCCATATTGTTCATCCCTACTTCTTACCGATACCATAATCACGTAATTTATTCGCAATTGCAGTATGAGAAACACCCAGACGTTTAGCGAGTTTTCTGCTCGATGGAAAGTCACTATACAAACTTGATAAAATAGTAGATTCATAGGTCTTCATGATTTCATCCAACGTACCATCTATATTGAGATTCATCATATTCGTACTATTTTTATCCATATTAGGCAACATGAAATGAGAAATATTCAACTGATTTCGGTCCATCTGAGTTAGGGCTTTTAAGGTTGCACTTTTCAGCTGTCTCACATTTCCAGGCCACGAATAACTGCGTAAATACTCATAAACATCTTCCGATATCGACGGTTTAACGATACCTAACTCTTTGCATAATTGAGCAACAAAAAACTCAAATAACGTAGCAACATCTGATGGGCGCTCACGCAATGGCGGGATCTCTAAAAACAACACGTTCAATCGATAATAAAGGTCTTCTCGGAATATGCCTTGTTCTACTAAGTCTAGAAGTTCTTTCTTACTCGCGCCAATAATGCCTACATCAACGTGAATTTCTTTCTCTTCTCCAACACGACGAAAATTACCATCTTGGATGAAACGTAATAACTTAATCTGTAATAGAGGGCTCATTTCACTGATTTCATCAAAGAAAACGGTTCCGCCATCGGCTTGTTCAATAATCCCTTTCTTTCCTTCTGGCATATTCGGAAACGCACCAGGGGCATAACCAAATAATTCAGTCTCTGCAACGTCATCAGGCATGGCTGCACAGTTAACTACCATAAATGCCTTACCCGAACGAATAGAAGCATTATGACAAGCACGTGCTAGCATTTCTTTGCCCGTTCCCGTCTCTCCTTGAATAAGCAAAGATTGATCAATATCGGACAGTTTTTTCGCTTGAGAAATCAATTTTTTGTATTTAGTCGATGAGCCGACAAAATGCTCAAAACCCAAATTAGACGATTCAGGGATAAAAGGTCTTGCGTGCTGTGATTCTACTGCGGGCTTAATGATTACCACCGCGCTTACCAGTATCGATGCATTACTGTCATTCGTAATGTATACCGGCATAATTTCCATCACGTAAGCAACACCATCAACTTTCATTGATTCACGTTGACGAATACGCGACTCTTCCAACCAAAGCATGACATTAAAATCAGGAACAAGAACCGTCGCTGGTTGAGCGATTAACGCCTCTCTTTCTAATTTAAACAATGACATTACCGCGTGATTTACCGTGTCAATTTTACCTTTTAAATTAATCGAAAAAACAGGGTCTGGTAATGTACTCAATACCGCGAGCAATTCGGTATTACGACGTTCACTCGGTAAGAATTGAATTTTTCTTACATCAATAACCCCATCGATTCGTCGAATTTTTGCCATTAATAGACTAAACTCTTCAAAGTCAACTTCAGGAAAGTTAAGGTAAATTAAGCCCGATTTATCAATCTCGATATCTCGTAAATCAATACTCTGAGAAGCAAGAATATCAAGTAACTCACGGGTTAGACCTAATCGATCTTTACACTGTACTTCAAGACGCACAAACAATCCTTAATAAGAGAGGTGTCACAATATGTTTACAGGCAGTTTGCGTGAGTAAAAAAAAAGAGTCAAGCTGAAGTGATCCAAATGGAGAGTTAATTCGTTTAATTAACTACATATAATAAAAATAAGCAATGGAGTGTAAATCGTGGATATTCAAGTTGGTATAAGTTCATGCGTCAATGGTGAAAGTGTTCGTTTTGATGGCGGGCACAAAAGTAATAAGTTTGCCTCTAAAGTGCTTGCCCCTTATTTCACTTATGTTCCAATCTGCCCTGAAGTCGGCAGTGGAATGTCAGTTCCTAGACCAACCATACGTCTTGTTACTAACGAAGAGCGTATCGCCCTAGTCGATTCAAAGAATGCATCACTTGACTACACCGATTCAATGATCGAATTCTCACAGAAAACCGTTAATCGATTAAAAGAAACCGAAATGTGTGGTTACATTGTCTGCGCTAATTCTCCAAGCTGTGGCATGGAGCGTGTCAAAGTTTATAGTAAAAATAGTGCGACTAAAAATGGCGTAGGTCTTTATACTCAAATATTAATGAAAGAGATGCCTTGGTTACCCGTAGAAGAAGATGGACGACTCTCTGATCCTGTATTAAAAGAAAACTTCATTACTCGTGTGTTTTGCTTAAATGATTTATATAAATCGATGGATGGCAGCCCAACACCTGGGAAAATCATTGCGTTTCATTCCCGCTATAAATACACCTTAATGTCTCATTCAACCGTAGGTTACAAAGAACTCGGTAAGTTAGTCGCTAAAGTCGCGGATTATGACATCCACGAGTTCTTTGCTATTTATCGTACTCAATTGATGCAAACCATGTCGATTCGTGCGTCACGCAAAAACAATACAAACGTATTAATGCACCTACAAGGGTATTTCAAAAAAGAACTAGAATCACCACAGAAAAAAGAATTAGCCCTTGTGATTCAAGAATACAATCAAGGATTACTGCCTCTATTGTCTCCGATAACCTTAATTAAACACCATTTAGGAATACATACTAACGAATATTTAGCCAAACAATCATTCCTGAATCCATACCCTCAAGAATTGAGATTACGCTATGGATTATAAACCAACGACACAATGTGTTTGGTTTAGAACTGATTTAAGAATTGCTGATAACCCTGCGTTATCGGCAGCCCTTGCCAATCAAGAACCAACCATTGCTCTTTATGTCGTTAGTGAAGCGCAATGGAAAAAACACCATAAATCTTCTATTCAAATTGATTTAATCAAAAGACGTTTACTTGAGTTAGAAAAAGAGCTGCAAGAAATAAACGTCCCATTAATTATAGTGTCTTGCCCGTGGTTCAAAAATACCTCAGAGCAACTTACAATGCTCTGCAACGATCTCGATATTACTCATCTGTTTGCGAATAAAGAATACGAAGCCGATGAATTAGCCCGAGATGCCGATGTAAGATCACAGTTAACGAATATTGAGAGCCACTTCTATAATGCAAAGTGCGCCGTCACGGTTGGTAAAATAATAAATAAAACCCAGAAACCTTATAAAGTATTCACCCCCTTTAAAAAAGCATGGCGAGCGTATTTTTATCAGCACTTCCCAACCATAGAAAAAGTCATTCCTTCGGTTCCACTGTCTGAACAACAGTTAAATACATTAACACCTTATTTAGATAGCAAATTTACCTCATCGATGAATAATGAAAGCAAAGTGTGGCCAGTTTCGAATACTGCGATACTTAAAAAAATGCGTCTATTTTGCCGAGAGAAATCGCAAGATTATCATGATCAGCGTGATTACCCAGCCATCAATGGTACGAGTCAAATATCGCCTTATCTTGCTATTGGTGCACTTTCAGCAAAACAATGTATTTTACGTTTGCACTTAGAAGCCAATCATCAACTCTCACAAGGTCAAGAAATTTGGCTTGATGAGTTAATTTGGCGAGAATTTTACACCCACTTACTCTATTTTTTTCCTAGCTTATCGAAGAACCACGCGTTCCTTGATTTTGAAAAACACATTCAGTGGAATAATAAACAAGATCAGTTTGAACAATGGTGTAATGGTGAAACTGGCTACCCTATTGTCGATGCCGCGATGAAACAACTGAATACCACCGGTTGGATGCATAATCGATTACGCATGATCACCGCAAGTTTTTTAGTAAAAGATTTACACATTGATTGGCGCTGGGGAGAACAATATTTTATGTCTACACTCATTGATGGTGACTTTGCATCAAATAATGGAGGTTGGCAATGGTGTGCTTCGGTAGGTTGTGACAGCTCACCTTATTTTCGTATTTTTAATCCCACAACACAAAGTGAACGCTTTGATAATAATGGCGTTTTCATTAAATACTGGTTACCTAACTTAACCGCTCTCTTAGGAAAACAGATCCATCAACCCAGTGTGAAGACACTGTTGAAACCAGATAATTATGTGGATCCCATTGTTGATCATTCAGTACAACGACTTAAAACACTGGAGCTATACAAACAAGCTAAAATACAGGATGTTGCAAGTTAAGGCCGCTCACGTATGATAATAGACATCCATTATTCAACGTTGTATTAATTGATGCCTATTATCTTACCCTTAATTCTTGCTGGCCCTATTGTTAGAAAATCAAGCCCAACAGAAGTGAACCTATGGCTCACAACCTCTGAGCGTCTTGAAGGACATACAACAATTCAATGCGGGTTGCACTCACACCAGTTCATCATCACAGACGAACAAGGCATTAACATTGGCCAGAATGCTTGGGTTTACCTACTGCAATGCAAAGAAAGTTTTCCTGTAAACCAAGCGCTTTATTACGACATAACGACTCAACATGGCTCATTATCGAGTTTGTTGCCTCATGCCTTATATCCAAACGAAACAACATTTTCTTTCATCATCAAAGACAAAGCCGATTATGTACTGCATGGGTCTTGCCGCAACCCTCATTACCCAAGTAAAGACAGTTTAGTTATTGCAAACCAACAACTAAAAACACAAGCAATAGAAGAAAGAGCCGCTTTATTGATGATGAGTGGAGATCAAATCTATGCGGATGATGTTGCAGGGCCAATGTTAATCGCTATTCAACAAATTATTCCTCAATTAGGTTTATTTGAAGAAATACTGCCGGACTCAACAATACCAACGGGATCTTCATTATATTCACATGAGCATAATCTCTATTATCGCGATAAAATATTACCTCATTATATCGATAATACTAATTTCCTTTCTCGATGGAATTTATATAAATCTCGCCCAATTTTTAGCTCTACCGAACACGAAAACCATCTAATGACCTTTTCTGAGTTTTTTGTCATGTACCTATTGGTGTGGTCTCCGACATTATGGGGTTGTGTTTCTTTACCTGAATCCCTGCCAAATCTCGATAAAAAATGGCAGCAGTGTTGGAAAAAAGAGAAACAAATTATTGAGCAATTTGTTTCAGGCCTTAAAGACGTTCAGCAATTGTTTGCTCATATTCCCACCTATATGATCTTTGATGATCACGATATCACTGACGATTGGAACTTAACGATTGGCTGGGAAAACGCCGTTAATGGTCACCCTCTTGCCGCTCAGGTAATTGGTAATGGATTAATGGGGTACTTTCTTTGTCAGGGATGGGGGAATAATCCAGAGCAATTCGACGAGGATTTTCTTGATCGCTTTCGTGAGCTCTTTAGTCATTATGATCATAAAAAACATACACAAATTATTCATCAACTTACTCGATTTGAGGAATGGCATTACTCTATTCTTACGACTCCAAAAATCGTAGTATTGGACACAAGAACCCGCCGTTGGCGCTCAGAATCAAATGCCAATAAACCCTCTGGCCTCATGGATTGGGAAGCGATGTTAGATTTTCAGCACGAACTTATTGGGCAAGAGGCCATCATTATTGTCTCTGCTGCACCAATTTTTGGTGTGAAGTTTATCGAAGCCTTACAAAAAACAATGACCATTCTAGGGCAACCTTTAGTTATTGATGCAGAAAACTGGATGGCTCACCCAGGATCCGCAAATACCTTATTAAGTATTTTGACTCATCCTAAAACGCCTCAAAATTTTGTTATTCTATCTGGTGATGTGCATTACTCTTTTGCTTATGACATCAAGTTACGTCACAGTAAATCGAGTCCTGATATCTATCAAATCACCTGTAGCGGGTTTAAAAATGAATTTCCCAATACGTTGCTTCGTTTCTGTGACTTTATGGATAGAGTGCTTTATAGCCCACATTCACCATTAAACTGGTTTACGAAACGTAAAAATTTAGTCGTAATAAAACGAGATCCGTCAGTAACCAATAACGATAAATTGATCAACAAGAGTTCTATAGGGGAATTAAGGCTGGATGACAAAGGCAAGCCGGTACAGATTTCGATTTTAACCGCGGAAGGGGAATCTATTTCCTTTTTGCCTAAATCAAGTGATTAGAGTTAATTACTCTGTGAGAATTAATTGTTGAGAGTGATTTCAGTATCACTCTCAGAATGCATTGAATCATCAAAATACAAACCAATTTCCATTGCATCAAGCCATTCTAGCTCGATTTCTTCATAACTACTTTTTTCATCAAAGTATTGAGCACTCATAAATATCCTTACTTAAGTACGTTGAAACCTATTATACAATAACGTGAATGACATTGGTGTTACACCCATGTCATTTCTTTAAGCGATCTCACACTACAATTGATAATGATTACTATTAAGATTGAAAGTAGTCCTTAATTACCCTATTCTACTCTTCTGTTCTTTACTAAGTTGTTCCTATGAAATCTATTACGTTCATTTCTGCGCTTTCTTTGTTTTTTTTATCCGGGTGTAGCCAAAGCATTCAATCCAACACGTCTTCGGTTACTAGTTTTTATGATTACCAATTATTATCTCCAAACGGAGAAGGGATCTCTTTATCTCAATTACCAAGTGAAATAACCAACGCTGACGTTATTTTAATTGGAGAATGGCATACCCATGCTGCAGTTCATCGCTTTCAAACAGACCTATTTAAACAATTATCAAGCGAAAACCCTAAACTAGCCCTTTCTATGGAGCAATTTAGTCGCAATAAACAACCTGTAATTGATGCGTATATAGCAGGAGAAATTGGTGAACAAACGTTAATGTCAGAAGCCGATGCATGGCCTAATTATGAAAGTGATTATCGCCCATTAGTTGAACTCGCAAAAGCCACTGATCATGACATTATTGCGTCTAATGCCCCAAAACCAATAGTTAAATGTATTGGACAACAAGGTATTACTTATCTTGATAAACTTGATGACACTGAAAGAACATGGGTAGCAAATAACGTAGATACATCAGATTCGCCTTATAAATCAAAATTTTTCGCATCAATGCATCATGGTGATGAAGACCAAACTCAAAAACAGTTTGCGTCACAAATAACGTGGGATGCAACAATGGCAGAAAGCATTGTCACATATCTGAAGCGACACTCGGGGGCTCAAGTAATGCATATCGCGGGGAAATTTCATATTGAAAATGGACTTGGTACTGCAGAACAAATAAAACGCCTAAATCCAAATTTAAACGTCGTCGTAATTACTCCAACTTCATCAATAACTAATGAAAATACGGATTATCAACTGTCTGTGCTAGAGCCGCCACAACGTTTTGTTAAGAAAGACAATATGATGGCTGCTTATAAAAAGTTAAAAGGAAGAAATTCTGAATTAGTTTGTAAATAATTGCCCTCTTTCAAGCCACCTCAATAAGGGGGTGGCTTTGTATGAACGACTTATTTTCTAATCACCAAGACCACTTCACCTACTTGTATACCCCATTTATAAATTTCAGTTTGATTGATAACAACACTGTCTGATATTTGATAAATCCAATCATCAAACTCAACTTCATAGTGTGAATCGTCGACCTTTAATATCATAGAGTATTGCCAGTTCAGGGCATTTCCTGCACTTTTACCATAGGCGGTATCAAGAATATCACCGGCAGTTCCTGTGTATGAATTATTACCTAGGTCTTTAATAATCCACGTTCGATCTTGTTCTTCGCCGTCATTAAATAGAAACTGCTCGTCTAGCGTTAATGTGCTCCCATTCCATTGAGCTTGAAGATCAACGACAAACGTTCTTATCACTGTACCGCTAAAGTCTTTTACTATACCTTCTGCTTTTAAATCACCTTCAAAAAAGGTTTTCATTGAAAAGGTAGGAGAAGCCTCTTCATAATCACTGATGTCTTGAGACGAACAGCCGAATAAAAACAAACTCAATAGAAGCAAACTCAATCGTTTCATTTTCTATCTCCTATCAACTCAAGACGTAAATCTGGGTAGGTCGTTTTCTCTGAAACCCATATGTCTAAAAATAATTGTGAAAAGTCTTGGTTCGCGATATTACCTAAGGGTTTATCGTTCAAATAAAAGTGATTTGATCCATTTTTATCGATAGTAAACACTAATTTATCTTGGGGTTTAACATCCGGAAATACCGTTTCTAATTCAACAAGCCACGCGTCAATCTTAGGATGGTTAATGGATTGATCTTCCCATTGATCTTTGGTTGCTTTGATTAAATTTTCTTTTGATATATGTCGGTAGTATTCAATTTCTAACGCTTGAGGATAATCACCATATTGAAATTTACCCGACGAGGTAAACAATTGCGCTTCATACACTGATATTAAAAACCACGACAACTCAGATTTACCACTGCTAGATAAGCCGCTTAATGGTGATGCTAATACACTGTTTGTCATTAGCAGTCCCGCAATCATCAATACCTTAATTAACTTGAACATCGGCTATTCCTTTATTATCAAAACGCTGTGAGAGTTGTTTCTGGATAATAGTAAATACGCACAGATTCACGGCCCAGATCACTCCTACCGAAAATAAAGTGATTTCATATGAATAATAAAAATCAACCGCTCCTAAGCGATAGCCTGCAAGATAGTTAAGAGGCCCGGCAATGGCTCCAAGTAACACCACGAACACCATAGGAATACGAGATAACCAACCTAGGCTATGATTGATAGCAAAAGAAAAGTGGCACCATAGCAGAATAAGCCAAAAAGGAATAAGCACGTCATTAGTGAACAGGAATATATTAAAATACGACAGTAAAACATCACTCATAACACCAAAAGTGGCGACGGAGATAAGTAACAGCATATCTACTTTTCTTTTTGGCGAAACAAGCAAATGAAGAATGATAGAAACCAGTAAAAAAGGAATGGCTTGCTGCTTATAAATAATCGCAGCAAACCACGCAAGCTGAAACCATACTGCATTGATTAAAGGGAAGTAACGTAGCATGGGAGCCTCCTAACTTACCGACTAGCAATCAATAATAAATGAATTTTAAATCAACACTTAAACCACACCATTTTGAGGTTTAGCGGCAACTAAATGAACCGTACTGATTTTACGTTCTAGAAAACCACCTTCACAATAACAAAGGTAAAATTGCCACAAGCGAATAAAATCGTCGCCATAACCCATTTGTTTTAATTCAGCGTTTGCATCATCAAAACGCTCATACCAATGGCGTAAGGTTTTAGCGTAATCAAGCCCAATATCGTGCAGAGATGTGATCACCATATCTGTATTTTGAGCGACTTTATTCGCCATTACACTAACCGAAGGCAAACAACCACCAGGGAAAATATAGCGTTGAATAAAATCGACACTTTTTCTGTATTGATCATAACGTTGGTCTGAAATCGTAATCGCTTGTATTAACATTTTACCTTCAGGTTTTAAATGTCGACTGCATACATCAAAGAATGTACTTAAATACTCATGCCCTACCGCTTCTATCATTTCAATAGAGACTAATTTATCGTATTGCCCTTCAAGTGTTCGGTAGTCTTGCTTTAACAAAGTGATTTTATCTTCTAATCCCAATGCTTTTACACGCTGCTGTGCAAATTCAAATTGAGCATCTGATATCGTCGTTGTTGTTACTTTTACTCCGTAGTGTTGAGCAGCGTAAATAGCTAATGCACCCCATCCTGTGCCTATCTCAAGTAACGTTTCACCTTCTTTTAATTCCAATCGTTCACAAATAGTCTGTAACTTAAACAGTTGAGCTTCTTCTAAATTGGCATCAGCGTGTGGGTAAATCGCACTTGAATACAGCATCTCCTTATCAAGAAAGGTTTTATACATCTCATTGCCTAAATCATAATGCGCTAAGATGTTCTTTTTTGAACCTTCCTCAGTGTTCTTATTGCGTTTATGATTCATTAAATCAAACAATTGAATCACTTTGCTGAAGCTGCTTTCTACTCTATCCAGTACGCCTTGCTCTCGCCCTAGTACTTGAATTACTTTCGTTAAGTTTGGGCTTGTCCACCACCCTGAAACATACGCTTCACTTGCACCAATCCCTCCGCCAAATAAAATTTTTCTATACGCTTCTGTATTATTAATTTCAACAACGGCTTGTAGCGTTGCCAAGGGATTACCTAATATCACTTGTCCTTTTTCATCATTAATTGTCAATGACGCTTGAGTCATTCGCCCTAAATAGTCGAGAAGAATTTTACGTGCCATTCCATCAATCCAATGCATTGATGGGTAATTATCAATGGCTGTTGAGTTTTTCAATGTTGATGTATCGACTTGGTTACTATCCATTGTTCTTTCCTTATAACTTTGGGTACGGCACAAACGGAATTCGCTTTATTAGTAATTTCAATGCTTGCCAATAAATGCCCCATACTATTTTTACGGTCATCAGAGGAATAGAGATCACTTGTTGACGTATATTTTTTGAATTAAATTCGGTGCGTGTCATTGCTATCGTCGCATCAAAGATTTTTTCTTGCTCTATACCTAAGCCTCTGTTCTCTAAATGCAAAGATAAATGCTTATTCGGTGCCTTTACAAACCAATGATATTTCATGTCTAAATTAAGAAAAGGAGATACATGAAACGTTTTATCTATAACTTTATCTGAATCCATTTGAATCAAATAATAATGCGTTTGATTCCAAGGGGTATTACTCACTTCCGCTAATAAATCAGTCAACTCTTCTGATTCGTTATAACAATAATAAAGATTGATTGGACTAAAATAAAAACCAAAGCATCGAACTTGACCAACGAATAAAACTCGCCCTTCATTAAGCTCTCCACCAAGCTCCACCACTTTATCTCTCACTGATTTTTTTAATGGCTCGTCAGTTGAACCTATATAATCGGAACGATTAAAAGCAAGCGGCGCAAAACCGCCTTTTTTAAACCACCCGACTTGTTGCGTTTCTTCTAGCTCATCAAGATCTAACGCGACAAAAAACATACGGTAACTAAAGTCGTGTAATTTAGTTTGAAACCGTCTGTGTCTAACATCGCCTTGATAGAGGCATGAATGGGTCATAAGCTAATCCCAAAGCGCTGACAAACATCTAATGCACTTTTTACGCCATCTTCATGGAACCCGTTATACCAATATGCTCCTGCAAAATGTGTATGATTATGACCACATATTTCTCTACGACGGGCTTGAGCTTCTATTGTGTCTGCATTAAATACAGGATGATCGTATTTATACGCCCCTAATATTTTATCTTTATGGATCAAAGGAGAATTATTTAACGTCACACAAAACGTCGTTTCTTGTGTTTCCAGCCCTTGCAACATATTCATGTTATAAGTAACACTTGATGGGTTATGTTTGCTCGCAGTATCTAGATGATAATTCCACGCCGCCCAAGCACGTCTTTGTATTGGTAATAAACTCTCATCAGTATGTAATACCACTTCATTTTCTTGATACGTTAATTTACTTAATATCATTTTTTCTGTGGTGGTAATATCACTCAACATCGCTTGAGATTGGTCACTATGACAAGCCAATACTACATCATCAAATTCATACTTATCTTGATGATTAATCTCAAGAGTAACGCCATTAATATGACGAGTAACACTTGTCACTGGACTGTTTAAATGAATATTATCTTTAAACGATGCAATTAAAGGTGCAATGTAAGAATGAGATCCATTAGGAATGACATACCATTGTGGTCTATTTGCGATGTCTAATAAGCCATGATTATGGAAGAATCGAATAAAGAAGTGCAACGGAAATGCTTTCATGTCTTGCAAGCTTGAAGACCAAATAGCAGCCCCCATCGGTAATATGTAATGATCGGCAAAGTAACTACTGTAATCATTGCTGTATAGGAAATCCCCTAACGAACCATCAATATCAAGCTCAATATGATTCTCACCTTGGTCTTCATTCCATAACTCTTTACATTGTTTATTAAAACGTAAAATCTCACTGATCAATGACAGAAATTTAGTATTAAATAAATTAGAACGCTGAGCAAAAAGTGTATTTAAATTATGACCGTTATACTCAAGCCCTGAAATAACGTTCTTCACACTAAAACTCATTTCTGTTTCTTGCCCAGACAGCCCAAGCTGAGTTAATAGTTCAATGAAGTTGGGATAGGTTCGGTCATTAAAAACAATAAACCCAGTATCAATATCCCACTCTTTCCCTTCCGCTTTCACTCGTTTTGTTGCGGTGTGACCACCAATATAATCGTTTGCTTCAAATACTGTCACATCGTGTTCTCGTGATAATAAATGTGCACAAACTAAGCCTGAAATACCCGTACCAACAACTGCAATTTTTTTCATTATCGTTTCATCCTTAAAGCGATCCAGTGCCAAATACGATCAGGGAGACTCCCCATTAAAATTAAGAAACTCGTAAATGGAAATGGAAAATGAATGTGTTTTTTATTTTTATCTATGCCCGTTATAATGTGTTCCGCCGCTTTATCTACTTCGAGCAACATTGGCATAGGAAAATCGTTTTTATTTGTCAGTGGTGTTTTTACAAATCCAGGGGCGATAACGCTAATCGTTAATACCTCAGGAGAAATATCTAACTGGAGTGATTTAGCCAAATAATGAATCGCAGCCTTACTTGATCCATAAGCTTCTGCTCGTTGAAATGGAACATAAGCAGCACTTGATCCCATTAACGCTAAATGTCCTCCTCGCTTCATTTTAGGTATCAATGCTTGTAAGCAATAACCAATTGAAATAACATTAGTTTTTATAACTCGTTCAAACAATTCCGCGTTAAAATTCATCGCATCATCAATGTACTCACACGTACCGGCATTTAAAATAACCGTATCAAGCATCTCAATACCCGAAAATGCCGTTAAAATTGATTCACTGTCATCAAGATCAAACACCACTTCAATCAACTTACCTGTTTCTTTTGAAACCGTTAAGTGTTCAGAATTAGCATAAGCCGAAAAGTTTCGGCCACAAGCATACACTTGGTACCCTTGCTCAAGGTATTTTTCGGTTAAAGAGAGACCAATGCCAGAAGTCGCTCCCGTGATCAGTATTCTCTTCATGATTCCATTCTCTTTTTAATAAACTTCACAGCAGAACCAATTACGGGCAAATGCTCGTACAGCATTTGCCCCATGTCTACATAATCACGATGGTAATAAACCGTTTCATTGAATTTTATGTGAGATGTCCCATCCACTGAAATACGTTTACCTTTACTTATTTTAGGATGGCTGTATTCCATAGTCCAAAAAAGACTGGCCTCATTATCACTTTCAATGACCTGGTGAATATGAAATTTACACTCTAAGATATTGGCATACAAATGTTCGAAATAGTCAGTCAATTGCGATAGACCATTTAGATGATGTACTGCGTCGATGAACTGAATATCATCAGAATAAATTTCGGGGAGGCGAAATAAAGTAGAATGGTTTAACTCACCATAAAGGGAAATGAATGTAGTAACAAAATGACTGTGCTTCATGATGATATATCCTTATTGAACTTATGAATAACTACGCAGTAGTATTCAAAAAAGATCACTTCCTGTGATCTTTTATTTATTTTTTATTACCTTAGTTACAGTTTAGTACAATAAATTGCCAATCGGATTAAATAGTTTACTAATACCCTGTGTAAAGTGTAATGGCGCATTTTGCACGGTATAACATAAACACCCTTCTATCGTTTTTGGGCTATGAGCATGTGATGCATCTAACCAAATAAAGTCACCTTTATTATACGTCCCTGATTCATCTTCAAAGCTACCATCAAGTAACAGAGTTAACTCAAAGCCTTTGTGTGTATGGGCAGGAATAACACCACCAGCATTAATCTGTAAAAGGTTAGAACGTGTTTCACCTTCTTCAATTAAACGAGCACGACTAACGGCACCCAATTGATTCCATTTCATATCAACATAGCGATGTAATACGTAAGGCAATTCATAATGCAATGAATTAATAAAGATATGCTCTACTGGCTTTTCTTTCAGGTAACTGTCTGTAATATCACTGTTTAGAATACCATCAAGCATATCGGAAAAATCAACGTCATTAGTGTCTCTTATACTTGGTTCTTTCCATGCTTTTACTGCAAACAACTGAGTCAATTTTTCCGCTTTGTGTTTACAGTGCTCACACAAATCACAATGCAAAGTCATAGCAACAGACAACGATTCAGGTAAATCCCCATCAATATGAGAATGTAATAGTGCATCACTAGGATGGTGGGTTATCTTATTCATGCTCATACTCCTGTCTTAATTTGGTTAAGGCTAAACGTAATCTTGATTTGATGGTTCCAATCGGTTCGCTGAGTTGCTCTGACAGTTCTTGCTGTGTAAGCCCCTGCTCATAAATCCCTTCCACCACGACTCTTTGATTAGGCGGTAATACACTCACGGCTTTTTTTAATTTTCTGGTTTCTAACCAATCAAGTTCTACGCTCTCAACTTGCTTATCGAACAATGGCCAGAGTTCGTCACTTATCGTGTCTTCTTTATTTGACTGAATTTTACGTAACATATCAAAACTGTGGTTTCTCATTACTGTAAATATCCACCCCGACGCATTACCTTTATTCTGATTAAATAACGCAGCTTTTCGCCACACGAGCGTCATTGTTTCTTGAACAAGATCCATCGCTAATGTGGGATCATTGAATTTCTTGATGCCATAAGCGCGTATTTTAGGTGCAAACCACTTAAAAAGTAGAGAGAAAGCCTGCTTATCTTGAGATGAGGCTACCTGTAACAACCATGCATCAAGATTTGCTTTCTCTTTATCGTTGTCTGGCTGGTTTTGTATTGGGTTCACTTGATTGTTAACCTCTACATAATGAGTTTGCATAACCATCTCCAAAGTTTCCATACTCTGTTCTACGGTTATGCTTAATAATTGGATCACAATCTACACTATAACACTGCATTTATTTTTTAATGCCACAGAATCCCGTACAAACTCACAATACTAAAAACAAAAAAGATCGCTACGTATAGACATACTAAATGCGATCTTCTTAGAAAATGAACAATGACTTATTATAAAATTACATCACCGTTTCATCTTCTAGTTTAACCAATCCTAATTCAACTACCTCTTCAATAGGCATTGGTTTGTAAAAGAAAAAACCTTGAATACAAGCGATGCCTAAAGACTGTATAAAATCGACCTCATCTTTAGTTTCTGCACCTTCAACCACAATACTCGCCCCTGTAATTTGCCCTAACTCAACGGCCAAACCAAATAACTTTCGACCACGTTCCGTGTCTATGTTTAACAATAAAGAGCGATCAATTTTTACTTTATCAAAATCAAAACGCGATAAGTAAGCAATTGAAGAATAACCAGAACCAAAATCATCGAGAGCAATCGTTATCCCTAACGATCTTAATTGATTCAAGGTTTTCTTTGTTTGCTGCTCATCTTTAATTAACAGCTCTTCCGTTATTTCTAATTCAAGTTGTGTGAAGCTTAATGAACTGCGGTTTACCAATTGAGTGACTGTTGTTAAAAATGTAGGCACTAATACCGTTTCTGGAGACACATTTATTGATACCTTAAAATTAGGATCATGCGCATAGAGGCTTGCCGTCGAAATCGCTTTTTCGAGCACCCAAAAATCCAATTCAGGCAATAAACCAAGTTCAGAAAAAGACTCAATAAAAGTGGGCGGTGTAATGTAACCAGAGTAAGAACGATGTCGAATTAGCGCCTCTAAAGAAATGACTTTTTGTTTATCAATGTCATATTGAGGTTGATAATATAAAATAAAATCCCCCGTTTTATGTAGGTGTTCTACATTCTTTTGAGCCGCCATATTTATCGATAAATGCGGAATATAACTGCCAATTGCTTTAGTAGTATCAATTTTTTCAGAGGTAAAGAAACGCTCAGTTAAAGAATCCAATGCTGTTTTTCCCATACTTAATTTATCCATACGAATAAAAAATGGGTAATAAATAGCAATACCAATCAATAAAATAACACCTTGAAGTATCGAACCTGAGATCTCACCTTCCGTTCCTAAATAACCACCGATCAATGGCGGTGTCATCCAACTAATCACTCCCATAATAGGAGGTACCATGCCCCATAACGTTGCAAAGTACGCAATAATTAACCCTGCAATAGGGGCTAATAGAAATGGAATAATCATCATTGGATTAAACATAATCGGTAATCCATACAAAATGGGTTCATTAATATTAAAAATACTAAGAAGTAATGCGGCTTTTGCGAGAGTTCGATATCCTTTATTTTTCGCAAATAATAAAACACATAACACCAAGCTAAGCGTGTTCCCCGAGCCCCCCATTCCGGTATAAAAATCATAAAAGTTACTGGTTAAGATCGGCATGGTTCCTATGCCCGCTTCAATCAGAACAAGACTCTCTGATGTCATCCTAAAAAGTTCTATTTTATAAGGTGCTAAAATCACATGCCCATTGATCCCAATAGACCAAAAAACACCTCTCATTAATTCATAAATTATCCCATCAAATAATGACATGGGATCTAAATCTGGCATTCCTAACGTAAGATCTAAGCCATCAAATACCACATATCTAATCGCATAACTCAAACAAACAATAAGACTACTGACTAAGCACACTGAAATAACAAGATTGATTGAACGTTCAACAACATTAGGCAAGTGCGAGTCTTTAAACACTGACCACAATTGGAGGTATTGATAAAAAAAGCTAACGATAATAGGAATAAGAATAGCAAAAGGGAAATTGATAGGAATTACACTACCATCATGAAATAACTCCCATTGAAAACAGATAATAAAATACAATAAAACAGATGATGTAATGACGGCAACAACCGGTTGTTTATGAAGAGAAGCCAGATATTGAGAAAAGAAAACAACAAGTAAAACAGGGAATAATTGTGCAATGAGCGAGCTAATAATCTTCAACTCGCTACTGACTTCACGCCACTCAAATAGACTTGCGCCATTAGAGGCTAATAAACAAAAAGACGAAATTAAAGAGACGGGTAATAGCATAATAAAGACGTTGCTAATTCCAGCAAGGTACTTGTTCGCAGGCAAATGCTTCATTAGATAGGTAAACACTGCGACTCCTTTACAGTTAACCATTCATAAGTTTGGGAATGATATACCATAAAGTAGCTTTTAGCACTTTGTTTTCAATTAAAATTAAGTCTATCATCAAGTTAATGATAAAAATAGTAACTGTATCTCAAATCCTTACTTCGGTGATTGACTCCATAAAAATATAAAGGCTTAATCACAATTCACACAGTAAGGTATTGAAAATGTTTAAGTATCTCCCTCTTCTATTTTTATTTTGTTCTTTTAACGTACTTTCTGGTGATGCCAAACTAGGGAAAATGAAATCTCCAAGTTGTGTATATTGTCATGGTAGTACTGGCGAGGCGACAAATAGCAGCTACCCCAATCTGCATAAGCAAAATGAACTCTATTTATATTCATCAATGAAAGCGTATAAAAATGGGGAGCGTACTGGACCTCTTGCTGCAATGATGAAAGCTCAGCTGCAACGTTTAAATGATGCTGATTTACGTGATATCGCGGCATTTTATGCGAGTGAATCTAATAACGAGAATAAATAATCTATCTCTTCCGTTGTGTTGTAATGCATTAATCCAATACGAACAACACCACCGCTTTCCTCTAACCCTAATTGACGGATTAAACCTAGCGCATAAAAATGCCCACTCCATACGCAAACATTTTCTTTTCCTAGTACTGTCGCTACGTATTCGGGCGTATAACCACTAAACCGAAGCGCAAATGTAGGTGTACGAGAGCACAGGTCATCACTGTTTTTAATTCCATATAATTGAATATAACTGCGCGATGTCAACTTACTTAAAAAATAGTGAGTCAAGTGCAATTCATGTTTATTAAATTGCTCAAAACTGTCGATTAACCTATCTCTTAAACTGCTTCCTTCACTTCCCCACTGCGCTAAATACTCAATAGCGGCGACAATCCCAGCTAGACCTTCAAAGCTCTGAGTTCCTGTTTCAAATCGCCCTGGGCCTATGTTTGTTGCAGGTTCAACTTTATAAGGGGTTAATTCCCTTAACCATCTTGTTGATACATAGGCGATCCCAACGTGTGGTCCAAAAAACTTATAGGCAGAACATGCAAGAAAATCACAATCGAGTTCTTGAACATCGATCAAATGGTGAGGTGCATAATGTACTGCGTCTACATAAACCATTGCATTCACGTTATGTGCTGCCAAAATCATTGATTTTACATTCACTAATGATCCCGTGGTATTTGAAGCATAGGTGGTTGCAACAAGGCGAGTTTTTGGTGAAAGTAATGAGTAAAAATGATCCATATCCAATGTGCAATCATCGAGATTCACTCTCACTTGGTGAACAATCACGCCCTTATCTTCTGCTGCTTGCTGCCAACTTGATACATTAGAATAATGATCTAATGCCGTCACAATAATTTCATCTCCAGCTTTCCAATCTCGGCTGATCGTACGGCTCAACTGAAACGTTAATGACGTCATATTGGCACCAAACACAATATTATCTTCAGTCGGAGCATTTAAAAATACAGCACACGATTGACGAGCCTGTTTAAGCACGGCATCTGTGACATGGCTTGAAAAAAAGTGACCTCCTAAGTTTGAATTTGCATACCCTAGATAACCAGTCATTGCAGACAACACAGAACTAGGAACTTGAGAGCCCCCAGGACCATCCAGAAAAACCACTGATTGATCATTAACTTGCTGTGATAACGCGGTAAATTGGGATCGAACGTGATTAGGAGTGAAGTTCATCGTTCTTATCCTTAGCCGTTAGTACAAAAACATCCATGTGTCCTTCATGGTTTTGATCGATTAAGCGGATCGGCTGACCGTTGTGCCACAACTTTCTATCATCAACCATTGCCACTTCACCGTCTTCTAAGATCTTTCTAAAAAATGGGGCTTCTTCTGAATCTTTATAAATCAGTAATTCACCGCCTTCAATATTCGAACGATCAATACCAATAAGGGCAATGTGATCGAACCCATCTTGATGAATACCTTCTGGTGCTATTTGTGTTTCTTTGTAAATAGCGGCAATACGCATTTGATGGATTTCTATTTCTTGCCCATTGGGTAAATGGTTTAGCTCCATGAAGACTTGACACATTTCAGCCATACCTTCACTGTTAAGAATCGCCTTTTCAATGCCTTCAAATTCACGAACAACATCACCTTGAAAGTGATTGATGTCTTCACTTTGTACAAAGTTATGCTTATTTGTTTCCACTACATCGTTATTAACAACACAGATCACGGAGTAACGTCTTAATCGATAGTTACCATCCGCGTGCATGGTTTTAGGCAACCCAGAGAAGGAGGGGGCGAGTTGATGAACTGCATCATAACTCAATTGAGTCAACTGTAAGGACGTATCGTGAGAATGTAACATAGCACCTCCTGCCTAGTGCAATCGAAATTAACAATTATTTTACATTCTTTATTATTTACGCATAAATGCTAATAAATCAAACTTTTTAGTTCATTAATTTACATTAACAGAAACATTAAAAAGATAACGCTACAGAATAACAAAATAGCAGTTGTATCATTCACTGAACAACTGACCGTATGCTTAAAACCAGAACTCTAGGCTGTAATAAATTTAATTCATTGATTATTAATATTATTTATAGCCTAACTTTCCTATTCCAAAACAATACACACAACATCATAGAGGCAATCAATAAATAAAAGACACCTAAACTGTTTTGATCTACAACCCAATGCTTAACTAAATAACCACCAAGAATACCTGATAAACACATTTGGATAGAACCAGATAACGCAGAAATAGTGCCTACGTTTTTAGTGTGTGGTGACAATAATAAAGTAATCGACAATGGAAAGATGATCCCTTGTGAAACCGCTAATAATGTAAACCCAAATATTAACGAAAATAGAGACGTAGTAAAAACAACCAACCATATACCAGAAATTGACATGATCACGAGAGCAAGACATATTAGCTGATTAATTGACCATTTTTTATTTAGACTGTTCAGAATAAAGCTGCCCATCATTAACCCAGCCGAAGGGATGATCATTATCTCGCCATACTCAGCCGTCGTTAACCCTAAATCACCCTGTAATAAAAAAGGCAATAATGATACAGAGACTAAGCTAGCTAAATAACTGATCCAATTAAAACTGGCACTAGAGATCACCTGAGCATTACGAAATAAAGCACCGTAATCCCGTAATGTTTGAGCTAAGCTGAATTTTTTTGGTTTATAAGGCAGAGTTTCAGGAAGAATAAAATACCCTAATGTTAAAATGCCAATGAGATACAATAAAACAAAACCAAAGACCCATTCCCAACTAAAATGCCATGCTATCCAACCTCCAATAACCGGCGCTAAGATTGGTAAGATAGATGCCGTGATCGAAATATACGACATGGCTTTAGTCAAATGATAGCCGCTGTAGCTGTCTCGCAGTACACTTCGCCCTAATACTGAGGCACTCCCCGCGCCTAAACCTTGCAGTAAACGCCCTAACACTAATGCAGTAAAATTATCCGTCATAGATACACACAAAAGAGTGCCTAATAAATAAATCCCTTGACCTAAAATAAAGATAGGCCGACGTCCAATCGCATCAGACACGGGTCCATAGAATAATTGGGACACGCCAAAGCCCACTAAAAATAGCGTAACAAGTAATTGCACATCAGCGGAAGAAACACCTAAATCGTGGCTGATTAAGGGCAATGATGGCAAATAAATACTCACCCCTACTTGACCTGTTGCAATGATCATCATTGCGAGAAATAAAGGGGTTTTCTTAAAATCGGTTGTATTAAATAGCGTCATCACGTAAGTTTACATTCACTCTGTATAAATGATAATACAGTAGACAGGAATCACATTACGTCTTACTAGGAAGTAATAATGGATTGGATAGAAAGTGTTAGAAGCTATATAAAAGTGGTTGAAGAAGGCAGCTTCAATGCCGCGGCTTTTCAATTAAATACCTCAGGATCCGCTATTAGTAAACGTATCAACTGGTTAGAAGATCGTGTTGGTGTTCAGTTACTTACTCGTACTACCCGTTCTGTTCATCAGACAGAAGCGGGGATCTTATTTTATCAACGAGCTCGATTGCAGTTAGATCAGTGGCAATACTTAGTTGATGAAACAAGAGCCATTAATCAAACGCCAACGGGATTATTAAGAATAGGCGCCACGTTAACTGTTGGCTCTAAATTCATTATTAAGTACTTAGATGATTTTTTAACAACTTATCCAAAAATAAAAGTCCAACTGATTACCACGCTACCAGGCCAGATCCCTGATACTAATGTCGATGTCTTTATTAGTCGAGAATTAGAACAACTGAATACCTTTAGCTATAAACATACCCCACTTTTTCAACATCATTCTGAATTCTTTGCCTCTAAAGCCTATATTGAAAAAAATGGTACCCCAGAGAACCTAGATGATCTTAACAATCACAACATACTTATTTGGGGGGAAAGACCCGTTAGAGAAATTAAACTGTCAGACGGTAAGCGAATTCGATTAAGAGGCAACTTTGCGACAACCAATCCAGATGCTTTATTTCATGCAGCTAAACGTGGCATGGGTATTTTATTTGCGAGTAGACAAATGCTTATTGAAGATATAAACCTAGGTGAACTTATCCCTATTCTTCCTGGTTATACCGCCGATCACATCTCAGTTAATGCCTATTACCCTGCACTCACGTATGAACATACGCGAACTCAGTTATTCATAAAATATTTAAAAAACAAACTAAGTTGATCGTTATAACAGTAATAATAAAATTAACATTAGAATGATATTATTTTCATTGCATTCACATTAGATTTCCGTACTCTATGCCGCTTATCGATTAGTTTATTGAGTTGTAAATAGAATGAATACCGCTATTTTATGGGCTTTTATCCCAACCTTCTTTTTTGTTTCTGTTACCCCAGGAATGTGCATGACATTAGCACTTAGCTTAGGCATGAGTATCGGCTATAAACGCACATTATGGATGATGATGGGTGAACTAGTAGGCGTAGCCGTTGTTGCTGTCGCTGCCGTCTTAGGTGTTGCTGCAATTATGCTCAACTACCCTTGGTTATTTACTATTTTTAAAGCCATTGGAGCCACCTATCTTGCTTATATTGGCATTCAAATGTGGCGTTCTAGAGGCAAGTTAGCCATGACAGGCGAACAAGCTGAAGCACCAAAAGGAAAAGATTGGGATTTAGTCGTACAAGGTTTTGTTACTGCCATTGCAAACCCTAAAGGTTGGGCTTTTATGGTGTCATTACTGCCTCCTTTTATTGATGGAAGCAATGCCATTGCCCCTCAGTTAATTGCGTTAGTCTCTATCATCTTAATTTGTGAATTTTTATGCATGACTCTGTATGCGGTAGGAGGCAAAGGCCTTAAGCGTGTTTTAGGTCATTCAAATAACGTAAAAATCATGAACCGTATTTCAGGCACATTAATGATAGGTGTCGCTATTTGGTTATTCATGGGCTAATCCCGACAGCCTATAAACAGTATAAAAAAGCGACTTATATAGTCGCTTTTTTATACCTTCAACTCTATTTCTAAGCAATTCAATTCTATACATTTAATTAGCAATTAAGTTTCATTTTTAAAACAAACGTTCTATGATGAATTATCGCTTTTATTAATTATAGAGGGTCACAATGAAACCAATTAAAATAACCTTATACCGTTGGGGTGGTAGCTGGGGACCCTTTAAAGTGAATATCCCCTGTGGAGAATGCACTCTCACCAAAGACATTCTTCAAGATACCTTTGATTCAGAGCTTTCCGGCATTCCAATAGAATTAGAAGTTAAAGATTGGCTGACTTATTGGTGGGAGCCTTTAAAACTCAAGGCATGGCATGCTCCCATTATTATTGTTGAAAACACAGTGATAAGTGAAGGTGAGGCCTTGAATCGAGGAGTGCTAGTACAAGCAGTAATCGCTCAAGTAGCACAACGAGATGAAATAAAAGGTAATGTGGTTTATGGTAAAGCAACCTGCCCTTTTTGTATAAAAGCAAAAGCCGCATTAGATGAAAAAGGAGTCGACTATATTTATCATGATGTCGTTAAAGACAGCGCAGCACTTTATAGAATGATCCCTGAAGTGAAAGCAATTATAGGTCAAAAAACGCCAGTCACCGTTCCTCAAATATGGCTTGATGGGAAATATATTGGTGGATTTGATAACTTAACTTTGCATTTAAATAAGTAACTGTCTTAAATATAAAACTCATAATTAAATGTGAGTTTTATATTAATAACTAAATCCAGAACACATTAGATTCATGAATAATATTAACGATACATGAAATAAATCATATCAAAATAATTCATTATCAAAGTTAATGCTATAATAAGGAGAGATAGATTCTAGGTATGCATTAAAGATATCCTGCATCATTTATAATATCAATGGTGTACATTTGATGCTTCCATAAATTATAATAGCGACTCAAATTACAGGGCATTTATTATTTATGATATTTCTACAAATGCTAACTTCTCTATTACTGATAGTTAGTTGGTCAACTTTAGCAGCAAATACCGTATCACTTACTAAAGAAGAACAAGAATATCTAAATTCTCATCCCACACTGACGGTCTATAGTGACGAACACTTTCCTCCTTACAGCTTTCTTGAAGACGGTGTTTTAAAAGGCTATAGCCCTGATTATATGCAATTAATAGCCGCACAACTCAATGTTGAGATTATCTATGTGAAGCACACATCATGGGCGCAATCATTAACGTTACTTAAAAATAATGAGATTGATGTCATCGCGAACATTCGAAAAACAGAAAGTAGGAAGAAATATTTAAATTTCAGTCATAATCCAGTTTTCACGATGACAAATGCCTTATTATCAAAAAAAACAAATTCACCTTTATATTTTAATAATATGGATCTAGGCACATTTGATGATTATCTTACGGATAAAGTCGTTTCTGTCGTAGAACAATACGCCTACCAAGATATTTTATCTCATCATTATCCAGATTCTGATGTATTACTCTCTTCCAATACCCTTGAATCTATCGAACAAGTATTAAATGGAAATGCAGATGCCGCGATAGGACCGCTTGCTGTTTTTAATTACTACCTTTCAAAATATTATTTCACCTCATTGAATACTAAAGATATTAATGACCAAGCGCACTTTACTGATACTTATAATTACCTTGCAACGAATAAGAATAATATTCTCCTAAAAAACATACTTGATAAAGCAATCGAGAGTATTTCTTTGGATGATATACATAATTTGAATAATGCATGGTTAATAAAAAAACCCATTGCATTTAAAGATGGTTTACTGCCCTTATCTGATGCAGAGTTAGAGTACTTAAACACAAAATCACAATTCAACTATTGCCTTCCTAATGATCTCATGCCATTTAGTGGCGTTAATAATGGCAAACCCATCGGAATGTCAACGTCTTTAATCTCATTAATTCAAGAGAAATTAAATATTCCATTTCAATTTATCCCAACAAAAGATTGGAACGAGAGTCTACAAAAAATCAACAATAGAGTGTGTGATTTAATCCTCCCTATAGATATGACCAACGCAACACTGAGTACATTAGATTATACAAAAACAGTCTATAAAAGTGACATTGTTATCGCGACGAAAACTGACGCTCGCTTCATTACCAACTTTAACCACCTAAGAGATGTAAGCATTGGTATTATTAGGGGTTACTCTCAATCGAATATGACGCCTCTATTTCACCCTTCTGTAAAAATTGAGTTTGTAGATGATTTAGAAGAAGGCTTAACGAAAGTCAATAGTGGTGAGTTATTTGGTTTCATTGATTCTGTTGAAATATTAAGTTATGCAATACAACGTCATTACCCCTCTTTAATGATCAGTGGCAAAGTAGAAAACACCTGGGATCTTAGGATAGGAACTCGTAATGATGAACCTTTATTAAAAAGCATTATTGAAAAAACAATACATTCTATTCCTCCAGAAGAAACCAACACACTCATTAATAATTGGCTGTCAGTAAAATACACAAGTCCATTTGATGTGAAATTATTTAAAGTTTTACTTGGTGTTATCGTCGCGATCATTGGTGCATTATTGTATAGACAAAAACTACTAAAAAAATACAACACTAAGTTGATTCAACTGTCCACTTACGACAGCTTAACCTCTCTCTATAACCGACGTGTAATAGATACACATTTAGTTAAGCAGCAAAAATTATCGCTTCGCACCGATATGCCACTCAGCGTTATCATGTGTGACATCGATTATTTTAAAAAGATTAATGATACTTTTGGACATATTGCAGGTGATGAAGTGATCGTTAATATGTCAGCACTCTTACTAAATAACATAAGAACCTCTGACATTGTCGGTCGATGGGGGGGAGAAGAATTCATCATCATTTGCCCTAATACTCACTCATCAGGAGCAAAGGTATTAGCGGAATGTTTACGGAAGAAAATAGAAAAGATGCCTGCAACAAATGAGCAAACAATAACAATGAGCTTTGGGATAGCTCAATTTAATGAAAACCTGAGTTATGAAGAACTATTAATTAAAGCTGATGCGGCTTTATACGCAGCGAAAGAACAAGGTAGAAATAAAGTAGTCATTGGGTAGCGTTAGTTCTTCATCACTTCCGCTAACATATCCAGTTCTTCTTGAGTCAAAAGCTCGGCTTTTTTTGTGTAACTTTGAGCCGACTTTTCTTTCAATTTTTTACTGATCGCATGTTGAAGATTGCGTAACTGATATACCGTCAGTTCATTCAATTCAATTTTAAGAGTATCTGCTTTAATCATAACAAGTCTCGATCATATCCATTCACACATTGATTGAACCAATAATAGTTCTCTTTTTCTTACGCTTTGTCAGACAAATGTAAAAGCTAAAAGTTTCAAAAATCAGTTATACTGTTCGTATCGCTGTTGATTGGAGAAAACAAATGCGCATTCAGGTAGATACCCACACTCACACTTATGCTAGTGGCCATGCTTACAGTACAATCAGTGAGAATGCTTTTTCAGCATCCACACTTGGTTTACCTATGTTTTGTACTACAGATCACGCCTCTTCAATGCCTGGCGCGCCACATTATTGGTTTTTCAGTAATCAGCGCGTATTACCTCGTTTTCTTCATGGCGTCGCTATTCTTAGGGGCTGCGAAGTCAACATTTGTAATCTAGAAGGAGATATAGATATTCCCCTTTCGGTTGACCAAAACCTAGACTGGATCATTGCAAGTTTCCACGAGCCAGTTTTTCCCCCTAAAAATAAGTTAGTACACACCCAAGCATTAATCAAGATTATCTCATCAGGTCGTGTAGATGCATTAGGCCATTTAGGCAATCCAAATTTTGATTTTGATTTTAAAGAAGTAATTCAAGAGGCAGTTAAACATAACGTTGCCATTGAAATAAACAATACCTCACTGAAAGGAACTAGCCGAGTAGGTAGTGTTGACCGTTGCTATGAAATCGCTAAGGTAGCGAAAGAATTAGGCGCGTATATTACGACAGGAAGTGATGCGCATTTTTGTCAAGACATTGGGAAATTTGAAAAAGTAGAACAATTAATTGATGCCTTAGATTTCCCCTTCGATAAAATTATTACTCATTCACCGAAACAGTTTTTAGCTTTTTTAGCATTACGTGGACATGCTCCAATTGCTGAATTCGAAGCACTATCAAAATAATGCTTTCTTTTAGAAATGAACATGGAAGATTGAGTTAATCTTCCATCTCTTATCTCTTATCTCTTATCTCTTATCTCTTATCTTACGATATACAGCTAGTGCCACATCACCAACACTGCCGCCATTGCAATTAATAATAACGCGATAATATCTTTACGTTTGATTTTTTCGTTTAACCAAAACAATGAAATTAGCATAGTAAAAAACACCTCAACTTGTCCGAGGGTCTTCACTAATGGGACGGTTTGAAGTGACATCGCACTAAACCACCCTAAAGAACCGATAAAACTTGCGATACTGGTCATCACAACCAATCTAGGTTTAACAAACATGGCCTTGAGCGTTTGGCGGTCATTAAAAAGCATATAGCCTACAAGTAAGATGGTTTGCAATAAAATGACTAACAGTAAAATCCAAGCGGCTCGGTGAGGAAATGGTAAGTTAAGCGTTAGGCTTGCTTCTCTAATCCATAATGAAGTTAACGCGAAAGACGTACTGCACCCTAGGCCAATCATTGCAGTTTTCAACGAGATACTTTTAATACCATCAGGACAACTCAATATAAAGACGGCAACCCCACCAATAACAACCCCTGCCCAACCGAGCAGTGATAATGACGTTCCAAAAAATAAAACCCCAAGAAAAGCCGCTACAGGAGCTTCACTTTTAGCAAGCCCAGCACCAATAGCAAAATTCTTTTGTTTAAATAAAACAACCATCAAAGCCGTCGCGATGATCTGCATAAGAGAGGCACCAACAATAAACAAATAAGAATATTCAGTAAAAGTCGGCCATGGCACAGGATCGACCCAATAAAGCAAAGCCAAATAAATAAAAGCCAATGGACTTGCCCATAAAAAACGTGACAATGTAACTCCGGTCACATTTAGCTCTTTGCTTAAACGACTTTGAAACGCATTTCGCCATGATTGACTGAACGCAGCCAATAACGTAAAAAATATCCAGTTCACAATAATCCTTCTGGCCTATATCGTCTTAGTTTCAATAATACAAGCGTCATAACTCATGAACGAGATAATTGAACCCGTTCTCTTGTTAAGCTGTAATCGGCCCCAGACATTCGTGCTATCGCATCTAATTTATCACTGTCAATCTTGCCATCATAAACCGCTTCATCCGCAACATGCACAGCAATAACATCACCTAAAATTAAATGCCCTGATAAAACATCATCACCAAGATCAACAATTTGGTTTAATCGGCATTCAAAACTCACAATCGCATTAGCAACCCGTGGAGGAATAACAAAATCTGATTGTGCCTTTTTAATCCCAGCATACTCAAATTCATCAACATCATGGGCTAAACCATGACAGGTTTTATTCATAACCTCTAAATGTGTAGCACTGACCGTATTAATGACAAACTCACCCTGTTCTCGAATGTTTCTCAACGTATCTTTAGCTTGCGCATCTTGGTTATACATAGGATTGAAACAAAGAATTGGGGGGTTGGCGCTCGCCACAGTAAAGAAAGAGAACGGCGCTAAATTCACCTCTCCTGACGATGAAATGCTTGAAACCCAAGCAATTGGCCGAGGTAAGATCCCTCCGATTAACAACTTATAATTTTCTTGTGGTGTTAACTTAGCCGTTTCAAAGCGCATCAGACATCCTTATCGTCCTTAATTATCAACATTACTCTAACCTAAATCACCTCATTTGAGAAAAAATACATGACGATAAATATAATAGAGCTGCACAACTAAAATCGATTCTGTCGTATAAATAGTCTACTTATAAATTAAGCCACCAAGTGGTTAATAATTAATTGAGAGATACACCACAAATACTCACTATTTCATTCTTTTAAATTGTAAATATATAGATTATAAAATACATTCTTTTCTTTAAAAAACAACAGAGTAAAATGCGATGACAGGCTTTAAAGAATACAAAGTAATTCATTTAACAGAAGGCGGTTGTGGCACTGTATTTCTTGGTGCTAGTGGGGTTCCAATTCAGAAAATGGAAGCCGAATTAAATAAACAGGCACAAGATGGTTGGCAATTAGCATTTCAAATAGTAGAACAAAAGCGATTTCTTCTATTTTGGAAACGTGAAGCCGTTATTATTACATTAGGTCGTTAATGTTCGCACAATTATCAATCCTATTGATCCGCTCTTATCAACATAAAGGTGGTTCAAAAAAACTATTAAGCCTGGAATGTAATTTTGAACCAACTTGCTCTGAATACACAAAGCAATGCATTCAAAAATACGGGGCCTTTAAGGGCTGGAAACTAGGATTACAAAGAATAAAACGTTGTAATCAACCTGATTTGGTTGAAATTATTTATGATGAGGTTCCATAATGGGTTTTCTTGGTAATTTAAATGACTTAGAAGAAAAGGAAGAGCGACTTAGAAAACAAGTAGCTGCTCTCCCGACTGATGAACGCAAAGCATTTTATAAAGAACAAAGTGAAAAACTAAAAGATCCTGACACTTATGCCACTCTTAATTATTTATTTTTAGGTGGTTTTCATCATCTATATTTAGAGAAGTATTTATGGTTCTTTGGTGAATTATTAGCGTTAATTTTAAGCCTATTTTTGATTTTTTCAGGTGAAGATTTCGGGTTCTGTATATTAATTGCCATTGCCATTATTGAACTTCCACAGCTTTTCTTTTCACAAAAAATTGCGAGAGAACATAACTACCAACTTTCTTGTCACATTGTAGAAAAAATCAAGAACAAACTATTTATCTAGGGCATTTTCATGCCCTACTTTATCATTGATCTATAATCAGATGGCGTATACGTTGTTTTGCTTTTAAACACACGATAAAAATAATTCACGTCCTGAAAACCACAACGTGTCGCCACTTCAGTTAAACGAAAAGTGTATTTCTTTAGCATAAATTTGGCACGTTCTATCCTTACCCACGTAATATAATCAGCTAACGTCATGTGCCCCTGCTGTCTAAACATACGAGATAAGTGGTTTGGAGAAATATTAAAGCGATTCGCAATACTGCTTCTATCTATGCTTTTATGGAAATTCTCTTGAATATAAATACATATTCCTTGGTATAGATCTTCACTGCGGTTTTTCGGTGACTTTGTCTCTGAAGGTTCACCAAGCATTGTCATGCTATAACTAAGTAATGCCA
The DNA here is from genome assembly GCF_001691055.1 of Aliivibrio logei. Lineage (NCBI taxonomy): Bacteria > Pseudomonadati > Pseudomonadota > Gammaproteobacteria > Vibrionales > Vibrionaceae > Aliivibrio > Aliivibrio logei. Next base: position 58,152 of record NZ_MAJU01000004.1, read on the forward strand.
ATAATAAATGTTCGTCTATTGGTTTTTTATTCGGTTCACGAGCTAACGCGTTCAGTGCTTCTAAAATATTATCAATAGCATGACCTGTTCGCGTCGGAATACTGTATTTTTGCACATCATAAAAACCACTTTCCCCTTTGCGTTTACTCACTAGGCTAAACCCAACTTGTCGGCGTCCAAATAACAAACTTAATACTGAACAGTCTTCATCCCAATTCGGTTTATTCCAACAGTTTGGCGGAATATATAACGCATCACCCGCCATGACTTTAACTTCACGTATCCCAACCTCTGAATCTTCTATTTGATTCAAATACTCGCCATTAATTACTAACTCTAAACGAGGAAAATTCACTTGGTAACTGCATTGTGGAGGCGTGATCTTATCTCCTGCAAACCAAATTTGATTGAAACTTTCTCTTTCTGATAAAAGCGCTTCTAATACCGTACTAAACACTAAAGTCATAGTTTCTTCTTACTTGAACCAAGGTCACGTTAGTCCACTAAAACGACCTAAGAATACAATTTCCCTGATGAAAACGCCCGCAAGAAACAAGCAATAAATGCCACTAACTATCTATTAAATAAATACTTTTTTGACTAGTGCATTATAGAGTTTTCGATTTATAAAAATCAGAGCTTAATCACACTTGAAGAGTGAGGATACAATAATCCAGTAAATGCATTTCTCGCACACTTACGAATTTTTCTCATCAGAATCACACTATTCCCACTGCAATAATTTATAGAAAAAATGGGGAATGATTCATGATCACAGACTTAATCAATGAACAATTAATTTGTTTAAATTTACACGCAAAAACCAAAGACGATGTATTTTCTGAAATGGCTGCGATACTTCATCAGCAAGGTCGAATTAACGATATCGACCAGTTTTTATCTGATATTTACGCCCGTGAAGAACTAGGAAATACAGGCTTTGAAGAAGGCGTTGCTCTTCCTCATGCAAAAAGTTCAGCTGTAATTAAACCTGCCGTAATGATTGGTGTAAGCCAAGACGGTGTTGAATACGGAGCAGAAGATGGGCAGCCATCTCGCTTATTTTTTATGATCGCCTCTCCTAAAAATGGGGCAGATCATCATATTGAAGTTCTTGCTGAACTCTCTTCAAAACTGATTGAAGAAGGGTTTATCGAAAAATTTCTTAATGCGACCTCCTCTAAATTAGCGCTTGAATTATTGCTACAAAAAGCAGAAACCATTGATGCAATAGAACCTAAAAATGGATTTTTAATTGGAGTCACAGGCTGCCCTGCCGGTATTGCTCATACCTATTTGGCGTGCGAAGCCCTTGAAAAAGGCGCAGCAGAATTAGGATATAAGATAAAAGTAGAAACCAACGGGTCTATTGGAGTAAGAAATAGCCCAACAGCAGAAGAAATAGAACAAGCCGATGCCATTATTGTTGCTTGTGATAAACAAGTAGACCTCACTCGTTTTGCAGGAAAAAAACTGATTCAAACCAGTGTTAAGGCTCCGATCAAAGACGCAAAAGGACTGATCACTCAGTCTCTAACTCAACCACCTTTTGATACTGACAGTGTAAATACACCAACAGATGCCAAAGACAAAACCTCTCAAGCACGTTCAGATTTATACCGTTACCTAATGAACGGCGTATCTCACATGATCCCATTTGTGGTTACGGGCGGTTTGTTAATCGCATTAGCATTAGCGCTTGGTGGTCAACCTACTGAGAGTGGTATGGCTATTCCTCCCGGTAGTTTGTGGAATAAAGTATTAGATGTTGGTGTTGTTGCTTTCACCTTAATGATCCCCGTTCTTGCCGGTTACATTGCTTATGCGATTGCAGATCGCCCAGCACTAACTCCAGGTCTTATTGGTGGTTGGATTGCAAACAACGGTTCTTTTTATGGTGCAGATGCTGGTACTGGCTTTATTGGTGCCATCATTGCCGGTCTTCTTGTTGGTTACTTCGTTAAATTTATCGTGAGCTTTAACTACCATAAATTTATCCAACCCCTTGTTCCTATCATGATTGCCCCTATTGCCGGTTCATTGTTCATTTCTGGCTTATTCATTTTTGTTATTGGTGCACCAATAGCAAGTTTAATGGATGGATTAACCGCACTACTAACAAGCATGAGCTCTGGTAACGTGATTTTATTAGGCATCGTACTGGGTGGAATGACGGGCTTTGATATGGGTGGCCCATTCAATAAAGTCGCCTTCTTATTCTCTGTTGGCATGATTGCAAGTGGTCAAACTCAATTCATGGGCGCCATGGCATGTGCTATTCCTGTCGCACCACTTGGCATGTCGTTAGCTACCATCATTGGTCGTAAATTCAATATCTTTGAAGAATCAGAAATTGAAGCAGGCAAAGCAGCTGGTGCAATGGGTTTAGTTGGTATTTCTGAAGGTGCAATTCCATTTGCAGCTCAAGATCCTATCTCTGTGATCCCAGCGAATATCCTTGGCTCGATGACAGCCGCAGTAATGGCTTTCTCATTTGGTATCACAAACAGTGTTGCTCATGGTGGTCCCGTTGTTGCCCTACTTGGCGCGATAAATAAACCATTACTTGCACTGGCTTGTATGGCTGGCGGCGCAGTTGTAACTGCACTTGTTTGCGTATCCATTAAAAAGATGCGTCAAGCGAAAGCCCTGTCTCTAGCGGCAATTTAATTCTTAATCTTAATTTTTTGTCCCAATCACTTATTAATTTTGTGATTGGGACTTTCTGATGATTTGTGAGCATTATATGAACAATCAAACTCAACCTTTCTTTTTTCCAATGAACAATGTAATTCAAGATTATGCGTGGGGAAGCAGCACTTCAATTGAAAGTCTGTTTGGTATTGAAAACCCAAGCCATAAACCACAAGCTGAATTGTGGATGGGCGCCCACCCAAATGGCTGCTCTAGTGCGACATTTAATGACGAATCTATTTTATTATCTGATTTAATTAATCAAGACAAAGCGTCTTTCCTCTCTTCAGTAACAGCAGAAACGTTTGGTGAATTACCTTATCTTTTCAAGGTATTAGCGGCAGAAAAAGCGTTATCGATCCAAGTTCATCCAAATAAACAACAAGCCGTGGATGGCTATAATAAAGAAGAACAAGCGGGTATCCCTTTGACTGCGTTTAATCGTAATTACAAAGATAATAACCACAAACCAGAGCTTGTTTACGCCTTAACCGATTATCAAGCAATGAATGGATTTAGAGATTTTAACGAGTCCATTTCATTATTTAAAAGCATGAACTTAAAAAGTATTACTCATTTTGTTTCCGCATTTGAAGAACAACCTAATTCAATGGGATTAAACGTATTTTTCAAGAACATTCTTTCATTATCAGACGACAAGAAAGAAACGGCAATTAATGAATTAATGGCATATGCCAAAGTACAGTGTGATTCCCCTCTTTTCGCATTGCTTATTGATTTAGAAATTCAATATCCAAATGACATCGGTTTATTTACACCTCTAATGTTAAATGTTATCACGCTAAAACCAGGACAAGCGATGTACTTACACGCTTGTACTCCTCACGCTTACATTAAAGGGACCGGTCTTGAAATCATGGCTAATTCAGACAATGTATTGCGTGCGGGATTAACTCCAAAATACATGGACATAGATGAACTAATGGCCTGTACTTTATTTAATGTCACCCCATTTGATTCTTTATTGATGACTCCAGAGGTGATTGCTGGTGGTGTAAATTACCCAATTCCGGTAGACGATTTTAACTTCTCTGTTTTAGAAATGGTAAACGCATTACCGTTAAATACCACAAGTGCCGAAGTGTTATTTGCTATCAACAGTGATATGACGGTAACCCATATTTCAGGGCAAACGGTTATAGTGAAGAAAGGTCATTCTGTATTTATCCCAGCGTATACTGGCCAATACATTCTTACCTCTTCAGGAAAAGTGGCAAGAGCTTACAACTAGATAATAAAAAAATGGACTCAAAGATAATCTTAGAGTCCGTTTCTCATCACATAATAATTGAACATTATTCCAAAACTCTACCCATACCATACAACAACATGGCTTGAAGGCCAACAGGTTGCCTTGTTGCGATTAATCGCAGGCAAAACTCCGCAGATAACATACTTCGGGTTAATTGAGTGGCGGTGATCACCATCTCTCGTGTTGGTGGGCTCGGTAAAACTAAACCGACAATTAAATTCACATCCCCCATTTTAGATGCCCAATCCGTTGCGTAATCTGATCGAATTACCGCGATAGTTGGTTTTTTCACTAAAGGCGTAATGACATGAGGTAAGGCAATTTGACGAGCAATCGTCGTTGATGACTTCTCTTCACGCTTAATAAAAGCCAGTAATAACTCATCAGTTTTTTCTGGGCAAATTAATTGAGACACTCCTTTTAGCATCTCAAATTTTGATAATTGCGTTTGAGCTTTTACGTAATGGAAGTCAACATCACAGATCGGCTTTAGTTGTGGGTATTGGGTTACGATAGAATCAGAGAAATGACACAACCGGTCTGAAGCAACAAAATTGAACGTAGAAGATAATAAATCGGTTAACACAAAATTCGCGAGTTCCGCATCAATCCCTACCGTAATTAATTGGCAAAAATCCCCTTTCTGTAAACCTACTTTCAGTAAACCTAAAGAATAAGAAATATCTGCACAACGGGCTCGTGTAATATTATCGATATAAACAATGCATTTAAACTTCTTTGCTAATTGAGTCAGTTGGGCACTAATTTGTGGTCCAAGCATGCTCTCTTTAACAAAAAAGGTAATCCGATGATCAATAGTAGGTGAATCAATCATGAAATGTATTTTTTCAACACACTATCAACATCAGTCAAAATCAGTTCAATACTGTGCTGCTGTGTTTTAATACCAACGAATCGACTGCTGTTTTCTATATCAATGTCTGAAGCGATTAACACAAGATCCGCTTGTACAATATCAACCGGTGTTAGCGCATTTTCAATTCCCATCGCGCCTTGAGTTTCAACTTTAATTGATACTCCATATCTCACCGCGGCCTTTTTTAATACATCAGCTGCCATATAGGTGTGTGCGATCCCTGTAGGACACGCTGTAACTGCCACAATTTTCATGTTTGCTCTTAAATAGACTGTTTTGATAGGGGAACAATATACCATTAGTTAATTAAAAAACCGGATTAATATCAATGAATAACGATTAAAATCACACTTTACGATTGATGGTACAATAATCCAGTAAATGGCTTTTTTATCCTATTCTTTAAAATCGACTAACCCCTTACATTAGTACTACGTTAATATATTACCGTTAGGTAATGGAGTCGTTATGGATATCACATCTCTGATAAATACCAAGGTCATTTGTTTAGACCTAAAAGCGACATCTAAAGATGGCATTCTTAAAGAAATGGTCCAGATTTTAGATGATGCAGGCAAACTATCTGATAAAAAACAATTTTTATTAGATGTTTGGGCGCGTGAAGACATTGGTAATACAGGATTTGAAGATGGTATCGCGATTCCTCATGCGAAAAGTTCTGCGGTTTCGACTCCATCAGTTGCCGTTGGTATTAGTCGTAATGGCATTGATTATGGTGCAGAAGATGGTGAACAATCAGACATCTTTTTCATGCTTGCTTCACCAGATGGCGACGATACTCACCACATCGAAGTATTGGCACAAATATCCAGTCGTTTAATCGAAGATGGCTTTACAAACAAACTTAAAGCCGTCGCGACACCAGAAGAGGCATTGGCCTTATTCACAGACAATATTCAGTTAGAGTCAGAATACAGTTCATCTCCTGCCCCAACACCAAAAATAGAAAAAAGTGAATTTAAACGAAATCTTGGTCGTACAAAAGAACACTTGTTATTTGGTACGTCTCACATGATCCCCTTTATTGTTGCTGGCGGTGTTTTACTTTCTCTTTCGGTCATGATTTCAGGACACGGCGCGGTACCCACTGAAGGTGTATTGGCTGACATTGCTCAAATGGGCATTGCAGGGTTAACGTTATTCACAGCTGTTCTTGGCGGTTATATTGCTTACTCAATTGCAGATAAACCGGGACTCGCTCCGGGTATGATTGGTTCTTGGATTGCAGTTCAACAATACAACACCGGTTTTTTAGGCGCTATCGTCGTTGGTTTCTTTGCCGGCTTTGTCGTTCTTAATCTAAAAAAAATAAAGCTACCTGACAGCATGACCTCATTGGGGTCCATTTTTATCTATCCTCTTGTCGGTACTTTTATTACCTGCGCCGCTGTAATGTGGTTGATTGGTGCACCGATTGCAAATGCCATGACCTCTATGAATGAGTGGCTAGCAAGCATGGCAGGTTCTGGGAAAGTACTTTTAGGTGCAATTTTAGGTGGTATGACAGCCTTTGATATGGGTGGCCCAATCAACAAAGTCGCAACATTGTTTGCTCAAACTCAGGTAAATACACAACCTTGGCTAATGGGTGGCGTTGGTATCGCAATTTGTACTCCACCATTAGGCATGGCATTAGCCACATTACTGTCCCCTAAGAAATTCAAACGAGAAGAACGTGAAGCTGGAAAAGCCGCGGGTATTATGGGCATGATCGGCATTACTGAAGGGGCGATTCCATTTGCAGCCGCAGATCCTGCTCGTGTTATCCCTGCGATTGTCGCAGGGGGTATTGTCGGTAACATCACTGGTTTCTTATTTAACGTACTCAACCATGCCCCTTGGGGTGGGTGGATAGTGCTTCCTGTCGTTGATGGTAAGTTTGGTTATGTCGTTGGCACATTAATGGGCGCATTAACCACCGCAGTTATTGTTATTTTACTAAAGAAAACAGCAATCGAAGATGATGAATCTGACGTAAAAAACACAGTGTTTGAATCCATAAAGAATGAAGGTGAAGCCGATATTTTAGCTATCACGGCATGCCCATCGGGTGTTGCTCATACTTTCTTAGCCGCAAAAAGCTTAGAAAAAGCAGCGCATCGCCTAGGGCTTAAAATCAAAGTAGAAACACAAGGCGCAGATGGGATTAATAATAGAATCACCCCATTAGATGTGAAGAACGCAAAGTTAGTTATTTTTGCACATGATGTGGCAATCAAAGAGCCCCAACGTTTTGCAGGAATGCGAACGATTGATATTGGAACAAAAGAAGCAATGCACAATGGTGAACTATTATTAAAAGCGAATATGACGAGTACCAACCGATTATTCAGAAAATCAACGGTATAAACCACCATAAATAACCGATTAGGCATCCATATCCCCCCTGAACTTTGCTCCTAGAGTTTTTATGGATGCCTAATCACCAAGCATTTCGTTACGATTCAGACTCTAGTTTTCTCAAATTAGACAAGTAGTTAACCCATCCCTTAGTTTCATTAGACGCTGATATATCATTGGCTTTTTTCGCATTAATCAACCCTTCTTCTAAACGATTCAGTTTGTAATACGCTTTTACCTTCGCCAATAACACCGCTTGTTTTTTCTTGGGATCATTCACTTTATTTAACGATCGTAATGCGGCTTCATAATCCTTTTGCTGTAAAAGTAATTGAGATTCTTGCCAGTAATAACGAGACGATATCTTTGCGGCTTTACTCCAAAAGGCAATGGACTTGTCCCACTCTTTCGCATTTTGCCAATGCACGGCTTGCTCTACCAATAAATCAACGTCAGTATTTGCTGTTGATAAGCGTCCTAATGTCTGTGCGGCTTGTTCTGGAATACCTTGTTTTGCGTATAGCTGAGCCAACAATTTAATGTCTTGTTCTGGAAGAGATAACTTGTTGATATCCGCTAACACCAATACACTTAATGCTTGCTTGGTTTGACCTAACTGCAAGTGAGCCGTAACTAACTGACGCCACCACGTTAATTTTTCAGGTTGTAGAACAATTAACCGCTCTAAGGTAGGAACAACTTGCTTCCATTGTTTGAGTTGAACTTGCGCACCAAACTTTAACGACAATGGCGTTAATTCATCAGGCTTACGGTACGATTCATATCGACCAATCGCTTTAAGGGTTGGTGCAAACTCTGAGCTCTGATAATGGATCTGAGCGATCCTAAGCCATAACTCATCCCCTTTTTCATTCTTTGGTACCGTTTTAACCAATTGATAATAATGAGGTAGCGCCGCTTTATACTTTTGTTCCATCAAGAGGATATCGGCCAACATTTTTCGGGTTGTCCACGCTTGTTTATCCTGTAATTGACCACTCGAAACCGCATAATCAAGCTGTTTAATCGCTTGTGATTTTTGATTATTCTGCCAATAAAACACACCCAACATTCGAGCCACGAATGCTTTATCATAGACTTTCGATGTATCAACATCCGCAAGAATATCGATGGCTTCATCCAACTTTTCATTTTGCTGAAGGTTTTGTGCTCTTTGTACTTTTGTGGCGGTATATCGACTCAATTCTGCCGCCGTCACACCCTGTGTGTGCAATATAAAAAGAACCGTTAACGCAATTTTTTTCATCATTTGGCTAATTTAAACTCCAATCTAACGGTTTGATTCTGCTGAACAATGGCTTTTCCTTCTACCAATTTAGGTTGGTACTTCCATTGTTTTAGTGCCCGAACCGCATCACGATTAAATATTCGTTTTGGCTCCGCCTCTTTGACTTCTATATCAAAAGGTTCGCCCGTTTCATCAATAGAAAAAGACATAATAACGTAGCCTTCAATTTTTCGTTTTAATGCTCTACTCGGGTATCGTGGTTCTACGCGATACAATGGCATTGCCTGTTGATTGGTCGTAAAACTTCCAAACGACGTTGGAGCGCTTATTTTTAATCCGTTAATCGCCGTATCTAAACCAGCCGAAGACATTGGCGTTATAGGCATCACCGAAGACATCTCTGATTGCGATTGAGATACTTTCGTTTCTGGTGGTAATTCTGGCGGTTTAGGCTGCTCAGGAACAGAACGTTGACGACGTTGAAGATCACTTTCAGGTTCAACCATCATCATAGTAAAGCTTAAATTTTCACTGGCTTCCGGTTTTCCTTGATTACCATTGTCTACCATCCATGCCATCACGGAAAATAAAGCAATACTAATAGCCAGTGCAATAGGTAACGCCATCAATAACCTAAGCACTATCTTTGCTCCGCAGCCAATGCAATTTGCTTCACGCCCGCGCCTTTTGCTGCATCCATCACTTTAACTACGGTGCCGTTATACGCATGTTCATCCGCTTGGATCACAAGAGAGGCATCAGGTTGCTCTAATAACAGATGCTCTAACGTCGCTTGCACACGCTCTACATCTACGATTCGTTTATCGATGTAAATATCATTTGATGCGTTAATGCCAACAAAGATGCCCGCGTCTTTCTGGCTCGTCACATTTGATGCTTGAGGCCGATTCACTTCAACCCCTGATTCGCGTACAAACGAACTCGTCACAATAAAAAATATCAGCATGATAAAAACAATATCCAACATTGAGGTTAAGTCAATTTGGGCTTCTTCTGTTTTGGTATCGCGTCTTCCGAGTCTCATGTTGGACTCCTTAATGATTTTTCTAACTTCAATTCACATAAACGACACGTCTTTGCTAAACGTGCATGAACAAATAACCCAGCAAGAGCGGCAACCATACCCGCCATCGTTGGTAGCGTAGCCAGTGAGATGCCTGAGGCCATCAGTTTCGGTTGGCTACTGCCTAATGTCGCCATCACATCAAAAACAGAAATCATCCCTGTAACCGTACCTAACAATCCTAACATTGGACAAATTGATACTAACCATTTGATTAGGTTTAAATTTTGATTTAATTCGATATGCGCTTGATTTAACCAACTGTCACGAATCGCATGAGCATACCAAGATTCATGTTCACTGCGTTGATGCCATTGTGTTACCCATTGTTGGCGGCGCTTTGGAAAATAAAAACCAAGATATATCACACGCTCAACCACAAATAACCAACATACAACCACAACCCCTGCCAGCCACCACAAGATATGACCGCCTTGTGCCATAAATTGCAGTAACGTATCAAGCCAATTAGATAGCCATGACATTGCCATTAGATGTTACTTCCTACCGTAGTTTTCGCTATTGGGTTTGGTTGCTTTTCTGCCTGTATTGCGACTAACCCAATGCCTTGTTTCTCTAAAATGCTGCGTATATTCTCAGCTTGAGTGCTTAAAATATTATGAGCAAACAACAACGGCATTGCAGCAACTAAGCCAAGAACGGTAGTGACCAGTGCCATCGAGATCCCTCCTGCCATCACTTTTGGATCTCCATTCCCAAACTGAGTGATCACTTGGAATGTTTCAATCATGCCAGTAACGGTGCCTAGCAAACCAAGCATTGGTGCAAGGGCTGCAAGTAATTTCAACATTGAAAGGCCTTTTTCTAACCCTTGTTGCTCATCAACAATCGCTTCTAATAAACGCAACTCTAATGACTCAACACTGCGGTGTTTTTCTTCATCGTAAACAGATAACACTCGGCCTAACGGATTGTCGCTTGGTGCTTCTGGATTCTTCAACTGTGTTTTTATTTGCTGTTGAATAATCGCTAATTTAACGCCTCGGAAAATCGCAATCACCAATCCTAACGTTAATAACGCAAGAATGATTTTACCAACAACACCACCCGCTTGGAGTCTTTCAAACAAGGTTGGTGTTAATGCCAGTTGGTCTATCATGAAGCCACGAGACGGATCGACAACCATCGTTTCCATATCACCACTTGCAAGATCAGACAGTGAACTCAAGCTTGGGCCATTATCTGGTTGCTTAACATAATAAGTGGCGTCTTTACGTGTGCCATTCCAATTCAAGTAGCCTTGAGCGGCAATTAACCCTATCGAACCTAAGCGATACGACGCTTGAGAAGCGGTTTGACCTTCACCATCAATCACATTGGTATTAATTTTTTTCAGTTCACCACTGGCCTGGATTTGTTCATCCATGCTCATCCATAAGTCAGTTAACTGTGGCAAGGTTGGCAACGTTTTAGCAGATACGATGGTATTTACTGCTTGTGAGTATTGAAGATTATCCGCACCGGTAACACTGGTTTGATTTTCGCTTTTCAACTCTTTCGCAGCTTGACGAACAACACCAAACAATTCACCTAAACTGCCAGTATCTAAACGCAGTTTCTCTTCTCGTTTTGCTAATAGCCCTTCATTTTCACTGAAGGTTTTCGTCAATACATTAATCTTTTTTTGAACTTGGCGTTTACGTTCTGCAAGTTCTTTTTTCTGTTGTAGATACGTTTGCTCTGTTTGCTTAAACCCCGATTCTCGCTGCACATCATGTGATTTTTGTGCTTTATTTTGAGCTTGTGCACTGCTTGCTAAATCACCTTGAGCTGCAACTGAAAAAGAAAGGCTTAATAAGCAAACACTAAGAAGTGTGGATACGTAATTCATCTTATTTCTCCTCAGTAATATTCAGTGATACAGGCAGTGTAAGTAAGCTTGGGGCTACCTCTTTATTTGCAACGGCATACGCATGATTAAGATCCGAATTAAGTGAAGAGTCTAATAGTACCCATGCCTTTTCTTTTTGATCCCAAGCCCAATATTTGTCTTGATTAAAATTACGTGCAATTAAAGAAATTCGGCCTAAATACAAAATGTTAGCTTCAATGGTTTTATCATCATCAAGCGTAATTTTACCTTGGTAAACACCCAACTTAATGCCGTAATCGAGTTCGATTTGATACGCTTCTAAAATACGACGATACTTCTCAGCATCACTCACATTCGCCACCGTCATCATGGTCTCTAGCTTTTCAATGCGAAGATTGCGCTGTTCAATACGAATAGGTTTGTCGTTTTTAACTGTTTGTTTTAGACCATCAATCATTTTATACATCAAAGGCACGACCCCTTGACGAGTTTGTTCAATGTCTGAAATTTGCTGATCAATATTACTCAATTCACTGTGTTGATCCTTTACTAATGCCTCTAAATGCTTGCGGTAAACATCGAGGTTTTTAACTTCTTCTTCCAGTTGCTCAATATCAGCACGCAACGATAAAGTAGAATCGGCACTATGACTAATACGAGCCTGGCTTTGGGCAGAAGCCGTATTGGTCTTATTTTGAATGGCTTGAGCCGTTCCTAAATCACTCGCATATACCGCCATTGGTTGTGCCATCATGACCAATAGCCATGCTTTCTTCGTCATTTTTATCATAATCAAATCGCTAATTAATTAAATTCATCTAGCCAATATCAATGCAAGGCTAGCCATTATTGAACGTCTATTGTTAATGTGCAGAGCGTTGGCCTTTTATCAGCAAACCAATAAAGTAAATACCACCAATCACTGACACTAACGTTCCTGCCGCCACTTGAGATGGAAATAAAATATGCTGACCTAACCAATCAGCAATCACCATTAACCAAGCGCCAATTAATGCCGCTACAACAATCTGTTCAAATGCTTTTTTCGCCCCTAAAAGAACCGCCATATGGGGAGCAAGTAAGCCTATAAATGCAATCGGCCCCATGGTAGCAGTTACCGCCCCACAAAGTAATGCAACACAAATAAGCAATGCGATAAAACTCTTAGTTACGTTTAGCCCTCTGGCTTGTGCAAACAATCGCCCTGCTGAAATAAGGGTTAGCCAACGATGAGTAAACAGCGAAAAAGCCACCAATAAAACGACGCAAAAGAACAAAACAAAAGCAGACTCGGGAGACACTCGATAAGTAGAACCGGCAAGCCAATTCAATAATGAATATGAATCCTCATTCCCTTTTGCTAATGAAAATTGAACCAACGCATCGATTAACGCCGTTAATGCTATCCCAGTAAGAATGAGCATAGAAGGCGCATACTGATGGCGCTTCCCTAGCACCAATAGCAGCACTAATACCGCTAAACTTCCACAAAAAGCCACAAGAGGCGCGGCTTCAAAGATATTGAACCCTAAGAAAACACTGCCACCAATTAAGCTCAATGTCGCTCCCGCTGAGATACCTAAAATATCAGGACTTGCTAAAGGATTATAAATCAATCGTTGCAATAATACGCCTGCAACTGCCAATCCAGCCCCTGCAGATAAAGAGGTAAGTAGCCTTGGCCATTTTAACTCCCAACTGAACTCACTTGGGATCATCATTACCCATGGATGAAGTGTTTGGGTTGAATCTTTTGTTATCACAACAGCTAAAACCGCGACCACCACAAGACCCACAATCAATGATGGAATTAACCCTGTTGGTAAATACGATTTCCCTTTTGGTAAACTGATCGACAGTTGATCTTGCGAGCTCATGTTTCTTCGAGTAAACCAAATAAGTGCAGGTGCGCCAATGAATGCCGCCGCTGTTCCACTTGGGATCATATCTGTTGTGTAATGACTGAGCACTACCGCCAATAAATCAGTACCAACTAATAACGTAGCGCCTAATAATAAGCTAAAGAACAATTCATCTCTTGGAGTTCTAGCCCCTAAATGACGCGCAATATTCGGTGCAAGTAAACCAATAAAACTGATCACGCCAACCACAGTAATCGAAGAGGCAACCAACCATAAACCAACGGTAAATAATCCAAAGAAAGCAGGAATAACATTAAGCCCGCGAGCCGCAGCACCCACATTACCCAAACGCAATAACGCTAAGACTCTGGGCGCGAAAATAAAAATAAGTACAGCGGCTGATAGTTTAGGTAATAACCATACAATTTGATCCCATCCATTTTGAGCCAGATCCCCTGCTCCCCAAATAAACAAGTTCTTTGCATATTGTTCATTTAATAAAATAATAGCGGTGGCGACAGCACCCAGAAAAATATTCACAGCCATGCCAGATAGCACGATAGGTAAGCCTGATAAATTTCGAATACCAGCAATAGCAACGACTAAACCAAACGTGAGCGATGCCCCAACGAGTGCCGCCATAGACGCATAATCAGCCACATACTCAGCAAACCACACATTCATAATGACTAAGGCTAGCCACGCACCTGATGCTGTTCCGAGAGTCATTGGTGAAACGAGGGCATTCTGAGTCAACTGTTGCATTAAGCTACCGACCAACCCAAGCATTCCACCAACCAAAAGTGCCATGATTAAACGAGGCAATTGTGACTCAACAAAGATGATCTTATCAAAGTCATCAAGTAAAGTGAGATCAACACTCGCTTGGCTTATTGCTTGCCATTGCTGAGATAAACTCAATACAGCATCAAATTGAAACGTAGCAACCACCAACCCAATCAATACACAAAGTACCGATAGATAATGGAAAGAGACGCCCTTCAACTGACTACTCATTATTACCACTAACATTGATTGATTTAGGTGCTACCTCAAGTAGGCTTTTTGCCAATGCTTGCGCTGTGTATTTGATCGACATTGCGCCACCATAACTCCATACCGATTCAACACTATTCACTCGATGGGCACGTACGAAAGGCATCGCATTCCAAATAACTGATTTGTTTAATTTACTCTCTTCATTAAACGGTTCTATATACAACGCAATGCCATCATCAATATGACGAAGATCTATTAAGCGAAGTTGTGTTACTCCCCATTGGTTACTTTTTTGAGATAAAGCGGTGGTAAACCCTAACTGATTTAACGCGTATTGCACTGTTGAATTATCACCATACATAAAGACCGAGGTCATAGTTGCGAATCGAAACACAGAGACGGCTGGTAACGCATTACCATACGCGTCAGCTAACTGCTGCTTTAATTCTGCTATCTCGGTATCCATCTCAATTAACTTTTCTTGTGCGACTTCCTCTTTTCCTAACACAAGGGCAATGGCTTCAAAGTTATTAATCGCCATCAAGCTATTATCATGATCTGCAGAGTAAGTTTGAAAATACAACACAGGCGCTATTTTTTCTAACTGAGGAATTAAATCGGCCTGCGGAGAAGCAACAAGAATCACATCCGGTTTTACCGCCGCTATTTTCTCAAAATTTGGTTCTGCGCGAGTACCGACATCTTCAATATCACTCGATAATGCGGGTTGTACTACCCACTCACTGTACCCCGCGGTATCTGTGATTGCGACAGGTGTAACACCGAGCTCTATAACTTGTTCTGCTAGATCCCAGTTTAATGCGACAACTCGCTGAGGTATGGAATCCAGAACTTGTTCACCACGACTGTCTTGAACAACAAATTGAGCCAATGCCGTCTGACTTACCATCATAAATAGAAGAGTGATAAGCGAAGGAATACGATTTTTCAACATACGATAGCAACTTTATGATTATGAATAGGATGATCAATTAAGGTGATCGGAGTGCCATACAAGTCAGACAATAACGCATCATCAAGCAAATGGCCTGCTTCACCTTTAAAGGCCACTTTTCCGCCTTTAAGTGCAATGATTTGTGTCGCATAACGAAGCGTTAAATTAAGATCATGCAGAATAACAATGATTCCTTTTTTCGTTTGTTGGTTTAACTCGCTCAATAGTCCCATGAGTTGATATTGGTGATGAATATCCAATGCGGATGTTGGCTCATCTAAAATCAAAATATCCGCTTGCTGAGCTAATAACATCGCCACCCACGCTCGTTGTCTTTCCCCACCAGAAAGTTGATCAGCCAATATTGACCGAAAAGTTTCTACGCCAGTTTTGATCATCGACTCTTCAATAATCTGTGCATCTTCTTTATTAAAACGCCCAAGAACGCCACGCCAAGGATAACGACCTAAGCGAACAAGCTCTTCAACATTAAGCCCTGCGACTTCTGGCAACTTTTGAGGTAAAAACGCCACTTTTTGAGCGAATCTTTTCGAATTTAACGTAGACAGTTGTTGTTGATTTAATCTCACTTCACCTTCTTCTGGTGAAAATTGATTCGCCAACAAGTTCACCAAGGTCGATTTACCTGATCCATTATGGCCAAGTATGACCGTTAAGGCGGTTGGATCTATTGTTAATTCATCAATATCAAGAATCGTACGTTCGTCCCTGATCACTTTTATATTGTTTAGTTGATACATACTGCTACATTATTTATGTGTGTAAATGGACTTCTTTATGTCATGCCTAATTCATTTCTTTCATGGCAAAAACGCAAGAAAAGAAGCACGTAAAATGATACGTACTTCCCCCTTTTTCTTAATTAAACTTAAAAGTTATAATTAACACTCAATTCTACCGTTTGCTCTGCACCGTACCAACAGTTAGCCGAGTCATAACAACTGTAATATTCAGTATTAAATAGGTTAGTTGCGCTTAGTTGCGCCGTTGCACCAGCCAATGATTCACTTAATCCATCCAACTCATAACCAATAGAGACATCAGCAACCGTATAATCAGGCACTTTATCTGTATTGTTCGCATCCATTTCCATTTCACCCACATAACGTAAACCACCACTAATGCGTGTTCCCGTTAGAATACCATCGTAGATATAGTAGTTAGACCAAAGGCTAGCGGCATGGGTTGGTACATAAATTGGTGTTTTACCTTCTAAGTCATTACCACTGTCTTTGGTAATTTCCATATCAATATACGTATAGTTTGCAGCGACGTCCCAGCTATCATTAATCATCCACTGACCTTGCAGCTCAACACCTTGAGAACGGATTTCACCAATTTGCAGTTGAGGTCCCCATGGGTCTGTCGGATCTGACATTAATGCGTCACTTTTTACGATTCTAAACACCGATGCTGACGCTGTTTTTGTATAATCAGCTGAATCATATTTCACACCCGCTTCTATTTGCTCACCCAATTCAGGATCATAAGCGTTACCTTTTCCATCCAGACCGGCAGCTGGTTCAAAACTGGTTGCGTAGCTAATAAATGGTGAGAAACCACTTTCAAGCTCATACAGTGCACCAACACGGTATGAGAATTGACTTTGATCTGCATCTTTAGACGTTGTGCTTGTTGTATTGCTTGATTTATATTGATCGAAACGACCACCGGCAATCAGAACTAAACGATCAATTCGCACTTGATCTTGAGTATAGAACCCTAATTGTTCAACACTGATTTTTTCTTTCGATTCATAAGACTTGGTAAGTTTACTTTTATCAATCATGTCATTGTTTGGATTGAAAATATTAAAATTACCAAACTGATTGGTCGTACCAAACTCTTGATAAAGTGAGTCACCATCTAATTTCTGGTAATCAATACCAAACAACAGATTGTGCTCAATACCTCCAGTCACTACACGACCAGACAGTTGGTTATCAATCGTATAACCAGTTGAGCTTTCATCAGTACTGTAAATATTGCGATCAAGATTGCCCGTTGATGCATCAAAGTTACTTTCAATATGGTATGTATTCTCTTGATACAGCGATGCATTCATATAACGGAAGTTTTGTAAGAATGACCAGTTATTATTGAACTCATGGTTGATCTTATAACCAGCCATAAAGAATTCACGCTCAAACGTACTCCAGTTTTTATCTCCAACAAACGTGGACGGATCTGTACTGCCATTTGGATTGTCGTAAATCATTCCAGAAGATGGCATTGAAGAGTTCATACCCATTGACGGATCATTCTGATAATACATATTAAAGTTGATCAGCGTTCGGTCACTTACTTGCCAATCAACTGATGGGGCAATAACGTAGCGTTCTTCTTTTGTGTAATCAACTTGACCATCTTTTTGACGAGCAAGGGCAATAAAACGATAAGAGAAATCACTGTCTCCAAACTGCCCTGTCGTATCAATAGAGGCTTCCACAAGATTACCAGTACCTGTTGCTAATTTTACATCCGTACTTTTTTCTTTTTGTGGTGATTTGGCGATCATATTGACCATACCACCCGGTGGCATTGACCCATATAATACTGACGTTGGCCCTTTAAATACTTCAATTTGTTGAAGCGCAATAGGATCAATCTGAGGTTGTAAATTCCACCCATTTAAGCCTTGTAAAACCAAACCATCGTAATAGCTTTGGTTTACATCAAATCCACGAATATTGAACGTATCGTACATTGTCACTGCACCACCTTTCTGCTCGGTTGTCACACCAGGAACATAGCGTAGTGCCTCATTAAGAGATTTAACACTGCGTTGTTCTAATGCTTCACCATCGAGAATAGTAATGCCCTGAGGGGTTTCCTCTGGCTCTAACGATGTTTTTGTTGCGGTATTACGATAAGCCTGACCAAATATTGAAATAGTCTCAATATCATCAGAAGAGTTATTGTCATTAGCCATTGCTGAAATAGGAAATAAAAAAGAAGCCGCAATTGCCGTTGCTAATAGGGTGACGTTAAGTTTTGGATGTTCAGTAGATACGTTCATTATAATCCTGTTTACAACTTTTAAATTGAATGCAAATGAGAATGATTCTCTTGCGCAGAAGTATAATGATTTCTTTTTAGTAAAAGTTAACAATTTGGGGCATGAAGGCAGTTTTTTACTGATAAATTGATTTATAACAAAAACTACAGATTTCGAATTGGCAACCAATACTCAACATCAATAATTTCTTCGTTTTCATTCGATTGGTAAATTTCAAGATCGAACCCTTCAATACCTTGATGGCCTGAAAGCGGCAACCATTCTGAAATCAACCATTCAACAGACTTCGCCAAACCACTTGAAGGACCTATATAAGGCAGAACTGCGTATTCTTGAGATGGGATGATAACTTGCAATACGTTTTCACTTAATGACATTAATACTGATGATAAACTTTCATCTTCAATAACACCTGCCCAGTAAATTAGGGACTCGGTATCATTTCGAGTATCAATAACGCCATATTTACTCTCTGGAAATGAAGACACCTGGGTTAAATACCCATCAAGCTCTTCCCACACTTGAGGGACTTTATCTAAGAAATCAGGAGCATCTGAAAACAAACCTTGCAGCGTGATAGGCAATCCCGTTAACGTGAAACTTTCTTTATATTCTAATCGCACTTGATAGAAACCTGAGCCTTGGATCTCTGTCAGACTTTGACTTTTTAGAAACGGTTTACGAATACCTATTTTTTTACCTTGTTTTTGATACTCTCGCGGCGACATTTTAAAGTATTGCTTAAAAGAACGGCTAAAGGCTATCTCTGAGGTAAAGCCATATAAATAAGCTATATCTAACATACGATACTTTTTATTAAGCACTTCAAGAGCCGCCATGCTTAAACGTAGCTCTCGTACATATTGAGCCACATTCATTCCGGTATGACTAAGGAATACTCGTTGTAATTGCCACCGAGACCAACAACTCATTTCTGCAAGTATCTCAACAGATAATGGGCTATCCATATTTTCATGGATATACGCCAAAATAGTATCGATTCGATTGAATGTTTTATCATTATCGATATCCGCTGACATAACTTATCTCCGTTCTTTAAGGTGAACCATAGCTTACATTGAGTAGAGGTAGTTATCAAAAACACAATTGATATCCCCTCTCTTTTTTAAGTCACGACACAACCCCATACATATCCAGCTTGGTTAGTAATAGTCCAGACATAAAAAATGGAAGCTTATTAATAAGCTTCCATTTTATTTTATCTGTTTAGGTTTTTAGCTAAATTAGCCTTTTAAACCTTGTTTGATTAGGTGTTCTTCGTATGTACCGTGGAAATCGTTAACGCCATCTTTTGTGATTTCAATGATGCGTGTTGCGATTGAAGATACAAACTGACGGTCATGAGATACAAACATTAATGTGCCTTTGTAGTTCTCAAGCGCCAAGTTCAATGCTTCGATAGATTCCATGTCCATGTGGTTTGTTGGTTCATCCATTAATAGGATGTTTGGTTGTTGCATAATCAACTTACCAAATAACATACGACCTTGTTCACCACCAGAAATCACTTTAACTGATTTCTTGATATCGCTTTGAGAGAAAAGCATACGGCCAAGAATACCACGAACAACTTGCTCGTCATCGCCTTCTTGTTTCCACTGCCCCATCCAATCTAATAGATTTAGGTCTTCAGCGAAATCATGTCCGTGATCCTGCGCGTACATACCAATATTGTTGTTCTCAGACCATTTGATCATGCCTGACATTGGTTCCATAGCACCAGCAAGTGTGTTCAATAATGTTGATTTACCAATACCATTCTCACCGATGATCGCAATGCGCTCACCCACTTCAACCATCAGGTTAACGCCGTTAAGCAAGATGTTTTCGCCATAACCTTGCTTTAGACCTTCAACTTCTAATGCATTACGGAAAAGTGGTTTTTCTTGGTCAAAACGAATGAACGGAGATTGACGGCTAGATGCTTTAATCTCTGTAAGTTCAATTTTATCCAAACGCTTCTGACGAGAAGTCGCTTGTTTCGCTTTTGATGCGTTTGCAGAGAAACGGCTTACGAACGTTTGTAAGTCAGCAATTTGTGCTTTCTTCTTCGCATTGTCTGCTTGAAGTTGCTCACGAGCTTGTGTTGCTGCTGTCATGTATTCATCGTAGTTACCTGGGAATAGGCAAATATTTCCGTAATCCACATCAGCCATGTGTGTACATACTGAGTTCAAGAAATGACGGTCATGCGAGATGATGATCATTGTACAGTTACGAGCAAGAAGAATGTCTTCTAACCACGCAATAGTATGCATATCCAAGTTGTTCGTTGGTTCATCAAGAAGCATGATGTCTGGTTCAGCGAACAGAACTTGTGCTAATAAAACACGAACTTTAAGACCTGGAGCAACTTCACTCATTAAACCAAAGTGTAGTGACTCTGGAAGGCCTAGACCTAATAGAAGTTCACCAGCACGAGCTTCAGCTGAGTAACCATCCATTTCACCGAATTGAGTTTCTAAATCGCCAACACGCATACCATCTTCATCTGACATTTCAGGTAAAGAATAAATACGGTCACGCTCTTCTTTCACTGTCCATAGCTCTTTATGACCCATGATTACAGTATCGATTACTGTGTATTCTTCGAATGCGAACTGATCTTGGCCTAATTTAGCCATACGTTCATTTGGATCTGTTGAAACTGTACCGCCAGACTGTTCTAACTCGCCACCTAAGATCTTCATAAAGGTAGATTTACCACAGCCGTTCGCGCCGATTAAACCGTAACGGTTACCGTTACCAAACTTAACAGAAATATTTTCAAAAAGAGGCTTATCGCCAAATTGCATTGTGATGTTAGCAGTCGTTAGCACAGTACATTCCAATTAGTTATTCAAATAGACATAAAAAAGCTGGCCCGTATGTCCAGCTTTTCAAATTTGCGCCGATTATAGCAGCATTTGTGATTTACATCACTGTATTATTGTTCTTTTAAACCGTGGGCAAAAAAATCATCTTCAACGCCAGTTATGTTATAATTTGTTACGTTTTCTTTCACCGAGTTTTATTGTTTTATTTATGAAATATCTAATCACTGGCGTTTCTGGTTTTATTGGCTTTTCTGTGGCTAAACAATTACTTCAGCTAGGTCACTCAGTCGTTGGTATTGATAACCACAATGCTTATTATGATATTTCTTTAAAGCAAGCGCGCCTTAATTTCTTACTTCCTCATTCCTCTTTTGAGTTTCACCAATTATGCATAACAAGTGCACAAGATCTTGCCTCTGTATTTGAAGTGCACAAGTTTGATCGCGTCATTCATTTAGCCGCTCAAGCTGGGGTTCGCCATTCTATCGATAACCCAATTTCTTATGGCGAAAATAACCTAATGGGCTACCTCAACATGTTAGAAGCTTGTCGTAAAGCACGCATTCCGCATTTTATCTATGCCTCTTCAAGCTCAGTTTATGGCTTAAATAATAAAACGCCTTTTTCTTGTCATGATAATGTTGATCACCCAGTGTCACTTTACGCTGCAACGAAACGTGCTAATGAACTAATGGCTCATTCATATTCTCATTTGTATAATATACCAACCACCGGTCTGCGCTTTTTTACCGTGTATGGCCCATGGGGTCGTCCTGATATGGCCCCTTTTATTTTTACGAAAAAAATACTTAATAACCAAACCATTAATATAAATAACAATGGGGAAATGTGGCGAGACTTTACTTATATAGATGACATTGTTGAGGGAGTAATCAGAATCGCCGATGTCATTCCATCTCAAGAAAACAACGTTGACAATAACAATTCTCCAGCACTAAGCTCTGCCCCTTATCGCATTTACAATATTGGGCATGGCAGTCCAGTAAATTTAATGAGTTTTATTCAAGAAATTGAAAAAGCGACCAATAAAGTAGCGACGAAACATTTTAGAGAAATGCAACCCGGTGACGTATACCAAACCTATGCAGATACTCAAGATCTCTTTGCCGTGATTAATTACACGCCTAAAGTCTCTATTACAGAGGGCGTTCCACAGTTTGTCGATTGGTTTAAACATCATTATCAACACGAGAACAATTCCGTTACTTCGACGAATAACAATGATACGAGTAGTGATGTAATCTCAATAGAGAGCATTTTATTGCAGTCATAAAAAATTGGGGGGAAGTATATACACCTCTCCCCCCATTTTTTATGTTGTTTTCTGTTCTCTATTCAGTGTAGGTTTTTACTATTTTTTGAAGTTCAATGACTTCAGGTTCTGGAATATTTTCATCAGGGTAAGCCGCTCGAACTTTATCCGTTAATCCTTTAGCAAATACTTGGTACAGCACTCTTGTTGATACCGTAATTGGGTATTCAACCTCTGTTGGTAACTCAAAGTGTTCTTGACGTGTTTCTCCCGATTTAATACGAGTATCTTGTCCTATTTTTACATAACGCCAGAAACGTAATCCAACAGGCTTTCCATCTTTATCAACCCCAATTTTAATAAATCGATGCGCATCTTTTGGAATTGCCCCATCTTTCATTACGCCACTCTCAAACACATTGTTACCCGTTGCATCTCTCGCAATAACTTCTAGCCATACTTGTCGACGAGCACCACCGGGCATGTCATGCCCAGAGTTAACATTAGTCACATTTGCGGTAAATGAATTGCCTTGTTTTTCGACGTCTAACGTTAAGGCTGTTTTCAAGATATCAATGCTCAGCTTTTTATGCTCAGGGTTACGCATTCCAGTAAAGTAATAGTTACCTCCTGCAAAATGATGCGAACGTAAATTTGATTTCATTGGACCATCGTCCGTCGATTGACCACCGACCTTATTATTAAAATCAGTAACGTCTTGAGTCATATGGCAATCAATACACGTTTTATTTTTACTTGGATCGTTAGGTGCGTTAAATGGAGACGCTAACCACTCGCCAAAATTATCATTAATATTAGCGCCTTGCCCTGTGGTGAACTCATTGTGACAACTCGCACAGTACAACGAACTTTGATATAACTTTGGATCCGAGTATGAGGCTTTATGCTGCTCTGGAGCCGCATTAATTTGTTTTTCAGACAGCCATTTCAACACACTATTTTCAGTATCTTCAAACACATAGGCTTCACGATCTTTTAAGTTAACCGTAACATCTGTATTACCACCTGCATTTTCTGCTTTAGTGATCCGATGGCAGAACACACATCCAGTACCCCGCTCACTCACTGAACGCCCATGGGCATAGGCCTCTTTTAGATCTTCACCTCCTTTTGACCACATATCCCCAAAGTCCGATAATGGTTTATTATCGCCATTAATCACGCCTTGTGGGACGTGACAACCACGACAAAGCACTCTGAACTCTTCTCCTTCAGTTTCAGCCGCAACGTCTTCTTGGAATCGATAATAAGGATGGTCCATGTTCATACCATGGTTTGAGTCTGCCCATTGGTTAAATATTGTAGTATGACAATCGGCACATTCGGCGGAATTAACCCATTCATCAGGATGAGTATAACGTTTCGTGTCGTCTAATCTTAACCATGTTGATAAATAAGGTAAATTCTCTTGAGAACGTACGTATTCATTCAATGCAGACATCATTTTAGCAGCCTCAACAGGCGGATGCTCTACACTTACTGGTGGCTTATCTTCTTCACGAGGATCGCCCCCCATTCCGCCTTGAGTCTTTTGGATAATATCAATATAGGCACCAACGGGATCACCTGCGATCATTTTTCGTACATCAACATGCCCTGTTAGTGCATTTTCAAAACGATCTTTTTTTCCGTCTTCCATTAATTGACGGTTAGTAAAGTTAAAGCCGTCGAAATGACATGAATTACAGCTCATCCAAAAATCACCCGCCATTGGGAAATCAGGATAATCAGCCATATTTGCCGTGTTGAATAGTCGCTTCCCTTCACGTAACTGCGTTGGCATTGGATCATGGGTAACTAAATTAGCAAAATTGGCCTGCGTTAATTTCACTTTTGCAAAAGGCCCTGCCGCTCCTGTATCAAATTTGGTGATATCTAACGACATCGCATTTTGAACATAAAGATCGCGCCCTGATATTAAGATCCCTCTTGGATTATCTCCCGGCACATTACGATAAATTTGCGTCGCTTTTACGCCACCTTGAAATTTTTTGCGACGATGACGTTTCTTATTTCTTTTCCCTTCACGAGATAAATCGAAAACCAACAGGTCTTCAGATCCAGCCAATGTAAAGATGACTTTTTTGCCGTCATCAGTAAACGCTCCATCGTGTGGGTTTGATACGATTCTAATTCGATTTCCACTTTCAATAATATTAATTTGCTTAAACAGTTGTTTGCGTTCATCAACCACTTCTTGCTCATTTCCAGGGGTTAAATCTAAAATTGAAACCGTTGGGAAAACCGTCGATTGAAATTGAAAATCATGATCGAACGACCACAGCACATGTGGTAACCAAGCCGTTTCACCATCAGGAGATATAACAATGTTATCCAGCAATCTTGGTTTACCTTGAGGCGTTGTTTTTTCTTTATGCGCTTCAGAATCAGCTAATTGAATCACCTTAATTAAAGTCGGGACACCGCTATTCGTATCAAAGATAGAAACCTGTCCGGTTAACGAGTGTGATACAAGTAGACGTCCATCATCCATCAATGAAAGCCCTCGCGGGGTTGATTCTGTACTGATGGTTTTGATTACACTGCCTGAACGGTCTATCACTAACAGCTTATCTCTCTCAAAACTCGTTACGTAATACTGCTGATTTTTCGCGTCAAAAACGGCACCAAATGGGCGTGAAGGTACTTGGGTAATATGCTCAACCTTTAACGATTTAGCATTGAGTAATAAAACGCTATCGCTTAAATAATCTGTCACTAAGAGTTGCTTAGCATCATCACTCATAGCAACTCGGCGAATGTCTCTGCCAACAGTCGCTTCATTAATGATTTTTCCGCTCACTCTGTTAATAATACTCACACTCCCCGCATCAAAATTAGCACTAATAAATTGTGACTTATCTGAATTGAACAGAATCGAGCTGCTTTTTTCGATTGCCGAAGCAAATTGACTTACACTCATGCATAAGATGAGTGTTAGCCAGTGTACCGATGTCCATTTACTACTTAATTTCATCGTTGTATTACCCAATTGTTTCATTTCAACCTATTGCCCATCAATTATCTGATATAAATACAGTGTTCTTTCCCCGATGAATCGAGCAGAAAATTGCTGAACTAATATTCCTTTTTCTAATACTGTTCCTGATATTCGCCACGCACTTTCTGGTGATACTAATGCCGCTTCGTGTAATTTAATATTGCTACTCGGATAATACATATCGTAAACGGCTCG
Organism: Aliivibrio logei; assembly: GCF_001691055.1. Taxonomy (NCBI): domain Bacteria; kingdom Pseudomonadati; phylum Pseudomonadota; class Gammaproteobacteria; order Vibrionales; family Vibrionaceae; genus Aliivibrio; species Aliivibrio logei. The sequence goes on from NZ_MAJU01000004.1 coordinate 83,707, forward strand.
TTCACTTAACCTATCTCTGAGTAAATTAACACTGTAATTTGTTCCGATCATACAGGCCTCAGGGTGTACTTCAAACCATGCTATCGCTTGCTGTATTGGTGCTTGTCTCGATTGTTCAACAGTTAATTTATCACCGGTAACAATGAACAAAAGAATGACAAATAAAGGCACAACTCCTTTTTTATTTTGCCAAAACATAGAACAAAAACTCATCGAAAATACAATAATGACAAGAACTAAAACCGGAGCCCAATGTCGTAAATTATCTGGGTTTTGGCCTAACGTAATCCAAACCCAATAAATCAATGCGATGACAGAAATCATTCCAACATAACGTGCTTTTAATTGTTGCTCTGATGGTTTTTTAAATACTGTTTTTAGTGACCAAATAAGAAGAATAAAAATGGAACTAAGGATGACCAAACCATAAGCACTCATCAACCCTTTCACCCACTGTATAATTTGAGATTGATTACCCTCAGCCGTATTTCCCCATATCTCAAAATGTCCTTGGGTAAAACGTACTCCTTCTTCAAAATACGCCATTCCATCATGTTGCAAAATAAACAGTAAGCTAACGCATCCTATAATCGCAATCACACTAGCCGCTTGAAAATACGCTTTCAGCTTCAACAGATGACTTGGTACAAATAATGGAAATAATGCTAATCCCATCGCTAATGGAAAATAAGAAGGTCTTGATGCCAACATCAAACCTAACCAAAAACCAACATGATAATTCCGTTGTAAAATAGCTGAAATAACAGCCATAAGGAAAAATGCCAGAGCGATTGGATCTGATAAACCGCTTAATGCCATTGAAACCAACAACGGTTGCATTAATAACACAACGCAACCTAAAGCCGACTTCCACCATGACGCCGATAATATAAAAACAATACGAGCCACAAGCAGAGGTAACATTAGTGCGCCAAGTAATGACACCCACACATTCGCTGTAATGGGATTCACTATTGTCGCTGCGACCCTATTCAAGATCACAAACGCGGGATAACCAGGAAAATGAGGGCGAAATTCCAAAACAGAAAATCGCTCTACCGCACGTGAAAAATTAAATGCATCATCACTGGTTATCTCTATCGGGTATTGATTTACATATAATCCCCAAAGAAAATAACTGGCGACAAAAATCAATAACCAAACGTACTTATTGCCGTTCATTCTTTATTTAAAATCACGGATCGCATTGAGCAGCAGTGCTTTTTGCTTTGAAAATTCAGCAGGATCTGCGGGTGCTTTTCCTACTCCAAATACCCCAGGATTACCAATAGAGGCTAACGCACCTTGAATCGCTTGAGTCGCTTCTTGGCGTTGGCTGCCATTCATTTTTGGAGCAAGTAAATCTAAAAATAACTTACTTTTCACTACCAGTACTTTGGCTACTTGATAATCATCCAGATTTTTCTCTGCACCATCTAATCGACGAATAATTTCTTCTACTACCGCAGAATCCATTAAAGTTTCTATTTTCTCTGCATCTTTATTATCAATGGCTTCTAACATCGGCGTTAAAAGATCAACTTGATGTTCATTTTTCAAGTAAATAAATTCGTCATTTAAACCAGCTACCGATGCACTAACTGCAGCATAGTCAGGAATTGTTAGCGCTTGTAAAATCGCTTCTCGCCCTTCAATAACTGGCTCTTTACCTGCCGCTGCGTAAGAATACGCATACGAAGACACACTGAACAGTAGACTTAAAAACAAGACGAATAATTGGCGCACCATCACTCTTCCATATCTATTCATTTATCACTCCTAAAGGTCGCTTTACGCCACGCTTTGAACTTCAATCACCGTTTTTTCATTACGGAAATCAAATATTTCACGACGACGATCTTTGCCATCAATCACACTTTGTGCGGCCATCATTCCCATTTCCATCGCTGTATCAGTGAAAATGTAACGGAAAGTACCTTGTCGCCCAGTCATGATTAAATTTTCAAATTGACATAAATGGGTAATGGCCTTTTCACGTTTGGCTTGATAAGTAATATCCATTAATGGGTAGGCGTGCTCTGTGTATGAGGTAAAAAACTCTCCTGTCGCTAATTTAGGATCAACACCCAGAGCTTCAAGATCACTCAAAATACGCGTTTGTAGTTTTTTGCCATCCATATTCCAAACATCATCGTTTTTATTGCATGGGATCTCGATCATCACTGATGAACGTCCCTCTGGAGCCATATACGATGAACGACGTTTTGGTTCTTGCAAACGAGTACCTAACATTTCAGGATCAGATAAATATTGCCATGTATTATCAGAGATATTCTCTGTCTCCATTGGCATATTCATAAAGCGTAATGAACGGAACTCTAGTTGACTGTCAAAGTCCGTTAATTTACACATTAATGACAATGGAAGCGTTGAGATAAGCTCGTCACATTGAATATGCTTTACTTCTTCATTGTGTTTATAACTTACAGAACCAATACGATTATTCTCAGCATCAAGGCCACATACATCACTGTTTAATAAGATTTTAGCACCACGTGCTTCTAACTCTTCCGCTAATCTGGTGTATAGCTGACCAAAGCCTAATTTAGGATAGCGGTATTGTCGGGCGTAGGTACGAACGGATGATTTTTTACCTGGTAATAAACGTCGAACAACGTCTTTTAAATCCATCAAACTAATACGTTGAGATGCCCAATCACCAGATAAAAATTTAGGATCGATTCCCCATAATTTACCGGTATAACCTTCAAAAAAGTGTTTATACAAAGTACGACCAAAACGGCTTTCTATCCATTCGGCAAAACTTACATTCGATCTATCATGAGGTGTTGATTTAAATAATTGCTTGATAAAATCAACGCCTCCCCCCAATAATAGGGGCAGCGGTGCATTTTTAATGAGATCCACTAAGGCTAACGGATACTGATAAATACGGCCTTTATAACGAATAACACTCTTACGTTGTGCAAACAGTAAATCATCGCCCATCAATTTATCAACAAAGGTCAATAATTTAGGATTTTTAGTAATAAAACGGTGCCCACCAAAATCAAAACGATACTCGCCATGTTCTCCGGTAAATGTTTGAGTTGCACACATTCCGCCTACGTGATCATCTCGTTCAATAATCGTAACTTGATAACCTGCATCCATTAACTCCCATGCAGACATTAGGCCTGCCGGACCAGCACCAAGTACTACAACGTGTTTTTTATTTGTTGATTCACTCATGCTTGCTTATAACCTCTATTCCAAAATGTAACAAATGTTGCCATGTATCCTCCCCATACTAATAATTGCAATAAACCTGGGGATGAATTGTAACCAAATAAAGCACGTAAAAATGTGCCAAAAACACCTCTATCATCGAGAATATGCGAGATATCAAACAATTGAGCATGCAAAATTGGAAGTAAATGAGCGGCTTGAAGCATATTAATAGCAGAAGATAATAAACCGGCGGCAATAACAATAATCAACAAACTCGTCCAACGAAAGAATGAACGAATTGGTACATTTTTAGTACTTTTAAGCATCATCCAAACAATAACAAAAGCTAAAACTAAACCCGCGACTGCACCAATAAGTGCATCTTGTGTACTGAATGCGCCAAAGTTTGAATACATCAATGCAGAGAAAAATAAGATGGTTTCAAACCCTTCTCTCAATACCGCTAAAAACGATAAGAAAACCAACCCGACAACATTGCCCTTAGAGACCATATCGTCAATCTCTTTTTTCATGCCTTCTACTTGGTTTTTAGCCTGACTTTGCATCCAAATAGCCATATAAGTAAGAACGACAGTAGCAAAGAGTAATATCCCTGCCATAAGAATATTGCGGTACAACTCACTGCTAAACTGATCAACAACAACCTGAAATACAACCGCAATGGCTAACGATAAAATGAGTCCCGCAAACACTCCAACATAAATATATTTATTGTATTGGCGTGCGTTTAATTTTGATAAATACGACAGTGCAATTCCAACCAACAAAAAGGCTTCTAGCCCTTCTCGTAGGGTGATTAAAAAACTTGCAAACATAGTGACCTCAAATAGGTTAATTTAATTAAGAGTCTGAGCTCTTTCATTTATTACTTTGTTGTTTTAAATACTTTTAGAACGGTCCAACGCATAGCATGACGAAACACTAATGGTGCAAGTAACCACGAAGAATAAAAATGCACATCTTGAATAAAGAGTCCTAGCTCATTGCCAGGTTTACCAATAAAGAACAGATAAAAACCGCTAAGGCTGCAGATAATAAGTAGCCATTCAATGGCATTACCCGTATGGCGAAGAAAGGCCTTTTTACTTTTAGTAATTAATCGACGATGGGAAACCCAAAATGCACCAACCACTAAAATAAAAAGAGAAACACCAATCAGCATATGGCCTAGTAGTACCCACCGTTCAACTTGCCAATAAATTTCAACACGATCCCAAAGTAAAACACCACTAATAAACATGGTATAAAGTAGAGCTTCAGCCCATTGATGATGATAGGCTAAACGTTGCCACCACTGACTAAATTTACTCAATTCTATTTTTGATTCAGAGATCTGATTTACAGCCATAATCATCGACACCTACTCTGGTTGAACTTTATGTTGCGTGTTAAGACAATAGAAACGACAAAGGCAGCGAGAAAAATCGCTGCCTGAATGCACATAATATTACTTAATCGTTACTTAACACTGACTTTATTTGCCATTGTCATTGCCGTACCAAACTTACCACCAGCAGCAATAATTTGATGAACACCATCTTCGTCAGTATCTGTTGATTTACTGCCTTTTAATTGGTTTTCACCCGAATCACCCATCCATTCAGCTAATTGCATACCGCCATTAATCACACCACGGAACCAACTTACGTAACGGTTAGTTAGTGTTGTTAACTCAAGCGCTGGTTCATTTTCACCTTCTTCATTTTTAAGATGCAAGATGACTTCACGTAAACCACCAGAAATCGCAGCCGCCGTATATGGTGTATGAATCGTGGCTTTGCCTGGTACCGAAGCCCACGTATTGATGTTCTTATCAAACATGTTTTTCTCTACCGCTAGGTAAATAGAGCGAGCAGCTTGTTTGTATTTCACATCGTCGGTTGCTAAAAACGCAGCAACTAAACCACGAATCGCAGCAAACTGTGCATCCAATGATGTTTCATTACCCACTTTTACTGTCTTAGATAACGTTGCACCATCAGCCACTAAACCGTTTTTAGTCACTAATTTATTAATGATGAAATCGGCTTGACCTTTGATCATCGCTAACGCTTCTTTACCTGCGTCTGTTTTTAAATTCACATCACCTGATTCTGCTGAAGCATAACCGACAGGCAGTGCATCTTTCGCTCGTTGATAAATAGACAGAGCGACAATTGAATACGCGGCATCGTAAGTATCAACTTTATTGCCTTGTTTACCTGATTTATTTTCGGTTACAAATGTCCCTTGGGCTTTGTTGTAATGCAGAGCAGCAATATTCTTAAATAATAAATTCGACAGGTTGTTTGATAGTGAAAATGCATCTGTCGCAATAACATCATTCTTCTCATTACCATCAATATTTACTTTTGGTGCAGCAGCAAATGGAGCACCATCAAATACAGCTAAAAACGCCGGATTTTGAGCGGCATTTACTGTACGTTGATCACTGTATGCAAAGAATTCTGAAACAGGCCATAACATTGACCATGTATCACGTAATGATGATGAGCTATCTGTCACTTTCAATGCTTTAATCGATTTAACGCCATTTTCCTGCCCTTCGGTCACCGCAACTTTATGTGCGAACCAAATCGGTTTCTTAAACGGGTTGTAATCAGGACCAAATTTCACGCCTAATGTTTTGCCATCAAAGCCCATTTGTTCTTGCATGATTTGCATTTTATCAACCGACATCTCAGTAAGAAGCATGCCGTTAAAACCATCTGCCGCTGATACACCTAAACTGTGCTGACCATCTTGATCCATGACAGCGGATTCCGCTTCCACTTCTTCATCCGTCGCTGTTACGTGCATACCACCTAAGAAATCTTGAGACCACATCACTTCTTTAAGAAGAATGCCACCAGTTGCAGCTGGATTAAATGACTTATCAAAAGAAGCGTCATTCCACGCTAGCGATTTGTAATCACGGAAATAAGCAGGTACCTCAGTTTGAACTGTTTTGCTATTGCCTTTAGCTGTTGTAATTTCAACTTCATCACCATTAACGGTGGTTGTATCAGGCTTTTGTGCAAATTCAGGGCTACCAGAAACATAAGGAAGTGAAATGGGGTACATATTCTGAGGAACTTCACTTACAGGAAAACCAACCGCGGTTGCCATTTCAATAACACGTTTACCTAAATCGGCTAATTCACCACCTCGAGCTTTGTTCGCAGGGCCATTGACTAAATGAGGGCCCATTGTCGATTGGTAGTTTAGTGCGTACATCGCTTCTTCAGAATATTCGTAGCTTTCAATACCTGATGCAAAATCAAATGGCGTTGGATCATCGGCAACATTTGGATCCAAGACATCTAAATCAAGGCCTAATGATTCAGCGAGTGGCTCACCTGACAATTCAAATTCGGTATAAGCTAAGAAGTTACCTGCTGGCTCAAGAGTCTTATCTAAAACGGTGACTTCTGGTGCTGCGTATACTGATGAAGCTAATACGGCGGCTGAAATAGCGATACTTAATGTTGATTTTTTCACTGCTTTTTCCTTTAGCTCTGATAATGCGAGTGATTATCATTAATAAACTTATTAACAACAAGGTTTTATTTTTTATAGAAAGAAAAGTGTGACAATGATCACTAAAATGTAAGGAGATGTTACATGCACATCGAAGGTATCGCTAAAGTAAATCAATCCTCCTTTGCTCTTTTCCTGAACTTACTGACTAAAAACAAAAAAAGCTCAAACCAAAATTTGAGCTTTAAATACAATGCGAATAGTCTCATCAACTGAATCGATAATGTCACTATTCCCCTTTAAACATAGGGTAATCAATGTAGCCAAGTTCATTACCACCAAACAACGTCGCACCATCTAATCCAGAAAATTCATAATTATTCTCTAATCGTGACACTAAATCTGGGTTAGAAACAAACGGACGACCAAAAGCGACTAAGTCAGCATAGCCTTTATCTAATATCTCATCAGCTCGCTCTTGCGTATAACTGCCTGCCACGATAATAGTGTTTGTGAAAATGTCTCGTAATGTAATGCGAAAACTCTCAGGGATAACGGGAGCATCATCCCAATCAGCTTCAGATAAATGCATATAAGCAATGTCACGAGCCTGAAGCTCTTTTGATGCATCAAGAATAGTAGGAACAATATCAGGGCAATCCATGTCTTTAAACGTAATAAACGGAGCAAGGCGAACCCCCACTTTGTCAGCACCAATGGCTTCAATTACCGCATCAACCACTTCAAGAAGGAATCGGGTTCTATTCTCGCGCGTCCCGCCGTAGTTATCCGTGCGCTTATTTGAATTTGTACGTAAAAATTGATCAATCAAATAGCCATTGCCGCCATGAATCTCTACGCCATTAAAGCCCGCTTCTATCGCTTTCTTTGCTGACTGAGCAAAATCTTTAATAACTCGATCGATATCCGCCTGAGTCATTTCTCGCGGTTGAATGCAATCCACCATATTTCCATTGCCTTTCTCATCAGAGATCCAAACCTTAGTTTCAACTGGAGATAATGCAGAAGGCGCAATAGGCAACTCTCCCTTTTGGAAAGTAGGATGAGAGACTCGCCCTACGTGCCAAAGCTGACAAAACATAGCAGCACCTTGCTCTTGAACGGATTTAGTAACGAACTGCCATCCTTTTACTTGCTCATCAGTGTAAACACCCGGAGTGAATGAGTACCCTTGTGAATCATCTGAAATTTGAGTCGCTTCAGATATAATTAGCCCCGCACTCGCACGTTGTTTATAGTAAGTAGCCATCATTTCGTTTGGTATATTCCCGGGCTGACTTGTACGAGCGCGAGTCATTGGTGCCATTACTACACGGTTTTGTAGAACCAATCCTTTTAAACTTGTTTTCTGAAGTAATTTGCTCATTCTGTTCACCTTATTAAAACCATTTATCATTAATTTCGTATTTCTTGATAAAGAAACCATGCAATCAACATTCTTTTATTAACTCGTTAAGCTAGACACTAATTTATTCGATGCATTTTCATTTCGATTTGCTTTGGCAATAAAGAACAAACCTATGATTGGAACAACAACAGCGGCATAAGGGATCATGCTCGCCCCTACATGGCTATCAAGCACCAAACCACCAAGTAACCCACCAAAAGCATTCGCTAAATTAAACGCTGAAATATTTGCGGTAGCAGCAAGTTCTTGACCTTCACCACCATGTTTCATCACTCGAAGTTGCATCGCTGGTACATTTGCAAATGAAGCAATACCGAACACAAAAGCCGTAACCACAAACAATATTTTGTTATCAACAGATAAACCAACAAGAATCAGTGAAATAAGCATCGCTACCGCCCAAAACATGGATGCTTTCGCGAGATTTTTATCCGAAGATCGGCCCCCAAGTATGTTACCAATAATCAGACCTGCCCCCACAATCACTAAGATCCAAGTAACCGCAGCCTCCCCGTAACCAGTGATATGCATAGCAATCGGCGCAAGATAACCATATAGCGTCATAAATCCAGACCATGACAACGCAGTGATCGCTAAACTAATAAGTAACATTGGATTTTTAAATGCCATAAGCTGAGTTTTAATATCTTTAGCTTCACTATGACCTGTTGATTTAATAGACGTTAAAATAAATACCATCGCAATCGCACCGAAAGCGGCGACAGTAAAAAATGTGATGTGCCATCCGAACTGTAAACTTATCCAAGTCCCCGCAGGTACTCCCAACACATTCGCCAACGTTAATCCTGCAAACATTTGTCCCACAGCACGCCCTGCCATTTTTTCTGAGACTAGATTCGTTGCGACTACTGCACCAATACCATAGAACGGGCCTTGCACAAGACCAGCGACAACACGACTCACTAAAAGTAAATTATAATTAGGCGCTAATGCAGATAGGATATTGCCGATAATAAACAGAACCATTAACCCGATGAGTACAATCTTTTTATTAAAACGTGCGAGATAAATCGTTAAGATTGGCCCGCCAATCACAATCGCAAGCGCATAAGCACTAATTAAATAGCCAGCTTGACCTTCCGTAATCGAAAGTGATACCGCTATTTGAGGAAGAATACCGGCAATAACAAACTCAGCAGTTCCAATAGCGAAGGCCGCTAGGGTTAATATCCACACCTGAAATGGCATTTTTTCTTTATTCATGATGATTTACCTCTATTTATGTCAATCTTTAATGGCCTAACATTAAGTACCTATAAAGATCGTATTCATTATTAGTTAAAGGCCTTTAAGTGTTATCCATCATCACTTCGACTCTTTATTTCGCCCTCTCCTCTGGCCTATGGTTGCTATTATATTCATTCATGATACTTTGATAATTAGGTAAAATATGAACTAATTATTCAGCTGAGATGAACAATGAAATAGCAGGAGGATAAATGGATAAGTTTTCTGATATGACGATGTTTGTGAGTATAGTGAAACATCAAGGATTAGCCGCTGCAGGGCGTGAACTTGGTTTTTCTCCGGCCACAATGACAGCAAGGCTTCAAGCTCTTGAAGAAAGGTATGGTGTAAAGCTACTTAATAGAAGCACGAGGCATTTATCACTCACTGATTCAGGAGAGCTTTACCATAAAGCCTGTATCGAGATATTGGATAACGTTAATGAAACAGAAAATCTAATCCGAAACGGGGTTAAAGAAGTCAAGGGCTCATTAAGAATATCAGCGCCAAAAGACATCGGTAGACAATATATTCTTCCTATATTATCTGAGTTCTGTAAACAACACCCCAACGTTGTTCCCTATTTATATTTGAACGATCGTATCTCTAATATTGCTGAATCAGGTATCGATATCGTGATCCGATATGGAGAGTTGGCCGATAGCAGTTTAATATCACGACGTTTATCACCAAGTAAAAGAGTATTGTGTGCTTCACCAGAATATTTAGCACAACATGGAACGCCATTAACACCTCAAGATTTAGTGAATCATAACTGCCTAGCAATGATTCGCAGCAATGAAGAATTGAAAACATGGCACTTTCAAGATGAAGAGCAAAAAAGTGTCATCGCTATTATTCCAAAGCGATTCTCAGATGATGGCGAAGTCATTAGGCATTGGGCTTTGGAAGGAGTTGGCGTTGCTTTAAAATCAGCTTTAGACGTGCAAGCAGACATTGAGAATAAACGATTAGTCACCTTACTCAATGGGCACATGAAAAACTTTAATTCATCAACATCAAGCGCAGATTTACATGTGCTATACATCAGTAAAAAATATCAACCAAAGCGCATCCGACTGTTTCTGGATTTTCTTCATGAACGATTCAATGAATTAATAGAACAACCAGAAAGAAGTAAGAAGTAAGTATTCTCAAATTTCACAGACTACATTAACAAAAAAGGCTCAAACCTAAGTCTGAGCCTTTTAATATAAATAGGTAATTACTGAATTATTACAGTAATTCAACCGACTGCTGAGCAATAAAGAATTCTTCGTTGGTTGGGGTTGGTAAAGTATCGCACCTTAAATATTCCTAATTTTATGATGCTATAAATTTCAGCATTCAGACATCTAGGTTCACTCAATCACTCTGCAACTTCATCTTGCTGATAAATTGGATGTTTATATTTATCATTTAGTCTTTTAATTTTGACAACTTCCATTTCTGGGAAAAGTGAAATCAAATGAGTTAGCAATTCAGCTTTTTTTTCGAGAGTCGGCGTATATATATCACCCACATATTCAAAGCCTCCCTTCCCAGGGACTGAGAGTGAAAGTACACTATCATTCATCACATTAAAAACAACACTACGCTCATCAATGAATATATAGCTCTTATCTACGGTTGACTGGAAATTTGTCATCCCAAATGACATGAGCGCAAAGGCCCCTGCTCCAACAAAAGCCAGAGGACCAAAAATAAAGGCAACGATAATACAGACCACAATACCAACCCAAGCAAAGCCTCGTGCGATTTTATAAGCCATCTCTGGGATCATGTCTTGTTCAGTGTAATGAATCCCCATTGGAGTTAAGTAGTAGCAATAGTCTTTATCGGGTGCAAATAAGTATCTCCCTATAAACACCAACGTCGTTGATAAAATAAAGAGCCCCAAAAAAACAGGTGAGTCTACTGTCAGGTCAGTAACCAACCAAAGAAACAATAGTGGTATCCCTCCCGAAAATATTGACAAAATCCAATAGGCTAAATTAGTGTATTTTTGACCCGCGCCCTGATACTCCCAATAATAAATTATATTAGCGTTGTAAAGTTGATCTTTTAGCCGTTTTTTTTGTTCATCTGCATTCATTTAGTTCACATCCACATTAATTGTTCTAATAGAAGGTTCTTTGAATGCAGGTGATATAACAAGCTCACCTTGGCTATTACCTGAAGCAATATATCCCAACATATCATGCTCTGATGCTTGCCAATTAAAAGGCAGGTTAATGAAGACCGTAATGGTATCTCGGGTTGTGCCGCCTAAATCTAATAGGTAGATCAATTTCGATTGCTTCATTCTAATCTTGAATGAAAATAGGATGCTTAAACATATCATTTAACTTAGCTAACTCTACGTACTCTATATTTTTTTTGCTATTTTGAATCGCTGTTATAATTTGTTTCTTTTGCTCTAAAGAAGGCACGTAAAAGTCTCGGCGACAACAATAACCAGGAGCTATATAACTGTCTACTCTGAACATAGTATCGTTAACTAGATTAAATAAAATTGGCCTATCAGAAAAAAAAACTTCATGCTCTTGTATAGTTGACTGGAAATTTGTCATCCCAAATGACATGAGCGCAAAGGCCCCTGCTCCAACAAAAGCTAAAGGGCCAAACATAAAGGCAACGATAATACAGACCACAATACCAACCCAAGCAAAGCCTCGCGCGATTTTATAAGCCACTTCTGGGATCATGTCTTGTTCAGTATAATGAATCCCTATTGGAGTTAAGTGATAACAACGATGTTTATCTGGTGTAAAAAGATATCTTGAAATCAATACCATCATAGTTAGAAAAGTAAATATCGCCCAAAAAGAATATGAATTTAAGGTTATATCTTCAGAAACAGACCAAAGAAATAACAAGATAAGTAAACCAATAAATACCGAATACCCCCAGTTAAATAGATTATTATATCTTAATCCAGCCCCTTCATAATCCCATGCATAAATAACATCTGCACTATATAACTCTTCTTTTAATTTAATTATTTGGTCTTTAGAACTCATCATTCACCTCAACTTTAATAGTGCGAATAACGTTATCTTTCCTTGCTGGCAATATAACAAGCTCACCTTGACTATTACCTGAAGCGATATAGCCTAACTGATCATGCTCTGATGATTGCCAGTTAAAAGGTAAGCTAATGAAGGCCGTAATACTATCTTTGGTTGTACCACCTAAATCTAAACGATAGACAGGGTTTCCCGTTCCATCTTTACTCCAAATACCATTTTGTTCGTTTACAAACACCGCAGGTTTTGGTGAAGAAGCCACATAACTGTAATTATTTTGCACTGGCGTGCGCGTAACTTGTAAACCAATGGACTTACCTTTTGTGTGCATGGGCAAAGATATCTCTAATTGCCATTGTTGCCCCGCAACGGAACCGTATATTGCTTTAGAAGGAGAACCAGAAAATACTTTGTTGAGCCTTACTTGAGGCTTATGAATAATCTGCTCCAATCGGGTCAACTCATCAACGACTTCCCAATCTTTTGCATCTTTCCCCCATGTGGAATGCAATAACCACTTTTCTAGTTCGGTACGCTTAAAAGCATTGATAATTATAATTGAGATAAATAAGAGAATTGAACTAACCATAAATGTGGTCAGCATCCAAGGAGCAATAATAGAACTAATACTAGTTCGACCTATTAAACTATAAATGTTTGACCTAAATTGCATAGAAAATACAAACAGTTGGGCTGCAGTAGATGCCCCTTTCAGCCCATACCCAAACCGCTCCATTGGTGAATGACTCGTATCTTTAAATTTATCATGGCTCTCCCACGTCTCTAATCCTGTCGCCATTAAGCCAAATAAAGATACCGCAGCGGTTGTTTTGGCAAAGGTTGCTAAACTTTGTCTAAGTTCGTATGAATGAGTACTACTTCGCAATGCTATTTTCAGTGACTCTGAAAGTAAAGATTGGTTAGTCGCCATCTTGCCCCAGGCTACATCTCTCCACATTGCTGTGACAGCTGATACCGCATAACTCGTCGCATAGGTTGCTTCTCTAACAGCAGGGTCGGTCCATAAATCACTCTCTGGATGTTGCGCTGCTTTATGATGGATATTTTTAAGCACTGCTGCCGTGTTCCAAAGGTTAAGGATGGCGACAACCCCTCCCATCTTCCCCATTTTATTCCACGATGCTTGAGTAATATCTTTACCTTGCTGCCAACTGCGCTCAATTGCTTCATTGAGCATTTGCTTGGCGGCATTATTGACGGCTTCATACTTGAGCATCACCATCACTGGAAGCTCACTACTCAATAGCTTTTGCATTCTTTGTTGAGCGCTGCGCATGGTTTGTATTTGATGGTTTTTCGGTGTCAGTTGCCCTGATGGTGGCTGACTAATTTGACGAATGATCATCACTTCTGCATTCATCTTTCGCTGCCACGCGGCAAAGTGTGCAGGATAATCTGGGTTATGTATCACAATTGCCTCGGGGTTAACCAAAGCTTCTAATATGACCAACCTTAAATTACTGATCATCCCCTGAGGCGTTGTTGCTGTGTTCATTTGATGTGGAAACAGTAAATTCGCTATCCCTCGCCAACTCTCTTTAGCTTGGCCTGTCACTGCATTTTTCAGAGCAATAAAACTTAACTGTACAGGCTCAGCTAGCGCTTTAAACCATTTATTATCTTGAATTCGAATATCATCAGTAAAACCTCCCCAACTCGCTATCGCTCCCGATAATGCCCCCATATCACCTGAACTATTGGTAGAAAGAAGGTGATTACTCAGATCTTCCACATGATCATTAAGCGCTTGTAAATTGTCGTTTGAAAAACCCAATGACGCTAATGAAAACAGTGTTTTTGGAGAATCGAGGGAAAGTGCGCTTTCTAGAGTGGCGTACTCCTTCTCGGTATTCACCGTTTGTTTTATTACCTGTACATATTGGCTAATTAAACTTAGTAAATAAGTGAGGTGTGCTTCATCTTGATTATCAATACCAATGACGAATGGATCCGTTCCTAGCTGCTCAAACGCCTCCATAAAATCTTGATAGAGCATGGCAATGCGCTTATCTTGATCTTTAAGTTGGGTGTAGTGTTGAGTAAGAAACTCATCTAATTCATTCCAATTAACCTCATCACTGAAGAGTGTATTCTTTTCCCAAGCGGTTTTCTGCTCATCACTGGGCGTAAAATGGTATTTCTCTTTTAGTTCAGAGTGTTTCTCTAACGCTTCTTCTTGAAGTGGGGTAAATGGGGCATTGCCAATGCTTGGGTTTGAATCAAAAGCGGCAGACTCTTTATCTGCCAGAGATTGAATGGCAAGGTATTCGGTTAACTGACGCTCAAATTCCAATATCTTCATTGGATCATCGTTAATTTGCTCAGGTAACTCCTCAGGCTTTAACCTTACTCGACCAAGATTACGGGTAATTTCAGCCATTTGCAGTTTATGGATATTATCTTCATCTTTGTGTATTGCACTGCGTAGTGTGATTTCTTCTGCAAGTGGTAAGAATAAATCGGATACATCCGCTAAAGGATCATCAAGCGCAATAAACATCCCACAATCTTGGGCTGGTAAATCGACTCGATAATCTACATCCCAACACCCTGGCTTATCTGCTACATGTTTAAAACTGTCAGTTTGAGCTTCAGTTGAAGCTAATGGTGTGCAAGTCGAATCAAAAATCCCAGCTGGAGCACCATTGACTCCTATATCTGCTGCATAGTGGCCAAGCTTAGAAGAAAGCCCCGCATGAGGGTGAGCTAAGGTCGATTTAAATTGTTTTAAATTAACCTTACGCATCCATACTGAGCAATTAGATTCATGAGAACGCATATACTCACACATTCGCCATGTCCAACGTTGATGGGCAAATGCCATATAGATCGTATTTTTTGCAGGGTACACTAAGCAACTCTTCGTTTCACCTTTGCTACCTCGTTTATTAGCGGGCTTATCGGCTTCATCGCTTGACCAATCAATGTTGGTAAACTCATACCCTTCAATTTGATATTCATGAAACGTTGTATCTGTTTCATCATACACATACAACCAACCATCACGGAGTTGCCTTAACGTATACTGACGCTGCTTAGGCGTAAATCGACCTTTCCATTGCGGGTCAGAGGCTGGGAATGGGTGCATCTGTAGCCCTTGCTCATTCATCTCGTCCAAGGCATAACGAACGGGAATAATACCGATATCACTACGCTGAAAGGGGCACAAGCCAGCAGGACTTTTTGCGTCACGGGTTGATGCGCACATAGCAGCTTTGTTGGCAGTACTCATTTAATACTCTTCCTTATTAATGTATTTAGCATTTACTCTGACTGGTGGTTGCTTACAAAAAACCAACAAGTAAGATTTCTTGTAAAATCGAGATGTGAAAACTCTATATAGGTGAGAAATAAGACACAATAAAAACCCCTTTCTTAGGGTTTAAAAATCAAATCGACCCGAGACGGTTCACATTTTAAATGAAAGAGATTGTAGGAAGATAAGTGATTTTTATTTATAAGGTTGGAGATAACTTATCAACAATAAAATCAATAGGATATGAAATTTAATATTGATTATCTGCAAGTGTTTCCTTTGTATGTATATGCAATCACAAATCCCAGAAACAAAAAAAGCGAGCCATCATAGCTCGCTTTTCAATATTCTATATTTTAGAAGAAATTACAGAAGCTCAACCGACTGCTGAGCAATAACGAATTCTTCGTTGGTTGGAATCACCATCGCTACTGCGTTTAGCATTTCTGATTTAGCAATGATTCCTGCACTGCCAAAGCGAGCAGCTTCATTGCCTTTTTGATCTTCCACAAACCCTAGAATTTTAAGGTTGTTTAAAATTTCACGACGAATTGGTAACGCATTTTCACCAATACCCCCCGTAAAGATAATGCCGTCAAGTGAATCTAAAGCCGCTAGGTATGACGCCACGTATTTTGCTACTCGGTAAGTAAATACTTGGAAAGCAAGAGTTGCGCCTTCGTGGCCTTCTTCCATTGCCTCAAGAATACCACGAGCATCACTTGTTAGGCCAGATACACCTAAGAAACCTGAATTCTTATTTAGAGAATTAAATACTTGATCTTGTGACCAACCTTTCTTCAATAAATATTCAATAATACCTGGGTCTAAATCACCACAACGCGTCCCCATCATTAAACCAGAAAGCGGGGTAAAGCCCATGCTTGTATCTACACTGTTACCATCTTTAATTGCACATACTGATGCGCCATTACCTAGGTGTACAGAAATAACACTTAATTCTTCTACTGGTTTATTCAGCATTTTTGCTGCTTCACGGCTAACGTAGTAATGACTTGTGCCGTGGAAACCGTAACGACGTACACCAAAATCAGTGTAAAGCTCTTTAGCAATAGCACCTGTGTATGCGCGCTTTGGCATTGTTTGATGGAAAGCCGTATCAAAGACTGCGAATTGAGGAAGACTTGGGAAAGCTTCAATCGCCGCACGAATACCAATCGCACCTGCTGGGTTATGAAGAGGTGCTAAATCAGATAAACTTTCAATTTCTTTTGTTACTTCTTCATTAATGCGTACTGTTTCTGTGAATTTCTCACCACCATGAACAATACGATGACCGATAGCAACGATACCATCGGTAAAACCAAATTTTTCTGTTAAACCTACCAATTTGCCAATCGCAATCTTATGATGGTTTTCTTCGCCTTCAATGGCTATTTCTGTTTTCTCTCCCTGATACTTCCAGCTCATACGAGCATCTTCAAGACCGAAGCATTCACCAAGGCCACTTAATACTGCATCGCCAGAAACGGAGTCAATAATAGCAAACTTAAGTGAAGAGCTGCCTGAATTGATAACTAATACGTATTCGTTGTTCATCATTATTCTCTTTTTATAAATCGTAGGTTGCACGTATATTCGTGCCCTTTTGTAACTAGTACCATTATTCAACTATTTTTTAATGATTCAACTTTTGTTTTGCGCCTAATGTGAATTTTTATGAATAACATGTCTTAGATCAATTTTTTAAAACGTATTTTTTATCTATGGAAACCTTATTCTCGATAATAATTTACAAAGTTAATGTTAAGCAGATCGTAGTTAAATGAGCAAAAGCAGGATAAAAGTTGATTTGCTGCCCATATAAATTAGGATGGTGTACTGCCTGTGATTAATCAAATATTATAATAATGAAAATTCTGATTTGCGATGACTCAACCATTGCCCGTAAAGCGCTTGCTAGCAACATTGATCCTTCTCCTAATATAGAGATTTTCTATGCTGAAAATGGAAAGGAAGGATTACAAATATTAAGTCAACATTCTATTGATGTACTTTTTCTTGACCTTACAATGCCAGTAATGGACGGTTTTGAAGTTCTGAGTGCCCTCCCTGTTAATTCTCACTACACAAACATCATTATTGTCTCTGGCGATATCCAAGAAAAAGCTAAGCAACGGTGTTTTAATCTTGGCGCTAAAGGCTTTATTGAAAAGCCGTTTAAAAAAGAGGAAATTTCGAGTTTATTTTATGAATACCGTATTCCTTTTTTAGTAAAATCCCCCTATTTATCATCGGTGACACCTGCTATCGATGTGATCGCTAGTATTCAAGAAATCAGTAATATTGCTTTAGGAGTCAGTGCTTCTCTTATTTCTGAACAATTTGATCGTTTTATTGATATGCCTTTACCTAATGTCGCCTCTTTACATCATTCAGAATTAAGAATGGCACTGCAAGATGTTGTTAATAACTCTGAATATCGCGCTATTTCACAACGTTTTGTAGGTAATGGTATTAATGGAGAAGCATTAGTTTGTCTGCATGGTAATGATTTAACTGAATTAATTACAACAACAAATGAAACAGAAGTGACGACAACCAATGAAGCCATTCTTGATATCTCAAATGTATTAGTTTCTTCTTTCCTTCTGTCTTTCAGTAAACAACTAGACATCAGTATTTCTCTAAGACAACCAATCGTGCTAGATACTGAGCATTTAAAAGTCGCCTTAAAAGATAAGCATTCTTTTTTAGAAGATTATGATAAGGATATTTTCACTATCGAATTTGTGTATTCCGCCGAAAGTTTAGATTTAAAGTGTGATGTGATTTTTCTTATGGATAATGACTCTTTAGAGGCCATTAAAACAGTCTTGGAGCATCTAGTATGAATACGAAAAATACAGCGATGAATGACTTTCATTGGGCAATGCAAGTCATTGGAGATTTAGACGCTGGCTTAATCGTATTAGATAAAGAATATCGAGTATGCGCTTGGAATTCTTTTATGCAATCTTACAGTGGCGTCACTGCTGATTCGATTCTTGGTCACGTTATTTTTGACATCATTCCTGATTTACCAGCCTCTTGGCTTAGAAAAAAAGTAGATGCTTCTTTTAGTCTAAAAACTCGAGGCTTTTCATCTTGGGAAGACCGTCCCTATTTATTCAAATTTAAAAACTTTACCCCTATCTCTAGCGGCTTGACTGAAATGCGTCAAAACATTACTTTCTCACCACTGACTTCGTTAAATGGACTCGCTTCACACGTCAGTTTGGTTATTAATGATGTTACAGACATAGCCAAAAACAAGCTTCACTTACAAGAGTCAAATCAACAACTCTCTAACCTAAGTAAAACAGATGGATTAACAAACCTATTTAATAGGGCTTATTGGGAGTCTTGTTTGAAGAAAGAATTTGAGACGGCACAAGTGTCTGGCGCCGTATCATCAATCGTCATTTTTGACATCGATCACTTCAAGCAAGTAAATGACACTTATGGACACACTGTGGGTGATGACGTCATCCGAAACGCATCAGATCTACTTCGCAAAACATCACGTAACACCGACATTTGTGGTCGTTATGGAGGGGAGGAATTTACCGTTATTCTTCCAGGTACCAATGCAGAACAAGCATTGTATTTCACAGAAAGGCTCCGCAAGCGAATAGAAAAAGCGATTGTAGTTTGTGAAAAGGCAAACGTTAGTTACCAAGTTAGCCTGGGTGTATGTGAATTAGCACCTGAACATACTGATTATTTATCTTGGTTAGAAATGGCCGATAAAGCACTTTATCACTCAAAAGAAAATGGACGAAATAGGTCAACGGTTTATCATCCTGATCTAGCCTAACCCTCAGATTTACCTACCTTACAGACAGAAAAAAGCCTGAGAAATAAACTCAGGCTCTCATTACAAAAAGTAAAGTTGCATCCTGCAACACTTACCCAGCTATGCGTAATGCCAATACTGCGTTGAACACTTTACCAATCGGCGACCAAACCATCATAAAGCTCTTTACGCAAAGGACCCTGCCCATAAAAATGTACGGGTCCGTATTATTATCGTTATCCTTTTACACCACCGGCTGTCAAACCACCTACGAGAAACTTCTGCGCGAGTAAGAAAACCAATGTAATAGGTAATGCTGATAATACTGCAGCGGCCGCAAAATCACCCCATAAGTAGTTCTGAGGGTACAAATATTGTTGCATGCCAACTGCTAATGTGTACGAGTTTACATCAGAAAGTAGTAAAGATGCTACAGGAACCTCCGTTATTACCCCAATAAATGACAAAATAAATACAACCGCTAAGATTGGAACCGACAGTGGCAATAGCACCAAACGGAATGCCTGCCATGGTGTTGCACCATCTAATGCTGCTGCTTCTTCAAGTGAATTATCAATCGTTTCAAAGTATCCCTTAATGGTCCAAACATGAAGCGCGATACCACCAAGATAAGCAAAAATAAGCCCTCCATGAGTATTCAACCCTAAAAACGGTATGTACTGCCCTAACTTATCAAACAATGCATACAACGCGACAAGGGCTAATACCGCGGGGAACATTTGAAAAATCATCATTCCTTTAAGTATAGTTTCTTTTCCTTTAAAACGTAGTCTTGCGAACGCATAAGCACTGGTTGTCGACAATGCAACGATTAATATAGAACTTATACCTGCGATTTTTATTGAATTCCACAACCACGTTAATACAGGAAACGGCGGTTGAGTAGATGATCCATCAGCGTGCTCAACGGCAATGCCTAGTGCCAATTTCCAGTGCTCTAGAGAAGGATTTTCTGGAATAATACTTCCCGTTGCAAAGTTACCTTCACGAAATGAAATAGTAATAACCATAAGTAATGGAAAAATAATCATCGCCAAGAAAATCCACATAGCGACATGCGTTGCCCATACACGATATTTTAAGTTTTTACCTTGGACCATTGGCATAACAATGACTCCTTATTAAATAATTAGTTATTTGATAATTTAGTGAAACGTAGGTTCAATAGCGCTAACCCACCAACCAATAAGAATATAAGTGTTGCAATTGCACTGGCTAAACCAAAGTCTTGACCACCACTGCCTTCAAAAGCAATTCGATAGGTGTAGCTCACTAATAAATCGGTATAACCTGCGGGCTCTGTTGTGCCAATCATGTTCGGGCCACCTTTTGTTAATAGCGCAATCATTACGAAGTTATTAAAGTTAAAGGCAAATGCCGCGATTAATAATGGGGTTAATGGCTTCACCATCATGGGTACCGTAATATAAAAGAAATTCTGAATCGGGCCCGCACCATCGATAGCGGAAGCTTCGTATAAATCTTCAGGAATAGACTTTAATAGCCCCATACATAAAATCATCATGTACGGAAACCCTAACCATGTGTTCACGATTAATACCATGACTTTGGCGGTAAATGGGTCAGAGAACCAGTTAGGTTGAATCCCGAACATACTATCAAGCAGCATGTTAATCTCACCAAAACTTTGGTTAAAAAGACCACGGAATATCAAGATTGAAATAAACGCTGGGACCGCATAAGGAAGGATCAATAGTAAACGATATACCGCTCTGCCTTTTAGCGCTTCCCATTGAACAACAGACGCTAATATTAAACCTATCGCTAAAGTAAATACGATGGTCAATGTTGCAAACAGAACCGTCCAGATAAAGATACTGATAAACGGTTCTTTAATGCCATCGTCTTTCCAAATACGTTCAAAGTTTGCTGTCCCAATATTAACAACAAAACCAGGTGAAATAGGATCACCTACGTACTCGCCGTTATCATTAATTTCTTGATAAAAACCAATTTCATGATTCGCTTTGAAATACTGTTCTGTTTTATTGTTAAACAGTGTTTCACCGTCTTCTTGTAAAGTAAATAAAGGTCCAACCGCTGCAAACTTACGCAAGCCACTCATTTTAATTTGCTCACCAGAAGGCAGTGATAATGAGATTAAATTAAGGTAAGGACGCTTAGCAATAATCTGTTTAATCTTTGCTTTTTTACCTCGAATATACTCAACTGGTGCTAAAGCCAGTGTTCTCTCTGCATCTTGGTTTAGGTCAAACGACTCTGTTGCCAATAATTGCCCTGCATCTTTTATCGTTAACGCATAACCGTTACCTTGATCCATTAAAGTAAAAGGATAACTTTTTCCGCTTTGGAATGTTTTGCTTAAATGCACCGCCTGAGAACGCTCTAGAGAAAGCTGATTTGTTGCACTGTAATTGGTAAACGCCAGTCCAATAGTGTACATCAAAGGGAAAATAATAAAGAGAATCATCCCTGCGATACCAGGGTAAGTATAACGATAAGCGTATGTTTTTTTACTTCCAAATACGTAAACGGCAAGAGATGTTAATACTAACGTTAACATTGCGAATGCAGTTTCGCCACGAGAGTACATAAGTACGCAAACATAACCATTAATCGCAGCGATGGCTGAAAGCAATCCCCACTTAGCCATTAATTTATAGTTTGTTTGCGAAGCAATTGTTGTTGTCATAAGCTTCAAGACCTTTTAAAAATACCAACCTAGTAAATCAACTCATCAGATAAAATAGACTTATTTAGGGGAGTATAACGATGAGAGAATAAAAAGGAGGAAGACAAGTCTCCCTCCATAACTGCTTTATTTAGTCATTCGTTGTTCAGCAGCAGCCAATGCGTCTTTTACTATTTGACGTCCATCAACTACGTTACCAAGCGCTTCTTCCATGCTATACCAGAAAGTAGTGAACTGAGGGATGTTTGGCATCACTTCACCATTCATTGCATTATCCATTGTGGCTGCAATTCTTGGATCATTACCCAGTTGCTCTTGGAATGAATTTAATGCAACTGCGCCCAGTGGCTTATCATCATTGAGTGTTTTTAAGCCTTCATTTGTTAATAAATAACTTTCGAAAAACTCAACAGCAAGATCTTTATTTGGCGACGCAGAGCTAATGCCTCCAACCCACACACCAACAAACGGCTTTGATACCTGACCATGGAATTTCGGTAATGTAGTAACTCCATAATCGATACCTGCTTTCTCAATGTTTGACCAACCCCAAGGGCCATTAATCATCATAGCGACATTGCCTTTAACAAATTCAGATTCAGCAACCGAGTAATCCATATCAGCTGAAATGACGTTGTCTTGTACCATTTTCTCGATAAAACTCATCGCGCTTTGAACTCCGGGTTCATTAACTCCGGCATTCTTTACATCATAACCATCCGCTGTTTTTTTAAATGCATAGCCACCATCAGCCGCAAGCAACGGCCATGTAAAGTAGGCTCCGCCACGTAATGGCCACATGATTGCTTTTTGATTGTTTTTAGAAAGCTCTTTATCCAATGCTGGAATATCTTCCCAATTTTTTGGTGGCGTTTTAATCACGGCTTTATTATAAATTAATGATACTGATTCAATAGCAACAGGATAAGCGATGGTTTTACCTTTATAAGACACCGCGTCCCACGCAAAATCGACAATCTCTGATTTCAATTCTTCAGATGGCTTAATTTCGGCTAAAAGACCCGCCTCAGCAAACCCACCAAAACGGTCATGGGCATAAAAAAGAATATCTGGGCCATCACCTGCTGCGGCTACTTGAGCAAATTTCTCTTCTGCTTTATCTGGAAAAGAAACAGTCACTTTTACGCCAGTGTCTTCTTCAAAGCGTTCACCGATCTGAGCCATACCTTCGTACGCCTTATCACCAGTAACCCAAATCGTTAATTGACCTTCTTCAATTGCAGCAGAAGCATTAATAGAACCAAGAGCTGCCATTGTGCAAATAGCAACAGTGCTGAGGACTTTTTTCATTGTGAATCCTTCCTTTTATAATTAATGAATCATCCGTAGGGTTGAAGTAATAAGGGTGATGACTCAGTTTTCAGAATGTATTTTCGGCAATTAACACCGATTATTCATCCTCCTACTTTCTACGCCTTTACTTATCTTGATAAAAAGCGTGATCTCAATCTTGATTAGGTCAGTATCAGATCACAAAATACCACTGAAGTGGGATAATCCTCACACTGAAAGTTGATAAAACTTTGAAGCTCATCGATTTTATTCAAAAACGTGATCTAGGTACTCCTCCCCCCTACTCCCCCAAAAAAAATCAAAGGGAGGAGGATGACGGCATGGTTCTTTTCCGTAAGAATGGAACCATAAAGCAATTCGAATGAATTATTTAAAATTAGAATAGAGGACAGACACAATGACGAGTGTCACTTTACGCAACGTCTGCAAATCTTATGGCGACGTTAAGATCTCGAAAAATGTTAATTTAACGATTAATTCTGGTGAATTTGTCGTTTTTGTTGGGCCATCAGGTTGTGGTAAATCCACACTATTACGCTGTATTGCAGGTTTAGAAGACATCACTTCTGGCGATCTCTACATGGGTGATAAACGGATGAATGATGTAGAGCCATCTAAGCGTGGTGTCGGCATGGTTTTCCAATCTTATGCTCTTTATCCCCACCTTAATCTATTTGATAATATGTCATTTGGTTTGAAGTTAGCAAAAAAAGACAAAAGCGAAATAAAACAAAGAGTTGATCACGCAGCAGATATCCTACAATTAGGGCATTTACTTGAACGTCAGCCTAAAGCATTATCTGGAGGACAACGTCAACGTGTCGCGATTGGACGTACATTAGTGTCCCAACCTGATGTGTTTCTATTGGATGAACCTTTGTCTAACCTTGATGCTGCACTCCGTGTTCAAATGCGTATCGAAATAGCTAAACTGCATAAAAAACTTGGCTCGACGATGATTTATGTAACACACGACCAAGTTGAAGCGATGACAATGGCTGAGAAGATTGTGGTCCTTGATGGCGGTTACGTTTCTCAAGTTGGCGCTCCATTAGAACTTTATCATTACCCAAAAAATCGCTTTGTTGCGGGTTTCATTGGTTCACCAAAAATGAATTTCATTAGTGTTTTCATTGATGATGTAGAAGACGATCAAGTTAAGGTTCAATTTGCAAACGGCTCTTCATTTTGGATCCCAGTAGATGGAAAAAATGTGGTTCGTGGCGAACGAATGTCTCTTGGTATAAGACCTGAACATCTTATTGCAGCAGAAAAAGCAGATGCCATTATTCATGGCGATGTTCTTGTGGTAGAAAAGTTGGGATATGAAACACAAATTTATTTAACCGTTGAGGATGCGGACGCCGATATCATATATCGTGTACCTGATACTGCTCTTGTTAATGCTGGTGATAAATTTACGATTGGGATCCCTGCATATCGTTGTCATTTATTCCATAACGATGGCAAAGCATGCCAAAGACTTTATAAAGAAGCTGGGGCTTAACATAAAAACCTTAGTCAAATTTAACAAGCCCAATAATGCATTGGGCTTTTGTTGTTTATCCAGAGGAACATTGTGATTACCAACCAAGCTTTCCCTTACCCTTTAGGTGCAAACCTAAAAGCACACGGATGTAATTTTTCAGTTCACTATGCTTCTGATTACCCATTAACATTAGTGATTTTTAATAATGATGGTAGTCATCAAGAATACCCATTTACTGAAGAATACGGTGCTATAAAATATACCTTTATCGAAGGTGTTACTGCTGGCTGCATTTATGCTTTTAAAATCATAAAAGATAAAGAAGAATTATTACTTCTTGATCCTTATGCAAAAGCATTAGCTAATACACCTCATTATCAACCCCCTTATACCTCAGAGCAAAGTTGGACACTGGCACAATCCGTCGTTATTAATAATGAATTTGATTGGCAGCAAACCTCAAGACCAATGATCCCCCACTCTGAAACTATCTTACTAGAAACCCATGTAAAAGGGTTTACCCTACTTAATACTAAGATAAAAGAAGAAGTTCGGGGAACTTATCTTGGTTTAGCGGATCCAGCGAATATTGCACATTTAAAACAGCAAGGGATTACTTCAATCCAGCTACTTCCTGTTGCTGCTTGTATGCACGAACCACATTTACTTGATATGAAAATGGTCAATTATTGGGGGTACAATCCACTCTCATTCATGGCCCCAGATCCTCGGTATGCAAAAAGCGATGCCGTTATAGAATTAAAAACTGCCATTAGAGAGCTTCATAAAAACAACATCGAGGTCATTTTAGATGTTGTTTATAACCATACGGCGGAGGGCGGCAATGGCGGATCAACATTTAATTTAAAAGGATTAGATCAAGACTACTATCTGCACCATCACGGTAACTACACTAACTATACAGGTTGTGGGAATACACTCGACATTACCCATCAAGCAAGCTTAAATTTAGTCATGGACACTTTACGTTATTGGGTAGAACAATATCACATTGATGGTTTTAGATTTGATTTAGCCGCCACATTAGGCCGAGAATATGACCAATTTAACCCTAACAATGCTTTCTTCAAAGCAGTCGCTCAAGATCCTATTCTTCAAAGAGTGAAGATGATTGCAGAACCTTGGGACATTGGCCCTAACGGTTACCAAGTAGGGGAATTCCCTGATGGTTGGAACGAATGTTGTGATAAGTATCGCGACACGACAAAAAGCTTTTGGCGCGGTGAACAAAATTACATTAAATCCTTAGCAACACGGCTAATGGGATCTCGAGATCTGGTTAGTGCTTCACGATGGCCTCACAAATTACCCGTAAACTACGTCAGTTATCATGATGGATTTACATTGCAAGATTTGGTCAGTTATAAAGATCGCCATAATCATGCGAATGGTGAAGATAATCGAGATGGGCATGGCGATAATCGCTCAGATAATTATGGTATTGAAGGGGCGACCGATAATCCAAGAATTATTGCTCTACGTGAAAAACAAAAACGGAATATGATGACAACCATTCTGTTCAGTTTTGGCATTCCACACTTACTCGCTGCTGATGCCTGCTCACATACACAGCAAGGGAATAATAACGCGTATTGCCAAGACAGTACTATTAGCTGGGTTAACTGGTCACTCAACCGAAATGCAAAAGAATTCAAAGTATGGTTGGCAGAGATGATTCACGCTCGTCAAACGCATATGGTTCCGATAATAAATGCATTCAGTGGTTCAAGAAGAAATGGACAGAAAGTTGAATGGTACGCGCCTGATGGGCATGTGATGAACCACAGTGATTGGCATGGAGCTAAATCATTATGCTTACATCTAAATGTTGATAATGGGGATAAAGAATTATTAATCATTATTAATCAGGCAAATACAGCGACTCAATTTATACTTCCAGAAGCCACAGAACACCGTCGTTGGTTGTTAATTTGTGATACTCAATACAATAAATTAACGCCAAAACAAACCGTATTTGACTATAGTTTGTCACCTCTTTCTATTGCGATCTTCGCGACACAATAAACCACTAATAAAAAAGGAGGCGTAGGCCTCCTTTTTGGTACTGCACTAAACTTAATGTTCAGTTTCAGATTTTACACGTCCCTTGTGATATGTTCTATACGCTAAAACCGTCAGCGTAATTATTAGCTTGGATGTCATCCAGATCATATACGAACAATCTACCTTAAAATTGGTGTGTAAAAGACAAAGTGTCTTGCTCTTTATCACTCTAATAACATTAGAGCCGTCAATAATAATACCTAAAGGTAACAATTTTGTCATTAACTTTACATAACCCCTAGCCAAATGCATTGACTGGAAAAATAAAGCAACACAAGTAATTAACACCGATAATGCTATAAATTAAATTATCTGAGATAAGCGATCTTGCACTACACCCACAATTAAGTCGGGTTGGAACTTAGAAATAAAACGATCACACCCTACTTTCTGTACCATAGCATCGTTAAAACTGCCACTTAATGATGTATTCAATGTAATGAACAAATCTTTCATACGTGGATCATTTCGAATCTCATGCGTTAAACGGTAACCATCCATTTCTGGCATTTCAGCATCTGTGATCATCAACAAAATCTCATCAGTCACCACTTTACCTTCATCACACCATCGTTTTAATAAATTTAAGGCTTGTAGACCATCACTACATTCTATTACCTCTAAACCTAGCTGTTGCAATGTACTACGAACTTGTGCACGCGCAGTGCTTGAGTCATCAACCGTTAATACTTTACGCCCGTGCATATGATGAATAAGATTTTCGTCTAAAACGCCTTCAGAGATCGAAATATCATATTCAATAATTTCAGCTAAGACTTTTTCAACATCAATAATCTCAACAATGCGGCTTTGTTTTGGTTCGACTTCCACTTGCGTAATTGCCGTTAAATAATTATGACGACCCACGGTTTTTGGTGGCGGTTGAATATCAGCCCATGTTGTATTTATAATATTTTGAACCTGGCCAACTAAAAAGCCCTGAGTTGAACGATTATATTCAGTTATGATCAAATTAGTATCTTCATCGATCTCCATTGGCTTCATGCCAATGGCACCACGTAAATCGATAACAGGAACAGACTCACCACGTAAGCTTGCGACTCCGGCAATATGATGGTGAGACCCCGGCAGCCTTGTTAATTTAGGAACCTTAAGGATCTCTTTTACTTTAAATACATTAATTGCAAAAATTTGGGTTGTATTAAGCTTAAACAGCAATAACTCCAATCGATTTTCACCCACTAGTTGGGTACGTTGATCAACGCTACTTAACATTCCACTCATCGGTATCGCTCACTTAATAAGATATGTTGATAATATAATCAAGGATGCTTTCTACAGCACGTTATATATATATTATCGGCAAATTTGAGAAGTCTTTAACAAGTTAGTGCAAAAAAATAGACAATAATGTTACTATTCGCCGAATAAGCATCAGATAAGATGTATGTTGCACTAAATTAAAGGAATTTTATATGTCACCAGCACAACCCCTACTCGTTCGAATGATGAATACTAACATCGTTCTTCAGATACTCGTCGGTATTATTGCCGGTGTTGCTCTTGCTGTACTTGCTCCAGATCTTGCTGTTTCTGCCGGCCTTTTTGGTCAATTGTTTGTTAGTGCGCTAAAAGCAGTTGCACCAATTCTTGTCTTTATTCTCGTTGCATCATCGATTGCAAATCAGAAACGTGGGCAAGACTCAAATATGAAGCCAGTGGTTGTTTTGTATTTAGTCGGTACCTTTTGTGCTTCATTAACCGCTGTAGCAATGAGTTTTATTTTTCCGACAACTCTCTCTCTTGTTACTGATGCAGCAACGAACAGTGCACCAGAAGGCATAATGGAAGTTCTGCATACACTTCTATTCAAAATTATTGATAACCCAATTAATGCATTAATGACGGGTAACTTTATTGGTATCTTAGGCTGGGCAATCGCTTTAGGCTTAGGTCTTCATTCTGCTTCTGATGCAACAAAGAAAGTGTTCATTGACCTTTCAAACTGTATATCAAGCATTGTAACGGTCGTTATCCGTTTTGCGCCTATCGGTATCTTTGGTTTAGTGTCTAGCACATTTGCAGAAACAGGCTTTGATGCATTAGCAGGTTATTCTCACCTACTGGCCGTTCTACTTGGTTCAATGGCATTTATCGCATTAGTCGTTAACCCATTAATCGTATTTATCCGCACAAAACGTAATCCTTACCCATTGGTATTTTTATGCTTACGTGAAAGTGGTGTAACCGCATTCTTCACTCGTAGTTCAGCAGCAAATATCCCAGTAAACATGGCATTATGTGAGCGTTTAAACCTGCATAAAGATACCTATTCAGTATCGATTCCACTAGGTGCAACAATTAACATGGCTGGTGCAGCGATTACCATTACCGTTCTTACGCTGGCGGCGGTTCATACAGTGGGTGTTCAGGTTGATTTACCTACAGCATTACTGCTTAGTTTAGTGGCCGCTATTTCGGCGTGTGGTGCTTCTGGTGTTGCTGGTGGTTCATTATTACTTATCCCATTAGCATGTAGCTTATTTGGTATCCCTAACGAAATTGCAATGCAAGTGGTTGCTGTTGGTTTCATCATCGGTGTAGTTCAAGATTCAGCTGAAACAGCCCTAAATAGCTCGACAGACGTTCTTTTCACTACAGCAGCATGCCGCACTGCAGAAAACCCATACAAACCTCTAGTACAAGAAACAAACTAATTTGGTTTTATGATACAAATAAAAAAT
Source organism: Aliivibrio logei (assembly GCF_001691055.1). NCBI lineage: Bacteria > Pseudomonadati > Pseudomonadota > Gammaproteobacteria > Vibrionales > Vibrionaceae > Aliivibrio > Aliivibrio logei. Next base: position 113,449 of record NZ_MAJU01000004.1, read on the forward strand.
GGCAGCGAATTATCGCTGCCATTTTTGTATCTATAATCAATTAATGATGTCTATTTCAAATTTAGTAAGAAACCATAAATACAATCGATTTTTAATGATCAGGATGTTGATATAAATACAATGAGTAAGATAACGCCAATAACGCACACAATGTCGCTGGAATCGCTAACGTATTGGTTCCAAGGATAGGATAAAAATACCCGCCAATAACACCACCGAAAATAAAACCAAATGCGATAAACAGATACAAAGCTAACCGTCTGCGATGAATCACTTCACCTTTAAGTTTCATCCCTAACATGATGCCTAAATCAGTAAAGACTCCCGTAACATGAGTCGTCCTAACGACTGCCCCGCTGTATGTTGTTACTAATCCATTCTGCAAACCACAAGCCGCCGAAGCAAAATAATGCCCCCATTGACTTCCTTCATTTAAAATCACCATTGCAGCAAACAAAAATAAACTTTCGATTAATAAGGCAAAATTATATCTGCGGCCTAATTTTAACGCACTACACCCTACGATTAAACTGCTTAACGAAGAACCTAAAACGAAGCTAACAATGATATAAAATAAATGTAAGGTCGTACCATCAAACGCCAGCAACTGAGTACCTAATAGCGTTGCAGTACCAGATAAATGAGAAATAGATTGATGCTGGAAGCCCAACAAACCGACAGAGTTAGTAATACCAGCGAGTAAGGCCAGAAAAAAGGTACCGTATTCAACCCATTTTGGTAGTTTTGAAATCACAATATATTTACCAAGTCGTAAAGACGGATATTCTATACTCAAATACAAAGAAATGGATGATCTGTCGCAAATAAAAAAGGAAAGGTCTGCACCTTTCCTTTTGTTATGAAATTGTTGAGTCGTAATTAATCTAGATACATTTCAACATATTTCTCTGCGGCATCAGACCAGCTAAAGTTTTGTTTCATTGCATGTAGTTGAATTCGTTTAACTTCATTCAAATCTTGGGCATACAATAACAACGAACGCATTAATACTAATAGCAACTCTGTTGGCTCAGGGTTAATAAAACTAAAACCCGTCGCATTTTCATTGTCACTATCATAATCAATCACACTGTCTTTTAACCCACCAACCGCACGAACGATAGGTAAGGTTCCATAGGCCATACTGTAGATCTGATTTAAACCACAAGGTTCAAATTCTGATGGCATCAAGAAAAAGTCAGATGAGGCTTCTATCCAATGAGCTAGCTTATTGCTGTATGCTTCGACAAACGCAAACTTATCAGAATGTATCGCTGCAATTTCTGTTAATTGTGCAGCAAGAACAGGATCACCCGTACCAACAATAACAATTTGCAAATCATGCTTTAAAAACTGCTCTAAAATTGGAAGTAAATAATGAATGCCTTTCTGGTTTGTTAAACGACAAACCATGCCATACATTGCCACTTCTTTTTGTGGTAAACCGACTTCTTCTTGCAGAGCTGCTTTACATACTTTCTTACCACGAACCATACTAATTCGATTGGCTTTAAATTGCTTAGGAATGAAAGTATCCGTCTCCGGACTCCACTCACTATAATCACAACCATTCAAAATACCAAACAAGTCAGATTCTCTTGCTTGAAAATCAGAAGCCATTCCATGAGAACCCAGTTCTGTTAGCAATTCTTTTGCATACGTTGGACTTACCGCATTAATCTTATCTGCACATTGAACACCCGCTTTGAGCATACTAATATGAGTATGACTAACGGCCGCTTCAGGCACATAATGCGTTTTAAATTCAGAAAGGCATCCAATATCATCGTAATGAAAAATACCTTTAAACACCGCATTATGAACAGATAAAACACTGCGTACTTGAGAAAAGTAAGCGTCGTTTGCATAGCGTTTTTTAAGAAGGTACGGCAATAAACCAGTATGCCAATCATTGGCATGAATAACATCGGGTTTAATCTTTAATTTAGGCAGCATGTCTAAACAAGCGGCACTAAAAAAAGCAAAACGCTCACCATTATCAGCATAAGCTTGATTGTTTTCAGCATACATTTCTGCACGATCAAAATAATCAGCACATTCGATGCCTAATACCGTGATCCCTTCAACACTCAATGATCTCACTTGGTATGGTGTATGAGGCCAATGCTCTAATGTCGTGCTCAACAATACTTCAGCATCATCACGCTCTGGGATTGCACTATAAGCAGGCATAGCAATATGTATTTCATGACCTAAGTCTTTTAATGATTTAGGCAGAGCCTTGGCAACATCTGCCAAGCCCCCACTTTTGATCAATCCTTCGACTTCAGATGCAGCAAATAAAATCGAAAGCGTTTTAGTAGCCAATTCTTTCTCCTTTAGGGATAACAACGATACCCTGATCTGAAACATGATATTTCTTCTTATCTTCCTGAAGATTAACACCAATTTCTGTTCCAGGTGCAATATCTGCGCCTTTATCGATAATTACACGGCGTAATACACACCCTTCACCGATTTTCACATCACCTAAAAGAATACTTTCACTAATATCACACGCCGATGCAATATTACTTCGAAAACCGAGTACTGATTTTTCAATACGTGAGCCACGAACATAACTACCACCACAAACTAAGCTGTCGATGATTTGTACTCGGCCATTGGCAGAATCAGTAAATGTTGCAGGTGGCAATGGTGGGTAATATGTGTGCAGAGGCCATTTACGGTTATAAAGAGAGAACGGAGCATCTTTTTTCAGAAGATCCATGTGCGCTTCCCAATAAGAATCGATAGAACCTACATCACGCCAGTACACCTCTTCTTTCTCGCCCGTAATTTTATTTGTACTAAAATCATAAACGTACACATTCCCTACAGGGAACATTTTTGGAATGATATCTTTACCAAAGTCATGCGATGAAGCCGTATTTTCAGCATCTATCTCAAGCTCTCTACATAAGTTTTCAGCTTCAAAAATGTAATTACCCATTGAGACAAGAGCAATACCTGGTTGACCAGGAATACACTTAGGATTTGCAGGTTTTTCTTCAAAACCAATCATTTTCCCATGCTCGTCAACTTCAATAACACCAAATTCAGACGCATCTTTTGCTGGCATACGAAGTGCTGATACCGTTAATGCCGCTTCTTTCTCTTTATGGAAATCGAGCATTTGTCGAATATCCATTTTGTAAATGTGATCTGAACCAAAAATACAAACATGTTCAGGATCCGTTGATTCAATAAAACTGATATTTTGATAAATCGCATCCGCAGTACCTTCATACCAACGTTTACCTGTACGCATTTGAGCTGGCACAGGGTCAATAAAGCGATCGGTAATTCCATTTACATTCCAGCCTTTTTTCATATGTTGAAATAAAGACTGTGATTTAAACTGGGTTAATACATAAATACGCATTAAATCAGCATTTACGAAGTTATTTAACGCAAAATCGATTAAACGGTAACTGCCACCAAAAGGTACTGCAGGTTTAGTACGAGATTCAGTTAAAGGACGTAAACGCGATCCTTCACCACCAGCCAAAATCATTCCTAGTACACCAGCCATTTCTTCTCCCAAAGAATTATTATTTATAGTCACTATCAATAAATAGCGCTTAATATGTTTATTTTGAGATTAACTTAACACATTGTCGTTACAAAACTGTGAACCATGTAACTTCTATATATTTACAAAATAGATTCACTCGTTAATGTGCTTTAGGTCAATCTTTAATTGCTTCAAGTAACATTTATTTTACACAATAAGAACCAAATGTACATACAATATGCTGTTCACTAAACATTTGTTTGCATATTAATTTAGTGAATGTAATTATCAAGGTAATTTTATGGTTTAGAGGTTCTTATGTCATTGTCTCTTTTTACTCAATTACAACGCATTTGGGATTATCATTTACTTAACCAACCGATAAAAAAAAGTGATGCCATTTTTGTTCTTTGTAGTTATGACTTACGTGTAGCTGAACATGCCGCTCAACTTTACTTAGATGGATTTGCTCCTTTAGTCATTTTTTCTGGTGCTCAAGGCCGTGCAACTGAAGGCTTATTTACGTTGAGTGAAGCAGAAACATTTGCTAATGTCGCTAAAGATATGGGAGTCCCCTCTTCCGCTATATTACTCGAAACAAAAGCCACTAATACTGGTGAAAATATATTCTTCACTCAAGACTTACTCAAAGAAAAAAATATTACTCTTAATTCATTATTACTTGTACAAAAACCTTATATGGAAAGACGCTTATTAGCCACCTTTCTAAAAAATTGGAACGATATAGAATTTTGTATAAGTTCGCCTAATATTAGATTTGTAGATTACCCAACAGATGAGGTTACTTTTGATCATGTCGCGAGTATTATTTTAGGTGAATTACATCGACTAAAAATTTACCCTACACTTGGGTATCAAGAACAACAAACGATTCCTGATGATGTATGGAAAGCATTTGAAAACTTAACCAAACTAGGGTTTGATGAATATTTACTCACTGAATAATTATTCAAACTATCAATAAAGTATGTTCTTCATAAAAAAGCCCTAAAGATCAAAATCTTTAGGGCTTTTTTATTGTTCAATCCATTATTTTAAACGATAGAAAACCGTAGATAATGGCGGTAGGTTTACGACTAAAGACTGCGCTAGCCCTTGAGATTCCACCGATTCTGTCTGTACATTACTAACGACGTCATAACTGCTGCCACCGTAATAATCAGCATCCGTATTTAAAACCAGTTCATACTCACCTGAAACTGGCATTCCTAAACGGAAGTCATTTCTTGGTGCAGGAGTAAAGTTACTGATCACTAATATACGCTCACCGTTATCGCCTAAACGCTCATGGGCTAACACACTTTGCTCAGCGTCATTTTGTAAACGCCATTCAAACCCACAAGGTTCACAGTCATTAATATAAAGTGCTTCTTCATTACGATATAACTGATTCAAATCTTTAACCAGATGCTGCATACCAGAATGACGATCGAATTGTGTTAAGAACCATTGTAATTGATCATCATGATCCCATTCTGCACTTTGAGCAATCTCTGCTCCCATAAAGTTCAGTTTCTTACCAGGTTGTCCATACATGTAACCCATGTACGCACGCATATTCGCTGTTTTCTGCCATTCATCGCCTGGCATTTTATCCAGAATAGACCCTTTTCCATACACCACTTCATCATGAGACAACGATAATATGAAATTCTCACTGAACGCATAGACTAATGGAAAAGTAATCGTATCATGATGATAACGACGATGAATTGGATCTTCTTGAATGTAATTTAAGCTGTCATGCATCCAACCCATATTCCATTTAAACCCAAAACCTAGACCGCCATCAAACGTTGGTGCTGACACCCCAGGATACGCCGTAGATTCTTCTGCTATCGTCATTGCGTTAGGGAAATGAGAATACACTTCTTCATTCATCCATTTAAGCAGAGCAATGGCACCATGGTTATGATTACCCCCATCCCAGTTAGGGATCCATTCGCCATCTTCACGTGAATAATCAAGATAGAGCATTGATGCAACGGCATCGACACGTAAACCATCGATATGAAAATGCTCAAACCAGTACAAGGCATTAGAGACTAAAAACTCACGAACATGCAATTGGTCATAATTATAAATATAACTCTGCCAATCATTATGCCAACCACGACGCGGATCCGGATCGTTAAACAATGAGGTTCCATCAAAATTAGCTAAACCATGAGAATCCGATGGAAAGTGAGCTGGAACCCAATCCAATACCACACCGACACTGGCTTTATGACATTCATCAACAAAGAATTTAAAATCATCTGGTGAACCAAAGCGGCTTGTTGGTGAGAATAAACCAATCGGTTGATAACCCCATGAACCATAGAATGGATGCTCAGAAACTGGCATTAACTCTATGTGTGTATAGCCCATTTCAACGATGTAGGGGATTAATTCTTCAGCAAGTTCACGATACGTTAGAAATTCACCTTTCTCATTTCGTTTCCACGACCCAATATGCAATTCATAAAAAGATAACGCCTCTTTTTGCTTTGCTGTTACGGAACGGTTCTGCCATTTCGTATCATGCCACTCGTAGCTTGATTGATCATAAACCACAGAAGAAAATGAAGGATATTGTTCGTTATGCGCACCAAAAGGATCCATTTTATGAGGAAGAATTTCCCCATGCGGTCCTTTTAGTTCAAATTTATATTTCGTTCCGACAGCATGCTCAGGAATAAATAACGCCCAAAGTCCATTATCAATACGCTGCATAGGATGACGACGACCATCCCATTGGTTAAAGTCACCAATGACACTTGCAGAAGATGAATTTGGTGCAAAGACAATATATCGCACACCTTTAATTAATTTACCATCACGCTCAACAGTGAAAACATGCGCACCTAAATGGTGATACATTTCTTTTGGTGTATGGACATTACTTTCCGTTGGGGCAATAGAATGATACTGGTATGGATCATCTATAATCTGTTCCGTTCCACTCCAATCAACAACAAGTTGATAATGCTTGTCCGTCAAATCAATCGGACTAGAAAGAAAGAAACCACCCGAATTGCGAGAATGAGGTTCAGGGCTTAAAGGGTACTCAAGATCAGCAGAAATTCTTACTTTTACGTTCGTTGCATCAGGCAACCAAACACGTAGAGCGATATCTTGAGATTGGTACTGTGGACCTAAAAAAGAAAATGGATCACAAAATGCAGCTCGATTGAGCTGCATGTAGACATCCTTTTCTTTACGTTCAACAAGTAAGTTCAACGTAAACACTCCTATTATTTTTTACTAGCTTGGGCACGAATGTCAGTTAACTGTTTAGTTAATTCATTCACTTCGGGACGATTGAAAATATCATCTAAAGTAACAGACAATTTACGACGCCAGTTTGGATATTCATCAACCGTACCCGGTATGTTAACTGGTTTATCCATTTCAAGCCAATCTTCAAGTTGTAAACTGAGAAGTACGCTCGATCCTGCAGCTAAGTGAAGTTGCAATGCATCACTTAAATATCTATCCATTGGCACAAACGTAGCATCACGCCCTACACCTTCTGGAAGAAAACCATGAAAATCAACACTATTTAAGATCTCTTGTTTTGATTTTGCTCGGCTAAGAAAGAGTTCTTTTAACTGTTCTGCATCAGGATATAAGCCAATTTCTTCGCCCATTTTTAAATCATCACAGTGCCAAAAACCACGTAATGTCGGCATATCATGAGTACATAATGCAGACATAGATTGCTCTTGATAATGCGTTGGTGAGTAATACCCGCCATCTTCTGCCGTTTCAAAGAAGAACACTTTATAAGAATGAATGCCGGCATCTGCAAGTAAATCGACAATCTCATCAGGCACTGTCCCTAGATCTTCACCAATAACTGAGCACGAATTACGATGACTTTCTAAAGCAAGAATAGATAACATGTCTTCTACTGGGTAGTACATGTATGCGCCTTTCGTTGCATCTTCCCCTTTTGGGATCCACCACAAACGAAGTAAGCCTAAAACATGATCAATTCGCAATGCACCACAAGCACGCATATTCGCACGAAGTAATTCAATATAAGCATCATAAGCAGTTGCTTTTAAAACTTGAGGGTTTAATGGAGGTAATCCCCAATTTTGACCAAGTGGACCCAATACATCTGGTGGAGCACCAATGCTGGCATCAAGACATAAACTGCCATGATCTGCCCACGTTTCAGAGCCACTATCAGCAACACCAACCGCCAGATCTCGGTACAGACCAATGTCCATTCCTTTATCTTCAGCGAATTGTTGAACATCATTAATTTGGGTAAAAGCTAACCACTGTAAGTACATGTACAAATCAACTTGATCGCTATTATCTGCAATAAATTGCTGCACTTGTTTATTATCAAACTGTTGAAGTTCTTGAGGAAAAACAGGCCATCCCCATACATTTTGGTCTTCTGAGTATAAGGTATTATGTAACGCATCAAATGCCGCTTGCTGTAATAAGCTATCGCCCCCCTCTTCAACAAACGTTAAAAAAGCCTTCGCACGAGCACTATTCTTATCAAGATGACGCGTTTTAAACTCTGCGAATAAAAAAGGTAATACACCCATTTTAAGTGAAGAGACTTCAGTATAATTTACCCAATGAGATTGACGCACCTCATTCAAACGTTGTTGAAATTCAGCACTGCCGACAACTTCTTGAGCTTGATTCGATAATGCAAACTCAGGCACTGAGCACACGTCAATATAAAGAATATTTAACCAACGACGAGACGATGGACTATAAGGACTCGCCCCTTCTGGATTCGCAGGGAACAAAGAATGAATTGGATTTAAACCGACAAAATCTCCACCTCTATTTGCTATCTCACCGACAAGTTGCTTAAGATCGCCAAAATCACCGATTCCCCAATTATGAGCGGTTCTTAGCGTATAAAGTTGAACACTCGGTCCCCATAGCTTTTTACCGTCATTAATTGCGTCTTGTTTGTAACACGCCTGAGGCGTCACAATTAGAGTCATTACATACGGCGCTTTACGACGCTTGCGTATGATTTCTAATGAATGATACCCCCATTTCAATGTAGGTAACGAAAATAATAACGCCCCTCCATCGACACGGTCATCTGAAATAACTTGAGACTGTAAGTAGCCTTCAAGTACCTCACCCTCTTCCGTCGTTAATTTCCAACTAAACTCACTAATACGTGCACTTTTTCCAAGATGAAGTTCAACGTGAAGCGGTTCGTTATCACGAACAACCTTAACCGCCTCAAGCACTTCTTTCTTATGTTTTTTTTCAGCCGAACTTAATAACGTTTTATCGTTTTTAGTATCATAACCTAAAGCGGCTAATAAACGAGTTAGAGTGTCATCACTGACTTTTTCTTCATCACCCCATGCACTGATATAGCTATTTGCTAACCCGACCATTTCTGCGACTTGATAGAGCGCATTGTTATTATTTGTCATCACTTAATCTCCGAGGGCAGCCTTATACTGCCCTCTGTATTTATAGTCTAAATAGGATTAACGGTTTATCGCTTCCAATTTCCAGATATTATTGACGTAATCACGAATACTACGGTCAGAACTAAACTTACCGACTAAAGCCGTGTTCAAAATAGCCATTTTTGCCCACTGTTTTTGGTCTCGGTATGCCGCATCAATATCATTCTGAGCACGAACATAATCTGCGAAATCAGCCAAGACTAAGTATTGATCGCCATCGTAAAGCAAGTTGTCACGGATGGCCGACAATTGACCAATTTGACCTGGGGTAAATTCATCTCCATCCAATAAATCTAGTGACGCTTGTAATAATGGATCGGCCTCATAGTATTTATATGGGTTGTAGCCTGACGCAACAAGCGCTTCAACTTCGTCAACTTCTAAGCCAAAGATAAAGATGTTTTCATCACCCACTTCCTCACGGATCTCAACATTTGCCCCATCCATCGTACCAACGGTAATCGCCCCGTTAAGTGCCATTTTCATGTTACCAGTACCCGATGCCTCTTTACCCGCCGTCGAAATTTGCTCAGAAACGTCTGCCGCTGGAATAATAATTTCAGCCATGCTCACACGGTAATCAGGAATAAAGACGACTTTAATGAAATCAGACACTCGAGGGTCATTATTCACTTTGTCTGCCACTTTATTGATAGCAAAAATAATTTCTTTTGCTAAGTGATAACCCGGAGCCGCTTTTGCAGCAAAGAAGAACACACGAGGGTGCATATCAAAACCAGGTTCATTCAATATACGATGGTACAAAGAAAGTATGTTTAACAAATCCAAATGCTGACGCTTGTACTCATGCAAACGCTTAATTTGAACATCAAAAATGGCGTCTGTATTTAGCTCAATGTCCATATTCTCTTGAACCCAATCAGCAAGGCGTTGTTTATTTTTCTTTTTAACTGCCATGAATTCTTTTTGGAATGCCACGTCATCCGCAAATTTTGCGATATTAGACAATTGGTCTAATTTTGCTGGCCATTCATTGCCAATTTTTTCAGAGATAAGCGCAGATAAATCAGGATTACAGAATTTCAACCAACGACGAGGGGTCACACCATTGGTAACATTTGTTAATTTACCAGGGAAATATTCATTAAACTCTGGGAATAAATCACGTTTAACTAACGCCGAGTGTAATGCGGCCACCCCATTAACTGCATAAGCGGTAACTACACATAAATTCGCCATTCGCACCATACGGTGAGTGCCTTCTTGAATAATAGAAAGCTTACGCAGCTTAGATACATCTCCAGGCCATTTTTGTTTTACACCTTCAAGGAATAAATAGTTAATCTTAAAAATGATTTCCATATGACGAGGAAGTAGGCGTGAAATTAAAGACTCACTCCATGTTTCTAATGCTTCAGGTAATAATGTATGGTTTGTATAAGCAAACGTTTTAGAACAAATTGCCCATGCAGAATCCCAACTTAATCCACGATCATCCATCAGTATTCTCATTAATTCAGGAATACCAATTGTTGGGTGTGTATCATTTAATTGAATCGTTTCGTATTTAGGCAGATCTTCAATTTTATGACCCGCAGCATCATGTCTACGTAAAATATCCGCAATTGAACAAGCACAATGAAAGTACTGTTGCATTAAACGCAGTGTTTTCCCTTTCTCATGATTATCATTAGGGTACAAGACTTTCGTTACATTACCCGCATCAATCAAAGCATGTTGAGCTTCAAAATAATCACCATTATTAAAGCTCGCAAGGCTGAACGGAGCTTTAGCTCGACATTCCCACAAACGCAATGGATAAACGGTATCACTTTGATAACCGACAATCGGTAAATCCCAAGGCATCCCTTCCACAGACATACTAGGAGTCCAGCGACGTTTCTCTGCGCCATTTTCTTCATATACTTCAACTTTGCCGTAAAAACCAACTTGCTGTGCATAATCAGGACGAGCCACTTCCCATGGGTAACCTTCAATACCACGCCATGCATCTGGCGCTTCTTGTTGGCGACAATCATCAAATGATTGACGGAATAAACCGTATTCGTAATGCAGACCATAACCAATCGCAGGAAATTCTTGTGCTGCAAGTGAATCCATAAAACACGCAGCAAGGCGACCAAGACCACCATTACCTAATGCGGGATCACGCTCTTCTTCTAGCAAGTCAGTTAAATTATGACCAAGTTCACCCATTGCATCCGTAATATCTTCATATAAACCCATGCTAATAAGGTTATTACCTGTTAAACGACCAATTAAGAACTCAAGAGATAAGTAGTTCACACTTCGTGCATTCTTAATTCTTTCATCGTTTTCAGTATTAACTAAATCAAATGTTGTTAATTCAGCAAGGGCCTTACCCATCGCTAAATACCATACTTTAGACGTCGCTGTTTTTTCATCAGCGGCAAAAGTGGACACTAAGTGTTGTTTTACAGACGCTTGAAACGCGGCTTTATCAAATTTTTTGATGCTATTCGTTTTCATAATAAGAACTCTCACGAAGGTTTATAATCACTGTGTATATCGTGCACTGTTCAAATTAACGTCGCATCCTCCTACCTAGGGGGAGGAGATAAAAAAGCGTTAAGGCGTAGGTATAATTACCAAATCTAAGTGTGACCATAATCATGATTTGTAGGGCTATCTATTATTCTGGCGTGATAATAAACACATTTCTTCAGCATTAAACACAAAATGATAACAAGATCACATTTTTAGACATTCGGTAAATAAAACGATTTCTCTGTATTTTTTAATTTGAATTTATAAATTGATCCAGAAAGAAAAGGAGTAATAGATCACAATTATAGGGCGTAGCTGATTCATTCATTCTCATTATTGAGGATAATAAACTCAGTATTTTTAAGAAGAATGAAAATTATGTTAATACCATCAAAATTACATTTTCCAAGACGTCTACATAATGCCATCTTACGATCTCGTGTTCTTGACTCTCTAGTCGATGCTGCCCACTACAAACTTGTTTTGTTTCGCTCCCCTGCTGGTTACGGTAAAACAACGATGGCTGCGCAATGGCTATCAGAAAAAGACGACACTGGTTGGTATAGTCTTGATGAAGGAGACAACGATGAATTCAAATTCGCAAAATATTTTGTCCAAGCCATTGCTAATGCGACAAGCCTTGAGCTTTCTCACTCTAAAGCGTTAACCGAAAAACGTCAGTTTGCCTCTTTATCTAGTTTATTTTCTCAAGTTTTTAGCGAACTGCTCCCTTTTCAAAAAGACGCTTACATTGTATTAGACGATTATCACCTCATTACTAATGAGGCTATTCATTTAGGATTGAAATTTTTCTTAAAGCACTTACCTGATAACCTCACATTGGTGATCACCAGTCGTTCTCAACCTCCCTTAAATACGGCGAATCTACGAGTGAGAGATTTCCTTATTGAGATCGATAATCAAAGCTTGGCATTCGACCAATCAGAAACGTCCCTCTTTTTTAGCCAACGTTTAAATGATGACATTGACCAAGATGCGATTACCCACGTACGCGAGCATGTCGAAGGTTGGCCTTCTGCTCTTCAATTAATTGCATTGCACAGTATTCAAAACAAACAATCATTAATGAATTCAGCAGAAGCAATGACCAACTTAAATCAAGCGCATTTGTGGGACTACCTTGCCGAAGAAGTGTTTGACCACTTAGACAGTGAAACACAACATTTTTTAATGCGCAGTGCCGTCTTTGAACATTTTGATGCCGCATTGGTGAGTGATTTAACCCAACGAAGTGACTCTCAACTTATCATCGAAAATCTAAACCGTTTTGGTTTATTCATTAATAGCGATGGAGAGCACGGCGAATGGTACAAATATCATAATTTATTTGCAGAGTTTCTTTCTCACCAACGCCAGAACCACTTAGCTCATGAAGAAAGCGAATTACAATTTAAAGCCGCTCATGCCTGGTTAGCTCACAAGAATATTTATCAAGCCTTACGTCATGCAAAGAAAGCAAAAAATGACACTCTGATTGCTGAAATACTGACAGAACATGGTTGGCATTTGTTTAATAATGGAGAGCTTGTACTATTAGAGTCAACGATTGATCAATTAGACAAAGACACCCTATTCGCCTCTCCTCGTTTAGCCATTATTCGTGCATGGTTGGCTCAAAGCCAACACAACTATTTACATGTTGACGATTTACTGTCTGAAGCTCAACAAGAGATGTCAGCACGTAATATTATATTAGATCGCCATGTTCAAGGTGAGTTAGATGCATTGAGAGCGCAAGTCGCTATCAACAAAAACGAACCAGAGAATGCATTGCTTCTCGCAGAGAAAGCTCTCGAACAATTAGAAATGAATAAATACCGTAGTCGTATTGTCGCTACCTCCGTAATTGGTGAATATCATCATGTTTCGGGAAATCTGGCGCAAGCACTCGCGTTAATGCAACAAACTGAAAAAATGGCGATGACCTATGGCATTTATCATCAAGCACTCTGGGCTATTTTGCAACAAAGTGAAATTCTAATGGCACAAGGCTTCATGCAAGCCGCGTTTGATCTGCAAGATAACGGATTCAAGCTGATTGAAGAACAAGATTTATATCAATTACCACTTCATGAATTCTTATTGCGTTCTCGTGCTCAAATCTATTGGTTCTGGTTCCGTTTTGATGAAGCAGAACAATGCACTTGGAAAGGCTTAGACGTACTTTCACCCTTTGATGAAACTAAACATCTGCGCGGCTATTCAATGCTTGCTCGTTTAGCAGTTGCCCGTGGAGAGTTTGATAAAGCAGAGCGTTACCTAGAAAAATGCCAACAATTACTTGGACAAGCCGATTATCATATCGATTGGAAAGCCAATGCTTCTTCTGCGCAACTTTTCTATTGGCAAGCGAAAGGCAATACTGAATCAATCAATTATTGGCTAGCTCATGCTGATCGCCCAGAAACTCGTTGCAATCACTTTACACAGCTTCAATGGCGCAACATAGCAAGGGCATACTTTCACCTTGGTGATATAGATACGGCAATTAATACCTTAAAAGACTCTCAGATCATTGCTCAAAAACATAAATTAATCACGGATATCAACCGTAATGCGATAATGGAAGCCGTTCTTCTTTTTGAAGATAAACAAGTCGATGCCGCGATTGAAGCAATGCATCTTGCGATCAAGCAATCGAACCAAACGGGTATAATCGGTAGCTTCTTAATGGCAGGACAAGCAGTGCTCAAACCTCTTGCTAAATTACAACAAAAAGGAAATTTAACCGAACTAGAAAAACATCGAGTAGACCAATTACAGAAAGCGCTATCAAACAATAAGCGATCTCGCTCTGCTCACTTTGATGAAGCTTTTATTGAAAAAGTGCTCAATACACCAGAAGTGCCCGAATTAATCCGAGCCAGCCCATTAACTCACAGAGAATGGCAGGTATTAGGGTTAATTTATTCCGGGTTTAGTAATGAACAAATCGCCGCTGAATTTGATGTTGCACCAACGACAATCAAAACTCATATTCGTAATTTATATCAAAAACTTAACCTTCCAAACCGTAAAGCAGCCATTGCAATGGCTGATGAGTTAGTAAGCATGATGAAATAATCACTCCTAGAGTCATTCTTACGACATTTTTTATACTTAACTTATGTATAATCATCCAACATAGATGCATTATGCATAGGTTTTCTTCTTTATATACAGAGCTAAAATGAACTACTTAACGACATTTTTTAAAGGTATGGCAATGGGCGCAGCAGATGTTGTTCCTGGGGTATCTGGCGGTACGATTGCTTTTATCACAGGTATTTACGATACGCTTTTAGAAAGTATCCGACGTATAAACCCTTCAATATTTGGTTTATGGAAACGCGACGGATTTAAAGCCGCATTTAATCACATTAACGGCTTCTTTCTTATTTCACTGTTTGGTGGCATTTTAACCAGCATTCTTTCGTTAGCAAAATTAATCACCTGGATGCTTCACACACATCCGATTCCATTGTGGTCTTTCTTCTTTGGCTTAATTATCATTTCGATTGTTCATATTTCAAAACAAATTGAAGAATGGTCAATTAGCCGAATTATCATGCTAGTGGCTGGGGCTGTGTTTGCTTATACCATCACAGTCCTTAATCCTGTTGCATTAACACCATCAACATTCACATTTATCTTGGCTGGCTCTATTGCTATTTGTGCCATGATTTTACCGGGGATCTCTGGTAGTTTTATTTTATTACTACTTGGTATGTACAGCCCAATTCTTGATGCCGTTAAATCTCTTGATCTGGTCACCATGGCGTTGTTTTCTACAGGCTGTCTAATTGGTTTATTGAGTTTCTCTCATGTTTTATCTTTTCTTTTAAAACGTTTCCGCGATTTAACTTTAATTTTCTTAACAGGATTAATGGCGGGTACATTAGGCAAGATTTGGCCTTGGAAAGAAGTTATTGAATGGCGTATTAATTCAAAAGGAGAGCAAGTGCCTCTCATTGAACATAACCTATCTCCATTTAACTACGAGCATGTGACTCAACAACCCGCATTAATTGGCTTCGCGGTTGTCGGTGTTCTTTTAGGCATTGGCTTAGTGCTCGGTCTTGAAGCTTACGCAAAGAAAACAGGTAAATAATATTTGTTTATTCTGTCAGTAACCGATGATAGCGGCACATAAATCATCCAGTTATAGATGCAAAAAAGGAGCGAATAATCGCTCCTTTTTTATTGTTCTCTATTTCGAAGTATCTACATCAACAAAAACTAAAACTTCGCGCTGCCATCCATCTTTGTTTGGCTAAAATTGACAGTATCAGGTTTCTTATCTTTTTCTATCTCAGCCGTTGTTGTACTTGGTTTTGACACGATACCTTTCTCGTTAGCATCCAATTTAGGCTCATCACCGACCATAAATTCATTTTCATCAGGAAAGTAACTTTGTCTTTGATACAGTTTATCTAAAGACTTAATAACCGCGTGCTTTCTCAGCTTTCCTCGTTTCATTTTATCATGAAGAGGTTTTGCCATTCCTTGTAAACCAATCACAGCATCCACACCGACTAAGTGTCCAACATGATCTCGTCGACTTGCTGCCGCTTCAATGCCATTTGCAGCCGCTAACCAAAACCAAATATACGCAACAGAATTGCCTTTTTCAGTCGTGTCTGCGCCCATTTCACCCGCAAAATATTGCGCTTTAGGATCACCACTTTCTGCTGCAAGTTCTAACCAATATGTCGCTTTTTTAGGATCGACGGCAACGCCTTTGCCTTCGGCATATTGTTTACCAATACGTATTTGAGCTTCGGTATTATCTAACATCGCTGCTCGTAAATTCCATTCCGCCGCCAATTTCGCATTAGGCTGAGGGTTTGCTTCTGCTACATACCAATCTGCAATAAATAGTTGAGCAGGAATATGTTCCATTTCTGCCGCTTCATCAATTAATGCAATGCCTTTTTCAATATTAGCATCAACGCCATTACCTTGTATAAAGGCGATACCTAACGCTAATTTTTCTTCGGCCCCACCTTCTTCTGCAGCCAGGACTTGCCCCCAAAATTTAGATTTACTTTTTAACTCAGAATCTTCACGACGACTATCACATAAGCGGATGACAGAACGGATGGCAATAGCGTTGTCGTGATTTGCAGCCATTTCATACCAATGCAATGCTTCTTCAAAATTATTCATTTCCGCTTCTTTGGCTAAAAAAAGCTGTGTCGAAATGTGCCCTGTTTGTGCTTTATATACTCGTTCTTGCCTTTCTGCTGCTCGAGCTTCCGAAAGCGCCCTACGGTAAGAGATCGCCTCTCTCTCTTTTCTTTCGTCGACCTTTCTTTGCTTACTGTTCGCAAAAAAGAAATTAATACACACCATTACTAATAAAACAACCAGTCCAGTGACTGCTACTTGTATCCAATCCATGCTACACCATTACTCTATATTTTTGATATCACTCCTATTATCGGCTTTTATAAGCAAAACATTAACAATAATTTAGTGATATAGATTCAATATTCACACTGACAAGTCATTATTTTATTAAATATTTTTCATTCATTGATATTTTGTTTGAATTATTTAGAAAGTAGGACTACTATCCGAGTCTTGGGGAGTAGTCACAAGGTTTAATACTTAATCTTGTTCAGATATCGTCATCCCGAAGTTTCGACTTCCGGTATCTGTAAGTGGGCAATGAATGCCAATCACTTTGACAAGACCAATACCATAACGTTAATTATTATTGTTAATGGTAGAAGGTCTGTGCTCTCAATTTTAGTGCCATAGTCCTTTTACCTATTTTAAGGAATTACTATGTCACCGTTAACTTGGGAACTATTTGGTTTCGTTGTTCTCGCTCTATTTGCTCTAGACCTATTTCAAACAAGAAAAAACACACCTAGCTTAAAACAAGCATTAGTATGGTCATTTTTTTGGTTTGTTCTTGCCTTTATTTTCTGCGCAATTATTTACGTATACTGGCCGTTAATGGCGCCAGAAAGTACTTACTCGCCTTCAGATGCAAGCATGGCCTTCATTACTGGTTATCTATTAGAAAAAATGCTGAGTGTCGATAATTTATTCGTCTTCGCGTTGATCTTTAGTCAGTTTATTGTGCCTGAACAAAGCCGTCCAAGGATCTTATTATGGGGTATCATCGGTGCGCTTGTTTTACGTGGCATCATGATCTTTGTTGGCGCAGAGTTATTGACTCAATACCATTGGATCCTCTACATCTTCGCCGTATTCTTGATTATCACAGGTATTAAATTGTGGTTTACGGATACTGAAGCAGAAAGTGATTTTTCATCATCAAAATTTGTCGTTTTCTTGAAAAAACACATCCCATTTGATGATAAGTATTACGGCCATCAATTGATTGCCAAAGTAAATGGGAAAATGATAGCAACCCCACTGTTACTTGTGGTTATTGTTATTATGTTTACCGATATCATGTTTGCATTAGATTCCATTCCTGCCATCTTTGCGATTACTCAAGAACCGTTCTTAGTGTTCTCAGCAAACGTATTCGCTTTACTTGGTTTGCGCTCTTTATACTTTGTATTGCAAGGCATGCTAAGCAAGTTCTGTTATTTACAACCTGCATTAGCATTCATCCTTGGTTTCATCGGGATTAAAATGTTCCTTGTTGATACGGCTTATGAAGTCCCGACTGCTTTCTCGTTATTAACGATTGTCGGTATTATCACTTTAGCGATTGTAGGCTCTATCTACAAAAATAAATCACAAGACGCATAACTAACCTTAAGCGGCCATCAACTCTGATGGCCGCTTCTTAAATCCTATTATCTCATTCCAATTAACATAAAATTATTTACATAAAAATGTCGTATTTTTTACATCAACTGAACTCATTCCATTAAATGGAGTCTATTCTTACTATTACATTATTCTCATCTTTATAAGGTTTTCATGAAAAAATTACTGTTATCTTTCAGCTTATTGCTTCTTTCATTTTCTAGTTTTGCTCACGAAGAATGCTCAAATAAAGAAATTGTTGGTCAAATTGAAACGATTCACATTAAAGAGCTCGACTCAAATTATAAAGCTCGGATAGATACAGGCGCTGCCACCACCTCTATTCATGCAACAGACATCAAAATCCTGAATAAAGAAGGTGAAAGTAAAAACATGCGTGATCACCTCGGTGATACCATTGAATTCACAACCTACAATGAAAAAAATGAAGCATCAAAGCACACCGGTCGTATCATCCGTGTCAGTAAGATTCGTAATGCTCAAGGGGTTGAACGTCGTTATGCCGTTCGTATGCATTTAGAATTCAATGGAAAAGAAAAGAAAGTCGCGGTTAATTTACGTGACCGAAGCAAGCTGGATTATAAATTATTGATAGGTCGTAACTGGCTTGAAGGTGATTATTTAGTCGATGTTGAAAGAAATGTCGAATAACGTTTATTTTTTAATCACTTAAACTGAATTATAGAAAAAACGCTTTACAAGAAAATCATCTCCCCCTATCATACGCGGCATTGGAGGGATGGCTGAGTGGTCGAAAGCACCGGTCTTGAAAACCGGCAACCGTTAATAGCGGTTCTAGGGTTCAAATCCCTATCCCTCCACCACATTCTAAAGCCCTAGCAGAAATGCTAGGGCTTTTTTGTTTTCGAACCACGTGATATAGAATTGATAATGATTACGTCACCTTTTTACGTAATTTAAAGGAATAATCAATAAACCAACAATAAGTAATGGTTCGATTAACAAGATAAAGGCCAAGTTGAATGTACTCAACTTGGCCTTTTTTATATTGTCTTTTTTGTATTATCACTTCCTCTTAACTGGGGGCTCATTCTTCATATTGAGTTACAATGCAAGCTTCCACCTTTGACTTAGCCTGTTTTTATCAAATACCTATATTTAATTTTATCTACATTTGTGATCTAAGGGTGCTTTTGTTTACCCTACCTATTTGCCCCTCTCTTCTGTCTCGTCCTACAGACTGTTATTACTCTCACGTTTTTAACCTATCAAAGATAATAAATACCCTAGATATCGTTGCGTTAGATAACATTTATCTATGTGATATGCATTTTATCTATGGCTTCCTAAGATAAATAGTATTTCACCCTGTCTCACCCGCGGCCTATGATAAATCCAATGACGTTAGCCTTATAAACAGGTCAACATGTATCGCAGGAAGCACTCTAGAGAGACCGCTTAATACTAAATATAAGCTGTTGATACCATTAAATTATACCAACGTGATTTTATCGGTTTAAAACTCTATCCCTTTTCAGGAGCAATAAAATGATTAAGAAAATATCGCTTGCCGTTTCAGCCGCCCTACTATTAAGCAATACCGCAATGGCAGCAGAAAACATTGTTATCGGTGTAGAAAAAAGCTACGTACCTTACTTCACCGAACTGGCAGAGCAATTTAACCAAGGTAAAGACTTTAAAGTTGAAGTTGCAGCAACAAGTATGTTTGATTTACTGGCTGCCCTACCGACTCAAAAAGGCAATATTGCTGATATTTTCATGATCCCAAATGACCGTATTGGTGAACTAGCTGACCAACACTTAATTGCCCCAACTAATTTTACCGTTAACGGTTATACCGATGCAGCAACTAACGCATCAACCTATAACGGCCAAACCTACATGCTTCCAATGTCTACCGATACAACCTTATTTCTATATAACAAAGACATGATAAAAGAAGCTCCACAAACACTGAAAGAAATCCCACCATCAGAGTGGGCTGCGAAATTTACTGATTTCTACTTCACTGGCGGTCTATTTATGTCTAATGGCGGTTATATCTTCAAAGACAATAACCCTGAAGATATTGGTTTAAATACACCTGACGCAATCAAAGCGGGTTTGGCAGCTCAAGGGTTATATAACAGCGGCGTGAGTCATTGGACACTAATGCAAGATGACACCGTTGCTTATGACATCATGATGAAATACTTCATGGAAGGTAAGCTAAAAGCAATTATCAACGGCCCATGGGCAATTGCTGATATTGAGAAAGCAGGTATTAACGTTGGTGCAGCACCAATTCCAAGTTGGGATGGCAGTCATCCATATAAAGCCCTAACAGGCACAAAAGGGATGACCGTAAATGGTTACAGTGATAATCAAGAAGGTGCACGTGAGTTTATCAAATTCCTAGCAACGCCTGAAAATGCAAACAAATGGTATGCAGACACACGTGAAGTGTCACCTAGCCTATCTGTCAATTACAAAGAAGGGTCTCTACATAAAGCCATCTTCGATGCGACTAACATCGGCCAACCGATGCCAAGCATTCCTGAGTTCATGAAGGTTTGGGGGCCAATGAAAACGGGTCTTGCTCAAATCGCACAAGGACAAGATGTGAAAGCGGTATTAGACGCAGCCGTTGATACGATCGAAATTGATATCGAAGACATGTAATCCGCATCCATTCGATTTCAATCTATCTGCACGATGCTAAATAACGGCATCGTGCAATACAAAGACATGACATATCTACACAACACTAATAAATAAGTAGGTTATTTACATGAGTCAACAGTTTGTATTCTGGCTCTCTATGCTGATTCCTGGTAGTGGGCACCTTGCACTACGTCGAATGCGAGAGGCTTTATTTGGGTTCTCTATATTGGCTTTAGAGATATTGGTTTTTATTCAATTCACCCTTCCTAACTTCCGTCTTTTAGCTGTCGAACAACCGAATGGAAAAATCACTATTGGCGCAGAGCGCTTTGTCGATGATTCTTTTCTTATCATGGTTGGTTCAACCGTTGGCGCAATGATGATCTTAGTCTTTTTCGCATTGCATTACGCTTTTGCTCGCGATGCAAAAGACGTGAAACGCCAAATAGATGAATCTGGTTTTGCAATTACCTTTACTGAGAAAGTACGCGGATTATCACACGAAATCGTACCGAATCTAATTACTGCTCCTAAATTCATCTTGCTGTTTGTGTTTGCTCTGCTGCCTGCGATCGTTTCCATTATCGTAGCCTTTACTAACTTCAAACGCCCTGTTTTACCACCTGCATTTTTAATTGAATGGAAAGGCTTCACTAACTTTGAACGTTTGTTCACGAACGAACGTACTGCTGCTGCATTCCAAGAAACCTTGTCATGGACACTCACTTGGACATTCTGCGCCTCAGCACTCACGATTGTATTAGGTACAGTCCTTGCCGTTGTCGCTAATAATAAACACATCAGAGGGAAAAAATTCTTCCGTACTGTGTATATTTTACCTTGGGCAGTTCCTGCTTTTTTAACCATTCTTGTTTTCCAACTTTTCTTCTCAAAGATTGGTGGAATGAACACTATGGTTATCCCGTTTTTCACAGGTAACGAATACGATGTAAGCACAGCAATTGGCTTCTTCCTAAACGCAGATTACGCCAAAATCACCATCATACTAATACAAGCATGGCTTGGTTTCCCTTACGTATTCATTCTGGTCACGGGCGTACTACAAACGATCCCTGATGATTTGTATGAAGCCAGTGCGATTGATGGCGGTAACGCGTGGACCAACTTCTTCGACATCACTCTACCCTTGATATTGATCAGTGTTGCTCCAGTGTTTATTACTCAATTTACCTTCAATTTTAATAACGTCACCATCGTTTACATGTTAGGTGAAGCAACAGTTCAAACGGTGGGCTCAATCTACAAACCACTCGATACGATTTCATCTCTTGGTTTCCGCTTAATGATGGATGCTAAATACAACGAAGCGGCGGTATATACCTTAATCACCAGTACTATTGTTGGTGCCGTCGTCTTGTATTCGTGGCTTAAAGCCGGTGCCTTTAAAAATGAGGAAGTGATGTAATGGACAAAACAATCCCTTTAACTCGCCAAATCAAAGCGAAACGTTTTAATCGTCATGTCATCACTAAGAACATGGGTATGGCTTTTTGTTATGCGTTTTTGATCTCGATGGCAGTGATCATTCTTTACCCAATATTAGTGACATTAATGAGTGCGTTTAATGTGAGTAATTCACTGTATTCAACCTCATTTTTCCCTGAAAACTTTAGTTTAACCGAGAACTTTGTTCAGCTTTTCAATAATACGCCTTATTTAAGTTGGTACCGAAATACCTTCTTAGTGTCAATAATCACCATGATCCTCTCTACGTTTATCGTAACTATTTCGGGGTTTGTTTACTCTCGTTATCGTTACCAATCTCGTAAGAGTGCATTAATGTCATTACTGATCATTCAAATTATCCCATCAGGCAGTGGCTTAATTGCTCTGTATGCGATTGCGAACTCTATCGGTATTTACAGCTCTGCCAACGCCACACTTTATACGTATATCTTTATGATCCTCATCTACACCACAGGTGGTATCACAATGAATACGATTTTAATGAAGGGCTACTACGATTCGATTCCTCGCGCATTAGATGAATCAGCAAAAATTGATGGCGCAACTCAAATGCAGATCTTCAAAGAGATACTGCTGCCGCTAGTCAAACCAATGATCATGGTTATCGCTATCTTCTGTTTCTTAGGTCCAATTGGCGACATCATCATGCCTAAGTTCCTGATTGCAAGTATGGATTCAGAAGCGAAAACACTGGCGGTTGGACTTATGGGTCTTATCAATAATATTAAAGAATCAAGCTACAACGTATTCGCAGCAGGCGCGGTCTTAGCAGCAATTCCGCCTGTTATCGTTTTCTATAAATTTCAAGATTATATCGTGGGCGGCTTAACGTCTGGTGGAGTAAAAGGCTAATGAGCAAAATTTCATTAAGAAACATCAACAAAAAATACCCGAATGCTGATACGTGCTCAGTACGTGATTTCAATCTAGACATTGAAGAAGGTGAATTCATTGTTCTTGTTGGTCCATCGGGTTGTGGGAAATCCACCACACTACGCATGATTGCAGGCTTAGAAGACATTACCGATGGCGAATTCATCATCGATGGCGAAGTCGTAAACGATGTTAGCTCAAAAGATCGTGATATTGCGATGGTATTCCAAAGCTATGCACTGTATCCACACATGTCAGTGCGTGACAACATTGGCTACGGCCTAAAGTTACGTAACTACCCTAGTGATGATATTAAAAGCTCGGTTGACAACATCTCTGAAGATCTATTTTTAACCGAGTACCTTGAGCGTAAACCAAAAGAGCTTTCAGGCGGTCAGCGTCAGCGTGTGGCTTTAGGCCGAGCAATGGTTCGTACCCCTAAATTGTATTTGATGGACGAACCACTAAGTAACTTGGATGCGAAATTACGTACCACAACCCGTACTGAAATATCTCGTATGCACAAAGACAAAGGTGCCATCACCATTTACGTTACCCATGACCAAGTTGAAGCAATGACCATGGCGGATCGCATCGTATTGATGTCGATGGGTGAAGTACAACAAATTGGATCACCAAAAGAGTTATTTACTAATCCTAAAAACTGTTTTGTGGCGACCTTTATGGGCATGCCATCAATGAACTTGATTGAAGGCATGTACGAAGGCGGCCAATTCATGTGCCACGCCTTTACTATTACCTTAAATGAAAGCGATCAAGAGATTTTAAATAACGCGGGTTATAACGGAAAATCCGTCACCTTAGGCGCACGTTCAAGTGCGATTCGTTCTGGTAAGAAATACCGCGATGCATTCCCTGATTGTTGCTTTGAAACCACCGCAATGAACAGTGAATACCTAGGCGATGCGATTAATGTGTTCTTCAATGCCGCACCAATGAATCTCTTTGTTGGCACATTAGGCACCGGTGAACCCGATGTTGAGATTGACGAAAAAATCACGCTTGTTATCGACAACACCAAACTGCATTTCTTTGATAGCGAGACTGAAGAATCAATCAAATACTTAATAAAATCAGCTGAATTTAATAAATAATCAGCCTAAGTATAAACCGACGAATAGACTCACTGCCCTCTACATTATTAAAGGGCAGTGAGGCTAATAACTAAGTTAGACAGATGATGTAAAAGGAGTCACATTTTGATTTTTCGCGGCCAACTTCAACGCATTCACGATTATATGTTTCATATTGCTGTCGCTGTCGTTATTTTCATTACTGGATTTATTATCGCTTATAGCAGTCTTCCTAAGCCAACGTTTGATTATGCAACGTTTACTGAACAACAACGTAATTTTACGCAATGCGTGAATAATGACGAGTTATTTCTTGTGGCTGAGCACTTTGAACAACGCTATTTAACGCTTCCATTAGAAACCATTAACAATGAATACAACACACTGCGTGATCAGATCCCAAGCAACTGTGGATCATTTCATGTAGAAAGCAGCTATGAACAATTGCAAGAGATGGCGCTGCCAGTATTAGCTTACGCACAGCACTTTTATGGCATTAAAGACGTCAAAGCCGTAAATGCCGTATACACCACCCCATCACAATACAATGCCTTACTTAAACAGCCTCAGCCTTACCTCTTTTTTATCTCAGATAATAAGCAAGAACGCATTGTCGCAATCAAAGTAATACCAACAGAAAATGACGTAAAAATTACGCCACTTTGGGGATATGAAGAGAGCCAAGATCTCGCGTATACCCAAGGCGAAGTGCAAAAACTATTGCTCGTTTATAACGAAATAAAAAGCTAACAATAAACTCCCCTGTCAATTTAAACCACCAACACAAGTGAGTAAAGGCGGGGGAATATTTAACATTAAATTGTAAGGTTCACATGAAAATATCTCTTTCTAAAGCCAATTTTCGCGATATGGATCGCCTTGAAGAATCAAACTACTTATTAACGAATGGATTAGGGGGTTATTCTTCTCTTACTCTTGCTGGTTCTTGTAGCCGTACCGATCACGCGTTGTTTATGGCAAGCCTTGTGGCACCAAATAATCGTTTTAGTTTTGTTCGTCATCTGGATGACCGCATTACCCTACCAAACGGGGAGTGTCACCCACTCTCTTCACAAGCAAATGTAAATCCTTATGACACCGTTGATTCAACGCTGTTGTTTGATAACTTCAGTCAAACTCACCTTCCTGAATTTACTTATCGTATTCGTGGTATTGAAATCACTAAAATGATTGTGATGGTTCAGGGTGTAAATCGTCTTGCCGTAAAATACCAAATATTCAATCCATTGGAACAAGCATTTACGTTGAATGTAACACCAAAATATCACTTCTGTGCAAAAGGACAGAATCTATCAAGACAACAAGAATTTACACATCAAGATGGCCACATCAGCAGTAATGACCAGAAACTAACCTATCGTCACAATGGTGCAGATTCAGCATTAGAGGCACCTCGCTATGAATCAGGTCTCTATTTTTCATATGATGCTCGAGATGGTCGCCCTGCGACAGATGCACAGATGGCGCTTCACACCATTGCTTTTGTTGGTACTGAAACCAATGAACAATTTTATGTCATCTTTGAAGCCGAAGAAGAGCGTGCAACATCGTTCCCACCACAATCTGTTGACGCCATGATTAACGCTGAAATTGAACGTCAACAAACCTACATTCAACACGCTAAAATAAAAAGTACTTTTGGACAGCAACTAGTGCGAGCCAGTGAGCAATTTGTGGTTGATCGTGACTCTACCGAATCAAAATCCATCATTGCCGGTTACCCATTCTTTGCTGATTGGGGACGCGATACCATGATTGCCTTATGGGGGTGTAATTTATCGACCAACCAATTTGAAGACGCAAGACAGATATTCCGCACCTTTATTCGTTATGAGCGTCGTGGCGTATTACCAAACCTCTTTCCAGAAGCTGGGGTTGAGCCAATGTATAACACCATTGATGCCTCTCTGTTGTTCATTGTGAGTCTTTATGAGTATTACCAAGCCAGTGGTGATGTAGAGTTCATTCGTGATGAAGCATATCAGTGCATGAGCAACATCTATCAGCACTATCGCAACGGTACTGACTTTGAGATTAAGATGCTAGATAACGGCTTGATCAGCGGCGGCAGCGGTTTTGATCAGCTTACTTGGATGGACATTCGTTACGGAGATATCGTACCGACACCAAGACATGGTTGCGCTGTAGAAATCAATGCGCTTTGGTTTAATGCGTTGTCTATTTTGGATTTCTTTAACCAAAAACTGAACACACCAATGCCAGAATTACCAGCACTGGTAGATCAAGTAAAAACTACCTTTAACGACGAGTTTTACAATGATGCGGGTTACTTAAATGATTGGATTAAAGACGGAGAAGTAAACCAACAAATTCGCCCAAATCAAGCTTATGCCGTTGGCCTTCCTTTCCCAATATTAAGTCAAGAAAGAGCACGTTCGGTCATTCTTACCATCTATAAAGAGCTATATTCACCATTGGGTTTACGCTCGCTTGCAATGAGTGATCCTGAATTTAAAGCCGTGTGTACAGGTTCTCATTTCGATCGTGATATGGCATACCACCAAGGTACCGTTTGGGGCTTTATGATTGGTCAATTCTTAATGGGGATCTTACGTCAATTCCCACAAGATAAAGACTTAGTTCGTATTGTGGAGCAGTTTATTGAGCATAACCAAGATGGCCTATATGAAGGTTGTATTGGTCAATTGGCTGAAATCTATGATGGTTATGCACCAAGTCAATCTCGTGGTTGTTTTGCTCAAGCGTGGAGCGTCAGTGAAGTATTGCGTGTCGTGAAGTATTACGAAGAAACACACCAAAAATAGAATTTCATATTTAAATAATTATACCAACCTGAGTAGCTATTACGTCAGATAGTTATTCTGGTTGGTACTTTCATTAAACGGTATTAATCATGATTACAAAAGCAGCGATTTATCATAGATCTCACTCAAGTTATTCTTATACTTATGATAAGGATACCCTCCACTTACGCATTCGCACCGCAAAAGGCGAAGTCAATAACGCCACACTAAGAATTGGAGACCCATACGATTGGACATCCGGTGGCGGTGGCGGCAACCTAAATGCAGAAGATGCAATGGGTTGGAGTGGCGGCGAAAACTTTGTCATGCAAAAAGAGTGTGAGACAGAACTGTTTGATTACTGGTTCTGCGAAGCACAGCCTCGATTTTTACGTGCTCGTTATGCTTTTATACTGGAAGGTAAAGAGAGCGAAACACTGCTCGTTACTGAAAAACAAATTTTCATTATTACTGATGATGCCGATCCAGTATTAAGCCAATTACTCAATTTTTACTGCTTCCCATACATGAACCCTATCGACGTATTTAGCCCACCACATTGGGTAAAAGAAACGGTTTGGTATCAAATTTTCCCTGAACGCTTTGCCAATGGTGATCCATCAATTTCACCTAAAAATGCACTGCCTTGGGGATCTGAAGATCCAAAAACAAACAGCTTCTTTGGTGGCGATTTACAAGGCGTCATTGATCACCTTGATTACTTGCAAGATCTCGGTATTACCGGCTTATATTTCACTCCAATTACGCAAGGCAAGACTAACCACAAATACGACACCGTTGATTATCTAAACGTTGACCCCGCTTTTGGTGACAACGACACTGTAAAAACGTTAATTTCGGAAGCCCATAAACGTGGGATGAAGGTAATGTTAGATGCCGTATTCAATCACATTGGTGCCGATTCTATTCAATGGCAAGATGTCATCAAAAACGGCAAGAACTCCAAATACATTGATTGGTTCTATGTTGAACAATTCCCTCTTGTGGACGAGTCTAAAAAAGATCAACACAGCAAGGAGTATCTCAACTATCGCGCCTTTGCCTTTGCGGAGAACATGCCAAAGTTGAATACCGAAAACCCAGAAGTCATGGAATATTTACTTGAAGTCGGTCGATACTGGGTACGTGATTTTGATATTGATGCGTGGCGCTTAGACGTTGCAAACGAAGTAGACCAACGTTTTTGGCGACGATTCAGAGATGAGTTAAAAGCTATCAAACCTGAGATCTATATTTTAGGTGAAGCATGGCATGACTCAATGAATTGGCTTGCTGGTGACCAATTTGATGCCGTAATGAATTACCCATTATCCGATGCCATGATAGGATTTTTTGCTAACGGAAATCTAAGTGCTAATCAGTTCAAATATGCCGTCAATGATGTCAATACCAGCTACCCTATTGCGGTTAATGAAGTGGCATTTTCATTATTAGATAGCCATGATACGGCTCGTATTCTTCATCGCTGTTCTGGTAATAAAGACAAAGTAAAACTGGCGTACTTATTCCAATTTACTCACAGCGGTACACCGTGTATTTATTATGGTAGTGAAATTGGCTTAGATGGCGGGGCTGATCCATTAAATCGTAAATGCATGATTTGGGATGAAACTCAGCATGATATGAACATGAAACATCACATCATGCAGATCATTAAATTACGCAAAAAACATCCCGTATTAAGCACTAATGGTATTAAATGGTTAATGGCGGACGATACTCAACAATCTCTGGTTTATCAAAAAGAAAATGGCACTGACTGCATTACCATTTTTATGAATAACAGTGAAAAATCAGTAGACATCATATTACCAAGCCTACTTTCCGAACAAAATGTTATTGATATTTATAACGAAATACCTTGCACATTGATGAAAGCAATAACATTGCCTCCATTTGGCTTCGCCATGTATCAAAACGAGTAGCAATCAGTAGAAATCCAATTATAAGCAACATAAAATAGCTCTTTCTTATCAAAGCAAAGAGCTATTATGTTTAAGTTAATGATTCAATTCATTCAAGTAGCTAAAACACAAAATGTCACTCAGGCAGCCAATAACCTCTGTTTAAGCCAGCCGACGTTAAGTCATAACATGCAAAAGCTAGAAGAGAAACTTGGCAGTAAGCTGTTTGATCGTAACTCAAAAGGGATCACTCTCACATCAAGTGGCGAGTTACTTTATGAGCAAGCAAAAATGATGCAAAATCTGTATGAAAACACGCTCAATAAACTAGAAAAAAATAAACTGAGACACCAGACTGAACTCAAAATTGGGTGCGGTGACGCGTGGTGGCATTTATTTATTCGTGATT
Source organism: Aliivibrio logei (assembly GCF_001691055.1). Taxonomy (NCBI): domain Bacteria; kingdom Pseudomonadati; phylum Pseudomonadota; class Gammaproteobacteria; order Vibrionales; family Vibrionaceae; genus Aliivibrio; species Aliivibrio logei. The sequence continues at coordinate 142,892 of NZ_MAJU01000004.1, forward strand.
ACGTACAAGAATTTAAAGACACTTATCCTCACAGTAATATCTCAATTGATGTAGGTAATCACCTTCAATTAATGAATCTTCTTTTAAGTGATGAAATCAGTATTTTCGTTGGTCATGAGATATTAGGCTTAGCGCAATATGAAGACATCTTATTCCACCCTCTTTTTCAATGCAGTGAAGAAGTTTACGTAAGAAAGGGACATCCTTTACTTGAAATCACGTGCAGTAATGAAGACATTGCTCGCTTCCCATCCGTTGATTTAGGGGCAACAAAAAAACGCTTTTTGCATTTAGTTCAAAAACAAAATGAAGCGTTAAACTCCTTTCAAAAGCGTCATTATTTACAAGAAAAGGTTATCTACAATACCAACTCACTGTTAACCGCCATTGATTTACTGCAAAACAGTGATGCTATTTTGCCTTATCCAATTACAATGAGAGATTATTTTGATGGGTTTGATCTCGTTCCTTTACAGATGAAAGAGTGTTTTAGTAAAGCAACGATTGGCGCATATCTACACAAAGATAAATTACAAAATAAACAAAGCGTCGCACTATTAGAACAACTCAAAGAATTAATTAAAAAAAACCCAAAAATCAATGGGCCATTTTGATTTTTCTCGTCATTTTTTGAATCTAAAAAAGGAGAACATACGGTCTCCTTTTTTATATTTAGCTATTATAACCACATAGAATCTCGGTAAATATTACTTAAATAAACTCACTAGGTATTCCATATTTTCAGACAGTACTTCAGTATTTGAATAAATTCCGACTACGCCTTGTTTATTCTCTTTCATTGGTAAGGTGACAATGTTTTGCTGTGTCATTTTTTCTTTGATCTTATCGGTATAAGGCATAATGGCATCGCTCATTTTAAGCATATCAATACTGGCTTTTAGTGAGTCCAATTCATAAACCACTTTGGCTTGCTGCGCTTTGATTGCAAAGGTTTCAGCCCCTTTATCATTAAGTACTTTCCCGTCTCGACTATGATCTGGCGTTACTTTTATCTGTGGGTAATCATGCACGTTTAGTTCTCCTCTACTTAATAAAGGGTGCCCTTCTCGAACATATAAGGCTTCGCATTCAGTAAATAATGGAATAAACCGCACTCGGTTACGAGAATCAATATTTTCTATTTCATGACCGATAAATAGATCTATATCACCATTAAGCAAATGACTTAACATTGATAAGCCATTACCAAATTCAATATAAAGCGAATTATTGGGATGTGTCTCTATAAACTGTTTAATTACATCCGCAGCAAAACATTCCCACCACGCTTCACCAATACCGATTTTAATTTTACCTTGGCTGCGGGCTTTCATGTCTGAAAGTTGATGCATCATTTGGCCATGTTTTTCATAAATATCTTGTACATAGCGGTAGTAAACCCAGCCAGCACTGGTAAGTTCAACCCCTTTAGATTTACGATGAAACAATAACGTATCCAATAACGCTTCTAATTTTTGAATGGCCGTCGTTAACGTTGGTTGGCTAATGCACAATTTATCTGCCGCGGCTTTAATGCTTCCTTGGCGAGCCACTTCATAAAAGTAGCGATACTGCTTTTCCATCATTACTATCCATATCATAAGTTCAACTCTACCATACTCGTGATATAAATTTTTTCTATATCAGAGTTCAAATTATCAATTATTCATGCCGACTTAATTTCGCTATATTAACGTTACTTTCTTTAATGAATATTGGATATCAAGATGGAAAAACGTTGGTGGCATAACAGTGTGGTTTATCAAATTTACCCACGCAGCTTTTATGATTCAAATAATGATGGCATTGGTGATTTACAAGGCATTATCAGTAAACTCGATTACTTAACCACGCTTGGTATCGACGTTATTTGGCTCTCTCCTGTTTATCAGTCTCCAATGGATGATAACGGCTATGATATCTCTGATTATCAAGCCATTGCCGCTGAATTTGGTACAATGAATGACATGCGTGAGTTAATGCAAAAAGCAGAGCAACGTGGCATTAAAATCGTAATGGATTTAGTCGTTAACCATACCTCCGATGAGCACCCTTGGTTTGTTGAAGCAAAAAACAACAAAGACAGTGAATACCGTGATTTCTATATCTGGCGTGATGCTGGTGAAAACGGTGAAGCCCCAAGTGAGTTAGGCTCTATCTTTGGTGGGACTGCATGGGAATGGGATGAAGAGAATCAACAATACTATTTCCACTTATTTTCAAAACGTCAGCCAGATTTAAACTGGGAGAACCCAGCCGTTCATCAAAAAGTGTTTGATATGATGAACTGGTGGATAGACCAAGGTATTGGTGGTTTCCGTCTGGATGTGATTGATTTGATCGGTAAAGAAATCGACAAAAAGATCACGGGGAACGGGGAACGTCTTCACCCGCTTCTTCAACAAATGAACCAAGCCACTTTTGGTAATAAAGATCTCTTAACCGTGGGTGAAACATGGGATGCCACGCCAGAAACCGCGCAGCTTTATAGCAATCCTGCTCGTAACGAACTATCAATGGTGTTTCAGTTTGAACACATTACTCTGTTATGGGAAGACGGCGATAAGTGGAAACCAAAACCGTTAGATCTTAATGCCTTTAAGCAAGTGATGATTAAATGGCAGCTTGAGTTAAGCAATAATGGCTGGAACTCACTGTTTTGGAATAATCACGATTTGCCTCGTGTTGTTTCTAAGTATGGTTGTGATGGTCAATATCGTGTTGAATCCGCGAAGATGCTAGCAACAACCCTACATTTATTGAAAGGAACACCGTATATCTTCCAAGGTGAAGAGATTGGCATGACTAACGTGGCATTTGATACGTTAGAAGAATACAAAGATATTGAAACACTGAACTTCTATAAAATGAAAACTGAATCAGGCGTCAGTCATGAGACCATGATGAAAGGCATTCATGCCAATAGCCGTGATAATGCACGTACACCAATGCATTGGGATAATTCTGCGCACGCAGGTTTCACTCACGGATCGCCTTGGATCTCATTGAACCCGAATTTCCCTGAGATAAACGTTGCTGCGGCTTTGGAAGATAAAGATTCTATTTTCTATCATTACCAAAAACTGATCGCACTGAGAAAACAGAATCCTGTAATTGTGTATGGTGATTTCATTCCACTGTTTGAAGATCACCCTGCGGTATTTGCTTATGAACGTAAAGATGCAGATCAACATTTGGTTGTGCTAAATAACTTTACTGCCAAGCCTCAGACGTTAACTCTGCCTGAGCATTTAACGGGCAAAGAAGCAGAGTGTTTAATTGCAAATCTAGAACCAGTAATTCATTTTGGAGAGCAACTAGCACTCGCACCATATCAAAGTATTGTTGTAAGGATGTAAGCTAGATATCCACTTAATCGATACCCCCTCCCACTATAGCGCTCTATTACTTTACGAGTAAAATAGGGCGTTATTTTCTAAACTATCCACTCCAAATTAAATTTATTTATCGCTCTTCAAACCTCTCTCTTTAAATACATTTAAAGTACTGCCACTTACTGGTTTTTTCTTTCTAAAACATGTTAAATATATGTACCACACTAGATCTTAACGTATTATTTATTAATAACGTTGATGATTATTAATCTCCTTAAACACTCAATCGAATGACCGTCCCTAATATTTAGAAAAAGTGAACGAATACCCTCTTACTGATTATCGCCATGTAATAGTGCAGGTGTTTTTTATTATGCATAAAATGTAGAGTACGTATTATTTATCACTCTAATATATATTGTAGCAAACAAGAAAAAGAGTACGCTACTAACGCTTACTCATTCACTCTATTCCAAAAAACAGTCTAGAACATGAGTTCATATCGGAAGATTAAACGATTAATAACCTAAACAATGGCATCCTTAAAACCAGTTAGAATCAGAGATTAAAATATATTAGCAACAACGAAGAAAAAGCTAAAATATTATAAAGTATAATATGTAAAAAATACTCACCATCGATAGGTTCTTGATTTTTCATCACCATAAACTAGACAAAACAACACGTTAATTAAAAGTAATTATAAATAAAACACAGCGCTACATCATCAAAGAAAATGAGGGTACCGTCTAGAATCCAACGCCAAAAAGACGTAAACCAATCATGGTTTCTCTGTGTAAATAAACAATACAAACTGAACTATTTATCGTCAGTGAAGTCTACTATTAGCTAGATCACATTTTTGATTATTTCCAATTTTTTTATTTTCGCTATTTCAGCATTATTTTCAATTTTTAAATATCTCCTCACGTGACTCTTCTCTCATAAATAAATCCAATATCTACACCAAGTGTGATTTTTATCAACAGAAGACCTCCTGCCTCGTTTTCTCATCCCTAAGCCTACGCCCTCTCTTTTATAAAAGGAGGAGGAGTTAAACATTCTCATTTATTTTTAATCTGTATCTCGTTCAATAACGACGACGATGTTTACTTGCTTCCCTACACAGCTTTAGTTAAGTAAACATTTTCAAATCAAAATATCCTTTAAAAAGGAAATAGGATTTTAAGATGAAAATGAATAAATACACTTTGCTTGCTGCCGCTGTTTCTACAGCGTTATTTTCAGGCGCTGCTCTAGCAGAAACAGACATTGCTTTAGATGTGATTACGGGAGACGAAGCCGCTCCTCAAGTTGAAAAAGTAAATGGAACTGATGTATTAACAGATGGTTGGGAAATACACGGTTACGGGTCTATGAACTTCCGTATGGTCGATGGCGAAACAATAGATACTGAATTTGGTAAACCTGATTACCTAACGGCTGGTACTCACGGAAAAAGTACTAACCAAGTTGAATTTGTAATCAAAAAACACACCGAGCATGCGAATGGTGTTTGGTCTGACTTTGTTGTTCGTTCTGAATACGGTAACGGAAACTCTTATGCTTACTCATCTCCTGGTAGCCAAAAAGACAACACAACAGCCCAGTTTGAAATTAAAGAAACCTTTGTTGAGATTGGTGGCTTATCTTACCTAGGCGAAGATACCTCTATCTGGGGTGGCCAACGTTACCTAAACCGTGCTGCAGGACTTCTTTCTGGTGAATTTTGGAAACAATCATCAGGAGTTGGCGCAGGTATTCAAACTAAAATTGCTGGCAATACTGCAGGTTTTGCTATTGTAGCTGCGGATACTGATGGTGATATAAATAACGGTCCAGGTACTGATGGTCGACAAACGTTAACATCGCATGATTTATACTATTACGGTGTTGATGTTGGTTTTGGTAGCTTAGATTTTGATTTCAAATACATAACTCAAGCTAACGCTGAACATGATGATGGTATCGGTGCTTCTATCACATTAAACTCTAGCTACTACGGCTTAGATGGTTGGTCACAAACCGCTATCGCTTACGGTAAAGGTGCGGCTCAAAACCGAGGCGTAAACTTTGGTAGCTGGTCTGGTGGTGATGACAATGCAGAATCTTTATTCTTAACTTCTTATGGTGTCGTAAACATCTCTGAAAACTGGCAAATGGGTTCTGAAATCACTTATTTTGCAGCTCTAGATGAACTATTTGGTGCCAAAGATTTAAAGCGCTACCTAATTGCTGCTCGTCCATCATATAAAGTGAATGACAACCTACGTATCGAAATGACGGGTTCTTATGGTCACGAAGAAGGTGAAAACGGTTATTGGGGACGCACTGGAGACGCGGTAAAAAATACCTATTTAAATGCTGAATTAGCCGCTGCATTTACCGTTAATGCAGATTACTTTGGTCGACCACAAATCAAACCATACGTAAGCTACATTTCAGCTGATGATGAGGCAAGTGCAAGCCGTATTGGCATTAAAGATGGTAAATCAGAAACAATTATCGGTGTTCACACTGAAATTTGGTTCTAATTACTTTAAAATTAAAGGCAGCCAAGTCGGCTGCCTTTTTGCGTTTATTTATCTGATCATGGAGAATCTTGATGAACACCAAAAAATTATTACTTAGCTTATTTGTCGGCCTTTCTTTAACCGCATGTTCTTCGACAGAAATCATTCAAGAACCCATTGTTCCTATTACCTCTTCTGAAGTTTGTTGCAGTAACTTTTCTCAATTTCCATGGATCTCATTAAATACAACTGAAAATATCGATTTTCAACTCGATTCAGATTCACCCATCGGTCATTTCTCTGATGGTAATAGTTATTTTAATGCCTTCAAATTATCTGAACGTTCAGGAAAAGTGCAATTACGTCTTTCTAGTTTAATGATTAATGACTCGGTCGTTGCTCCTAAACTGATCGCGCTTGACGACCAGTTCAAAATTATCAGCACCACAAATTTAGAACAATTTAATATTAAAACGTCTGACGCTTTTACCCGTACTCAATTTCAATTAAATTTCAATCTTGATGCGACAAAAACCCCTTATTTTATTATTTACTCGTCAGAGGCTTATTTAGGTCAATCAATAAAAGTAAAACACCCAGCAAGAATCAGAGCTGAAGAATTAGGTGAAGCCATGCCAATGGTCACAGACCCGACTTATACCTATAAGCGTTTTGGAAAGCTAACCTTGTCAGTAAAAACACTGTCATTACATGCGCATAAAGCACCAAAACAGCAAATGACACCTCTCACTGTATCAGCTCAACCTGAGACTCAATCGTTTTACCATAATGCGATTATTGAAGCGGTGAAAACAAATGATATAACGAAAGCACTCGCCTTATTAGAAGAAGCAAAAGCATTAGGGATTAAAGATGCCAAAACGGTTTTTGTTAACGCGTTAGAAAGTAAAAAATAAAATAAAATAAACAGAACACAAAAAAGCCTTTAAGGATCATCTTTAAGGGCTTTTCCTGTTAGTAAAAACAAACAGAATGATATTTTTTAAAAATAAATAACTTCTGGTTAAGTCGATCACAATATGTACTTAGTAAATAATATTATTCTTCACTTAATTTATAACCTCTACTAATAAATATATGGGAATAATTAACCGTGAATAATATTAATACAATATTTAAACATTCTTATTTGGCTAAATCTATTTTAACAATAATAACATCCTCACTACTTTTTGGCTGCAATTCACCGTCTGAAGAGACCGAGCTTCCGGTTGAACAAAACAACACAATTAAAGTTTATTTTAAATCAATATCTGATCACTACGATAATGCCAGTTTATATGTTTGGAATGATGAAAACTGTGGTGCTTATGTTAATAAAACCCCAAATGCCAATGATTGGAATACAGGGTTAAAACCCGATGGTAAAGATTCGAAATTTGGAGTGTATTGGTCACTCAACGTAGATAAAACACACGCTTCTCAGTGTGTGAATTTTATTCCACGAATCGGCGAGAATAACGACAAACCTTTAGATGATTTCAACGGTAGAGTCGATTTATCCCAAACAAATGCTGAAGGGGAAGTATTCACACAAGAAGGAGTTGCTGCCGTTTACCCTGAGCTTATTCCAACTGGTGAGATTCCAGTGAATCATGCTCGTGTTTATATGAATACTCCTGATGGGGATACCAATGCATTCCGTCTTCATGTATGGAATGAAGGCTCGTGTACTAACCTTAACGGCATTAACTCAGCGTGGCCGGGAATTGAATCTTCAGGGGTTAGTGATACTTATGGTGTGTATTGGGATATTCCTATTAATGGTACTGATAATTGTTTAAATATTATCCCAAATACAAGACAAGACGGTGACTATCAAACCGCAAATTTAAAAATTGAATTTGATAAAACGACCGCAATAGGTAACGCCGCTTTCATTTTCAAAGGTACCGATAAAGTCTATTACGACCCGATGGCAAATAAACCCGTTAATTCAATCGAATTATTAGGAGCCAGTGCTATTTTCGCTAACGACAACACCCTACTCATAAACAGTAAAGAAGCGACTAAAATAGAGTTATATTATGCAAAAAATGCAGGGATGAGTTTTGATAGCAGAACCAGAAAAGTGCTTGGTTCCGATGGTGTGATTAACAGCAGTACATTAAGTCAATCTGAAGAATGGAAAGGTGCCGAAAAAAAACCACACCTAGCCTCTGATTTTATCGCTTTTGATATCGATTTTTCTCAATCAACCCTCTCTCTAAAAGAGGCATTAAAAGGGCAATTATTACTTGTTGCTTCTGATGATAACGGTGCAATTAAAGCGACCGAAGTTCAAATAGCCAGCGCCCTAGATTCACTGTATGCATCTCAAGCAACCAGCGAAAAATTTGGTGCCATTATTAATTTAAATAACAGCACAACATTCCGCCTATGGGCGCCAACGTCTCAGTCAGTTTCTTTGGTCTCTTATGACAACAACAAGCAAGAAAATAAAAAGATCCCAATGGTCTTTAACCAAACAACCGGCAGTTGGGTCGCTGAAGAGACAGAATTAACACACGGTGATTTCTATAAATACGAAGTCACTGTTTATCATCCTGCTACAGATAAAATTGAAACCTATCAAGTCACTGATCCTTATTCACTGAGTCTTTCAACCAATTCAGAATTAAGCCAGGTGATTGATTTAAATAATGCTGAAGTGGTGCCTACTGGTTGGAACAAACTCACCTCTCCTCATGCACAAAATAACCCTGCTGAATTTATTTTATATGAAGCTCACATACGTGATTTTTCAGCATTAGATCAATCAACCCCTACCAGTAACAGAGGAAAATATTCAGCGTTCAGTCAAGCTGATTCAGCACCCGTTAAGCACTTAAAGTCACTCTCTGACTCTGGCGTTTCACACTTACATTTATTACCAACTTTTGATATCGCGACCATTAATGAAGACACGACACAAGTCGCTAATATTGACGAATCATTCGTAAAATTATGCGGTTTAAAACCAACAATAAAAAATGACAATGATTTTGGTAGTTACTGCAATACAAACGACAGCATTGCCTCTGTATTTACGGCCATGCTAGTAAAAGATTCTCCAGAAAATGCAGTCATACAACGCTTAAATAGTTATGTACGTGATGTTGATGGTTTTAATTGGGGTTACGACCCATACCACTACACCGTCCCTGAAGGTTCTTACTCAAGTAACCCTGATGGTATGACTCGAATTAAAGAGTTCCGTGAAATGGTTATGGCCATAAAAAATGACATAGGAATGAATGTGGTCATGGATATTGTCTATAACCACACCAATGAAGCCGGTGTAAGCAATAAATCGGTTTTAGATCGCATTGTTCCTTGGTATTACCAACGCTTGAATGAAGTGACGGGTAGCGTCGAAAATTCAACCTGTTGTTCAAATACAGCACCAGAAAATGCCATGATGGGAAAATTAATCTCTGATTCATTAGTCGTTTGGGCCCAAGATTATAAAATCGATGCTTTCCGTTGGGATTTAATGGGACATCATCCAAAAACTCAAATTATGGACACACTTTCAGCGGTTCAAAAAGTAGACCCTAACACCTATTTCTACGGGGAAGGTTGGAATTTTGGTGAAGTAGAAAATGATCGTCAATTTACTCAAGCGACTCAATCAAATATGTACGGCACAGGCATAGGTACTTTTTCCGATCGCTTACGTGATTCCGTTCGTGGCGGTGGTCCATTCGATTCAGAAATGGGATTGCGTGAAAACCAAGGCTTTGGTAATGGTGCGTTTGTATTACCTAACGAACAGGATAAAACAAGCAAAGAAACAGCACTACACCTCGCTGATTTAACTCGTCTAGGTATGGCGGGCAACTTATCTGACTTCCTTTTTATTGACAGTAAAAATAACAGTATTAAAGGCTCAGAATTAGATTACAACGGTCAACCGGCTGGTTACGCAAAAGACGCATGGGAAATACAAAATTACGTCTCAAAGCATGACAACCAAACCTTATGGGACAACAACCAATATAAAATTGGTTACAGTGTTTCTGCGGAAATTAGAACTCGTATGCAAGCCGTTTCATTAGCAACTGCGATGCTCGGTCAGGGGATTCCATTTACCCATATGGGCAGTGAATTATTGCGTTCTAAATCAATGCAGCGCGATTCTTATGACTCAGGTGATTGGTACAACCGTGTCGATTTTACAGCACAAAATAATAACTGGGATGTGGGTTTACCCCGTGAAGATAAAGACGGAAGTAACTGGACGGTGATTCAAGATGTCATCGATAACTCTGCGGAGAATACCGTACCAACAGCCGAAAATATCGAAGCAATGAAAGCCTTCTATGAGGAGTTTGCATCATTGCGAGCCTCTTCAGGTTTACTTACCTTAGGCCATGGCAATGAAATTATTAAACGTGTGAAATTCCACAATACAGGCAACAGTCAAACCGTTGGTGTCATTGTAATGAGCATCGATAACAGCGGCAGTAACTACGACATCACTATTGACCAACAACGTGATGGTCTACTCATTGTGGTAAACGCAGCCCCAACAGCCATCCGTGAATTTGCTAACGTTGATGCAACTGGCTACACCCTTCACTCAATTCAAGCAACGAAAGGAAATAAATCAATTTCACAAAATAAGTTGGCCGTATCAAGTATTACTAACAATAAAATAAATACCCCTGCATGGTCTGTGGCCGTTTTTGAAAAACCTCATAATTAACACCACAATCTTCAGTAATAAAAGGGCTTCTTCATGATGATGTAGAAGCCTTTTCTCAGGTTACTCATAATCCTCAACCTCAACTTACTGAACAACGTAAATCCACGAGAAAAAGTAAGTGTGATCACTCTCTATCTATTAAAAATAATTAATTTAGCGATCGTTATTTGAACGATATGGTTAAAAACAAACAATAACGTTTGTTTTTCAGGCGGTTGAACTAAATTTCAGAGAAAATACTTTACAAGAAAACCAACTCACACTATGATACGCGGCATTGGAGGGATGGCTGAGTGGTCGAAAGCACCGGTCTTGAAAACCGGCAACCGTTAATAGCGGTTCTAGGGTTCAAATCCCTATCCCTCCACCAAATTAAAAGATTAAACCGCTGTTTTTACAGCGGTTTTTTTGTATCTGTACTATCGAAAATCACCTTGCACAGAAAGGTGGCACAGATGTACTTATTAAGACTCCCAAACAGCGTGTACTATACTCGCATCGCTACTCCAGTTTCACTCCGTGAAAGTGGTTATCCTAACGAACTAAAATTCTCCCTACTTACTCGTGAGCGTAAAACCGCTTATCGTCGAAACGTTGAGCAAGTTCAATTACTTCATGCATTGTTCGAGAAAGCCATTGCGTTCTCTTTAACGATTGTCGAGTTTAAAACTGAACTGGCTGAGTCGATTAACACCCTACGAGCCACTTATAACGCACAACCTGAAACGCAAACCAAAGCCCCTAAGCTTGTGGTAGATCCTTCACCAAAAATAAAAATTGCTACTCCCTTACTTGTTATTACCTCAGCTACGCTCACTGATTTTATTCAATCTAAAAAATTAGAAGGTGTCACACAACTCACCCTTACTCAGTTAGAGCAACGATGTAATGATTTTCTAGGCTATCTAAATGAATTAAATGCAGATAAGCCCACCAATAGTATTGCAATGCACTATCGAGACCGATTACTCAAACGCAAATTAAGCAGTAAGACCTTAAAAGATTATATTGCGGCAAATAGACAGTTTTTTAATTGGTGTTTAGCTCATGAACTTATTACGGCTAATCCATTTGCTGTCGTCAAAACATCCTCTAAAAATGCAAAGAGTGCTCAAGAGCAACGACAACGGTGGAAAACTGAGGATTTACAGAAATTATTCTCAAGCGACGCTTATCGCAAACAAAACACAGACTTTAAGTGGATAACCTTATTGATGCTTTATCAAGGTTGCAGGCCGTCAGAAGCTTGTCAGCTTCAAGTTCGGGATATCAAGCAAGGCGAACTGCCTTGCATCCAATTTTCGGATTCAGGTGATGAGCAGAAGCTGAAAAACCAGTTATCCAATAGAACCGTGCCCATTCATCAAACATTGTTAGATATGGGCTTCTTAGCCTTTGTGAAAGCTCTCCAGCGAGCAAAAGAAACACAGCTCTTTAATGTCAAACCTCGCGGTGCAGATAATGATTGGTCAAAGGATTACAGAAAGACATTCGGCAACATTCTTAATGACGTGGGCTTTAAAGCAGGACAGCGAGCAACCGCCTATTCATTCCGTCATACCTTTATTGATGAGTTAAAACGAGCGAATATCGAAGAGCATGTGGTTTCTGAAATTGTAGGCCATAAGCATCAAAACATGACCTATGGAAGATACGGTAAACGACTGGAGCCAGAGCAGCTTGTAGAGGCCGTAAATCTATTTCGTTTAGACGACATAGATATCACCTTAAGTGCATAGACAAGTATTGAGGACAACCTCGAAATAGGCGTTCACTGAAAGTGTGACGACAATGCAACCCGCTGCACGATAGCTGCGGGCAAGAGGAAATCCTCTTGACTCCTAGCCCACTAGCGCGGCAAGTAGCGTTGTTTAGAGCAAAAGGTCTTCATCTGGTGGTCTAACAGTTATGTCATTTTTACTCTCATTGCAAATTCTGATTATATTCTTATTTCAATGCTGACTTTTCATTCATGTGCAATCGCTTTTTCGAATATTCTCTTTAAAGTATTGTTAATCAATATTTTGCTTGAAGATAGATGATACACGCTATACAAAGTAGAGATAAAGCTTAAAATAGAATCGATTAAATTAATGGCAAAAGGCGAAAATTGGTTTGAATTTAAATAATGCACATGAAGGCTATGATTACCAAGATTTGATAACAAGCTACTTCATTTTAAAAGAAATTTTAGATGGTAATCTCGATAGTGTCTTTTCAATAGATAAAAAGAACACTACTGGTAGTATCCCTGATAGGTTTGATGACTTAGTCATTACTAATGGTGCCGAAATACAGCGGAAGCAGATTAAGTACAGTAATGACACAGTATCAAAAGTACTAATAAAAGATTATCTTTCAGGTGATTCTCATTACAAAATAGCAATCCATAAATTATTTGAAACGTGGCAAAACCTTAAAACGCCGAACACTGAATTTAGATTATGTTTAGCTTGGGACGAGCCAATTGCCGAAAATATTACAAAGGTTTTAGAGTTACAACCTGGCAGGTCATCATTTAACGATTTTCCAACAAAGGTTTTTAAAATTAACCTTGATCGTCTGTGGGACGAAAATCCAAAGAACTTTAATGGTTGGAGTAGTCTAAGCAACTATGTAAATGCCAATAATACAGATAGAAGTGAATTTAATACTTTTTGTAATGATTTACTTATTGAAGTTAACTTACCTAAAGCAAGTTTAGAGTTTAATAGGCCAAGTCAATTAGAAGAAATCTTAATAGAACAAGCTCGAAAATTAGGGATTGAACAATACCCTAATGATGATATTTATATCTCTGATTTTTTAGAAAGGTTAGCTAAAATATCTGGAGCGTATAGAACTCGCTCTGCTCAAATTTCAGCTAAAGATATACTTAGTGAACTACGAGTAAGAACTGATTTTGGCCGAATAGAGCAAAAATTCGAAATTGACCAAAATAAAAACATTACATCTGATAAAAAAAACAGCTTATTTATTGAAGATGTTATTGCAAACAATAAAACGTTATTGATCGGTGAACCTGGTTCAGGAAAATCATGGTTCTTAACAAACTTAATTGAGTATTTGACGAGGAAGGAGCATGTTGTAATAAGACATTATTGCTTTACTAGTACCAATGATTCATCTTTTGAGAAGAGGGTTAGCTCAGATGTTTTTTTTGGTAACTTAATAAGTGAGATCGGGGGGATTTTCCCTGAAATAATGTACAAAAAAAATAATGCACTAACGGCTAATTTAGAAGAATTAAATCTATTACTTTCTGCTATTGAGGTACCATTAATAATCATAGTTGACGGTTTAGATCATATTGATAGGGCTTTAAAAACCTCTGTTACTTTGTCTAAAGAAAAAACTAGGATTATTGGGCACATATCAGAGATCGAACTACCCGCTAACGTCAGTATTTTATTAGGCTCCCAGCCTACGGTCCAATTGGACACTTTAACAGAAAGTAATGATTTTATAAGAGTACAGTTACCTAAGTGGGATATTGAAAATACTAAGGAGCTGATGGAGAGGTTTGAATGTGAAGATATCCTAATTAATGGTCAAAATCTATCGACTCTACTTAATGAAAAAAGTGAAGGAAGCCCACTTTATCTGACTTATATACTAAAGACTCTTAATGATTATCAAGCTATTACTGAAGAGCTTATTGATAACCTGCCTAAATATGATTTTAACCTAAAAAACTATTATGAATATCTAACAAGTCAAATCGGCAATAATACAACGTCTGAAATATTATCTTGCTTAGAGTTCGCTGTTAGTAAAAAAGAACTCAAAGAAATAATACCGATGAAGCGTCATTTTACTTCTGACATGAAAGTGTTATCTCCTGTTATATCGGAAAATAGCTCTAGGGGGGGCTTAAAATTATATCATGATAGCTTTAGGAGGTTTAACATTGAGAAATTGTCTTCTATAGAAGACATTAAAGAGATATATGAATACATAGCAAATTGGTTAATTAATAATGACTTTTATGAAAATGATAAGTCTTACAGACATTTATTAAACTACTTAATCCTTTCAGAACGGTATGAAGATGCGAGTGCGTATGCAGAGAACAGTTTTTTATCCAAAAGTCTGTATCACGGTCATTCAGAGTCATTAATAAAGAGTAATTATAAAAATTTTTTACATGTGGCCGAGAAATCACAAGACTGGCCTCTTTTCATTTATGCTAGTGAGTTGCATAGAGCTATTTCAACAACTAACTCAGAGGAGCATCATAGTCAGTTTTTAGAAAATTTCGAGTTGTATTTTGAAGCAATTTGCTCTATCTACGGGACAGAAAAAGCTAATGCACTTTTATTTTTTAATGACGGAAAAAACTTTAGTGACAGAATTACAGCTAAAGGTTTTATGATTTTACAAAAATATGGCTATTCCCCACAGTGGGAAAAAGTCAAAAAGTTGTTTGAAAAGAGTATTGCACCAAATAACTTCAAATACTTTGTGAATTATTTGATACAAGAAAATAAAGATCTAAGTAGTTATTTTACTAAAGCAGTATCAATAGATAATACTGATTACCTGAAAATTTTCACTGTTGAGGTCTTTAAGCATAAAGGTTTTGAAGAGATACATAATCATTATCAACATATTGATAATGATGAAAATGAAACGATTGCCCTTATAATTAATGATGCTTTAGAGGGAACAAGTTGCAAGGAAAGGCTTCCTGTTAATATTGAGCAAACATATAAATTAGAACCTTTAGACTTAAGCTTCATTGATGGCTACATTAAGGAAAATGAACTAGATAGGTTTTATTTTAATGTAAAGCAACATGCACACTCTGCGATAGATACATTAACAGAATTCGAAAAAGGAATACCTTCAAGCAATTTTTTTCACAATTGGATAAAGTATTTTATTAGGTTATTGCTTATCGAAGCTAAGCCTTCCAATTTAGATAAAGAAAATGCAATTGTCGAAAATATTGATTTTTTAGCGAGTGATACAGCTCCCTATAAAGGTACGCCAAGAGCGATAGATTTTACTCATAGTAATGGCGGTTTGATTGATCGTACTATTATAAAAAGTCTAAGGTACATCGAGTCGAAAGATGCATGGGAACAGGTTGTTACAGCATTAAATAAAATTCCTTATCCAACTCTCTCTATAATAGAAAATAATTTTTTAAATGAAAATAACATCCATTTTATTCTTGGTACCTATAAATCTTTTGGGCAATCGGATAATGAATATTATAGTCAATATGCAGACTATTCATTCAAGAAATCTATTTACTATGGGAAAATAAATGAGCTAGATGAAGCAAAAAAGGAATTAGAAAAAGCACTCCAATTAATTACTAGTTATACCTTTCGTAAAGATACAACCCTCACAGAGGTCATCGAACCATTATCAGCTATTAACAACATTAATCCAGATTTCGCAAAGGACTATTCTAAAAGACTAAAGTACCTAACTGATGCCGTAATGAAGCATACGGAAGAAGGTAAAGGCATTAGATGGCTGACTATAGAGTGGTTTGAGCAATTTTTGAATATTGATTATGAGTTAGCCACTACGTACTTAGTTAATGAGTTTTTAACGAACGAGTATTTCTGGAAGCTAGATTACATGTTTGTTGCATACCTGAAAAAAAGTTATTCTGTTAACCCTTTAATTCTTAATTTTCTTTACAAATTGTCCCCAACAAATAATAGAGATGATTATCTCGACGGTTTTTTGAGTGTAATTACTCAGTTAGTAGATATAGATGAAAGGCAAGCGGGACTATCTTTAATCAACTTATCAGCAAGAGATTGGAATGATTCATCTCATACATTAACTGATAAAGTTGAAGCTAATTTTCATGAATTAATGACTCAATTTGGAATAGTCACGCCAATATCCAATAAAAATTCAAAAAATCAAACTTTAATTAGTACATCTACAAATCAAGAACTAAGCGTAAGCTTAATAGAATCATTTTGCAAAGAAGTGTCATTGAGAGATAAAAATGAAACTGAATTACTAGAATATTATGATAAAAAAGACAAGCTATCTGATGAAGATTTAAATTATCTTTATTTTTATTTGGAAGAGATTTGCAACGACCAGCTTGCAACGGAACTATTAATTCCAATTATAACAAAAAAATTCCCAAGTGATAGCGAAGAGCATTCTAAAAAAATCAGGGGTTTAATTGAACAATTGTCTTTGTCAGACGATATTAAAATTTTTCTATTTATTAATAATTTCATTTATTCTAAGGATGGTTGGTTTTCGAGCTTTGTTGACAAAGAATCATTAAAAAATGCTGTTAAAATTGATAAAAATGAATCATTAAGAGTATTGGCAAAATCGCTGCGTAAAATATTTTCTAATTCTGATTTTTTATATAAATACGTTGCCAATCTAATTATTGCATTTGAACATGCAGGCTTAGAAGATGAATCGACTTTATCAATGTACAAAAAGAGTTTTGACTTTATTGAAAATAGATTACCAGATAAAAATGATTTCAAATGGGAAAGTGTAGAGAGCGTCGAATTATCAGATATGAATCATGATGAACTAGCTATAGTAGTAATTCTTAGTAAAACAAAAAACTTAGATGCCTTTGTACAAAAGGATATCATTGTAGCTATTAGCTATCTCATGAAGCACGATGATACATTATTAATAAAACCCTTTAAGTGGTTTTTTAATAATATAGAGCGTTTTCATCAATTGTCGGTTTCAGGTATATTAGAACTTTTTGTCGTCGAAATAGAAAGCCACTCTGTATTTTTTAATAAGGTTAAAATTGAATTAAAGAAGGCTTTTGTTATTGAAAATTTATATATCCACAACACTCTACAAGATATTTTAGACGGATTAGATAATGAATGAGCAAATTTTAGATAGCATAAGTCGGAACAAATACCTTGTTTATTTAGACAATGTTGGAATTGATATTGATGTAATAAAAGAGGAAATAATAAAAAATGTTAACGAAGATGAAATGGAATTATTTGTCAATCGTTCTCATCAACGATTGTCTCCTAATGTGTACCTAGATAGCTTAGTATTTAAATACGTATGCAAGCATTTACATGACGAATATAAAAGCTCTCTGATTTTTGAAAGTGAAATAAAACTAGATATAAAAACAATTATTGCCACTTCTAAGTCCTTAATCCAAAGACCCAGAATACGAAAACCTTCTGATGTAGTGATGGGCTTTAAAGAGCCTGATTATGAAGAGGGCTTTAGAGTGATCTCAAGATTTGAAAGAGAATTAAGTGAAAATAATTATGGAGAAAGAGGGGAAAGCAAAGGTAGTGTAATATTTGAAGGTTTACTTCCATATAAAATAAAAATGAACCCTTTAGTTGAGAAATATTCGTCTAACCATATTTGGGAAAACAGCTACTACCTTGGAGAGCCTTTTATACAGGGCTTTAATGTAA
Source organism: Aliivibrio logei (assembly GCF_001691055.1). Classification (NCBI taxonomy): domain Bacteria; kingdom Pseudomonadati; phylum Pseudomonadota; class Gammaproteobacteria; order Vibrionales; family Vibrionaceae; genus Aliivibrio; species Aliivibrio logei. Next base: position 160,866 of record NZ_MAJU01000004.1, read on the forward strand.
GTATTAATAGCATCGAATCTCAATACGTTTTATGGATGAATAGCGAATTATTGAACATGCTTGGACTAAAATTAGATAATTACAATGAAGGTCTAAGGGCATTAAATAGCAATGATGAAATCGTTTTACAATTTAGATGTTGGAGAGAACAATTAATTGGTAATGGCGCTTCATTTGTTGGGATGGACTCAAATATTGCAAAGCTTGAAGGTTGTGATTTGATATTAAGAGAGGATTATTTTAGTAAACTTAAGAAAATCATTCCTAATGTCGTGTTTTATACGGACGTATTGTAACGCTGAAGTATCGAATAATTAAACAATCGGTTTTATTGCAAAATCAGTTACTTTTTTGTATTCGAAAGTAATTTTTTTATTAAGATAGTAAGTGATTGATATGACGGAAAATAAAAGAGCTAAAATTCTCTATAAACTCTTTATAGGTACTTATCAAAAGTGATTGCTTCAGTCTACGTCATACTCATTGTAATGTAACTTGTAGTAATGAAAACTTAAGCACTAAATGATTTCTATCCAAAAATAAGTTAACGCCAGTTGATGGTAATCGTTTGTTAGTAATGTTTGTTCCGTACAAACATTACTAACAAACAAACTTACCTAACATTGACCGATGCATTCTCAAACATATAATGCGAATAAACTATATTTACCCATAAAGTTGTAAACATCAGATAAATAATCGGATTTCCTTGACGGTTAACGATTTAATCGCTATTAATATGTACCAGACATACGGTTAAATTGATTTTCGAGAAAGACAGGTAACCTATTGTAATTACAGCATTTTCAGTTGACAGGTGTAGAGTTCAAATCCCTATCCCTCCACCACATTCTAAGCCCTAGCAGAAATGCTGGGGCTTTTTTGTATCTACTGCATTATAAATCACAACAATAAGTATTAAGCGAGACGATGTCTCTTTTCGTCCCGCTCAGAAACCAATCACACTATCTGTTTCTTTTTAACCCGCCTTTCTAAATCAATACAGTTAATATCCCGTTGATTACACACGACAACCCATTATTTATACTGTCGGTTTTGAAGTGGATGACCGGTTCGCATTCGAGAGACCAAGAGTGACTGCATCGTACCCTCCAAACACTTGGAAAGGACGTAAATCAAACAATGGCATAATCGAGTAAATATGATCGAAAATATCTGCCTGTACCCCTTCATAAAAGACCCAGTCAGTATTATTAGTGAACGCATAGATTTGCAATGGCAGACCTTCAGCCGTCGGCTCTAGCTGGCGAACCATAAACATCATGTATGGATGTATGTCTTTATGGGTACGTAAATAAGCAGCTAAATAGGCACGAAAGATCCCCATATTAGTCATTTGACGGATATTGCCCAAATGCGGAATATCATCTAACTCTTCGTTAAATGTTTTTATCTCTTTTGTTTTTTCAAATAGATATTCTCTAAGAATTCGAATGTCTTTCAGTGATTCAACCTCTTCATCTGTCATAAAGCGGATAGAATTAACATCAATATTAACCGCGCGCTTAATACGTCGGCCACCAGAATCTGACATTCCTTGCCAGTTTACAAACGCATTTTGAACAAGTGCATAAGCCGGTAACATACTTACCGTATTATCAAAATTTCGCACTTTAACCGTGGTTAATGAAATTTCTTCCACCGTACCGTTTGCTTTATAGGCATCCATTTCGATCCAATCATTTAAGCTAATCATTCGGTTAGCTGAAAGCTGTATCCCTGCCACAAATCCTAAGATGGTATCTTTGAATACCAACATAACAAAACCCGTTGCCACACCTAACCCACTTAAAAATATCACGGGTGATTCACTAGCAAGAATGGACATTGAGACCACAATACCGACAAAAAAAGCAAACAGTTTAGTCAGCTGAACAAAGCTCTTTATCGGCATACGACGCGTAATGCCTTTAGAAGTCGCAAAATCATTAAGTGCATCAAGTAATGCAAACAACATAGCGAGAAATATAACAAGAATCGAAATACTCAGCAGCTTATCAGCAATCGCAGAAAGTAAGTTGTAATGCCCTAGCGCCAGAGGAATAAGTAAATCGAGAATAGTAATAGGCACAAGAAGAGTCAACTTTTCGAACACTTTATTATTTGAAAAACTCTCTAATAAAGGTTTGTTTGCTCGATGAAGAACATTCGTTATCGTTCGAACAATAATATGGCGAGTAATGAGATAACTAATCGTTGCAACACCAATAACAACGAGGACAAATACCGCAGTAAGCTCTAAACCGTAAGGGTCACTATTAATACCGAAGGAACTCAGTTTATCTGAAATATAATTACGTACATGATGCTCTAGCAAGTTACTGTCCTTATTTTTCTTATATCACAGAGATAAAGAAGAATGCAGTATGCGTATACCACTTTGAAATGATAATAATTTTAGGCTCTTGAATTGTTTGCTACAAGCGCTATTTTCAGTATAGCTCTCACAAACCAAAAGAGTTCCGTAGAGTCGACGTAATCATTACCAGTCTGCACTTTTCTTGTACGATAAGAATAAAACGTGAGCGTAATCACAAAATTTGGAAACTTAGTTTGCTTATCAGTTAATTAGCATTTTATCCACTACACTACCTAGGTCCCTTACATTTAACTCAGAGGTTAAAATGGAAACTCAAACGCCAAGTCAGGCATTAATTTCAAAAAGCTGGAAATACTTTATTACTGTTGGTGTCATTGCCGCAGTGGCAGGGTTAGGAGCAACAAGCCTACCTGTAATGGCTGGTGTGACGATTTCAACGATTATCGGGGTCGTATTACTCATTACTGGTTTAGTTCAGGCTTACCATACGTTCCGCATTCATTCGTGGAAAGAAAAGCTATGGTACGTTGTTAGTGCCCTGCTTTATATTATTGGTGGTTTATCTATTCTTTTTAAACCGTTAGAAGGTTTGATGACAATCACAACCATCATGGTCGTGGTAATGATCTTTAATGGTCTATCCCGTATGATTTTTGGGTTCACAAACAAAAACCTTCCTGGTAGCAATATGGTGGTTCTAAGTGGTTTGCTCTCTGTTGTTATTGGTGGATATTTCTTCTTCCTTTTAAATAATCCTGAGTTTTCATTATCACTACTAGGTACATTTGTTGGTGTTTCATTATTAATCGAAGGGATCAGCTTTATCTTCCTTGGTTTCAATATGAAAAAACTGCTTAACAATACTAACTAGAGCAACACGCACCCAATAATATACCTAGCCCACGATGCTTCTTTCTAAGAATAAGTATGGTGGGCTTTGTTGTTTAAATGACTCTCAGTAACCCGCTCTCTGGTTATAAACACATCGATTTGATTAGACAAAAAAGCCTCTTAGGAACATTAAGAGGCTTTATATTGAATCAAAAAAATCGTTTGACTACATTAACGAGAACCTACAGGAAGTTCACCCGCGTGTTTAAATTCACCGATACCTAAATCAGGTGGCGTATCCAAGTGAATGTTTGCACCCCAACGTTGATTGGGTTTATCACTCATCAAAAACTCAATATCACCACCCTGCATAATTTCTTTATGCGTCAAGTACGTTCTATTGAAATCTCGACCATTTAACGAAGCCGATTGAATAAAGATATTTTCACGGCTTACATTCTTAGCGGTTACCGTAAACGTCTGCCCGTTCTCTACCGCGATAGATGCCGTTTCAAACATAGGTGTACCTATTTCATAAATACCCGAAGAAGAGTTCACAGGGAAGAAACCTAACGCACGGAACACAAACCAAGAAGATAACGTCCCAAAGTCATCATTACCACAAATGCCATCAGCGGTATTGTCATAACAAATATTTGTTGCCGCGGTCACTGCCGCTTGTGTTTTCCATGGTTGAGCTACGTAATTGTAAAGGTAAGGAACATGAATATCGGGTTCATTACCTTGCACATGCTGCCCTACATTACCGGTGTTAAAGACAGGAAATTGGTTATCGCCCGCATTACGATCAGGGTAAGTACTAAAATACTCATCCAGACGTGCTGCAAATAAGCCACCACGGTCGGCAATTTCACCCGCCTCAAGCGTCGATTGTTCAAATTCAGTCATAAGATCAACAAGGCCATTAATGTCATGTTGAACACTGAATGAATACTGCCATCCATTAGATTCAGAGAACGCCCAGTTGAACATATCAGGTCGCCAATCTTTACCAATCGCTTTGCCTGTTATTGGATCGGTCCAATTTGAATCAATGAATTTACCGTCATAATCACGGGCTTTAAACCATCCTTGATATTTAGAGCCCCCAAAATCAAACTGTGCTTGCCAGTTATTCGATCGATCAGCAAACTCTTTGTAATCTGCAGAATTTTCACCCAAAACAAGTGCGATGGATTTTGCAATGTTCCAGTCATTCATTGAGTACTCTAAAGAGTATGAGGCTGTCCATGCATCTTTAAATGGTGAATGAGAACCGTATGAATCTGGTGGTGTATCATGCAATTGTGCAGGAACATAACCTTGTTTTTCATACTCGCCAATCCACGCGACACCTTGGCTCGATATTGCTCGCGCATCGGTGATCATGGCCGTCACTAAACGTTCTTTTATATCTTGACGCTCAGCACCAGTAAACCCTAAATCGATCATTCGAGTGTCTAAATACCCTTTAGACAAAGCATCATAAATAATTGGCGTGGAGTGCATTCCCATCATCATGCCCGTTTCATTGCCCTTAAATGTCCACTCAGGTAAGCGACCACGCTTAGTTTCACCTTTATCATTGGTCCATGTTTCTTCGGCATAAGACAACATAGACAGCACCATATCTGCGATACGAGCTGGCTCTGTAATAGAGGCTAACGGTTGAACGGCACGATACGTATCCCAAAGTGAGAACGTATCGTAACGAATATAATCGGCTTTACCATCTTTGTTCGCATCAGCGGTTCGAATCGATTCTTTCAGGGTATCAATTTTATCGCCCCACGGCGTATTTCCATCAGGGTAAGCATTGCGACCTTGATGTGTTTGACGGTAACGTCCGTCTAAATCTGATAACATCGTTTGGCCAGAGTAAGAACGGTACAATGCGGTATAAAAGGTTTGTTTATAATCTTCGTCACCTTCTACGCGGATCTTGCCTAATTCATCTTCCCATGTTTTCGTTGCGGCTTGACGAACTTGGTCAAAGTTCATGCCCGCAACTTCTGTCATGTTTAAAGAAGCCCCTTTCTTGCCGTCTTTGCCAATTTCAACGTTTGATAGGGCAAGTTTCGCTTCGACTGTTAGCCCTTTTTTCTCGGTATCAAATTCAACGTACGCACGAGCATATTGATATTTACCTAACGTGAGGCCACCAATTTCTGTCGTTTCAGCAGGCGCATCAGTGTACTGTTTTGTTAGTTTATCGTAATAAGCAAATCGAATATTTTTAATCGGTTGATCAAATTCCATAACAAAGAATTCTTTCTGATTGGGAGCCCAACCATCAGAGAAACGGTGACCTTCTAAACGGTTATTTTCTTTATCCCATTTAAGATAAGAATCAGAGGTGTAGTCCCAGTTAATCTTAAAACCAGTGTTTACAATGATCTCGGATTTATCATCACGAGGGAAGGTGTAACGGTGAACCCCTACGCGATCTGATGCCGTAAGTTCCGCGGTAATGTCATAATCAATAAGGTCAACTTTATAATAACCCGCCGTCGCTTGCTCGTCTTTATGCTGGAAACGAGACGCTTCAAGATTCAACGTTGGAGAACCTTCATTCAACATATAATCTGAACGGGTATTAATTGGCATCACTAAAATATCATTCAAATCGCCCGCCCCGGCGCCAGAAAGATGAGTATGTGAAAAGCCAGAAGTACGCGCATCGTGGTAATAATAACCCGAAATATACTCCCACCCATTTGAACCATTATTTGGAGAAAGTTGAACCATGCCATGAGGCGTTGTTGCCCCTGGATAGTTATTCCCTAAGTTCCCCGTTCCGATAAATGGATTAACATGACGAGTAATGTCCATGTCAGAGAAATCAACTGGAACATGAACTCCCATGTCAATGACCGGATTCTCTGTACTTGGTTTATCATCACAATCGTCATCTGTGGGTGGGCACACTGGTTTCTCACCATCAGGATCAATCGTTGGCGGGGCAACATCAGTATTCCCATCGTAATTATGATTCACCGTTTCTTCATTACAGCCAGCTAACCCAACCACGCCCATTACTACAGCAATTGATAATAAATTCCGTTTAAATTTCATTTTATGCCTTTATTGTTAGTAAAAAGGGGAACGATCCCCTTCATTTTTAGTGTGCAAATTAATTAGATTTCAAAGCTTGAGATTTATCATTTGTCATTACAAAGTGAAGAACACCGCCATCCTTAAGATCGCTATGATTGAACGATAGGTTTTCACCAAGTTCGTTGCCGTTGATCGTGGCGCTCTTAACGTAAATGTTTTCTTCAGAATTATTCGTTGATGTGATCGTAAAGGACCCATTATCCCCAACAGGAATGACAGCTTTATCGAAAATAGGTCGTCCAATCGTATACGTTGGATCGGCTGGTGTGACTTGATAGAAGCCTAATGCCGACATGATGTACCAAGCGGACATTTGTCCTACGTCTTCATTTCCTATCAAACCTTCTTGAGTTGGATGATAAAATTCGTTCATCGCTTGATTCACGTATTCTTGAGTTTTCCAAGGCTCAGATGTCCAGTTATAAAGATAAGGAACGTGATGATCTGGTTCATTACCCATAACAAACTGCCCAATGAAACCTGACATATCATGAGACTGAGTCGTGTCTGCGTTTGAATCGGCATTGAATAAAGCATTTAAGTTCGCTAAGAATGCCGCCTTCCCTTGCTCTGTTATTTGCTCAGGTAAGGTGTAATCCGTACGATCTATCACTTCACCCGCCATGACGTTCGCCAAACCATTTAAGTTTTGTGGGGCGAACCATGTCCACTGCCACGGATTACCCTCCGTAAAATCTTCGCCTCGATGTTCTGCACGATAAGGCCAAAAGCTATCACCCTGAATTAAATTTTTACGATCTTTACACCAGTCGTAATCTTTACCCTCAGGAATAGATAACGTCAGGTTCTCATCCAAACATTGGCTACTCATGTTATTTGCAAACACGGGGTCAACAGAACCAGATACTTGATACAGTGGACGCATAAACCCTGTTGCGCCTAGGCTTTGTTTATCTTTACCCAGCATTTTTCCGTAATAATTAGGGTTATAATCAAAATAATTTTTGAACGTTTCAGAGCGCTTCATATAACGATCAAACATTTCGTCATTGCCCGCTAATTGTGCGATTTGTGCAATCGTCCAATCGTAATACGCATTTTCTAAACCATACGCGACCGACTCATTCACCAACTCATCATATTTGTCTTGTTTTAAGCCTTCTACATAAGCGGGTTTATTGCCCTCACCGGTATTCCATTTAACGTTAGCAGGCACATACCCTAATTTTTCTGCGTATTCACCATGGCGAGTCATTACTGTAAATCGCTTATCTCCACTCCATGCATCTTTGTAAGGAACCCAACTATTAGTAATCGATTCATCAAAATTCGCAGAGACATCAGCCGCGTTCAACGCCAATTCAAATTCAGCCTGAGTAAAGGCTTCTGGATGCTTAACCATGATATCGGCAATGACCGACACCGCAGGGTACCCCACCATTTCTCCCGTATAATCAGAATGAAGTTCCCACTTAGGAAGCACTCCACCAGTTTTAAATTTATTGATCAAATCACGGGCATAATCAATTGAGCGATCTTTATCGATGATCGTTTTAAGTGGATGTGACGCACGGAAAGTATCCCACATAGAGTAGACAGATAGGTTCGTAAAACCGTCGTCTGCTTGATGTACTTTGCCATCCATTCCACGATATTTCCCATCAACATCTTGATACACAAAAGGAGCAACAAAAGTACGATACAGTGAGGTAAAGAACATGGTCTTATCCGCAATTTTACCGCCTTCTAATTCGAAATCACCCAGAACCTCTGACCATACTTTACGATTTTTCGTCACAACAGAATCAAAGTTAAAATCATTTTCATCGGCGTCTAAATTCTTAATTGCGCCTTCCACACTCGTACCAGAAATCGCCACTTTAACCGTGATTGGATCACTGCCTGAGCCGAAGTTAAGGTGTGTCATCACATCGTTTGCACGACGGGCTAAACGCGTGGCATCCGGTTCTGGCTCGTTTGGCATGACTTGATGCTCAGCATAGCCACGATAATCAGCAAGGCCTATTTCAGTTGCATCAACCGGAGTTAATTTACTTTCTGATGCCAGTTTTGCGTATAAATTTTCTTCCATAATAGGTTCTGAAAATTCAGCCACAAAGAACACGGTTTGCCATTGGCCCCATTCATTTGAGGTGCGAGCCCCTGCCACTGTTGTGTCATTAATTCGTTTATAATAAATACTGCGTGAATGGTTTCCGTATTGTTCTAATAACTCATGCTGTAAGTCGATACGAACTTTACGATCGCCGCCCTTATTAAAGGTAAAACGTTGAAACGCAACACGATCCGTTGCGGTTAATTCAGCTTTCACACTCGTTTCAACCAATTCAATCGAGTAGTAACCCACTTCCGCGGTTTCGGTTTCTTTGTTCATTGTTGGTGCGTCGGTATTGAATTCTGAATACGGTAAAAATGCGAAATCGTTCAAGTCCCCTTTTCCTGCACCTGAAATGTGCGTCATGGTAAAACCGGAAAGGTACTTATTAGAAGGGTCGTATTCAGACGGTGAGCCTTTGCCATTCCATCCGTTTGGATCATAATTATCTGGTGAAGGTTGAATCATTCCTTCTGGCATCACAGGGGATGGATTCACGTTACCAAGACCTTTTGTACCAATCAGTGTATTGACGTATTTCAATACACTATCGCTAGAGATACTAGGACCAATAGGCGTTGTTGGTATTGAGATATTAGGGTTGGTAACACTGACGTTCACTGTTTCTTCATTACAACCCGTTAAACCGACCATACCAATAAGTACGGCAATTGATAATAAATTCCGTTTAAATTTCATTTTCGATTTGTCTCTTTCATTAAAAGGGGTCGACACCCCTTAATTGATATGGATGGTTACTTAGGAAGGTTGGCTTTCATCGCTTGCGCTTTGTCACCAGTCATCACAAAACGTAATTCACCACCGGCCTTAATCTCTTCGTGCTCAAAAGTATTAAAGTCGTTCAGTGGCTTACCGTTAATTTTGACTGATTTCACATACATGTTTTCAGCACTGTTGTTTTCTGCCACCACAGTGAACAAACCAGAACCAAAGTTAATCGTCGCACGAGTAAAGATCGGTCGACCAATGGTGTACGTTGGATCGGTTGGTGATATCTGATAGAAACCTAACGCAGACATGATGTACCACGCCGACATCTGTCCAACATCTTCGTTTCCGATAATCCCATCAGGCGTTGGGGTATAAAATTCTTTGTACACTTTGTCTAAATATTCTTGCGTTTTGTATGACTCTTCTGTGCGTTGGTAAAGGTAAATAACATGGTGTGAAGGTTCATTACCATGAATATACTGCCCAATGTAACCCGTCATATCTTGATGCTGATCGCCACTACTTGAATCCGCCGCAAACAAATCATTCAATTGAGTATTCAGACCATCCGTCCCACCCATGATTTCCGTTAGCTTGTCCAAATCTTGCATGAACGACCACTTCCACTGCCACGCATTGCCCTCAGTAAAGTACAATGGGTCTGCTTTGTATGGATTAAATGTTTCTGTTGAATACTTAAAGACACACGGGTCCCCATCCTTCAATTCAGTCGGAACAAAGAACCCAACACTTGAATCCCAATGAGTTAACGAGTTATAAGAACGCGCTTTAAATTCGTTGTACGTTATTTTGTCTCCTGCGGCTTTCGCCATTTCCGCAATCGTCCAATCATAGAACGAAAACTCTAAAGAATAAGACACCGAGTTCCAATTGGGCGCGCGAACGCATTGCTCTTTTTCATGGTAGTTCAATTGTCCTGCCATTAAAGAACCTAAAATTCCATCATTAATTTGAGGGAAATCATGCGGACGATAACGAGCCGATTTGATTGAGGCGTCTAACGCCGTTTGAGCGTCCGCTAATCCTTTTGTTACCGCGTCACCCAAAATGGCGGTTGCTGGATAACCGATCATCGTTCCTGTTTCTGAACCATGCCCTTCCCATTTTGGAAGCATGCCAAACTCGTCATTTGATTTACGAATTAAATCGTTAACATACAAGGTCGCTTGTTTAGGATCGATGATTGTCCAGAGTGGGTGCACTGCACGGAAAGTATCCCATGTAGAGTAAATTGAGTAATTTGGAGTATCACCTTTCGCTAAAGTCCGAGTTGTCCCTAACATATCAACGTATTTACCATCGACATCGTAGAATTCGATAGGCGCGATCATCGTATGATATAGGCCGGTATAGAAATTCGTCTTCTCAGCGTTAGAGCCACCTTCTACTTTTACTTTCGATAATTTTTCTGCCCATGCGTACTCTGCACTCTCTTGTACTTTGGTAAAATCATAAACCATTGCTTCCGCTTCTAGGTTTTTTTGCGCGCCGTGCCAGTTAACTGGAGAGATACCAACACGAACTTCTATCTCTTTATCGCCAATACCAAAGTTAAGGTAAGCGGTAAGATCACTCTCTTTGTACACATAATTTTGGCGCATCTCACGAATAGGCTCATTATCACCAATACCTAGTAACGCGTTAGCAACTGGCTCATTGAATTTAGCGTAAAAGAAAATATCTTGGCCTTGATGATCTTGACCTTGGAACCAACCTGTCGATGTCTTACGCCCGCGAATCGTGTAATCATCAATAATTTCAATCTTACTGTTGAGCGTCTCGCCATTGTTATTTAACAACGTATGACCTAAATCGAATTTAATATTACGATCTGCGCCTTTTTCAAACGTATATTTATGCAAGCCAACACGCTTTGTCGTTGTTAACTCAACATCAATATTGCCTTTATTTAACGTTGTTTTGTAATAACCTGCCGTCGCCTCCTCATTTGATTTATCAAACGAGTTAATCATATTGTCTTTCATATCACTATAAGGAAGAACTAAGATATCCCCTAAATCAGTCGCCCCGGTTCCTGATAAATGAGTGTGTGAAAAACCGTAAATAGGCACATCTTTATCTACGACAATACCCATATCCGAGTAATCTGAAGAATCCCAATAACCCGATGCGGAATGCCATGGGTTTTGATCTACTTCATTATCTTTCCCTGAACCAATAAACGTATCAGGAGATAATTGAACCATACCGGCAGGAACGACCGCACCCGGAAACGTGTGACCACTGGCCGCAGTTCCAATCATAGGGTTTACATATTGAATTAAGGACATATCGACGACAATAGGCGTGACTGAGGTGCTTGGCTCTAGAGGCGTTGTTGGTGTTGTGGGCGTTGTAGGGATTGATATATTGGGTTCTACATTGGTAATGTTCGTTGTTTCTTCATTACAGCCTGTTAATCCTATTAAGCCAACAAATATAGCAAGCGAAAGTGCACTGCGTTTAAACTTCATTATTATACCTTTTATTCTAAAGTTTAAGAGGATGAGTAAACCCACCCCCTTTGATAATTTTGGTATTAACCTTAATCAAGATTAATAGCGAAACTGTCTTTAGAATGGGGACCTTTCGATCCCCACTTACTAGGCTGAAACTTAACCTTGAATAAGGCTTAACGCGTTTTTCATTGCTTGTTTAGTTGAACATTCAACTTGACGAATACTTGTGAAACGCTCACCTTCTTTGACTGGAATATCGTGAGCAAGGATGATGAACTTAGCGTTCGCAACATCTTTTGCCGTCAGTTTATTCATTAAGCCATTAGAACCTTGTGTCTCAACTTTAATCTTGATACCTGCTGCTGCACCCGCTTTCTCTAGCGCTTTTGCTGCCATGAATGTGTGCGCAACACCTGAAGGACAACAAGTAACCGCAAGAACATCGTACTCGCCTTCACCAGCAACTGGTGCCGCTGTTTGTGCTTGTACTGGAGTTGCTGCTGCAACGGCGTCATTTTCTTCGACATAAACTGGCTTCCAGAAGCCAACAATTAATGCCGTTGTTAGTGAGCCTAAAACAATACCAACCACGTACATTGGGATGTTGCTAGATACCGGAGCGGTAATTAACCCACCCCAAGGAGCATGAAGTAAAACATCAGTCATAAAGCCGAACACACAACCAACCATACCACCAGCAACAATAGACGGAAGAACACGCATTGGGTCATTTGCTGCGAATGGGATTGCACCTTCAGAGATACCAATTGAACCCATGATTGCAGCTGCTTTACCTGCTTCTTGCTCTTCTTTAGAGAATTTCTTCTTAAACATGAAAGTAGCAAGTGCCATGCCTAGCGGCGGAGTACAAATCGCGATACCAACACCACCCATCAACCATGGTTGTGTGTTTACTTGAGTTTGAGCGAATAAGGTTGCCACTTTATTGATTGGACCACCCATATCAAATGCCGTCATACCACCAAGAATCGCACCAAGAACCGCTTTAGAAGAACCCGCCATTGATGCTAAGAATTCGTTCATCACAATCATGAATGAAGAGATAGCAGCGCCTAGGCCCCACATTACGATACCCGCAGACACCAATGTACCAACTAGAGGGTAGATAAAATAAACCCCTAATGCACTTAGATGCGCAGGAATAGGAAGTCTCTTAAGTTGAAGAACCACACCACCAGCGATGAAACCAGCAACGATACAACCAAGGAAACCACCACCCAAATCAGCCATGATGCCTGATGCAATAAAAGCAGGAGCTAGTGCAGGTTTATCAGCAATTGAGTAGCCAATAAAGCCACCAAGGATGATTGGAAAAAGAACTAAACCTTTAATAGCAATAGTAGAAATATCAGCCAGAACACCCGTATCAGGAACCGCCCCTTTACCTGTTGCCATTACCGCTAGTGCTAATAAAACCCCACCAGCAACCACGAACGGAAGCATGTGAGACGTACCAAAAAGTAAGTGCCCTTTAAGGGTAGACAATGTTTTTTTCCAATCACTTGGACTTTGCGTTGCAGTCATCGTTGACATAAGAAGTATTCCTAAAAGTGTGATTAATTAGTCAGTAGGTCTAAAATTTCTTGTTCCGTTGTCGCCTTGTGCATGTCGGCAATTAGGTCATCGCCAAATTTTTCAAACAAAGCTTGTAGAGCATAAATGTGGTGATCACCGCTTTCTGGTGATGCAATCATGAAAAATACCGTAGGTTGGTCGTCTTCAGCATCGTATTCAATCGCTGTTTTTGATACGCCGATGGCAATCGCAGGAGTAATAACCGCAGAATGTTTCGCATGAGGGTACGCTATACCCATATCAGAAGTCACACATTGAGATTCGCGAGCCTGAATACCTTCTAAAAAGTTTTCTTTATTATTAATTCTGTTGTTTTTAAACAGCATTTCAGCTAATTCAGAAAATACACCTTCTTTTGTAGTTGCATCTAAATTAAGTTTAATTAAGTCTGTATTCACTAATGTAGTAATCATTTTTTTTCCTTTTTAATAAAAGAAGTTAAATTTAAAATTTAGCTTAGAAAGCTAACCACTCAAACTCACAACATCACTATGTGAGCTTTTCATTTCACATAAAATGTTTAGAAGACATGCATCTCGTCATAAAAATAGTAACGACATTCAAGTGGTTACGAGTTGATGCATAGATAATATGAATTTATTTGATTATTGGTAAGTCGATATTTAAAGCATTTACTGGACTTTTGTACCGTCAAATCTAAAGTGTGAGATTAGTAACAATTATTGAACTAGAAAGGTAGGAATTAACTTTTACGTGTATTTAAAGACGATTCAATAGTGATTGAAATCACTATTAATAAATGAACCAAAGCATTAATTAGATATTGGTCACAAAATAATTAACGTTATACGGTATTAAATAATATATTTATTAGTAAAGTGAAATATAAGAAACTCTATATTCTATTCATAAAAAAGCCGCTAATGATTACCAACGGCTTTTTTACGTGATTGACCTATTGCTTAATAAGCATCATTCACTATGGTATTTTTAGTCGTTCGTTTTGCTTTATAGAGTAAACTGTCTGCCGCTTTGTAGGTCACTTTGCCTGTGGCTGAGAAACTTAGCCCACCACTAATGGTGACGGTAAGAGAATTATCCCATCGAAGAGCTTCAACTCCAGCACGAATATCTTCTGATATTTCAACAGCCGTTAGCTTGCTCACACCTCTAAATATCACGACAAATTCTTCTCCACCAATACGGTAGCAGTTGTGTTTTTTACCAAGAACAAGAACAATCACACTCGCAATTTTTTCTAATACATCATCTCCCATATCGTGCCCGTAGCAGTCATTAATGGATTTGAAATTATCGATATCTAAAATTAAAAAACCATGTTCTTTTTCTGCAATTACATCAAAATCACTCATGAACTTTCTTCGATTAAAACAACGAGTGAGTGGGTCTGTATCATTTTCGATATTTAAAAATTTAATCTTCACGATCATTACAAGCAATAAAGAAGAGGTCACCAACAACGCAATAAATCCAATCTTAAGAAATAGCATGGATTGCTCATTGTCATCATTTAAATTATTGTTTTCACTTTGTTTTAATTTATTAGAGATAAGTAAATGATAACTGGCACTTTGAAAATCGTCGGTCAGTGTATTGTAATTCACATTCAGATCATAAAATGCTTTGATATTATCGGTTGCAAGATAGTAATCAAACATCGTTTTATACACCATTTTTGTGTATCGAATTTGATTCGTTGTATTTGCTATTGATAATAAATACTTTTCATTCTTTTTAATAAAATCAAAGTCATGCATTCTAAACGCCAACTTAAACTCGACAACAGCAATAAGAATACTTTTATCTAATAATAAACGGGATTTATCTTGGCTTAACGTTAACTTTGCCAATTCTATGTTCTTTTTAGATTTATCTAATTCATTCAGATACAGGTAGGCCTCGGCTTTAAGCGCCGTACTATAAATATAATAATCTCGCCAGTCTTCTTCATTATAAGCCCAGCTATTTAATTCAATGTTACTTAATGAATTTAACGCTTTTTGAGGCTCTCTTATTGCGAGTTGATTCTCAGCTAAACTCACTATTGCTTGAGTTTTCAACCTATACCATTCGGGGGTATGGCCTTCTGCTTTGCGATCCATATTTTCAATCATTTCGCTCGCAAAGTCATACCCTTGAAAATACGAAATAATCAACGCGAGATCTAGATCTCCTCTTGCGCTCTTTAGTTTATCTCCATTTTCTTGTGCTATTCGAATGTACCTTAGCGTCGGTTCAATCATTCCATACAGATCATTATCTCTATATCGAAGCGTTGATATCTTATCTAACGCCAGTAATTTTTGATCGTCATTAAGCCCACCGCTATAAAATGCGAGGTTTAAAATGGTCGTCCCAATTTTAGCGCCATTCTTATAAGCAAGGAGAGGACGAATACTTTCGGCAATATCATCAAGGTGCCGGCCATATTCTTCATGTTTCAAACGCCTAAACTTACGAATAACATCGCACTCGAGTGCTTCACACTTTATTTCATAAGAATTTAAGCGTTGATTGTAAGTCGCAATAAGTACGGCATTATTATGATTATATGCAGTTTCGTTCACCGTAAAAAACATGGCGCTAGTGAGGATAACGATCCCCGCAATAAATAATATTATTTTTTTCATTTTGCACATTAAAAAAAGAAAGGAGTATACGCCCTTATTATTTATCCACAATAAAATTAATGCGAATAATAAAAAGCCAACCCACTGTGTGAATTGGCTTTTTTTAAATTACGTATTATAAAAACACATTAACTATTCGGTGATCTTACATACTGATTTCCATGAACTGTCTGCCGACGAAGGCTCAGAACTTGTCCACCAATTTGCTGCCCAAACCATATTATTATGAATGATTTGTTGTCCGCCAGAGGCATGGTCGCCATTAGGGAATGTTGGGTAGCTAACGATTCCTGAAATGTCTAGCCCTTGTTCAGCACAACCTTGAGCACTTGGTTCTCCAGGGCCAGTTCCAACTTCACCGCCTTCAAATTCAGCTAATGTTGGGAAGTCTTTTTTCAGACCAACCACTTCACTGCCAACGTTAAAGCGAATACCATTGGCTACGCCTGATACTGGTGTGTAGTAAACCATTGAAATAGTGTACTCGCCACCGGCAGGAATAGACTCTGAAGCGCGTAACGTTACAGCAACGGTATGGAACAGTTTTCTTTCACCATCAACCGTAAAGTTAGACCCCGTGTGACCACTTTTAATCACTTTAAGGCCAGCACCTGTCCAGTCTTTAACGATATCACCCGTAGAGGTTGGCATTAAGAATTCAATGGTTGACCCACCAGGGATAGCCACTGATGAATGGTTCTTAAATACCAACGTTGGGTTAATCGGATAATTACTGTCACCTTCAGGCCAATCTGTTGTTGATACGGTTACATCAATGACAGAATCAGGCGCTGGTAAGTTATTGTGATTAATATCCATTGGTGTTGCTTGTGTAAATACATCATGAGCAAAATCGGTCATGTCTGTTCCCATTTTGTATTCACGTTTTACGGCATCATAGCTATAGTCACCCGCCATTTCCCACACCATCATGCCACCTAGGCCATTATCAACAATGTAGTCTAATTTTGGTTTTAGAGACTCTTTGTCTTCTATCGATAAGAATACTTTTTTGTTCTCATTCCATAACCATGCCGTTTGCAGTTCATTACTCCAAACACGCTCGTATTCACCTTCAATTAGGTCTTTAGGATTATTAGGATCAAGACCCCATGCTTCGCCGTAGCTTGGCATACCATCAATACCTAATTTAGTGGCATTAGCAAGGTTCATTGCATGCCACATTGGAACAACACCCGCTTTGATTTCGTTGCCATTTGCATCGCTATCGTGCCAAATGTTATCTGTCCCTTCTGCCCCCCAACCACAGACGGTTGTGCCTGCCGGACACGTCGATTGATTTGGTTCTACGGCTTTACCCCATAGCCCTTTATCACCGCCCGTTACGCCCTGCCAACCGCGCGTGTAATATGGAATACCCATATTGATTTGGCTTGGTTTAAATGCACCACGGAAAAAGTGATGCGTCCACGCTTGGTTTAAATAACCAATACCTTGATAAGACGCTTCATTGTAAACGCCCCACTTTGCCAGTTCCGCATCTTTACCGTCATCAAACAATGCCGCTTGTGGTCCAACAAATTCATTCCACGTACCGTGTAGGTCGTAAGACATGATGTTTACGTAATCAAGCACATCTTGCATCCCAAAATCTTCCATACCACGTAATAAATACGCAGAAGAAGGAGAAGCAATAGTCAGCATGTAACGGCGACCGTCTTCTTTGCCCGCTTTATCAAGATCAGTTCGAAGTTGAGTCATCATCTCCATGTAGTTTGGCCATAATTGACCACGACATTTGTTTGATAATTCGAAATCGTTAGGGTTACCTGAATCTTTCATTGACGATGGGTATTCATAATCAATATCTACGCCATCAAAGCCGTATTGACGAATGAACTCAACCGCCGATTGATTGAACGCTTTAATACCGTCAAGGTTCACTTCACAAGTTGCAAGATTCGTCGTCATCGGATAAAGATTGGTTGTTTCAGCCCAGCCTCCCACAGAGATAAGTGTTTTAACATCTGGGTATTGTTTCTTAAATTTACTTAATAGGTTGAAGTGACCTTTGTAAGAAAATTCAGGGTCCATTTCTGCACCGGCGACACCTTCCCACGTCATTTTCGTTGCAGAGTCATCAACCGTTAGTTCAAATGAATCTTTAGCTACTCCCGCAAACGCATAGTTAATGTGCGTTAATTTTTCCCACGGTAAGTCGTGAGCTAAGTACGAAGGAAGACCATTTTTACCTGTACGCCATGATGTGTAATAACCAATAATACGACGAGGGTGATCATCTCCCATACATTCCGAACCATCAGCACGATACACTTGTTTAATATCACAACTTAAATTACCGTTACCGGCTTCTTGTGCCTGTACCGTTACGCTTGCTGCTGTGGTTTTATGGCCTTCAGCATCTGTCGCAATTGCAGTGATAATAAACGCACCTTCAGTCATAGGTGTCCAAGACGCAACAAATGGCATCTCAGAAGCAGATCCAACAGATACGCCACTAACGAAAAACTCAACATTCGTTAAATCATCATTAACATCCGTCGCTTCAGCACCTAATGTCATTACTTTACCAATGAACACCGTTTGGCCATCACGAGGACTTGTTAACGCAATCACTGGTGGTTGAGGCACTATCATTGCTTCCTCTACCAACACCTTCACGGAATCTGTTGCAGTTAATCCTGTTTTATCGATAGCCTTTGCCGCTAACGTTAATTCACCGATTTGATCAGCCACATACATAAAGTTAAACGGTGCTTTAGATACTTGACCTAATTTACGCTCTCCCAACCAAAATTCAACGCGGTCTAAATCGCCATCTTCATCTTGTGCATTTGCTGTAATCGTAATGACATCGTGCTCAAAATACGACGTCCCAGCCACTGGAGAAGTCACTTTAACTGTCGGAGCTACGGTTGGTTCTTGAATGTCTTCTGCTTTAACTTGAATAGAAACAACGTGCTCGGCTTTTAATCCATTCTTATCAACAACAATGGCTTTTACCGTGTGCACGCCTTCGCCTTTTGCTGTCCATAGTGATTGATATGGTGCTGCCGTATCTTTTGCTACTTCAGTTCCATCAATATAAAAAGTCACCGACTCCGTTTCGGTATTAATGGCACTGACGGTCGCAGATAACGTGACGGATTGACCTTCAATAAACACAGCATCTGCGGTTGGTGAAGTAATAGCAAGATCCAGTTCAGGCAGTAATTCTCCACCACCGTCTTTGGTTGTCATGATTAAGGTGTCACGGACCAAATCGATACCAATTTGACCACTAACACCCAGTGTTAATAAAATCTCGCTGCCAGCAGGAAGCGTTGTGTTTACCCAGCTTCCTTCATCAAAACTTAAAGACAACTCATTGCGGAATGTGTCACCTTGAGCAACACTGGTGAAACTCATTTTAGGATAGCTCACCCCCGTCGCTGCCCAAGAAGGCGTTGAAGCAACAATCATTGAATCAAATTGAATGGTTGCCCCTTTTAATTCGACACTGGTGGCACTCGTATTCTTAATTGTCAGTTGGTAGTTATTCCACCACTCCCCTTCAGCACCAACAGGGGCTGCATCGACATGTAATTGCGCTAAGGCAGGCATAGAAAAAGTCATGCCTAATGACATAGCAAGCAATGTTGGAGCAAATAATGAGGTTTTAATTTTGTTCATCCACTTATATCTCTATGAATATTAACGTATTCATTTATAGTTATTTGGAGCGAGATAATAGTCCCAGATGTTATTACTGGCTACTAAGAGAAATGTAAGAATTTGTAGCAGAAAAACAATATAAAAAAATCCATTAAATTTACAATAAACACACATAATAAAAATAAAACCAATTTAAAATCTTATTTGTCAATACGTTAAATTTAAAAACAAACAGTAAGCAAAGATATTAACATTTGGCATTTCAATTGAAACGAAAGAATAAATAAAACAATAAATTAAATATAAATCAAAAACTTAACAAGAAAATAAAAGAAAAACCCAGAGGGAAAATATAAAAATAAAAACAAGACAAGATTAATGAATAACTATTTAATCTCACTATTTACCTTAGTGTTCTTTATTTGACGCGCCAATAAATCGAGCTTTGACAAATCAATGTCAAATACATAACAACTCGTTATCAATGCAGACATTAAACCTATTAATGACTTATTAATATAGATAGGTAATTCTGATTAATAGTTTTCTATTCTGTGATATTCAATCCAAATTTTATTTATTTCAAACACAATCTAAAAATGCCTGAATTAACTGTCGGTGCGGTTCCACTAAATCTTGATGGTTACTTCGATAACCCCCACCAACAACGCAAGCAATGGGAATATTCTTCCGCTTTGCCGTAGTGCTCATCCAACAGTCTCGCTGATATAAGCCTTCAGTCGACACATTTAAATAACCCAGTTCGTCATCACAATGAATATCAACGCCCGCGTCATAAATGATCAAATCAGGTTGATGATGATTAATCGCCATTTCAACCACTTGTTGAAACGCTTCTAAGAATTCGGCATCTTGAGTACCAATCGATAAAGGAACGTCATAATTCGACATCGGCTTTTTAGCAGGAAAGTTTTTATCACAGTGAAAAGAGACGGTAATAATATCCTCTTTATCTGCACATAATGTGGCAGTCCCATCGCCATGATGCACATCGCTGTCGACAATCAAGACGGTTTCAATGCACTCTTGCTTTAATGCATGATGCGCGGCCACAACCAAATCATTAAATAAACAAAAGCCGCTCCCAAAATCGTAATGCGCATGGTGATACCCACCACTCAAATGAATCGCAGCCCCATACTCTACGGCTTTATCTACCGTTAAACAGGTGCCCGCAGTAGACGTTAACGTTCTCTCAATTAAAAAGTCACTCCAAGGAAAACCAATTCGTCGCATTTTTGCAGCTGGCAATGTGCCATTCATTACCGCATCAACATAATTCGCTTCATGCACTTGTTTGATATCACGGATAGGTAATGCGGTAGGTTCAAAATAACAAAGGCGATCATCAGAATGAAGGGATTGGATTGCTTGGTATAAACGTTGATATTTTTGAATAGGATAACGATGCCCTTCTGGAAGGTCTAATTGCGAATAAATTGGATGATAAATTAACGGCAACATGACCACAGAACCCCTATTTGAAATAAAAAAAGAGCAGCTATTATGGCTGCTCTTTAAGAATATACAAGGATAAGGCTAGTTGCTTACCATCACTTTCTTTGGCTTCATTGTTCTTGCCATTTTATTCACAAAAATCGTGATAAGCACAGGGATCAACCAAGAAGTGTGCGAAGAGAATAACGGTAACCATTGGTCACAGAAAGTGCTAATGCCTTCTGGAAGTTTCTCTAAAATATGCAAAGCATCAACCGTACCAAACAACGCCGCAATACATACCACTGTTGTGTGGCTCACTGAGATCTTACGTTTCTCTGATTCTGTTTTCTCTGGCATCAATATCATCGCAATGATCAATGCTATTGCTATCGGACACAGAATAAGGATTGCAGGTAAGCTCACTTCAATAATCGTTTCTA
The DNA here is from genome assembly GCF_001691055.1 of Aliivibrio logei. NCBI lineage: Bacteria > Pseudomonadati > Pseudomonadota > Gammaproteobacteria > Vibrionales > Vibrionaceae > Aliivibrio > Aliivibrio logei. The sequence continues at coordinate 182,189 of NZ_MAJU01000004.1, forward strand.
ATCCAACGTTTGAAATGATTGCCGTTAATACCATAATTACCGTAGCACTTACTTTAAACGTAACACCATAAGTATTCTTGTAATATTCGGAGTTCGCATTCGTTAAGCCAATCGTTGTTGTTAGACACGCCATCAAGGTAATCGCTGCCAATAGGATTTGACCTAATACGCCAAACTCACCCGCCGCATAGCTTGTTAGTATCTCACCACCGTTAGTTGCACTTGGTGCAATTTGAGAAGATGTTGAGCCTAAATAACCCATCGCTAAATAACACAATGACATTAGTACCGCATAAATAGCCGCAATGCGTAATGTGTAGTAAGAAATCGCTTTTTTACTCTCAACCCCTTTACTACGGATGGTTTGAATAATCACCCAACCAAACGCTACCGCTGCGATTGCATCTAATGTCATGTAACCTTGAATCAAGCCATTAACCGCCGGTGCTTGCTCATAAATATCAATCGCTTGAGTTGGAGAACCCAAAGGATTAAGCAGTGCAGCGGCCACCAATAATGCCAACATGGCAATCAATGCAGGTGTCATTACCTTGCCAATGTAATCAACCAACTTACCCGGTTTTAATGCCAGCCATAACGTCAGTGCACAGAACAACGCCGAGAACGCCATCAATCCATTACCAGAATAGAACGGTTTAATGCCCATCTCATAAGCAACAGTTACCGCACGAGGCAATACAAATGCAGGGCCTAACGTCGTTAACACCAAAAACCAGAATGAACGATCCATCCATTTAGGTAATGATGACGTCAGTTTATCCGCAGAAGATAAACGGCCTAATACGACCAAAGTGATGGCAGGTAAACCAACGGCAGTTAATAGAAAGCCAGCAATAGCCATAAGCCAATTGTCGCCTGCTTGTTGTGCCATCAAGGGTGGATAAATTAAGTTACCTGCACCTAGAAATAGTGCAAATGTCATAAAGCCGATAGCGGCAAGATCTCTTCTGTTCAAACGACATACCTTTTAAAATGAAGCGTGGTGTCAATTTGGCTAGAAGATTATAAAGAAAGGTTCTTATCCGCCAGCCTAACTGACGAATAAAAAATCGTCAGTATCAGTTAATGACAACGACGACAGAGACGAGCGCATAAGCATTGTGCTTAGAAGCAGTTATGGAGCCTGCTTGATGTTTTTTGATGCCTGTAGACATAACTTACACACTCTATGAAAAATAATTATCCTTAAAATAAAGGAAACACCACAGATTGTAAAGACTAATTATAAAATGCTCAATTAATACTCTACTGTTACAAGCTATAAGCGATTATTGTAATTAGTTATCTGTTTACACCTCAATAATCATGAGATTAAAACAAAACTGGCGCATCACCTTTGTTATTAATGCGAATGGAAACTCGATATCGGCACATAAATCGACATAATTATATTATCTACCAATAGAAACCTAACATGCGATTGAGCTGATTCAGCGACATGTTTCATGATAAATAAGGTGCGATTTTATCTAGCAAATTGATTCTTATTTTGAAAAAAATCCGATTATGCCTTTCTAGATATCACACATAAACCATACCTTCATTTTTATTTACATGGCTTCAGACCTTAATGCACATAAGATCAGCCTTATCTTCCCCTTCGATAAAACATTAATAGAACAATGGCTGGTATATGTATTGCATTACTCTCATTACTTGAATAAAACGGTGCTTTAAATAAATTAACTGACCCTATTCATTAATAATGATTTCCACAGAGTTATGACGGTTTCGTTGATTAAAAAACCTCGTTGTTTTTATTTACACGTAATTTCAAGTTTATGAATCTATTAATTATGCTGAGGCTATCCCTCATTAAAGTAAAAGTAGAGGCTTATTATGAAATATAAACAACTTTTAGCTCTCGTTGCTCTCACAATGACAACTGTCCCGGTTTACGCAACCTCTGTAGACTTGGATTTCTCTAATCATATTGAGGCCACTAATTTAAGTAACAGCTTTGGACCGTCTTATGATGGTCCTGTTATGCACTTTCTCAATGTGGGTACTCATGATGGAAAGATCATTGATGCTAAGATTAGCAGCCGAATAATTGGGGACGCGACGTTTCGATACCACACTCCAAATTACAAAGATAACGGTGCTGGACAGCCCTCTGGTGATATAGGTTTTCTTTATCAAACCAACTCTCCTGGGCCTGCTGGTCTTATTTATACCTTTGAATTTTATGATGGAACTGACGGTTTATCAGGCACCTTCTCTATTCCCTACACGGTCCCTGAGTTCGATATGATCGGTTACGATATTGATGGTGAGCCGGTACAATCAGAGCAAGTTCGTGTGTTCAAAAATGAAGGCTTTTACAGCTATCAAACCGGCTCAGCAGGAGCAAGCCTAACCGCAGAAGAAAGCTCTGACGGCCTATCCATGTTATTCACCGGCCCAGGAACCAATTACAGTGAAACGGACACATCAGGCGCCGTTAAATTTACATACAAAAACACCTCTATTGTGACACTCCAATTTGAAACCGTTACCGCAGCGAACAGTCCTTTACCAAACCCCATTTTCTCTGCGTTTGACGGTAACTGGGATTTAAGTGGTTTCACAACCCCAATAGAAAGCTCTGACGAATCTGATTTCGGTGATGCACCTGATAGCTACGGTACATTGCAAGCAAGCAATGGTGCCGAACATGCCATCTCACCTACGCTTTATCTAGGTTCTACTATTGATGCAGATACCGATGGACAACCAAGCATTGCCTCAAATGGTGACGATCTCGATATTAGTGGTAACGATGACGACGGTATTACGGTATTAACAAGCTTAGAGAGAGGTCTTGATTCTTTGCTTAATATTAACGTTACCGGCAGTGGTTATCTGCAAGGTTGGGCCGACTGGGATATGAATGGCAGCTTTGAGGACAGTGAACAAATAATAACAAACAGTCCGGTGGTTAATGGACAACAAGTGATCCCAATACGTGTCGGTGACAACGCGGTTATTGGCTCAGTCCAAACTCGATTCCGTTTATCGAGCAATCCCAATATACCAAACTCTGGATACGTGGGTGATGGTGAGGTCGAAGACTATGTCTTTAATGTTACCGATCCCGGCACAACGATTCAACATTCTGGATACTACACTGCCGCTTTCGAAGATAACTGGCCAGAAGTTGGGGATTTCGATCTCAACGATGTCGTCACTTATTATCGTACAACCATCATAAGTAAAGATGGGGACGTATTACGATTTGATCTCACCGGTAGCATTACTGCCTATGGTGCATCTTATGGTAATGGATTAGGTTGGAAATTGGATGGTTTCACTGAATCAGATATAAACCTTTCACTATCTAGAGTAGAAAAAAACGGCGTTACTCGACCAAATATTTCGCCATTCACTGGTGAAGACAAGGCAACCCCTTCTCCTTCAGGAGACCTTATCGTTGTGGCTTCTTTGAACCTACGCGATGATATTATCATTAATGAGGAATGTAAGTTCCATCGTACCAATCCATCATGCAGTGCATCGTTAGAGTCAGAACAAATGACGTTCAGTATCTCTCTTCCTTTTAATAGTGGCTCTGAACCAAGCGTAGTCTCATTAACCCCACTTGGTGCTGCAGACCCATTCATTTTTGGAGCAGGTCAAGGCTTGTACCATGGTGATAGTTTTTCTAGTCCTCCGGGTAAAGAGCTAGAGATCCATACCGCAGATTTCCCGCCAACGACCAGAGGTACTTTGGTTGAAGGGTTCTACGGTATCGCTCAAGACGATTCAGATGCAGCAAGTACTAAGTACTACCGTACGACTGAAAATATACCATGGGGGATCGTAATTGCATCACCTTGGAATCATCCTTCAGAATACATTGATATTAGTCATGCGTATCCAGACTTCGCCGAATGGGTAACTTCAGGAGGTGTCTCTAAACCAACTTGGTACCTTAACCCAGAATCTAACAAAACTTGGTCAACTGCTGACTAACAAGGAGGATTTATGAAAAATATCAATTTATTACTAAGCATTGTCACTCTTACGTTTCTTTCAGCTTGTGATAGCGGAGGTGACGGCGGCAGTAGCGGTAGTTCAACACCGGGGTCTACTCCCTCAAACGTGAGTGCAATACCTGAAACACAAGTTGGGGTAAGTACTAGTGAATTGTCGGCTCCTGAAGGTTTTTCTTTCTCAACGGAACGAGAAGTCAGTTTTAACCTCTCTGTTGCTAGCTCTCAAAGTGATAGAGGATTCATGTCTATTTATACGGAATTTAACGAAGGCATTGTAGACCACACCTCTCAGATTATTCTGACTCCGATGAATGATACAATAGAGTTCACGACGAATGTGATGCTACCAAACCACGTAGATAAAATCTGGGTAGAAGTTTGGTACCCTTCAGCACTAGGAAATGAGATTAAAACATCAGTAGACATTGTTGATAATACAGTCAACGCCATTCTATAAATGAATATTTAGAACGTTAATGTTTCTTTCTATTCCTTAAATAAAAAACGCCAAGTAGATCATTTCTACTTGGCGTTTTAATATTTATTTAATTACTTAATTATTTCTTTTTTGCTTGGTCTCTTTTCCACTTCCCTTCCCAATACGTTGCGCCTTTAATCCCTAATTTAACAGGGTTAAACGTGTAGGTCTTAACCCCTCGTCGTTGCTGATCTTCATAATCTTTCAACGCTTTTAGTGCAGGTTTAGACATAAAGAAGATAATCAAAATACCAATGATATTCAGCCATGCCATTAAACCTACGCCAATATCCCCCATTGCCCACGCCATATTGGCAGTTTTAATCGTGCCATAGAAGACCGCAGACATAATCACCAATTTCAGGATAAACATCATGCCATCAACCTTAACGGTACGACGAATGTAAGCGATGTTGGTTTCTGCAATGTAGTAATAAGCAAGAATCGTTGTAAAAGCAAAGAAGAACAACGCAAATGCAATGAAGATTTTACCAATACCCGGTAACGTACTTTCAATCGCGAGTTGGGTAAACATAGGGCCATTTGCCCCAATCGTCTCAGAAATATTCTGTACTAAGAAAACACCTTCGCCACTGCCCTGAACATTATAAGTTCCCGTAATTAGAATCATAAATGCTGTTGCAGAACACACTAACAATGTATCAATGTAGATTGAAAACGATTGCACTAGCCCTTGCTGAGCAGGATGTTCAACACTTGCAGCGGCTGCCGCATGAGGACCGGTACCCTGACCGGCTTCATTAGAATAAACACCACGCTTAACACCCCAACCAATTGCGGCACCAAAGCCTGCCATTGGGGTAAATGCATCACCAATAATCATACTGAAAATGGCTGGCACTTCGCTGATATTAAGAAGGATGATAACAAACGCTAAAATAATATAAGCCAATGCCATGAATGGCACGACAATTTGAGTGAAATGCGCGATACGCTTAACGCCACCAAAAATGATGAAACCAAGAATCACTGAGATAACCGCACCAGTGAAAATTTTCGCAAAACTGAACACGCCAATACCCGTGTCAATCATACCACCCGTACCAAATGCAGTTTCAACCGCATTACCGATACTGTTTGATTGCACACCCGGAAGTAACACACCACACGCAAAAATCGTCGCGATAGCAAATATCCATGCATACCACTTTTGACCCATTGCTTTTTCAATATAGTACGCTGGACCACCACGGAATTGACCTTCATCTTCTTCTTTATAGATTTGAGCAAGAGTGGATTCTGCATACGCGGTTGCTGCTCCTAAAAAGGCCACTACCCACATCCAGAATATAGCACCTGGGCCACCAAAACCGATCGCCGCAGCAACCCCTGCGATATTCCCCGTACCAACACGGCCAGATAATGAAACGGCTAATGCTTGGAATGAACTGATCCCTTTACTTGATTCTTTGTTCGATACCAACAAACGACACATCTCTTTAAAATGTCGAACTTGAACGAATCGAGTTTGAATAGAATAAAACAAACCAGACCCCAAACACAGGTAAATCAAGACCGGGCTCCAGATGATGCTATTAAGAAAATCAACGATACCTTGCATATAAAATCCTTTTCAGTTTATGAATATGGTTTAATATTTAACCAAACCATACCCTAATGCGTAACAATAAGTTAACAAGAAAAGAGTCTTAGACACAAAAATGTGAATTAAAGCACTAAATAACGAAAAAGATAAACTAAACGAATAGATAAAACTAAGAAGATATGAATTGGTGATTATTTACACTACCAAAACAGGGTTTGGATGATATTTAGTCAATATTAGGCAGGTTAATTACTAAAAATAGAGCTTACGAAGAGAAAAGCCTAGAACTGTGTTATTTCTAGGCCTATTCAATTAAACGATTTTTACGCCCGCAGGCATCAAACGTTCTGGCGTTAATAACACGCTTTCTGATTCATCTTCTGTTTCTGCACACAACAACATGCATTCTGAAGTTTCTCCACGCATTTTCGCCTTTGCCAAGTTACACAATACAACCACTTGCTTACCCATTAATTCTTCTTCTGTATAATAAGGAACGAGGCTAGTGACGGTTTGTAAACTCTGTTCTCCGACATCAATTTGAACAATATAAAGTTTGTCCGCGTTATCATGACGCTTTACGTCTGTAATTTTACCGACACGAATATCCAGTTTTGCGAAATCACCGTATGCAATTGTTTCCATTTTACTTTATCCTTAGCTTAACTGAGTGGTAACGTTTACATTAATCAGTAATAATCAATTGAGCAAGAAAACAACATTAAATATTTACTAAAATTTTAACTTGATCAAACTACAGGTATAAATAACGATTATGGCAACCATTAAAGATGTCGCAAAGGAAGCCGGTGTGTCAGTTGCCACCGTCTCTCGAGTCGTAAATAAATCACCAAAAGCAAGCAAAGCCGCCATTGCATCAGTCAGTTTAGCAATGAAAAAACTCGGCTATCGCCCAAACGCGAATGCCCGCGCCTTAGTCAGTAAAAGTACCAATACCATTGGTGTTATGGTCGGTGACGTATCTGATCCATTTTTTGGTTCCATGATCAAAGCGATAGATAATGTAGCTCAAGATCATCAAAAACATTTATTAATTGGTAATGGCTACCACGATGCCACCACAGAAAAAGAAGCCCTTGAACTGCTTATTAATAACCGCTGTGAGTCTCTTGTTATTCATGCCAAAGGATTAAGCAACCAAGAGCTGATCCAGTTTGCAGAAGAAGTCCCAGGTTTGGTGATCATTAATCGCCATATCCCTGAAATTACAAACCGATGTATTGCCCTTGATAATCAACATGGCTCATTCGTAGCCACAGAATATTTATTGTCTCAAGGTCATGAACATATCGCATACATCAATTCAGAACACGACATTGACGATTCACATCACCGAAAAGCAGGGTATTTACAAGCATTAAACGCACGTAACATCACGCTCAATCATGACTACATTACAGAAGCTCAGCCAAGTGATGAAGGGGGAGAACAAGCTATGGCGGAGTTGTTAACACGTAATCTGCCAATAACTGCGGTGGTTTGTTATAACGATTACATGGCAGCAGGAGCATTATCTACCTTAGAGAAACAGCATATTTCTGTACCCAATGACATCTCTTTAATGGGCTTTGATAACGGCTTAATCGCGAAATACCTTCATCCAAAACTGACTACAATTCACTACCCTATTCAGGCGATGGCAGAAACAGCAGTAAAACTCTCACTTGCCTTAGCAAAAGGAAACTCAGGGGAAACCCAAGGTCAAACTTTTGAAGCAACGTTAGTTGAGCGTCTGTCTGTAAAAAAACGCTAACAAAAAGGCCAAGCATGATGATGCTTGGCCTTTTTGTTTATATGAGGAATATATTAACTCTGCTAAGTATATGCCTCTAATTTCTCTAAAATAAGCTCTTTCTTAAACGGTTTTGCGACATAATCATCCATTCCTGACTGATAACATTTATCGATATCTTCCACAAATACACTCGCGGTTAAGGCAATAATCGGCAATCGTTTTTGGCTCTGTTGCTGCTCCCACTCTCGAATCGCTTCTGTCGCCGCAAATCCATCCATGATAGGCATCATGCAATCCATCAGTATCAAAGAATAGGATGTCGTTTGTGCCTTAATCATATCTACCGCTTCTTTACCATCATTGGCAAGATCAACACGGAAGCCTTCTTTTTTCAGTAACAACGACGCCACTTTTTGGTTAATTAAGTTATCTTCTACAACAAGTATGATTTTTTGCTCTACAACGTTGTTTTGCTCTGCCGCTAAATCAATTGAAGACGCATCTTCTATCTGCCCTTCTTCACTTTCTTGCTGTTTAAGTTTCGCCGTTTTTAATGCTTGGGTCATGACTTTACTAAATCGCTTACCAAGCAAAGGATACATGACTAACCCATCAATCGAATGATTGAAGTCGACCTTTTCATCTTCTTGTTTTCTACAAATAACTAAGACCGGACGACGATGCATCTCGTTCATTTTCTTCACATCATCAAGCGTTGGCGTAAGCGCGTGTTGGCAATACATAACCACATCGTAGCGAGCCGCTTGTGTTTCGATATCATCATTACTTGCGGCTATCGTCGTTAGTAATCCTAATTTCGTGCATTCTCTATTTAACTGAGACGCATAATTTTTATTATTACCCACAATTAAGCACGTAGTTCCACTGCATTCATTCAATTTTTCAGTGGTCGATTCAACCACCTCGACATCAAGCATAAAATAGAATTTACTGCCGAATCCTTTTTCTGAATCCAACTTAATTTCACCGCCTAATAGCTCAACCAATTGACGACAAATAGCTAACCCTAGTCCTGTACCGCCAAATTGACGAGTGATAGAACTGTCTTCTTGAGTGAAAGGTTCAAACACTTGTTTTAGTTTATCTTTACTAATACCAATGCCCGTATCTTTTACAGAGAACAATAAGGCCCCACGTGAGTTTCCACGTTCTTCATAATTAATAGAGAGAATTACCGCCCCATTTTTCGTGAATTTAACCGCGTTAGACATGAGATTCATCAGAACCTGACGTAATCGATGTTCATCTAACATCACCAATTCAGGAAGATTTTGTGCCAACTCAATTTGCAGGGAAAGCCCTTTATCTGACGCTTTACCTAATACCACGGTTAACGTGTCGTAAGCCACTTCTGCTACATTAGACTCTTGTGGAACAAGCACAAGATTGCCGGATTCTATTTTAGATAAATCAAGAATATCGTTAATTAATAACAGTAAAGTTTGCGAAGATGTATCAATGGTATGCAAATACTCTGTTTGAACTGGATTCAAATCCGTATCCGCTAAAATATCAGACATACCGATAATGCCATTTAACGGCGTTCGTATTTCATGAGACATATTCGCTAAGAAAGAACTTTTCGCTTTGGTTGAAGATTCCGCTTTGACTTTCTCTATTTCAAGGAATTCTGTTTTCTTATTAAAAGATGAAATCAAATGACCAATTTCATCTTTAGAAGTGTAATCAATATTAATATGTTCTTTCGAACCCGTTTCATTAATTTGATTTGAGATTAAAATAATAGGATTAATCAGACCACGGTTAATTACATAATAACCAATAATCACACACAGCAATAAGATCGGCACAATACTCAGTTCAACTCGAATAATTTGAGCAAACACTTCATCGGCAACTGTGTGATAAGAATTTACAACCTGTATTTTCCAATTAAGCTCATTCATCATGTGCTTAACAATGTACATATTCTCTTGTATGTTGAATTTATACTCTGCGATAGTCGTATCGTCATTATGAATGATAATACCTAGCTCATGCTTTTCAGCTTGAGATTCAATAACACCAATTAAGCCTTTTAATGAAATATCAATCGTCGCAACACCCGCAAATTTACCGTCATCGAAATAGGGCTGAGAAGCGGTGATCATCTTTTGCTTAGTAAATGGGTCGATATAAACTTCTGACCAAGAGAACTCAAGATTACGGCTATTTTCATGAGCGACTGACGTGTACCAAGATTCGTTTTGATAAGGAGAGGCACTAGGAGTGTTGTAATCATTAATTAACGTAACCTTTCCATCATCGCTTCGTGAGAAGAATACACTAGCTAAACGCTGAGAAGGAATGAGTGTGTTGGGTTCAGGCCATATACCACCGCTAATGATAATGTCATCACTTTCTTTAAACACTGAGGAGACCATGTTTTGAATGATATTGGGGGAATACCCACTAACCGCCACACCAACCAAGGCATGCATCGTCGAAATAGAGTGATTTAAGGGGTCTTCTATTTCTCTAGCCAGTAACTGCGTTCTTAAATCAAGGTTATTTTCTAGATTCTGGCGGATCGGCGGTTCGACAACGTAGTAAGTAATACTACCGATAATCGCAATTAAAAAACAAACATAACAACCCAATGCAAGAATGCTTTTCTTCTTTAGTGACATATCTTTACTCATAAAAAATCCAGCACCTAGTTTATCTGTATAGTTATTAACTATAATCAGCATAGGCATTTTGTCATAAAAAAGCATGTCTAATTATGATCTAAGCCTCATTAATTTTTTGATCGAAAAATCCCTAGCAAAGTAATGGCTAGGGAAGATGACGAATAAGTGATGATTTTATTACGCAATAAACTGGTAACGAGTCTCGTGCTGATACGTTTCACTAGGAAATAAAAGGGCACTTGGTTGCGGCCATTCAGGGTGATTAAGCACATCGGGTAAAAACTGCGTTTCCAATGCTACCCCTGAGTAATCTTGGTATTCCCCACCTACTCGATTCGGGGTTCCTGCTAGCCAATTTCCTGTATACAATTGCATTGCAGGCTTTGTCGTCAATACATGCAGAGTAACTAAGCTATCTGGAGACGTTAAGCTTGCGGCACACTCCCCTTTTGCACAGGTTTTATCAAGCACAAATGAGTGATCGTAACCTTTGGCTTTTTCTTGATCTTTATCGAGCATGAAATCTTGGGAGATCACTTTTGGATCAGTAAAATCAAAATTGGTATTTTTGACCTTTTTCCACTGCCCTTTAGGTATACCAACGTCGGTCGTTGGAACAAACTCTTCTGAATTAACGCTTAAGATATGATCAAGAGCGAGATATTCACTGTCCGCACCAAGCAAATTAAAATACGCATGATTGGTTAAATTAATCGGTGTTGATTTAGTGGTGCCGCCGTTATAACGGATCACGACTTCATTATCGTCAGTGAGCTGGTATTTTACGTTAACGGTTAATTCGCCTGGAAAACCTTGATCGCCATCGGGGGATACTAGGCTAAATTCAACGCTATTTGTCGTTTCGTCAACCACTGACCAGCGGCGTTTATCAAACCCTTCAGGCCCACCATGCAAGGTGTTTCCTGCTTGGTTTGTTTCTATCTGATATTTAGTATTATCAATTTTGAATTGGCCATTCGCAATCCGATTAGCGTAACGACCAACGGTAACGCCCATGTAGCTTTGTTGTTTCTCAAAGTCCGCCATTGTCGACTGGCCTAGCAATACTTCACGTAGCTTATCCTTTACTGGTACTTTACAGCTTAGCCATGTTGCGCCAATATCCATGAACACGGCACGCATTCCGTTTTTATTTTCAAGTTCGAATAACTGAGCAAGACGACCATCACTGGCCGCCTCCTTTGTCATGGTTTCGAACAAGGTTGATTGTTCTGTCATGTTTTGTCCTTTAGTGTTTTTCAACCAGACCTGCACCATTTTTTGCTTGGCACACATAAATAGATTCTTTTAAGCCAGTTGCCGATTCGTACAATTCTTCAACTGCCGCTTTTACGTCATTAACCAATGTTGGTGGCACTAAAGCAACAATACAGCCACCAAAACCACCACCTGTCATGCGAACGCCGCCATTCTCACCAATCACGTTTTTCACGATATCGACTAAAGCGTCAACTTCTTTTACGGTGATTTCAAAATCATCACGCATAGAGGCATGGGATTCTGCCATCAATACAGCCATGCGTTTCATATCACCAGACGCTAACACTTTTGCTGCCTCTTCGGTGCGATCATTTTCAGTAATGACATGACGCGCACGTTTTGCGACCATTTCATCCAATTCATGCGCTTTGGCATTAAACATGTCAATCGACACATCACGCAGGGCTTTCACTCCAAAAATACGCGCCGCTTCTTCGCATTGCTCACGGCGGGTGTTGTATTCAGAATCCACCAAACCACGCTTTTTATTTGAGTTGATGATAACTACCGACATGTCTTCTGGCATTGCTACCGCTGTTGTTTCTAATGAGCGACAATCTAATAACATCGCGTGATTTTCGTTACCTTCTGCTGAAACCATCTGATCCATAATGCCGCAATTACAACCAACAAATTCGTTCTCGGCTTGCTGACCATTTAGGGCAATTTCTGCCTGGCTAATGTTTAAGTTATATAGCTCTTTAAACGTTTGACCGATAACCACTTCTAACGCGGCAGACGAGCTAAGACCAGCACCTTGAGGAACATTGCCTGATACAGAGATATCTGCGCCTTTAAATTCAAAACCACGCCCAATTAAACATTTCACTACGCCACGAATGTAGTTTGCCCACATTTTGTTTTCTTGAAAGGTAATCTCTTGAGTGATATCAAACTCGTCGGTTTCATTGCCATAATCTACCGATACGACACGAACGATATTGTCATCACGCTTTGCTGCTGCCACTACCGTTTGATAATTAATCGCACAAGGCAGTACGAAACCGTCGTTATAATCGGTGTGCTCACCAATTAAGTTCACACGACCCGGCGCTTGAACAATGTGCGTTGGAGCATAAGAAAGTACGGAGTTGAATGCGTCTTTTACGTTTTGAATTAGGTTTGTCATAATCTTGTTCTCAAATTTTATAGGGAATTCTATTTTTAGGTTTCAGGTCGGTCGCAAGCGCCCTGCTCTAGTCCCTAATCCTTATAATGCACATCACTCACATCACGCAGTTTTTGTGCGGCTTGCTCTGCGGTTAAATCACGTTGACTTTCCGCTAACATTTCATAGCCCACCATAAATTTACGAACCGAAGCTGAGCGAAGCAGTGGCGGATAAAACAGTGCATGCAGTTGCCAATGATCAACATCTGTGCCCTCTTCAAAGAAAGGCGCGTAATGCCAGCCCATTGAGTATGGGAATGAGCACTGGAACAAATTGTCGTAACGGCTGGTTAGTTTTTTGATTGCTAACGCCAAATCATCACGTTGCTCGTCTGTTAACTCGCTCATACGACGAATGTGTGTTTTTGGTAATAGCATGGTTTCAAATGGCCATGCAGCCCAATATGGAACCACGGCTATCCAGTGTTCCGTTTCTACAACCGTACGCTCGCCATCGTTTAATTCTGATTCAACGTAATCAACCAATAGGTTTGAGCCGTGTTCTTGATAATACTCTTTTAGGTGTTTTTCTTTACGTTCAATTTCATTAGGTAAGAAGCTGTTTGCCCAAATTTGACCGTGCGGGTGCGGCTGAGAGCAACCCATCGTCTCACCTTTGTTCTCAAACGCTTGTACCCAAACGTATTCTTTACCTAACTCTTCAATTTGATCATTCCACGTTTCAATCACATTACGAATTTGACCTACTGGCAGCTCTGGCAAGGTTTTGCTGTGATCTGGAGAGAAGCAAATAACACGACTTAACCCACGAACGCCTTCAGTTCTAAATAAGGGATTTGTTGATTTTGGCGCTTCTGGTGAGTCTGTCATCAGTGCAGCAAAATCATTACTGAATACGTAAGTGCCTTTGTAATCTGGATTGGTATCACCAGAGATACGGTCGTTAGTTGGGCATAAGAAACAGCCTTTGTCGTATTGTGGCAATTGCTCTGTCGATGGTTTTTCATCTTGGCCACCCCACGGACGTTTAGCTCGGTGCGGTGAGACTAGAATCCACTGTCCCGTTAATGGGTTATAACGGCGATGCGGGTGATCAACTGGGTTAAATTCTTGAGTAGACATAACTATTAATATCCTTTTGGATTATTTGACTGCCAGCGCCATGTATCAGCACTCATTTCCATGACGTTTCGAGTCGCTTTCCAGCCTAATTCTTTCTCTGCTTTTTCTGTGCTTGCCCAACACTCTGCAATGTCACCCGCACGACGAGGACACAACGTATAAGGAACTGGCTTACCCGATGCTTGTGCAAACGCCTCAACCATTTCTAAAACACTTGACCCTTTACCCGTACCTAAGTTGTAAATATGAAGCCCTGATTTTTCACCTACCGCTTTTAATGCTGCGATATGCCCATCTGCTAGATCCATCACATGAATATAATCACGAACCCCTGTGCCATCTGATGTTGGATAATCATTACCAAATACAGACAATGATTCTCGGCGACCTACCGCCACTTGTGCAATAAATGGCATTAAGTTATTTGGAATGCCTTGCGGATCTTCTCCCATCGTGCCTGATGGATGTGCGCCTACTGGATTAAAATAGCGAAGTAAGGTAATGCTCCAATCGTTCTCTGCATCAAATAAATCTGAGAAGCATTCTTCAACCATGTATTTACTGCGTCCGTAAGGATTGGTTGTTGCCCCTGTCGGAGAATTCTCTGTAATAGGCACAATCGCAGGATCGCCATAGACGGTTGCTGATGAGCTAAATACGATGCTTTTTACATTCGCTTTTCGCATTGAACGAGCTAGCACCAATGAACCATTAACGTTGTTGTCGTAATACTCTAGAGGTTTTGCAACAGACTCACCGACGGCTTTTAAACCGGCAAAGTGAATCACCGATGAAATAGTGTGTTCAGCAAAAATACTATCTAGAAAGGCTTCATCACGAATATCTCCCTGATAAAAGACAGGACGAACTTGAGTTAACGCTTCGATGCGATCAAGCACTGCGACTTTGCTGTTTCCCAAGTTATCCAAAATGATAGGTTCAATACCTGCTTCGATCATTTGGATACAGGTATGGCTGCCGATGTAGCCCATTCCGCCAGTTACTAATACTTTCATGGTTAAACCTTCCTATTGAATTTTAGTAAAGTTTATCAGCGAATTTAAAACAATATCGTGATCACTTTCAAAAAATGTAAACGTTTACACTAAATCATAAATAATAGCGAAAATACAAAAAAATAGTCATTTACTTCCTAGATTTAAAATAAAAATCATATGTAACAATTTGTGACATTTATCACCGCCACTCAAATTGTAAACGTTTACAATTCAGGCCCAAACGAAAATAACAAGTGGTAGGTTTAATGCTATGTCTCATGTAGAAAATGGATTAGGTGCTGTAGATATCATTGTTTTTGCTCTCTATGTAGCAATCATCATTGGTGTAGGACTCTGGGTTTCCAGAGATAAAAAAGGCACTAAAAAAAGTACTGAGGATTATTTCCTCGCAGGAAAGTCTCTGCCTTGGTGGGCAGTAGGCTCGTCACTAATTGCAGCCAATATTTCAGCAGAACAGTTTATTGGTATGTCAGGGTCAGGTTTCTCGATTGGTTTAGCGATTGCTTCGTATGAATGGATGGCAGCAATTACTTTAATTATTGTTGGTAAATACTTTTTGCCTATATTTATTGATAAAGGTATCTATACAATTCCAGAGTTTGTTGAAAAACGCTTTAACAAAAACTTAAAAACCATTTTGGCTATATTCTGGATTGGCTTGTATATCTTTGTAAACTTAACCTCTGTTTTATACTTGGGCGGACTTGCCTTACAAACAATCCTTGGTATTCCACTAATGTATTCCATTATCGGGTTAGCGGTTTTTGCATTAGCTTATTCAATTTACGGTGGCTTATCTGCCGTAGTTTGGACGGATGTCATCCAAGTATTCTTCCTTATTCTAGGCGGACTGCTAACTACCTATATGGCAGTTGACTTTATTGGTGGCGATGATGGTTGGCTCAGTGGATTGTCTAAAATGGCAGCGGCAGCACCTGAACACTTTGAGATGATTCTAGACCAAAGTAATCCTCAATATATAAATTTACCGGGTATCGCAGTTCTCATTGGTGGTTTATGGGTAGCAAACTTGTATTACTGGGGCTTCAACCAATACATAATTCAACGAACCTTAGCTGCGAAATCAATTGCTGAAGCACAAAAAGGCATTATATTTGCCGCTTTCTTAAAGCTAATTGTACCTTTCCTTGTTGTTGTTCCAGGCATTGCCGCCTATGTCATCACTACTTCACCAGAGCTTATGTCCCAACTTGGAAATATAGCAACGGTTAACGTTCCCTCTCTTGCTCATGCAGATAAAGCCTACCCTTGGCTAACTCAATTCCTACCTGCTGGCTTTAAAGGTATCGTATTTGCAGCGCTAGCTGCTGCCATTGTTTCATCGTTGGCTTCAATGCTGAACTCAACCGCCACGATTTTCACTATGGATATTTACAAAGAATTTATTGGGCCAAAAGCCGGTGATCATAAATTGGTAAATGTTGGGCGTATTTCTGCCGTTGTTGCATTGGTCATTGCTTGTTTAATAGCACCACTGCTAAGCAATCTTGGTCAAGCATTCCAATATATTCAAGAATACACAGGTTTAGTTAGCCCAGGTATCTTAGCGGTGTTCTTACTTGGCCTATTTTGGAAAAAAACCAACAGTAAAGGTGCGGTTATTGGTGTGATTGTATCTATCCCATTTGCGCTATTCTTGAAGTTTATGCCGTTGAATATGCCTTTCATGGACCAAATGCTTTATACGCTACTGTTTACAATGGCAGTGATCGCATTTACCAGTTTGAGCTCTTCTGAAAATGATGATGACCCTAAAGCTATCGCATTAGATTCTTCAATGTTTACCACTGAGCGCAGCTTTAATATTGCAGCCTATGTAGTTGTGATTATTCTTGCAGTGCTGTATTCAGTATTCTGGTAATCTTCTCTAGCCTCATCGTGTGATGAGGCTATTCATAGTAATCATCTGAACCTTGTAATTACTATGAATAGCCTTCAATACTTGGTTAAAATAAAGTGTAATTAACAATCATAATGAATAAATAAGAAGGTGTAACCACTATGAATAATGAACTCCTCCCTAACATTGTTTCCTTCTTACAGACAATTTACCCTTTTAACTTATTGCCTTCCACTGCGCTCAATGACATCGCTCAAACTGTCGATATCTTATTACTTGGTCCTGAAGAAACCATCACAAATGACGATAATTCTACCTATCTTTATATTATTCGAACGGGCGTTATGCAGCAGAATAACCTTGATGGAACACTACGTGCCAAATTAGGGGAAGAAGACATTTTTGGTTTTAACCTACAACAAAATGACTCAGAATTTGGCTACTCTATTTTAGCTATAGAAAATACGCTTCTTTATCGCTTTGATTACGCATCGTTAATAGTATCTGTTGACGCTTATCCTCAAATTGCTTCATCACTTGCTTTAAGTTTAAATACTCGCTTACGCGCTCAAGATGCAAAACAAAATAGTGAACAACACACCCATCAGCATTATCTTCGTCCTAACAGCGATCTTGCCGATCCTAAAATAGCCATCGTTTCTCCCACAGATACGATTCAAGAAGTCGCTCATCAAATGCGTAATGTTATTGGGGTTTCTTGTGCGTTTATCGTGGATGAAAACAGAATTTTAATAGGAATGATTACTGATAAAGACATGACTAAGCGCGTTGTTGCTCAAGCCAAAAACGTGCATGAACCCATCAGTTCTATCATGACTAAAGATATCCATACTGTGTATGAAGATGATCTAGTAATGAGTGCCGTTCATTTAATGATGAAGCACAATATTCAAAACATTCCTGTACTCAATAATCAAAAACAAGTCACAGGATTTATCACTCCGCAGCATTTAATTCAAAACGATAGCGTTCAATCTATTTTCTTACTTGATAAAATTCGTCACGCTGACTCGATTGCAGCTTTAATCGATTTATCTAAGCAGCGCAGTGCCGTATTTCAAAGCATGATGGGGAGTAACGCATCACCAACCATCATCGGACAAGTTCTGAGTATGATTTACGATGCCTTCACTTATCGATTAATAGAACTCGCCATCGTTCAATTTGGTCAGCCACCTTGTAAGTTTACTTGGATAGTTGCAGGTTCTCATGCTCGAAATGAAGTTCATTTAGCTTCTGATCAAGACAATGCCATCATCCTTGCTGACGATGCTACGGGATCCGATAGGATTTACTTCAACCATTTTGCAATGTACGTATGTAAAGCGCTTTCTGAGTTAGATTACAGCTTATGTACAGGCCGCTTCATGGCCGCTACACCTAAATGGTGCCAAAAAGCGCACATTTGGCAAGAATATTATCGTAAATGGAGTACGAACCCTGAATACGATTTATTACTTAACCTAAATGTATTTTTAGAAGTTCGCCCTATTTATGGTGATGACGACCTATTTGAGAACGTCGATGCTTGCCGTCATGAATTGGTAAGTAAAAATATGTCGCTCACTATCGCAATGCTTCGTAATACCTTGAGAACGCGTCCACCACTGGGGATATTTAAAAACTTGGTATTAGAAAAGGACGGCAATAATAATAAAGTATTAAATATCAAAAAAGCCGCTATTTCTTGCATGGTCGATTTCATTCGTATTCATTCATTAATGGAAGGAGGAACAGCACTAAACACGAGTGAGCGAATGGCGTTCTTGCATGAGAATAAAGTGTTAAATGATGTCACTTACCAAGATCTCAGTGAAACCTATCATTACGTTAATCGCCTGAGATTTCAGCACCAATTACAAGCGATACAAAATGAAAAACCCATTGATAACCAATTGCAGCCAGATTTATTTGGTAGTTTTGAACGTCAGCATATAAAAGATGCGTTCCGTATTGTGTCAACCTTTCAAGAATTAATGAAAATGAAGTTTGGTGTGTAAAAATGTTAGACAACTCATTAGAGCGTAAAAACATAATTAACCATATGATGGATCTTTTTTCTAACCGCCACCCATTAACGCGTTTAGAAGAACAGAGACAAGCAATTGTTACCCAAGATCCAACATTGCCTAACTACTTACACGTTTTACTTAAATCTCCTTATCCAAGCCCAAAAGAAGACAGTAATAACATGACCTTTACTGTCGTAGATTTTGAAACCTCAGGGCTTAACCCAGAAAGCGACCATATTGTCAGTATCGGCTGGGTTCATATTATTAAAAATACAATTAAGCTTAGCAGTGCTCAACATTACATTATCAATGAACCAACAGTAGAAAGCTCGCTGTCTGAACATCCAGAGGTAGATCATACCGCTCGTTCGTTGCATCACATACTACCTGAACAGCAAAAGACAGGTATATCAATTGAAAAGGCAATGGAACGGTTCTTTACCAGCCTTCCAAACAGTATTTTAATTGTTCATGGTGCCACAATAGAACAGCGTTTTTTAGAGCAATTTTTTCTGTCACACCAACTTCCAACCCTACCCATAATTTGGTTAGACACGTTGAGAATTGAGCAAAATACAATTCAGCATAATCGCTATCAAAGAGATTTCCGTTTATTCTCTCTTAGACGTCAATATAAACTGCCTAACTACCCTGCTCACCATGCCTTAGTCGATGCAATTGCGACGGCTGAACTTTTTTTAGCACAAAGAAAACGACTATTTAATCAAGCTATTGCTCCTATTGGGCTTTTATATCAAAAATCACAATAACCAAATTAAGTAAAATCAGTAATCTCAACCGTTACTTATAAACCTGAATCACTTTTCATGGCACGCTGAACCCTCTGCATGTCATTATTTTTAATCGCTTTCTTATTTAGATCATATTTCCATGCCAAGAACCGAAGCTACAATGAATAAAAGAATGAATATTATTGCCTTAACTTGGCCAATATTCATTGAAACGCTACTCCGCACTGCCATTAATACCAGTGATGTTTTCATGCTATCTAGTTATTCTGATCACGCAGTTTCTGCGGTTGGGGTTATTTCTCAAATATCCTTTTTCCTAATCGTAGTCTCTAGCATGGTCAGCAGCGGCACTGGCATATTAATCTCTCAATACAATGGCGCAGGTCGTTATGACGACGTAGTCCATGTAGGCATTGCCAGTGTGTTTCTGGCTATTATTGTCGGGCTATTTCTCAGCTTGTTTGCCGTAGTCGGTGCTGAGTATTTGATCCCTCTGTATAATTTAGAAGCCCAAGTAGAACAGTACGCAACCGAATACTTACTGATTAGCGGGGCATTCACCTTCTCTATCACCATTGGTATTGTATTCTCGACAATTCTACGTAGCCACGGATACGCAAAATCCCCAATGGTCATTAACCTCATTGCTGGCGCGATTAATATCATCGGCAATTACTGTGCTTTATACCAACCTTTTGGACTGCCTGTTTATGGCGTTGCAGGTGTTGCTATCTCAACCGTATTTAGTCAATGCATCGGCACCTTATTATTTTTAGTTGTGCTGCGAAAAAAAGAAATTACCTTACCATTAGCCCAGTATCGTGACGTACCAAAAGCAATATACAAAAAAATATTAACCATTGGTGCAATGAACTCAGGCGAAGTGCTTTCTTATAATATGGCGCAAATGGCGATTGTATTCTTTATCGTTCAAATGGGTACCGCGTCATTAACTGCCTTCACTTACGCACAGAATATTGCGCGTATTTCTTTTGCCTTTGCTCTTTCTATCGGCCAAGCCAGTCAAATTCAGACTGGCTATTTTGTCGGCAAAGGATGGATAGATGACATCACCTTGAAAGTACAAAAATACTTTGTCGTCAGCTTTATTGCCTCTTTACTGATAACGATCATGATTTATCTTTTCCGGTTCGAGATCATTGATGTATTCACCCAAGATCCTGAGGTTATTCTTTTGGTTGCAAGCTTAATTACAGGCTCAATACTGCTTGAGGCAGGCCGTGTATTTAATCTCATCTTTATTTCTGCCTTAAAAGCGACAGGAGACATTAAATTCCCTGTTCAGATGGGGATACTGAGTATATGGGGCATCGGTGTTGTAATGAGTTATTTCTTAGGTATACATTGGGGTTATGGCGTATTAGGTGCCTGGCTTGCCGTTGCGATGGATGAGTGGTTTAGAGGATTGATTATGGCTTATCGCTGGCGAGCAAAAAAATGGATTAAATACACGCTATAGCAACAATACATTAATCAGTTAACTAGAAAAGAGACGAACTCAACGGATCTTCGATAACATACGATGACTTTGTCTCTCATATAATAAAAGTTTTACTAAATTCATGATAATTTTAGTATCGTAGTAAGTGCTAATTCAGTACTATGAGAAGTAATAGATTAAAAACGTTATGGCTGGAGGATGAATGGCAACGTTAAAGGAAATAGCCAACGAAGCTGGAGTTTCATTGGCGACAGTATCTCGTGTATTAAATGAAGATCCAACGCTAAGCGTAAAAGAAGAAACCAGACGACGCATTTTTGAAATTGCAGAAAAGCTAGAGTACAAGACCAGCAGCACCAGAAAACTAGCAGCCGCATTGCCAAAACAAGTACAAGAGAATCTTCACTTTTTAGCGCTTTATAATTATAAGCAAGAAACAGAAGTGAATGACCCCTACTACCTCGCTATACGTCATGGTATTGAAACCCAATGTGATAAATTTGATATCGTATTAACCAATAGCTATGAAAGTAATCTTGATATTAAAAACCATAACGTTGATGGTATTTTACTCGTTGGCCGCCAAAATAAAAAGCAGCTGAAAGAGATTCAAAAGATCTGCAATAACATTGTTTATATTGATTACACTGATCACGACCAAGAGTTTGATTCTGTTGATATTGATCTAACAAGGATCAGTAAAGAAGTGATCAACTACTTTATCAATCAAGGCTACGATCGCATTGGCTTTATTGGTGGGCAAGATGATATTGATTGCTCTGATATTCGAGAAGAAGTCTTTACTGAATACGGCCAATTAAAAGGCGTAGTATCTGAATCTGATTTATATCGTGGTGCATTTTCAAGCTCATCAGGCTATAAGCTTGCAAAAATCATGTTAGAAACCGATCACCCAAGTGCGTTATTTATTGCCTCAGATTCAATCGCTATTGGTGTGTTGCGTGCAATTCATGAGAAAGGCTTACGTATTCCTGAAGACATCGCGTTAATCAGTGTGAATGATATTCCGACAGCGAAGTTTACCTTCCCTTCTCTCTCTACCGTTCGCATTCATTCAGAATTAATGGGAAGCCAAGGCGTTAACTTATTGATAGAACGTCGCCGTGATGAACGAGTCATCCCAATCAGAGCGTATATTCCTAGTAAGTTACGTTTACGTGATACCACTAAAAAATAAATTACAAATACACTGATTCACTTTTATAAAAGCAGCGTTGATACGTTGCTTTTTTTACATCTAAATTTTAACGAATTACCCTACTCTTTTCTATTCCTGCACAATACCGCATCACTTCACACTTATTTTATCTATTTATTAATCAATTAAAGTTAATGAATTGTTTCTACAACTCAGATTAACGTTACCAAGCTCACAAAGCTCAGTTCATTATGTGACCAAGTTAAAAGTAAAACAATTTACCGATTTGTTTTACTAAAACTTTAGTTAATATCTTTTACCAGAGATTGATTTATTACCTATTTATAAGAACTATCGGCATCGACCGGGAGGCTACACGTGAACAATTGGGAAAACTTCTTCCGTTTAAATGAGAACCGCATGGCACCACGCGCTTACTTCTTCTCATACGACTCAGTTCAAACTGCAAAGACATTCCAACGTGAATTAAGCAGCCACTACCAACTATTAAGTGGCCAATGGACTTTCAACTTCTTCACTAACCCACTGCTTGTACCTGACGAGTTCTACTCTGATCACATGAGCGATTGGGGCAATATTACTGTTCCTAACATGTGGCAAATGGAAGGTCATGGTGATCTTCAATACACAGATGAAGGTTTTCCTTTCCCTATCGATGTTCCTTTTGTACCAAGTGATAATCCAACAGGCGCTTACCAACGTACATTCACACTAGGTGAAACGTGGAACGACAAACAAACCATTATCAAATTTGATGGCGTAGAAACCTACTTTGAAGTGTACGTAAACGGTAACTACGTTGGTTTTAGTAAAGGCAGTCGTTTAACTGCTGAATTTGATATCTCTGAATTTGCACAACAAGGTGAAAACCTGCTTTCTGTTCGTGTAATGCAATGGGCTGATTCAACCTATATTGAAGACCAAGATATGTGGTGGACAGGCGGTATCTTCCGTGACGTTTACCTAGTAGGTAAAGAACAAGTTCATGTTCAAGACATTACTATCCGTACTGACTTTGATGAAAATTATCAAAGTGCGACATTATCGTTCAAGGCAGAAATAGAAAACCTAACAAACAGCTCAATCTCTAACTATTCACTTGAATACGCATTATTTGATGGTGCAACAAACATAGCTCAAGGCTCTATCGATTCATTATCTTTTGATTCGACTCTTGATGTGAACGTTACTATCGATATGGAAAACCCAACACATTGGACGGCAGAAAATCCTTACCTATACCAACTGATCCTGACTCTAAAAGATGAAAATGGTAAGACACTAGAAATCATCCCAAACCGCGTTGGTTTCCGCGACATTAAAGTGCGCGATGGTCTGTTCTACATCAACAATAAATACGTAATGCTGCATGGTGTGAACCGTCATGATAACGACCACTTAAAAGGTCGCGCTGTGGGTATGGATCGTGTTGAGAAAGACATCGTTTTGATGAAACAACACAACATCAACTCTGTACGTACTGCTCACTACCCTAACGATCCTCGTTTCTATGAACTGTGTGATGTATACGGCTTATTTGTTATGGGTGAAACCGATGTAGAAACACACGGCTTTGCTAACGTTGGAGATTTAAGCCGCATCACCAATGATCCTGCATGGGAACACGTATTTGTTGAACGTATTGAGCGCCATATTCACGCTCAAAAGAACCACGCATCAATCATCATGTGGTCACTGGGTAATGAATCGGGTTACGGCTGTAATATCAAATCAATGTACGATGCTGCAAAAGCGATTGATGACACACGCCTAGTTCATTACGAAGAAGACCGTGATGCTGAAGTGGTTGATATCATCAGTACTATGTACTCTCGTGCTCAACTAATGAATGCTTTTGGTGAACATCCTCATAATAAACCACGCATCATTTGTGAATACGCACACGCAATGGGTAATGGCCCTGGTGGGTTAACTGAATACCAAAACGTGTTCTACAAGCATGACTCTATTCAAGGACATTATGTTTGGGAATGGTGTGATCACGGCATTCTTGCTAAAGACGAAAATGGCACTGAGTTCTTAAAATACGGTGGCGATTACGGCGATTATCCAAACAACTACAACTTCTGTATGGATGGCTTAGTTTACTCGGATCAAACTCCAGGTCCTGGCTTGAAAGAGTACAAGCAAGTTATCGCACCGATTAAGATCCAAGCGAAAGACGCAGCAAACGGCATTTTCACGGTAGATAATAAGTTGTGGTTCTCAAACCTTGATGACTACACCATTACCGCTGAGATCCGTGCTGAAGGCGAAACACTGCAAAGCACCACGCTTAAAGTAGAAGGTTTGGTTGAAAACTCAAGCCGTGATATTGAAATCGCACTGCCAGAGCTAGACGGCCGTGAAGCCTTCATTAACTTCACTGTGCGTAAAGATTCCCGCACTCTATACAGCGAAGCGAATCACGACATTGCGATTTACCAAGTTCAGTTAAAAGAAAACACAGAGCAACTGCCAGTGTTCTCAAACAGCAATGCGATAGCTCTTGATATCACAGCATCTCGTTTAGATTATGTTGTAAAAGGGCTTAACTTTGCGCTTACTTTCTCAAAAGTGAACGGTAAATTAACCTCATGGTTAGTGAATGGCGAAGAGCTAATCGCAAGCTCACCTAAACTGAATTTCTTCAAACCAATGGTAGATAACCATAAGCAAGAGCATGAAGGTCTGTGGGAGCCTGCGCATCTTCAAATCATGCAAGAGCACTTCCGCTCTATCGACCTTAATGCCTCAAATGGTAAGGCAACCTTTACAGTAACGAGCATCATTGCTCCGCCAGTATTTGATTTTGGTATGCGTTGCACTTACGTGTATGAAATCAATAAAGAAGGCCAACTGAACATTCAATTATCTGGTGAGCGTTACGGTGATTACCCTCATGTTATCCCTGTACTTGGCTTAGATTTAGGCATCAACAACGAGTTTGACCAAGTGCAATACTACGGTCGAGGCCCTGAAGAGAACTATCAAGATAGCCAACAAGCAAACGTAATTGACGTATACAAAACAACCGTTGCTAATATGTTTGAGAACTACCCGTTCCCACAAAATAACGGTAATCGTCAGCACGTTCGTTGGGCATCGCTAGCGAATCGTCACGGCTCTGGTCTGTTTGTGAAACCTGAGCAAGAGATTAGCTTCAGTGCTTGGTTCTATACCAACCAAAACATCCATGAAGCGCAGCACACGATTGAGCTTGAGAAGAGTGGCTATATTACGCTAAACCTTGATCACAAACTGATGGGCTTAGGGTCTAACTCTTGGGGCTCTGAAGTATTAGATTCATACCGTGTGTACATGGATAAATTCCAATATGCACTGACTCTAGTGCCATTCCAACAAGGTGGTTGCTCACCAAAAGCATTAGCGAATCACACATTTACCTCAAACACGACATTCACTTCAAAAACAACAGTTGAAGGCGGAGAAAAGTAATGATCATTTTAGACAACTTAGAACAATTTAAAGTGGTATATCGTGACGGCCGTAAATGGAACCGTTGTGTTGAAGCGATTGAAAACATTGGCAATCTAAAAGACGGCATCATGTATTCAATTGGCGATTCTCTGGTTTACATGATTGAAGATGGCGTAGCTAAAAACACAGACAACTTTGTAGGTAATCGTCGTTATTTCGACATCCACTATTACCTCGAAGGCCGTGAAACCGTTGAAGTGGCTGATAAGTCTGACCTAGAAAGTGTGCAAGCCTATTCAGATGAAACTGACCGAGAACACCTAAACGGTAATGGTCAAATACATCAACTTTGTGAAGGCCAAGTAGCTGTATTTGATAACAACAAAGCGTACAAATTCCATGGCGATAATCGTGTTCGTAAAGTGGTTCTAAAAGTCACTATCGAAGATGGTTATTTCTTGAATAAGTAATACCAAACTACATAAGAAACTGTTTCCATGAAACAAAGCGACATAGAAATAAAACAATAATAAAAATCGGCATCTGGAAATATATTCAGAGCCAAATAATAGGGAGAGATTGGTTCGAAAATCGCAACCAAATCTCTCCCATCATACCTACAATATGTGATTCATCGGAGTACCTTATGTCTACATCAACACGAGGCACGATAGGCAAATTCGCCTTACTGTCTATGACTTTTGCTGCAGTTTATAGCTTCAATAATATCATCAACAATAATATTGAAATCGGGCTATCCTCTGCACCTATGTTCTTCCTTGCTACTCTGTTCTATTTTGTTCCATTCTGTTTAATCGTTGCTGAGTTTGTATCCTTAAATAAAAACTCTGAAGCCGGTGTTTACGCATGGGTAAAAAGTTCATTGGGTGGTCGCTGGGCTTTCATTACCGCGTACACTTATTGGTTCGTTAATCTATTCTTTTTTACTTCTCTTTTACCACGAATCATCGCTTATGCGTCTTACGCTTTCTTAGGGTTTGAATACATATTTACACCATTAACAACCGCAGTATTAAGTACATTATTGTTTGCTGTCGCAACGCATGTATCGAACAATGGTGCGAAACTGTTAGGGCCAATTACCTCAATTACCTCATCACTAATGTTGCTACTCACTTTGTCTTACATACTTCTATCAGGTGGCGCACTTCTTGGTGGTATTGAACCAGCAGACCCAATTACAATTGAAGCAATGACGCCTTCATTTAACTGGGCGTTCTTAGGGGTCATTACTTGGATATTCATGGCGGCCGGCGGTGCTGAATCGGTTGCGGTTTATGTAAATGACATTAAAGGCGGACACAAATCTTTTGTTAAAGTTATCATCGTTGCAGGTATCTTTATCGGTGTGCTTTATTCTGTTGGTTCAATTGTTGCCAACGTATTTGTCTCTCGTGAAGAGTTGAAATTTACAGGCGGCTCAGTACAAGTATTTGAAGGCATGGCAAGACACTTTGGTCTGTCTGAAATTATCATGAACCGTTTTGTTGGTATCGTCTCGTTTACTGCAATGCTAGGTTCGTTACTAATGTGGACAGCTACACCGGTTAAAATCTTTTTCTCTGAAATCCCAAAAGGCATTTTTGGCGAAAAGACAGTAGCCCTAAACAAAGAAGGCGTGCCAGTACGTGCCGCATGGATTCAGTTCTTAATCGTTATTCCACTGATGTTTATCCCAACATTAGCGTCTGACACAGTACAAGATTTAATGAGCACCATCATTAACATGACAGCCGCAGCTTCTATGCTACCACCTCTGTTTATCATGATTGCGTACTTAAATTTACGTATAAAATTGGACCACCTAGAGCGTGATTTTAAAATGGGCTCTCGCTTCACGGGTATCACGGTAGTTTCAATTCTGATTGGTATCTTCACGGTTGGGTTCTTTGCATCAACCTTCCCGACGGGTGGCGATATCATGACCATCATCTTCTATAACGTCGGCGGTATTGTTATCTTCCTTGGCTACGCTTGGTGGAAATACAACAAGTATGAGCAGTCATTAAGCAAAGAGCAGCGTCTTGAAGAATCAAAACCTGCCGTTCAGTAATTCACCAACCTTTAATTAAGGAAAACGAGCGACTAAAATCCGAGAGTATCTATATTCTCGGATTTTTTATTGCCATTTTATCCGTACCTAACCATCGATCTTTTACCATTTGTGCACTATTTTTATTCTAGATAAAAAAATAAATGGTGCGTTATGATATCTCTAATAAAAAAAATAAAAGATAAGCTAGTATTTCCACTGCACATTCATATATCGACGTTGTTTACGGTAATGATCATCGTCATCTGTTCGGTGCAAATATACATAATGAACAAAGGCATCAATCAACTTTTACTTGAAGCCACCTCAACCATTTTTGACCGAATATCGACAGAAACAAGATCCTCAATAAGAAGTGAATATAGACCCGCCTTTAACGCAGTAGCTAAGCTCTCCAAAAGAGATATCGTCTATACCGAAACATTAGAGCAGCGCAACGCTTACTTTACCGAATTAGCGATGCTCTTAGATTTACACAAACACGTCTCGACGTATCGTATTTCCTTTCCAAATGGCGATTGGTTTGGGGTTGGTATATTAGGTAATTCCTTATTTAGAAAAAAACTAAACACTCCAGAGAATACTTACTATTTCTTCATCAATCATAACTCTGTTATCGAAAATAAAACCACCGTTTTTTTCTACGATGATCAAGCACGTTTTATCCGTTCAGATGAACTTAATGAACATCAATATGACCCAAGAAATGAGAATTGGTTTAAGAATTCGATCAAAGAAAAAATCGTTTTATCCAAACCTCGTTACTTTCCAGGATTACAACAATTTGGTTTAACCATTCATAAGAAAGCAGAGAATAACGTTGTTGTAAGTGCTGATATTTTAATGGAAAAACTCAGTCATGTATTAAAAAGCACGGCTATCCACCCCTCCTCTCTTAGAGTGCTTTATGATGAAAAAAACATCGTTTACGCAAGTAATTCTTCTAGCCTCGCTTTAATTAAAAAAGAAGAAAGTAAAATTATTAATTTGAGTGATTTATTTAACTCTGAGGTATTAAATTCAATTAATCACATCAATTTAGACCACGAAATTCAACAATATCAAAATAATGGCGAACATTGGTATGGGAAAATATTTTCAGTTCCGATTAATGCTGAACGATCATTAAACTTATTGATTGCGGTAAAAAAATCAGAGTTGTTATCTAGTGCCTATATTATTCGCCAACAAACCATTTTGTGGTCTTTCGTTATCCTAATGCTGTCGATTCCCTGTGTCTATTTCATATCTCAAAGGGTATCAAAACCGATCCAACAAGCCACAGAGCAAGCACGACTAATATCCACATTTGATTTTTCATCTATCGATCATACATCGACTAAAATACTTGAAATAGCGAATCTGACCCGATCGATTACCAGTATGAAATCAGCAATAGAAAATTACTTCAATCTAACGAACTCAATATCAAAAGAACATGATTTTGAGGAATCAATAAAACTTATTGGACGCAGTACCGCAGAGGCCACTAAAGCCACCGCGGCTTATCTCTATCTTATCAATGATAAAGAAACACACATAGATCCTCAGTTTGCATGGCGAGCAAATACACAAAGTGAAGACATTAGTGAATTAGAAAGCTTTGCTTTAGATGATAAAAAAATAGCAAAAACCATTGAACATATAATGATTAAAAAGAAACCCTTTGAAAACCTGAATATTAATCAGCTCGACAAACAAGAACAGAATAAATTGGGCTTAAACAGCGAACAAATATGGTCTATCACCTTTCCTTTATTTTCTAGAGAAAAGCAAACAATAGGGGCGATGGTGTTAGTGTTTGATGTAAAAAACAGTGAGTATGTGCGTAATACGCAATTCAGCTACTTCGAGTCATTAATGAATTATACCTCCATCGCTCTCGAAGGACGAAAAATGCTACAGAATCAAAAGGATTTACTCAACTCTTTTATTCAAATAATGGCAAGTGCGATTGATACAAAGTCTCCTTATACTGGAAACCATTGCCAGAAAGTGCCTCTATTAACCCAATGGCTTGCGCAAGTGGCGAGTGATTCTTCTACTCCACCCTTTAACGATTTCACACTGAATTCAACAAAAAAAGAGGAATTAAGAATAGCTTCATGGCTGCATGATTGCGGAAAAATAACCACGCCGGAATACGTCGTTGATAAAGCAACAAAATTAGAGACTATTTACAATCGAATTCATGAAATACGAACCCGCTTTGAAGTATTAAAACGTGACGCTGAAATAAAACAATGGAAACAAGTGTTCAACAACACACTGCCTGATGAGTATAGAGAAGAATTGGAACAAGAATGGCAACGATTAGATGAAGAATTTGCTCTTATTGCGAGGGTAAATGTGGGTGATGAGTTCTTATCAGAACAAAACATCGAAAAAATACACCACATTGGTCAACAAACATGGACGCAAACCTTAGATGATAGCCTTGGTCTTGCATGGGAAGAAAAAGCACGTTTACATAACTCAAATAGCCACTTTATTCCCTTAACCGTTACTCTCTTACAAGACAATCAATCTCACCTCATTCCGAGAACAACCAACATAGATCAAGATCCACGTTTCACATTACAGCTACCCGAATACAAAAATAATATTGGTGAAATCTATAATCTATCAATTCAGCGTGGAACGCTAAATAATGAAGAGCGATTCACAATAAATGACCATATTATTCAAACCATTAAAATGCTAGAAGCACTCCCATTCCCAAAAACGATGAAGGATGTTCCAAAAATAGCAGGTGGCCATCATGAAAAAGTCGATGGCACTGGTTACCCTATGGGACTAAAAGCAGAAGAAATGCCACTCACCGCACGAGCAATGGCTATTGCTGATATTTTTGAAGCCCTAACCAGTCACGATCGACCATATAAGAAAGAAAAAACATTAACGGAATCTCTAAAAATAATGAGTTTTATGGTTAAAGATAAGCATATAGATAAAGACTTATTTAATTTATTTTTAACCTCAGGTCTTTATCTCAAATATGCAGAAACACACTTAAATCCAGAACAATGTGATGACGTTGATATCAATAACTACCTGAGCTAGTTCTACAGGGCTGTTTTTTTGCTTATTGAACATCGCAATTCAACATAACCTTATGCATTTTGCTATGTATCACTCCTCTACACCAATAAATATTGGTGCACAATTCCCGCTTTTCTTTTAATACGGATCATTATTCTCAGTGTTGCGTAGATCACCATCACAGTTTGCTGCTTTCTTATTCTCCGTTTAATGACACATCTCACAGTAAGTTTTAGTAAAACTAATTACTATAATTTTACTAAAACTTACTAGAATATTTAATGCAAACATATAGGATGCTATTACTATGTCTGAATCTTTACGAGGCACGATAGGTAAATTTGCCTTACTGTCGATGACGCTCGCGGCGGTATTTAACGTCCGTAACATTGTGAATAATAATATCGAATTGGGACTGAGTTCTGCACCCATCTTTTTACTTGCGACCCTTGTTTACTTTATTCCCTTCGTATTCATCATCTCTGAGTTTGTTTCTGCAAACAAAGACTCTGAATCAGGAATGTACGATTGGCTAAAAAAACCATTAGGCAGTAAAGCCGCGTATTTAGGTTCTTTCCTTTATTGGTTCGTAAATCTATTTTGGTTTATTTCTCTATTGCCTAACGTTATCGCTTACGCGTCTTATGCAATGCTGGGTTATGAATACAGTTTCTCACCAATGGTGACTTCTATCATATCGATTGTGTTGTTTGCGGGGGCTACCCATATTTCAACCAAAGGCGCATCTTGGTTAGGTAAAATTTCAGAACTCGTCGCATACGGTGTGTTCGCATTGTTTGGCATTTACGTTATTGGTGCACTAATGGCACTTGGTGGGGATCACGTTCCTGCTGAGCCAATCACACTAGAAGCAATGACACCAACCATTAACTGGGCAACACTGGGTATTATGTGTTGGATCTTCCAAGCAGCAGGTGGTGCAGAAACCGCCGCAGCCTACTTGAAAGATGTGAAAGGCGGTCAGAAGACCTTCATTAAAGTAATCATCGCAGCAGGTGTTCTTATAGGCGCTATGTACGCGGTAGGCTCTTTGTTAGTGAACGTATTTGTTCCTCGTGAATCGTTGACTTACGCAGGTGGTATGGTTGAAATATTTACGGGTATGGCTCAGTACTTCAATGTCTCTGAATCATTAGTTGGTCGCTTTGTTGGTATCGTTCTGTTCATCGCTATGTTTGGCTCGATGATGATGTGGACTGCGGCTCCAGTTAAAATTCACTTTTCTGAAATTCCAAAGGGCGTTTACGGTGAAAAAACAACAGAGCTAAATGAACACGGCGTACCTGTTCGCGCCGCTTGGTGGCAGTTCGCTTTCGTTGTTGTGATGTTAATCGTAAATGGTTTTGGTTCTGAATCAGTACAAGAGATGATGAACACCGCGATTAATCTAACCGCTGGTACCGCAATGCTACCGCCTATCTTCATCATGGTGGCTTACTTTGTCTTCCGTCTTAAATACGATGACACACCACGTGATTTCCGCATGGGTTCTCGTAAGTTTGGTATGAGTGTGGTGTCTGTTCTTATTGCTATCTTTGTTGTAAGTATGACCGCATCTGCGTTCCCAACCGGTGTTGATTTAGTTAAAGCGTTCTTTATTAATGTCTTTATGACTGCGGTATTCTCAGCACTTGCATGGTGGTGGATCTCTCGCTTTGAAAAGAAACAAGCGAAAAGTGAACAATCAGCAACAAAAGAAATCAAAAAATAAACATAGGCAAGAAACAAATTAGCGTTTAGTTTCCCTTAATTATGACAAAAGGCACTGATTCCCTCAGTGCCTTTTTTGTCTCTGTTCTTATTCAACTACTGTCTAAAATCAATCAGCATGAAATAAATATTACACTCGTTTGGCATGACCTTTTTTATCTATCGTATATGGTAGCCCAGCAAACATTGCCGTTACACCCCACGCAACACAAACACCAAGACACATCATCAATGGTACATTCCAGCTTCCTGTCATCTCATGCAACAAACCAAAACAAATAGGCCCCGCTGCCGCAAGCAGATAACCCATACATTGAGCCATGCCTGATAACGCAGCCGCTTGATGTGCATCGTGAGTTCGAATACCAACAAACGACAAACCTAAAATAAAACCACCACCACAACTAAAACCAAACATGATGATCCAAACAACCGCCAGCGCTGGCATCATTAATAAACCACAGATACCAACAAACGCTAACGCAGACATCAACACGCTTAATACTCGTTTGTCTTTCATTTTCGACATTAACGGAATAAGAATTAACGCAGGTACCGCCGTTGACAGTTGTAGAATCCCATGTAAATACCCCGCTTGATGCTCTGAATACCCATTATCAACCAAGATAGTTGGTAGCCAAGCAATGAAGATATACATGATGAATGAGTTCAACCCTAAGAAAACCGTCACTTGCCACGCCGCAGCCGTTTTCCAGATATAGCTGTGACTGTCAATTTGTGCCGTATCTTTCGTTGGCGCCGTACGATTACCTAATTGTGATGACCACACTGCAATAGCAATAATGGGAAAGATAATAACCGAGCCCAATGACACCGCCCAATTTGGTATCGCAGTAATACCCAAAGAGTCTGCTAAATTTAGCATTGGTATAGCGGAACTTGAACTAATGGTTGATCCAACCCCCATCATTAATACATAGATAGCCGTAAACGTCGTCACTTGCTTTGGAAAGTCTCGCTTTAGTAAACTTGGCAGCAATACATTACCAATCGCAATACCTACCCCGATAATACTGGTTCCTAAAAACAGCATTGGAGCTGTGCCTGTCGAACGAAGAAGAACCCCGACGGTAATCGCAATCAAAGCCATCATTAACGACGATTCCAATCCTATTTTTCGAGCTAATCCTGACGAGATAGGAGAAAAGAAAGCAAAGGCCAGCAGAGGAACCGTTGTGAGCATTCCGGCTTGTGTTGCGGTTAATCCCAAATCTTTTGAAATAAAATCTAAGATGGGACCAATTCCCGTAATTGGACCTCGAAGATTACTCGCTATAAGTAAAATCCCAACAATCAAAAGCCCAGGGTGCGCCAGTTTTTTAATTTTATTTTTATGTGACATATCAATCTCCTTAAATCTAGGCTCCATCATATACTTTACTTTCTCATCCGAATTTATGTATATTGACAATAAATAACGATAAACGGTCAAAGTCATGCCTAACAATTCAATGTTTTATAATTTTGATTCTGATGCCTACCCACAAAAAGTCACAGCTCTTCGTATTAATCAAGAAGAAGAAACGGTCTTTCATCAGCATCAAAAAGGTCAATTGGTGATGCCGTTAAGCGGATTTGTCACTTGTACCATTGCCGACGCCATTTGGATGGTGCCTGCAAATTGTGCTGTTTGGATCCCAAGCCAAGTTTTTCACAGCAATCGGATTTCATCAGGTTCTGATGTGTGTATGCTTTTTATTGATCCCGATATAAAAGGTATCCCAGAGAAGAGCTGTACCTTGTCTATCTCCCCTTTATTGCGAGAGTCGATCATTGCCTTATCGTCAGTCGATCAACATTATGAAGCCGAAGGGCGAACTGCAAGATTAGTTGACGTCCTGATTGATGAACTAACCGCTATGCCAGCAGAGCACTTCGATTTCCCTATCCCCTCAGAGCCTCGCTTACATAAAATAGCCAAAGAAATGTACAGTGATCCAAGCAACCGTCTCACTGTTGGTGAATGGGCAAAACGCTTTGCCATGAGTGAAAGAACGCTATCAAGATTAGTAAAACAAGAGTTAGGAATGACCTTTGGCCATTGGCGCAGTCAATTACATATTGTATTGGCGTTGCAAAAACTCTCTTCTGGAGACGCGGTTCAACGCATTGCTGAAGATCTAGGCTATGAATCGGTCAGCGCTTTCATCTCTTTCTTCAAAAAAACATTAGGCCGCTCACCAAAACAATACATGAAGATTAAGTAAACACTCCCTAATTAGGTCTACGTAAATTAGATCTTTTTAGAAGTAAAACTTTAAGTAAATATAGATAAAAACAATCTCACTTCTCTCACATTTATGCCGTTTTATTCTTCTTTTTCTTATCTCTCCTCGCTATTCTTTCTTTATTGATAATTAACTCCGTATTCATTTATTACCGAGTAACCCAATCAATTTCTAATAAGAAAAATTTACCCACAACAGTGAGAACCTCTAAACATGAAACCTACTTTTGCAAAGCTGTCTTTACTTTCTACTCTACTTTTAACAGCGAATGTCCATGCCATTGAAACTGATTTTTACGGTGAAATAGGCATTGGTGGTCGTACTTTCTTTGATGGTGACGATAAAGGTCGCTACAGTGATGGCACCTATATTGAAGGCGGACTCGCTATTGAAGAAGGCAATTGGTTTGGCTTAATTTACGGTGAGGGCTGGACAGTACAAGCGGATGATAACGGCAATGCGTGGGCAACAGGTCATGGCTGGGGGGGCTTTGAAGGAGGAATAAATCGATTCTATGCCGGATATAGAACTGACGCAGGTACCGAGTTTATTGCCGGCCGCATTGACTCTTCTTTAGATGATATTCAATGGTGGGGAGATTCGACACCAGAAAATGGTTATACCCTACCAAATACACGAGATGTGAACGTAGGAATTAAAATACGTAATGAAGAAGGAGCCCTTCGCTACAGTGTTTCTGCGGCACCAGAGTCTGATTTCTCTGAAGATGATGCTCTTGTCCACTTCGGTCGATACGATGAATACGCCAATAAATACAGCTACTCTGCGTTTGTAAATGGTTATGTTCAATACGATATTGCAGAAGATCTCACCTTGCTTGGCGGTGCTGAATTTACTGATGGCGACGGTGAAATGTATTTACTTGGCGCAGAATATAAAACCCTCGCAGCACGTGTCTGGCATCATACCGATCAAGGTAATGACATCAGCGAAGGAACAGAAACAGGCATAATGACCAGTGCCTATTATGAAGTGGCAAAAGGCGTTTATCTTTCTGCGGCTTATAACTACGCCAATACCAAACTAGACACCGCTGAAGATGAAACCACGTCTTATATTAATGGCGGTGTTTGGTATGAATACGCCGGTGGCAAATTTGCGACGGCTATTGATACTAAGTTTTTCATGAACAATGACACGACAGATTCAGCCAACGAAATCTTCATCATGCAATATTACTATTGGTAAGAGAATCACATTATTCGTAAATTTAGCTCCATTATATGAGACTAACTTCACGGACACCTTTTCTTTTTATTACTACTATTTAACCAGTTAATTTTAGTAAAACTTTTACTTTAAAGGGTAAGAAATTTAATGATGAAATTAAAACTTTCAGTACTTGCTGTCGCTACCGTTCTGTCCGTTATTGGCTGTAAAGCAACAGATGGCGCAACTGAACCTACTGCGACTCAATTTAAAGATGTGATTGACCGTACCGGCTCTCCAGAATACATGCGTGATTATGATTTTGATGATCATCAACGCTTTAACCCATTTTTTGACATGGGATCATGGCACGGTCATCTTCTCCCTGACAATGATGATGGCATGGGTGGATTCCCTGGCACCGCATTATTAACAGAAGAATACATTAACTTCATGGCCAATAATTTTGACCGTTTGAGTGTGTATAAAGACGGGCGAAAAGTACAGTTCACCATGGAAGCCTACAGCTTACCGGGCGCGTTGATTCAAACCCTAACCTCTGATGACGTAAAAGTAGAACTCACATTACGCTTTGCAACCAATCGTACGTCATTAGTTGAAACTAAAATAACAACCAATTCTCCAGTCGAATTAGTATGGGATGGTGAGCTGATTGAAGGCAATCACGCGAAAGAAGAAGAATCTCAATCAAACAAAACCATTGCAGAGGCCTACCCTGATTACAACCGCACTATCGTACCAACTAACGATGGACTAACGGTTACTTTTGGTGAAGTGCGTGCAACGTGGTCGTTATTAACGTCTGGAGCCTCTGAATATCAAGTTCATAAATCAATTCCAACAGCGACTACTGTTGATGGCTTAACCTTTACTTCTACCGCTAATATTGAGCAATCTACTACTATTTACACCACTTATTCTCATGTATTAACGGCTGAAGAAAACAAAAAAGAACAAGCGAAAATCAACGATATTCTAGCTAATCCGAATCAATACATGTCGGCAACCGAAAATCGTTGGCAAGAATACCTTGAAAGAGGGTTAAGTAATCCAAACGCAACCCCAGCGCAAGAGCGTGTTGCAGTAAAAGCAATGGAAACCTTAAACGGTAACTGGCGCGGTGCGGCTGGTGCAATGGAGTTTGATTCTGTCACTCCATCGGTCACGGCTCGTTGGTTCTCTGGCAACCAAACATGGCCCTGGGATACATGGAAGCAAGCGTATGCAATGGCACACTTCAACCCTGAAGTAGCAAAAGACAATATTCGCGCGATGTTTGCTTATCAAATTCAAGCCGACGATAAAGTTCGTCCTTGGGATGCGGGTTTTATTCCTGATTTATTAGCCTACAACACAAGCCCTGAACGTGGCGGTGATGGTGGCAATTGGAACGAACGAAATACTAAGCCAAGCCTTGCCGCATGGGCGGTTATGGAAGTTTACAAAACCACTAATGATAAAGCATGGTTAGAAGAAATGTACCCTAAACTGGTCGCGTATCATGATTGGTGGTTACATAACCGTGATAACAATGGCAATGGCGTACCAGAATACGGAGCTTCACGCGACAAAGCCCACAATACTGACGCGGGCGAGATGCTGTTTACGGTTGAACGTAACGGCAAAACAGAAGAATTGTCTGGCCTAGATAAATACCAAGAGATCATTCAATCTGGTGATTATGACCACATTGAGATCCCCGCACAAACTGCCGCTTCGTGGGAATCAGGTCGTGATGACGCCGCCGCTTTTGGTTTCATAGATAAAGATCAACTGGATGCTTATGTCGCCAATGGCGGAAAACGATCTGATTGGGAAGTGAAATTCGCTCAAAACAGAGATAAAGACGGCACATTACTGGGCTATTCATTGCTGCAAGAATCCGTGGATCAAGCAAGTTACATGTACAGTGATAATCAATACCTAGCGGAAATGGCTGACATAATAGGCCGCAGTGATGAAGCCATTATTTTCCGTGAAAAAGCCGACCACTTAGCAAGCTACATCAATACGTGTATGTTTGATGAAGGTACGGGGTTCTTCTACGACATTCGTATTGAAGATAAACCTCTGGCTAATGGCTGTGCAGGTAAACCAATTGTTGAGCGCGGTAAAGGCCCAGAAGGTTGGTCACCACTCTTCAATAAAGCCGCAACGCAAGCCAATGCTGATGCCGTTGTAAAAGTAATGAAAGACCCTGCAGAGTTCAATACATATGTTCCATTAGGCACTGCGGCATTAACAAGCCCTGCTTTTGGTCCTGATATTTACTGGCGTGGACGCGTGTGGGTTGATCAATTTTACTTTGGTCTAAAAGGCATGGAAAGCTATGGCTATCGTGACGATGCGGTTGAAATGGCAGGCGCTTTCTTTGATCATGCAGATGGCTTGGTTGGCGATGGTCCTATCCGCGAAAACTACAACCCACTAACGGGTGAACAGCAAGGCGCACCAAACTTCTCTTGGAGCTCTGCTCACCTTTACATGCTGTATAACGATTTCTTCACCGCAGAAAAATAATAAACGCTTTACTTAGCACATCTTAAATAACAGACAACAAAAAGGGATATGATTAACGTCATATCCCTTTTTTACTATTTTAATTTGAGATTGTTTTATATCGTTATTACGATTTGGCTTTTTCTTTACAACACTCAGGCATTGAGTGACCAGAAAGTACCAATAAACCAGCAAAAATACCTAAGTTCTTAATGAAATTCTGCATCTCGTGTGCGCCTTCCAATCCTGAATAATTCCAGAAATCATGCAACGACACATTAATAACCAACACTAATCCTGCCAATAATAAGGCGACTATCCACGTAAAACGATTCGCTATTAGTAAAACTGCGGCACCAATTTGGAAAACACCAGCAAGTCCCAGTAAAACAGGCACAAATGGCATATCATGCTTTTCCATCAATTGAATATGCATATCCCACGACACAAATTTCATGATGCCGGGGATTAAAAAGTACAATGCCAGAAGTACACGACCAGCGGTTAACAATAAAGTGTTCACGTTATTTTTCCTTAATCACATCAACTTATTGAATCAATTATAGTGCAATACCATTTACTGACAGTTTCACATCAATATTGCCTTTAACTGCATTTGAGTATGGGCACACTTGGTGTGCTATTTTCACTAATTCTTGCGCTTCCGTATTTTCTAGATCCAACGTAATAACCAATGCAACCGTGAGTGAAAAACCGTTCGTATCA
The DNA here is from genome assembly GCF_001691055.1 of Aliivibrio logei. Lineage (NCBI taxonomy): Bacteria > Pseudomonadati > Pseudomonadota > Gammaproteobacteria > Vibrionales > Vibrionaceae > Aliivibrio > Aliivibrio logei. Next base: position 221,436 of record NZ_MAJU01000004.1, read on the forward strand.
TTTGGACCAATGCCTACTTCAGCGGTTACAGGCGCTTGCGTTAATTTGATTTTCATCTCGCGAGCTACGTGAATAATCGCATTTGAGAAACACGCAGAATAACCTGCCGCAAACAATTGCTCAGGGTTTGTTGCTTCCCCTGTTCCGCCCATTTCTTTAGGGTAGCTTAAAGCAAGATCAAGCATGTTGTCGTCTGTCGTTACTTGGCCGTTACGTCCTGCTGATGCTGTTGCTTTCGTTGTATATAGCGTCGTCATAATGATGTCCTTTAAATTAAATACGATAATTAGCCACTTCAATCGCTAGCAATTAGATTGCGCACAATTCAATTTCGATAAGTATAAGTCGATCCGAAGACAAAATACAAGTATATTGTGCACAATCTATTTTTAATAAGGGTGTGAAATGACGAATTCAACTGAGAAACACAGTAAAAATGAAGTGGAAGCACCTCAATTGTTACTTAAAAACCAAGTATGCTTCTCTCTTTATAGCGCATCGAATGCCATGATCAGAGCGTATCGCCCATTATTAAATGAACTTGATCTTACTTACTCTCAATACCTAACAATGATGGTTATTTGGGAAAAAAGTGGCATTAATGTAAAAGATCTCGGTCATGACCTTCATCTTGATTCCGGTACGCTGACACCTTTACTGAAACGTTTAGAAGTAAAAGGCTTCATCACAAGAGAGCGAAGTAACGAAGATGAACGCATTCGACTGGTTTTTCTAACCCACCAAGGCCGTGAATTAAAAGAACGCGCCTTGTCGGTTCCTAATGGTATTTTCTGTAAAAGCCAGTTAGAAATTGAAGAATTACAGCAATTAAAAGCCACTTGTGAAAAGCTACTGTCTAACTTACAAAACTAACATCAAACACACAGTATGACGATTCATCGAACTACTGTGTGCTCTCTTCATTCCATTCACTTTCCCTCTCCGCACCACCCATAGGATAAAAAACAGTATAAATCCACTCACTGAATGTAAAAAAACGTCAGGTTAACCCTTTAAATTGTGACGCTCGTCCCAATAACAAAAAGAATAAATGAAAATGATAATTGATCTCATTCTCATTTGTATGTAGCATTTACTGTGTTTATTAAATTAACTCATGGATTTGCTGTGCTTATGAACTATTTTACTCTCTTTTATTGGTTATTGATTCTCTCTGCCCCCACTTTTGCTCAAGACGATTTGCAATGGTTAAGAGACGATTCTCGCAGCAACACTCAAGTTATCGACTATTTGAGTAATGAAAATACACAAACAGAAAAATTCAAAGCCACTCTTGAGCCTAAAATCAACGAACTACTGCAAGAATGGCAAGACAATCACCCCATTAAATCTCAGCAACCATGGCATATTATTGGAAATGCAGAATATGCGATCACTCAACATGATGGACAACGCCAACTCCTTTCTCGCTCGTTAAAAACAAAAAAACTGACCGTATTATTTAATATTTCAGAACGCTCGAACTCATTTGATTATTATCATTTAGGTCGCTGGGCACTGAGTAATGATCATAAAACATTGGCCATTAGCGAAGATCTGACCGGATCAGAGCAATATCAAATCAGTGTCATCGATTTAAAAACACAAACCATTACCACTCTTATTCATAACGTAGATTCAAGCATTATGTGGTCTCATGATGATCGCTCTTTGTATCTCATTAAACAAGAAGATCTTTCTTCTAGGCCCTTTGAATTAGTTGAATTCACTCTCGCTAATTCAACAATCAAATCTATCGCTAAAGAACAAACAAAAGACTGGTTATTGTCTTTTTACCAAGCCAGCGATCTCGACTACGCTTTGGTTCAATCAAACAATGACAACAGCAGCGAACAACGAGTACTAAACTTAATCACCGGCCATCTATCCTCTCCGATAAAGCCTCGTATTGAAGGTATTGAGTACTATGCAGATATCGCCAATAACGCCGTTGTAATTAACAGCAATATTAAAGACCATCACTTTGCCTTGTATTCCGTCCCCCTAACTAAAATGACGGAAATTACCCATTGGAAATCTCTATTTCGCCCATTGCCAGATCATCCACTGACTAACTTTTACTTATTTTTATCTGGACCAGTCGTCTCAGTCGGAAATGGGGAAAACGCTCAACTGATCTATTTAAATAATACCGGAAAAGTGCGCGACATTGAGCCTTTGACAACATCAGGGCAAACGGCATGGGTAAGTCGTGTGGGTGACTTTAAAAGTAATACTTTCTATATCCGCAGTATGTCGATGATTCAACCGCCAAAATGGGAAAAGGTAAATAGCTCAACATTAGAACGAACGCTTTATTCACAAGATAATTACCCAACAATAACTCCCTCTCGTTACGTGACTGAGCAAATAATCATGACTGATAATGGTGTCGATTTACCAATCACGCTTGCGTACAGAAAAGACAAAATACACAGCGATAGCCCAGTCTTTCTTTATGGTTATGGCGCTTACGGTGTCACGATGAAACCTTACTTTATGCCACAAATCATCAGCTTATTGGATCGCGGGGTTATTTACGCTATTGCTCATGTCAGAGGCGGTGGTTACAACGGCGATGCTTGGTATAACGCAGGTCGAGGGCTTAACCGACAACATGCCACCACTGATTTTATTACCGCAGCAAAAACAATGCGCCATTACCACAATGGACCTCATCCTATTTACGCATTGGGATCAAGCGCCGGAGGTACGTTAGTGGCTTCTGCTATCAACCAACAGCCTGATGTATTTCAAGGGGCCACATTGAATGTTCCTTTTGTTGATGTCGTGAACAGCATGTCAGATCCCACGTTGCCTCTCACAATGCAGCAATACAGCGAATGGGGAAACCCGACGATCCCTGACGAGCTACGTATTATGAAACAAACAGATCCTTACTCTAATATCACAAAACAGGCTTACCCCCCTCTTCTTGTTCAAGTCGGCTTTCATGATCGCCGAGTTCCTTATTGGGAAGGGGCAAAATACCTAACCAAAATACGAAATAAGAGCACAGGATCTGGTCCTTATTTACTTGAAACCCATTTCAATCAAGGTCATGCCACCGATAGACGAGACGCATTAGCGCAACAAGCGTTTGAATATATTTTTCTTTTATCTCTAACAAATAACTAAAAAACGGAGCTATAAATGAAGCTTTCCCCTGTGACTGCGGCGGTACTGAGTGTACTGACTGCCAACTTTGTGCACGCCAATTCTGAGGTGACACAATTTGAAGAGGTGGTCGTTACCGCCAATAAAATTGAACAACCGCTATCAAAAGTAGCGGGATCTATCGCCGTAATTAAAGGGGATGAGCTAGAAAAAAAAGGCGCAACAGAATTATATGAATCGTTAAATAGTGAACCCGGTGTCAGTGTGACGGGTGGCGCAGGCCGACCACAAAACATCACCATTCGAGGCATGACAGGTAACCGAATTGTCATTATTAAAGATGGTGTGAAATCGTCTGATGGTTATGGCGCTTCCGACATTAATGACAAAGTAGGTCGTAATTCGTTTGATCTATCTAACGTAAAGTCTATCGAAGTGATAAAAGGAGCAAGCTCGTCTGTTTATGGTTCTGGTGCCATTGGTGGTGTCGTCATTGTTGAAACTAAACAGCCTGGAGATTACTTAAAAAATAACGATTTCTACTCTGATATATCAGGAACTTACTCTGGTATTAGTAACAAATATAAAGGCAGCAGTAATCTGGCTTTTCGATCAGGTGATACAGAAAGTTTATTTACTGTCTCTTACTGGCAAGGGGAAGAAACTCGCAACTACCAAGAAGATTTATACAACCGTAATGTTGACGGGATTAATGGCGCTTACACTCTAAACCACTACATCGGTGAAAGCTTGATGTTAAAAGCCAAACTAGAGTATTACAGCGAAGAAATGATCCGTGAAGAGGGCTCGGCCTCTATTCAAAAAGACGGTATTTGGCGGATTGCCACGTATGATCAAAAAGAACACATTGAAGACATCAGTGCGTACGTTGGTGCCGAATATACCCCTTATGATTCATGGTTTGAAAAATTAGACTCAAAGCTGTATTGGCGCAGTACCGAAACCTCTTCGGATATTAACCGCTTAATGTCGCGTGAACGTAATAATATTCAAGAAAAACGCCGAGAATTAAGAGTTCAAAGCTTTACGGATCAATTGATCGGTTTTGATAACGATTTTACCTCATCTTCTACGCTGTTTAATCAAGATCATAGCCTTGCTTATGGCGTTAGCATGACGACCAATCGATACGAACGACCAAACAGCAAATCAACCATTGACTGGAATGGCATTAACGTTGGGGGAACACAACCTTTCTCTCCAGCGAGAGCTTACACTTTTGGCGTTTATTTACGCGATATTGTCGAAGTAAATGATTGGATTTTCACTGGAGGACTTCGTTTTGATGCACACCGTTTAACTCCAGATGAATCGAATACCATAGCAGGGTTTGACGTCAAGAAAATGAGCAGCAGTGAGCTGTCCCCTAGCCTTTCTGCTACGTATCAGTTTACCGATAACCTTAATACTTATTTATCTTATAACCACGGGTATCGCGCGCCTTCTTATGACAAAGCCTACGGATATAACAACCATGATTTTGTTCCTCTTACCCCATTCTTAATCATTCCAAATATGGATTTAGAGGCTGAAACCAGTGATTCAATAGAACATGGTATTAAATACGATTCAGGCCGAACTCAAGTTTATGCTGCTGTTTTTTATCAAAAATTCGAAAAGTTCATCGACGTTGTACTCACTGGGTTCGATCCATCAACTGGAAACTATTTAAAGCAATATCAAAATGTGGATGGTGTTGAAACCTACGGCGTTGAATTCACCTTAGCTCATCAAATTACTCAACGTTGGGGAGTGAACACCAAAGCGGGTTACGTTGATGGGAAAAATGGCGATGGAGAATACATCCGCACCATTACTCCACTAGAGGGCAACGTGGGAGTGACTTACGATCTCGAAAAATTGTCAGCTTACAGCACCATCAACTGGGCAACTGCGATGGATCACGTTCCAGAGTGCGTCACAGCAATAGGCATGCAAACCAAATGTGCGACAACATCAAACTGGGCAACCGTCGATCTCGGTATCAATTATGCCTTTAGTTCCGATTTTAACCTCAGTGCAAACATCATCAATCTATTAGATAAAGAATACATCCGCTACCAAGATGTGGCTGGTGTGATGGATTCTGCAAAAGGGTATTCAACCGAACCTGGCCGTTACTTCACTGTAAATGCTAAGTACGTATTTTAAGGAATGAAAATGAAAAAGTATCTTTCTTGTCTTATTGGATTGTGGTGTTCATCTCATGCTATCGCGGGAGAATGGGATTACCCAGCAAATACAATGACCGCTTCGCAAGCACAAGAAGCCAAACAATATTTACAACAAGCTTATCCGAATGATGGCGATTATCGCCTGCGCTATGAAACTCATTCAACATTAGGAACACATTACAATTTTGATGTGTGGATTGATGGCCAATATCAACCACAAAAAACCATGGTGGTATCAACCAATAAAAATGACCGCATTGTTCGTGTGTTTAAAAGTTTAAAAAATACCACGTTAAACAACGGTAAGCCCGCAGCAGCCTCAGAGATTGAAGATCCGCGATCATTAAAATCACTAACACCACCAGAGTTGAGTACTGGAACGATGGTGAGTGCCGCATTTTCTGTGTTTGATCCTGATCTAAGAACCATGGACAGAGAACCAAAGCCAGCATCACAAATGACGGACATAGCCCAATACCCTAACCCTTCCCACTACGTCATAAAAGACAGCGATGTGCTGCTCTCTAATGGTAAATATTATTTGAGTAATCCTCGAGTAAGACAAGTAGATGCCCTCGCATTAGTGATACCTCAATCTCCTGAAAATCCAAAAGAAATAGAAAGTAACATTGGATTATTGGCTCAAGAAGGCGTGGCTACCTTCTCTTCCCTTGCCGAATTGAAAGCCACGCACATTAATGAACCCAACTTTGCACAAATCATGGCATTTTCTCATCTTGACGCCTCGGTTAGATACATTACCTCATTAGGATTTACGATCTTTGATCGCCCTATTGATTTTGATGCTAGCGCTTTATCTGCGAATAATTCAAGCTACTATTATGGAGCAAAAGCTCTGTTGCTTGGTACTGGAGGCGGATCTCCCGATTCATTCGATGCTGATGTCGTTTTACACGAATTAGGCCACGGTATTCATTACCACATTGTTCCTGATTGGGCTTATGGCCACACTGGAGCGATTGGTGAAGGTTTTGGGGATTACTGGGCAGGCAGCTACAGTTACCGCCAACAATTTACGAATGCCAATAGCTCGGGACAAGAGTTTGAAATTGACACCGTATTTAATTGGGATGGTTACTTTGGTGCCAAAAGAAACACTCGTAGCTTATGGAATCAAAAAGCCCGTTACTTTAAACAAGCGGACTACCGTGCTCATGAGAGTGTTGCGGGAGAGCTCGGTGATGAATTATGGTCAACGCCTCTCTTTCAATCGTTAAAACAAGGGGTTACGCGCTACGGAATTACTGCATTCTCAGAGTTTGATACGATTGTACTTGAATCAATGTATGGGCTAGGACGTGGCTTAAAAATGCATGATCTAGCAGAAAGCATGGTATTTGTGGCCAATACTCTTTACCCAAATAAAGAGTACGCTCAGATCCTTACTGATAACTTCACTCATCATGGATTGCTTCTTGCGCCCTTTAAACAAGAAATAACCAGTCACTATATTTCTCCAAATAAACACATTGAATTCACGTTATTATCAACTCAACGCCAAGCGATGATCACGGGCGATATTTCCATAAATAATGACAAAGTGAAAGACATCAACAGCGATTTATTTGATTCTTTCAATATCGATATTGAACTGCCTACCGCGCTTCAATGTGGTCAATCGTTTAATACAGAAACAAACCTAAGTTATCAATTTTCTCCCTCTTTATTAACCAAAGAATGGACGAAACGAATGACATTGATTAAGGGCACACCGACGTTTTCGACAAGCTTCCCCTTAATAAACACACGGATCCCAGACGCAACAACTGATAGCTCTGGCCGCCCCATTGTAGGGTTACAAACCGTGAACTTTACCGCAGCTGACCATAATGGGATTGTTGATGAGAACTTTGGTGTCTATCTACATATAGAGCACAGTCATCTCATTGATTTAACGGTAACACTCATTTCTCCTCGTGGCACACGCGTTACTTTATTAAACCATAAAGATTCTGCCTCGCCGTTATTCCAAGATTATTTCACCATAAAACATGACTCGATAATCACCCCCTTTAAAGGAGAACCAAGCTGGGGTACCTGGCGTTTAGAAATCGCCGACTTTGCACCTAATGACTCAGGAAAGCTTATCTCATGGGGTGTTGGAAGCATTCAATCTTATCAATGTACGACACCCAAAACGACATCAACCACGGCGGCTAAATCCTCTTCTGGCGGGAGCTTTTCATTACTCACTTTATTTTTACTGATCCTATTTATGGGCGGTCGTCAACTGCCGTCTTTTCCTATTTCTTTTACTAACAATAAGAAGACAACACTATGAAATATCAACTTACTCTTTTAGCCACCACTTTGGCACTCGCCGGCTGCGGAGGCTCTGATTCTCCAGACACTTCCGTTCCAAGTTATACGGTATCTGGCACTATTGCGACTCAACATATCGCAGCAAACAGCAAAGTTTGTGTCGATACAAATCAGAATTTAATGTGTGATGCGAATGAGCCAAGTACCGTCGCTAACTCAAAAGGTGAATTCTCAATTACTGGTACCAATAAAAACATTGTGACATTGCCCTTATTGGCAGAGACACAAAGTGCACTCCAAACCGTTAATTCGTATTCGGCACAATCATCACAAACTACGTTAACAAAAGCCTATATCGTCGCCCCTGGTCTTCAAAAATCAACTGGCAATCAAATTAATGGCATTACTTCATTGATTGCAGGCCACATGAACAATGGCATGACAACCACAGAAGCAATCACTCTGATTACGGCACAACTGTCAGCAAAAGGGATTTCAATCTCAGGCAACCTGCTCGATAATTTACAAGATCCAGATTTAGCGATTCTAGAACAAAATATTATCACCTTGCTGAAACACACTAAAAACCAAAACCGTACTCAGATATTGTCGTTGTTAAGCGCCAATATCATTAATAATCCAGTAGATATGGTCACTAGCGTATTAACTGAGGCCCAATCTTCAACCTTTATTGCAGAGTTAAATGCGGTTTCATTAAGTGGTAGCCCATTAAATGACACCGGAACCGTTCTCTATTTTACGGACGAAAATAGTGATCATAACGTAGCAACACCATCTGCAAGCTTCCCTGGACAAGATGCCGACTTTGGACTTGACAAAAATGAGCGTAGTGCCACTCAAGGTAATGGGTTTAAGTTTGTAAAATTAGACCAAGACGGCAATAAAATAGACAACACAGCCTCTCAGTGGTCTTGTGTTCTTGATGAGCGCAGCGGTTTAATTTGGGAAGTAAAATCGGCGGATGAAACTTCGATACAATATAAGAATCGTCAATTAGCGCTAGAGCAAAATAACGTTGCTCCCTTCTTTAAAGATGAAGATCTTGCTACCTGTAAAACAAAGGGAGATACCGTTTGTACCACCCAAGACTATGCTGAATACATTAACTCTATCCAGCTATGTGGAAAAAGCAATTGGCGCTTACCAAGACTTCATGAAGTGTATAATTTAATTGATTTTGGGGAAGATAAGACGAATGAAAAGGGAGAAGTTTATGGGCTAAGTGCCAACTTTTTCCCTAATCAAACAATAGGAAGCACTGACATCGAAGTGGGTGGAATATGGCATCAAACAATGACGTACAGTACCTATTCCCCTTATAACACGGAGGGTGGCATAAATTTCAATTCACTGACTCTTTTAGGTGGAAGTAAAGGCAGTGTCAGTAATGTTGTAATATTTACCGAAAAGACACCGTTAAAATTTAATGCCGAATACGAAAATGATCCTTCTTATTTATTTCCTGCCCGCTTAGTTTCAGTACAAGGTAATTAATCATGAACAAATTTATGTTTACTGCACTTATTTCTCTTTTTTCTATCACTGCATTTGCACAAGAATGCAGTGCTGATCTCTCTCGATCAGCAGCCAACAGCCGTTATATCAATTTTGACAATGGTACCGTAGCCGATAATTTAACGGGCTTAACTTGGATGCGTTGTCCACTTGGAAAACAATGGAATAACATCAGCCAAGAATGCGAAGGGTCGACTGAAACGTATTTTTGGCAAAGTGCGTTAACCATGATTGCATCCATTAATGATGCAAATGGTAACCACCAACTTCATGAATTTGGTGGAATAAAAAAGTGGAGAATGCCAAATATCAAAGAACTTATGTCATTGAAAGAGAGAGCTTGTTATAGCCCTGCGGTTAATACAAAAGCCTTTGGTAAAGCGTTTGACTATGAGGTTGGTGATCTTGCTGGATATATTTGGAGCAATACCCCATCAAATAACGGCAATGAAGTTTACTCATTTGATACACCAAATGGAGAAGTTTTATCTTATAACCCGGCTCAACATAAACTCAGCGTTCTTTTAGTCGCTGAATAAAATGCAAATAGGTCACCTTATACTCGACTGAATATAAGGTGACCTATTTCACACAATTATAGGCATTTCTATCAATAACTACTGACGGAAGGCATTGCTTTTTGATCTTCTGGGAGTACACTGCGCGGCACAGATGTACATAACTAGAGACAAAACATGAAAAAAATCACAATTGCGCTTGCATTACTTATTGGTTTAACTGGCTGTCAGGCGACTCAACGTCAAAATGCAACCACCGGTGAAACAGAAACAAATTCGGCAACAAAAGGCGCGCTTGCTGGTATCCTAGCTGGTGTTGCAATTGGACTTGCTACTGGTGATGACGCAAAAGAACGTCGTAAGAATGCATTAATTGGTGCAGCAGCAGGTGGTGCGGTTGGTGGTGGTGTTGGCTACTATTTTGATAGCCAAGAGCAAGCCCTGCGTGACGAATTAAAAAGTTCAGGCGTACAAGTAGAACGCGTTGGTGATAACGAATTAAAACTTATCATGGACAATGGCGTTGGCTTCCAATCTAGCTCTTACCAATTAGACGCAAGCATTTACAACACATTAAATGGCGTTGCTCGTATTCTTGTTGAGTACCCAGATACAGCCCTTCAAATTGATGGCCATACTGATAGCTCTGGCAATGATACTAAAAACCAAACCCTATCTGAGCAACGCGCTGAATCAGTACGTACTTACCTGATTAAACAAAAAGTAGCCGCTGGTCGTGTTAATGCTCGTGGTTACGGTGAACGTTACCCTGTTTGTGATAACTCAACATCACAAGGTCGTGCATGCAATCGCCGTGTAGAAATCACTATCCTACCGCTTAAATAATTTTTCGTGACAATATTAACTGTTTATATATACAGTTAATTATTGGCTTCAACGGTGTATTGTTATAGAATCAAAAAATCCCCCTCGATGTAAGCCATCTTGGGGGATTTTTATTTTCTCAGTAACTCAATGAAATCAATCGCGTTATTGAGTCGCATCTTCTATTTTTTCAAGCACAAGATCTTTACCATCAACTAAGGTGTCTTGTACTTTCTCAAAGGTATCTGAATCCATCACACTTTGAACTTCATCGCCGTAATTCATTCCAATGTAAATACCTAACACGATGAACAGTAATGCAAATATTTTAAACATAATCACTTATCTCAATAATTCAGTCTTCATATTACAAAAGAATTCTCATAAAACCTATGGCAAATTTCAGTACTCATTTAAATGTCGCCGCATTGGCGTCAGGTGTTGCCTCTGCAGCACTGCTTTCAGCAAATCATATCGAGCTTAATACGGCATTATGGCTCTGGTTCTTAGGCACACTTGGAGGGTTACTTCCTGATATCGATTCCGATAACTCCACCTCGTTAGACATCATATTTAACCTATTTACGGTCTGTATTGTATTACTCAGTATTCGTTATTTTACTAGTGATGCTATTAATGAAAGACAATTTTTACTTCTTATTGGCCTACCTGTAGTCATTCATCTTTTTATAAAATATGGCGTTCGTAATGTATTTGAATGGCAAACCATTCATCGAGGTATATGCCACTCTATTCTCTTCTTATTATTTTGTGGTTTATTAACAACCAATATCACAACCTTCATCATTAACGAACAATTTAAAAATGCGGATTTATTTTCATGGCTGTCAGGGGTGTTTGTTTTTTGTGGGGGGATAATCCATTTGTTGTTGGATGAGTTATACAGTGTCGATTTAGCTAATGTACGAATTAAACGATCGTTTGGTTCGGCATTTAAACTCACCGACTTTTCAAATCTCTCGTTAACGACTGTTTTCCTTGTTGCCGTTGCTATCTTGGCATTTTTCGCCCCTCCGATAGAATCAACGATTATCACGTTAAGTAACTGGCAAGCATTTAAAATTTGGTAAAAATGAAAAAGATTGAACCATTCAGAAGTTCACGCTGTCTGTTCTTCTGAATGTAACTATTCATTTTTGTTCTTATTTTTATTCATTAACAAAAACAACATTGATATTTCTATTTATCTCCATAGAATAGCACTGTTGTTATTAACCTAAGATTGAGCTGATTTTTTGAAATTCTCATTACTCCAATACAAGCGTCAACATCTCGCTTCATGGTCACTAATATTAGTGAGTATTGTGCTAATGGTCTGCTTTTCTCAAAATTTAGGTCTCTCTTCATTTTGCTCACTAACGCCTCATCCAGACGCTACTGAGCAATTACAGCAGCAATCAACCACTCAAATTGCTGATGATGGTGTTTCTCAATGCCATAATAGTGAACATTTATTTAATGCTCATACTGTTCATTTAGATTTTGCGATCCCAATGTTTATCGTCGCTCTGCTCATTATTGCGTCTATGCTTAAACACGCAGGGACTGCCTATGTATTTACAGAGCCCACAACGTCTTATGGCGTGCGGCGACATTTGGCTTTTTGTACCTTTCAAGAATAAACATACCGTAAGTACTTATATCTTTTTTATATAATTATTTTCGGAGTAACACTGTGTTTAAAATTCAATCAGTTAAAATAGTGAGCGTATTACGTTTAGCTATTCTTTTAACGTCAACACTCTTGTTGTCGGCATTTTCGGTATCTGCACAACCCATTACAACAGGCTGGTTAACTCACCCTGATCATCCACCGGCACAAGTTCGCTTTATGCTGACAGGTGAAGTCGATGAAGAGAACAATCAAGCCCGAGGTTTACTCGAGGTAAAACTTGATGGTGAATGGAAAACCTATTGGCGCTCACCTGGTGAGGCAGGCGTTTCACCGGTACTCGATTGGAGTAAATCAACCAACCTTTCTAATTTAGATTGGCATTGGCCTACCCCTGCTTATTATGAGCAATCAGGCTTAATGACGCTTGGCTACAAGCACGATGTTGTTTTTCCTATGGAGCTAACCGTTGATGATATTACCAAACCCGTTAGTTTCTTAGGTAAGTTGACCCTGCCAACTTGTACCAATATTTGTGTCCTAACTGAGTATGATCTGGAATTACCTCCTATCAATCTCACAGACATTGAAACGGATGCAGACGCTCAACATTTGTACCAACAAGGGTTTTCAAACGTACCAACAGCAAGTGATTCCATTACCATAGTGGCCGCCTCTTTTGATAAGGTATCGCAACAATTACACGTTAAATTACGCCAAGATGCGGGTTGGGATAAACCACAGATCCTCATTGATGGCAGCGAAATTACCGATGACTATTTTTCCCAACCATCAATAGACATTAATGGTAACGACGTAACCGCGACTTATAAGGTGACGAACTGGTTAGGCGAAACAGACTTAGTCGGCAAACCTATTTCGATTACCGTGTCTGATGCCCTTTTCTCCCATGAACTGAAGGCTGTTATCAATGACAAGCCTTTTGCACAAACGACATCAACAAGCTTATTAACAATGATAGGCTTTGCGTTGCTTGGTGGTTTAATTCTTAATATTATGCCGTGTGTATTGCCCGTATTAGGCATGAAACTGAACAGCATGGTGGCGTCTTCTCAAGCGAGTAAACGCTCAATTCGCTTGCAGTTTTTTGCCTCTGCCGCCGGAATATTAACCTCATTTTGGTTATTAGCAGCAGGGTTACTTATCTTAAAGTTCACAGGCAGTGCTATTGGTTGGGGAATTCAGTTCCAAAACCCTATTTTCATTGGTTTTATGGTCACAATAACCGCCTTATTCACGGCTAATTTATTTGGTGTATTTGAAATTCAATTACCAAGTCGATTCTCTACCTCTCTTGTAAATAAGGGCAACGATTCCGCACTTGGGCATTTTGTGCAAGGGATGTTTGCAACCTTACTCGCAACCCCATGCAGTGCGCCATTTCTGGGTACCGCGGTTGCCTTTGCATTAGGATCAAGTACCCTTGAAATGTTGATGATATTCACTTTCTTAGGTTTAGGTATGGCGCTACCTTGGTTGGTTTTTGCTTTATTCCCTCGCCTTGTTTCGTTTATGCCAAAACCGGGCATGTGGATGAATAAAGTCAAACTCATTTTTGGCCTCATGATGTTAATCACCACATTGTGGCTACTGAGTTTACTTACGCCATTTATTGGTGGGTTATCAACAACCATTATTAGGTTATTACTCAGCACTTACTTACTGTATCAAATAGGCAAAACACAAGGTAAAAACACCGTTATTGCTATTCTAGCCGTGATTGTATTTGCAACCAGTGCAGCACTGTTAATTGGAAGTATGACAACCAAACATTGGTCAACGCCAACAGAAGATAACCTTGCTTGGCAACCATTAAATGAGCACGCCATTGATCAATACGTTAAACAAGGAAAAACGGTTTTTGTCGATGTAACGGCTGATTGGTGTATTACTTGTAAGGCCAATAAGATTGGTGTGATTTTGCAAGATCCTGTGTATTCAGCATTACAGCAAGATAACGTCATTACCATGAAAGGTGACTGGACACATCCAAGCGATAAAATTACCAATTACTTAAAAAGTCATCAACGATTTGGGGTACCACTCAATGTAATTTATGGCCCCAATGCGCCTCAGGGATTACCACTATCAGTGCTATTAACCAGTGATGACGTTATCAACGCTCTGGAATATGCAGGAAGAACAAACTAATGGCAAAGAAAGACATAACGCCAAAAAAGACACAAACGATGAAAGCAAAGATCACCCGTTGGGTAAAAGAGATCGTCAAATTCACGCTCATCATTACCTTATTTTCTGTTGCCGTTGATTTTTGGCGTAGCCAAGACATGCCATCAGAAACTATTCCTTCCCTGTCAATCAACACAATCGGCGGCGAATGGGTAGACATTAAAAAGATGAGTCAAGATGACCCCGTCTTACTTTATTTTTGGGGCACATGGTGTCCAGTGTGCAATGTTGTTAGTCCAAGCGTGAGTTGGTTATCAAGTGATCATCACGTTGTTTCTGTCGCTATAACCTCCGGTGATAATGCTCGGTTAACGACATTCATGAGTTACAAAGACTATGAGTTTCCCGTTATTAATGATTCAACGGGCAGTATTAGTAAAGAATGGGGAGTTACGGCTACCCCATCGATCGTCATCGTAAAAAACGGTGAAATATCTTCAATTACAACTGGCGTTACAACCCCAATGGGCTTGTGGCTACGTTTATTATTCGCTTAGGAGTCACTCCATGAAATCATTACTATTATCCGTATCAATCGCTGCAAGTCTTGTTTTATCACCGGTTGCACTGGCAGAGAAAATTAATCCTGCTCAAGAAAAGCAACTGACTGAAATATCTGATTTATTACGTAAAAATCCCGAGATAATTGATGGATTATATTCAAATCTAACGCAGTACATTGATGGCCAAAAATCATTGAGCAGCGTCTTAGAACAAAACCATGATTATCTGTATAACAACCCCGAACAACCTTACTTTGGGGCTGAAAATCCAAAACTGACGATCATCAACTTCACCGATTATAACTGCCCATATTGTAAGCGTTTAGAATCAGGTTTAGTTAACATCATTAAGAAATACCCTGAGATACGCGTCGTTAATGTGCTATTGCCGTTTCAACAACGCATGATCCCTGGCCTAAAAACAAACACGGCGTGGTATGCATTAAATGTATGGGAAAATGACAAAACAAAATTTGCAGAAGTGCACCGCTTAATGATGGCAAAACCATCACGACATGACAGCACATCAATCATGAAAATTGCCGATCTTACTGATACTCAGAAAGACTTAACGCCTAACCAAAAGAAAAAAACGCTTGTTGAAAAGAATGAAAAAATATTCTCTCAACTTGGCTTGCGAGGAACACCAAGCTTAATCATTGGATCTGAAATTATTCCTGGTTTTATTCCACAAGACCAATTAGAAGCAACGATAAAAGCACAGTTAAAGTAATATAAATCAAAATAGCCATGACTAAAAAGACATGGCTATTTATTAGTAATGCTCTCTGCTACATGAAGAAGACTCAGCGAGATCGGTATCCTGATTATTATTAATAAAGGCCTCAAAATCCGACGCACAAATCGGTTTACTAAACAAATACCCTTGTCCATATTCGCATCCTTTTTCCATTAAAAATGAAAGATGCTCATCGGTTTCAATTCCTTCAGCTACAACCGCTAACTCCATTCCATGAGCAATGGAAATAATCGCATTAATCAACACCTCATCGCGTTTCTTTCCAATTCGATTAACAAAAGAGCGATCTATTTTTAAACGATCCAACGGTAAATTAGACAGGTAGCTCAAGCTTGAATATCCCGTTCCAAAGTCATCCAAAGCAATCAACACACCAAGTTTTTGAATTGCTTTAATTCGTTTAAGCACCTCTCCTGAACTGTCTAATAAAGCACTTTCCGTAACTTCAATCACTAACGATTCAGGTTGAATGCTGTAATCCACAATCGCACTTTTCACTTTCTCGACAATATCCACATCATTAAGCTGAATCGCTGACATGTTTACCGATATTCTATCAACACCTACATGATTCTCTTGCCAATACTTCAACTGTTTTATTGCTTCAATTAATACCCAATGGCCAAGCTGATGAATCAAACCAGTTTCTTCTGCTAGAGGGATAAAATCATTAGGAAAAACCAATCCTTTTGTCGGGCTATTCCACCGAATAAGAGCTTCAGCAGAATCAAACATACTGGTTCTATGATTTAAGATAGGTTGGTAATACAGCTCAAATTCTTCTCTCTCTAATGCACCTCGTAATTCACTCTCTAAACCAAATCGAATTCGCTCCTTATTCTCCATCTCTTCAGTGTAATAATACACATCACTTAAAGAATGTCTTTTGGCATAATGAACGGCGACCCCTGCCTGACGGAGCAGTTCTTCTGAATTTTCATTACATGAATCACAGGTCGCTACACCTAAATTAACGTGGGTGATTAAACTTGATTCAGCTATTTTTATTGGCTCACCAAAAACGCCTTTAAGTACGTTAATTCTAGCGGTAAGTTCGATGCGATCGTGGGATGAAATTAAATACACGAATTCATTACCACCTAATCGAGCAAAAAACTCTCCTTTACGAACTTGTTTTTTTACTCGAAGTGATAATTCAACAAGTAAGTTATCGGCATAACGGTGACCATAGTGGTCATTGATGAACTTAAAGCCTTTAATATCAATATGTAAAACGGTGAATTTACGATGAATAGAAAAATGAGAGTTCATGCTTTTGACAAGAGCGTAACGATTAGGCAACCCTGTTAGTTCATCAAATCGCGCTTGATGTTCAATCTCTTGTTGATACGCCACTTGCTTGGTGATGTTATCAACTAATCCTAAAATACCAATGAGATCATTGCCTTCATAAATTGCTGAAAATTTCCAAATAAGGATAATCGCATGCCCATCGCTACCAGTGAATGGAATTTCACACTCGGCATGCTCCGTTTTTCCTTCTCGCATTTTATTCAATTCATGTGTCATTTTAGAAAAATACGCGCCCACAATATCCGCACGTAAAGCAATGTCTTGATCTAACAATTCATCAGAATGTAATCCAAACCAATTTTGGCAGGCCTTAGACCAACGACGAATCATAAGGTCTGGCCCCCACTCAATCACGCCATAGGTTAGATTATCTAATAGATTATTGATACGAGTATAGGCTCGACTTAAGCGGAGTTCTTTGTCTATCAACTCATTTTCAATCGTTCCTTGCTCTTGAACTACAAAATCAAAATGCTCGGATAAACACAATAACTCATTAGTACCAGAGAATTTTGCACCACGCTTTCTTTCTACATACTGTTGAGTCGATAACAATAAGGTTTGAATCGGTTTAATCACACTTTGATTAAACCCCAATAATAGAATTAATAAAAACAAAACACTGCTAATAATAAATAGCGTTACATTTCTAACTAAGGTATTCATGACCCCTTGATAAGCGTCATCAAGAGGTAAAGCAATAACAACTTGACTGTGATTATTTAAATCATCAGGAAATAGAGGAACGCTAACCGCAAGAAGTGGAATGCCTTTCTTGTCTTTCGTTTCAAAAATAAACGGTTCATTAATGTTTACTCGTTGTTGAATAGAAGACGGGATCTTTCCTTCATAGCGTGTAATCGTATTGTTATTTGAAGTAATAACATTACTATTATTATCAACTAATACCGCCACTGTATTCTCAGGTAAACGGAATCCCGCTAATCGCTTACTCCACCAATCTAATGAAATAACCGCAACAACCGCACCAACCACATCCCCTTCAGTACCGTAAACAGGATAAGCAAAATTAACAGAGGCTTTTTGAACCACACGATCAATCAGAAAACCACTCACTGTGAATTCTTTTTCATTTATCGCTTTTTGAAAATATTCCCGATCGGTAATATTAATTTCTTTATTTAACGCGATGGCAGTGCAATTTAAGTTTCCTATCTTGTTTGGCACACCGATGTTTGCATAGCTAATCGTTAACTTAAGCGCTTGCTGGACTGTTTGTATACACAACAAAGAAGTCGGATCTTTAATACTGTCCATTTGGCTTAATTGAGAAAGAAAGACTTTCGCTTCATTTACAAGTTCAAGCTGTTCATAAGCCAAACTTGTCGCTATTTGTAATGCTTCTTTTTCTACGTCTTCTTTTGCGGTTCGGTATTCATAAAAAATATTAGACGAGACGATGATACCCGCGGGGACTAATGAAAAAAGAATAATCATCCAAAGTTTAGTTTTTAATGAGTGATAAAACTGCATGTAAATCGATATCCTTGATCATTAATTTTCATTGGATTTATACCATATTCAATATTTTCTATAATATTTATCATTAATTTTTATAAGGTTAATAATAAAAACATACTATTTACTCGCCTTCATCCTTAATCAATACACTTACGTTATACACGATACACAGTATGGTTAAAATCTACTCTATTTCAAATAATATAACAACATGAAGCACGTAACTTTTAACGAGTTATATTTACAAAAATAACCTACTATCACAAAATTACATTAATTCATTCATTTCATTAAACGTAACATGCAAATTTATCGTTTATTTTTCGTTAAAAATTAAGTAGGCTTAAGCTTCACAGTATACAATTCGATTAGACTAATATGACTGAACCTAAAATCCCTTTAATCATCTCAGGTATTGCTACTGCTCTTTTAATAGGGGTTATTGCCATCAGTCATTATGTGGGTTTTGATTCTATATCTGACCTTTTTTTTGAAGGCGCTATGCTGATCTTATTGAGCTATATATTTCTTACCGTTAAATCCCATTTAACCCTATATCCAAAGCTTCTTATTGGTGCTTACTTACTTTTATTTAACAAGTCTTATGATTTACTAACAGAAGTTCCTTTGTTGGATCACTACGCTGATAATAATGAAATAGCGGATACCTTGCTTGACGACGGTACGTTATTACTCGCTTTTTTACTGATTGCTGTCGGATTAACAAACATTGTAAAAAGCCTCATTAAAGAAAGCATGAAAGACGATTTGACCGGGCTCTATAATCGTAAAAAATTCCCTGAAATCAAACTCTCCTCATTTGATCTTATCTACTTTGATTTAAATGGATTAAAACAAGTAAATGATATTAAAGGGCACGCTGTCGGTGATTTAATGATCATTCGCTTCGCTCAAATATTAAAGGCAAGTTGCTTAAAGCAAGAAATGGCCTTTCGCATCGGTGGTGATGAATTTATCGTCACGGTCGATTCAGAACGAGCAAAAGACTATATTAACGACGTATATACCTCATTAAATAATGAACCAATTTCATTCTCATACGGCATTGAAAAAGCAACAAAAGAAAACTTCAGAGAAGCGTTAATTCGCTCTGATAAAGCCATGTACACCATGAAAAAAGCACTAAAAAAGAGCACCTCAAGTGCTCAAATTTTATATCGCTAATCTCATAAAAAAGCTCGACTAGCGGCCCATCAACTCAAGCAACCCTTCACTTGCCTGCTTTGGCGATGTTGCATGGCAAATTGCCGACACTAAAGCAATCCCATCCACTTGAGTATCTGCTATTTTCTTAATGTTCGTTTCATTAATTCCGCCAATAGCCACAAGAGGAAGTTGACTTTCTTTAACGGCTTTAATTAAACCGTCAATGCCCCACTCTTTAATAATATTAGTCTTAGTTGGCGTAGAAAATATCGCACTGATACCAAGGTAATCAACTGGCAGATCTTGCGCTTCACGCAACTGCGTTTCATTTTCAACAGACAACCCTAAAATCATATCAGGGCCTATCAATTGACGAGCAAGGTTTGCAGGCATATCCGATTGACCTAAATGAACCCCATCCGCTTGCACCGCTAATGCCACATCAACACGATCATTTATAATTAATGGTACACCACTGTCTTTTAATACTTTTTTTATCGCCAATGAGCGTTCAATAAAAGCACGTACATCACCATGTTTTTCACGGATCTGCACCATGGTTACGCCGCCTTTTATTGCCTCTGCAACAACGTGGCACAACGTATCAATATCTTGTTGGTCGTCGGTCACTAAATACAAGGTATAAGGGCTATTCATATTACGAAACCTATGCATTAATCGTTAATTTCAAACGACGTGTGAGTGTTTCTTCATCTAACTGATAAAGCACATCCAGTAAATTCATTTGCAAGCTACCTGGGCCGACTGATTGCTCTGCGGCGATTTCACCTGCAACGCCTAAAATAGCCGTAGCTGCAACCCCTGAATGCTCACCTATTGCGGCAAAAGCACCTGTTAATGCGGTATGTGTACAACCCATCCCCGTAACAAAAGGCATCATCGCGTGACCATTATTCAATTTATACTGCGCCTCTTTCGTGACAACGTAATCAGTTTCACCCGAAATAACGACGCTGCATTGATACTGCTGCGCGACGTAACAAGCCGCACCTAATGCAGAATCACTGCTGTCTAATGCATCTACGCCTTTGCTCTGCGCGTTCTCACCCGCTAAAGCGATGATCTCAGAGGCATTACCTCGAATAATCAGTGTATTCGCGGCTTCTGCAATTTGACGCGCGGTTTGGGTACGAAGTTGACTTGCACCACATCCCACCGGATCAAGCACCACCACTTTATTATTAAGGTTTGCTTGCTCTACCGCGAAATGCATTCTTGGTGTCCATACGCTGTCTAATGTACCGATGTTGATCACCAAGGCACCAGAGAAACTCATCATCTCTGCCATTTCTTGTTGGCTGTGCGCCATGATTGGTGAAGCACCTAGCGCCAATAAAGCATTCGCTGTGTTGTTCATCACAACATAGTTGGTAATATTCACAACTAATGGCTTTTTCTCACGTAATATCGCTAATGCGTCAATAATCTTTTGCGTGTTCATGACCGTCATTTTTCTTCCTTAATTCGTTCGCTTATTCATTAATTGAGTACTAATCATCAACAATTAGGCTTCATCTAATCCTTGCTGCCAAAACGCCACTTCCATACGAGTCGCCGTTTTAAAAATATGACACAAACGCTGCCCACGCTGGCTATCAAGATCGATATCGACAAGCAATTCATCTAGCTGTGTAATGCTTTTTTGTACGCCTGATTGAAACTCTTCACCACCATACATCTTGATCCAATTCGCATACGGATTGCCTTCAAGCTTAGTTGATTCTCTTGCTAGTAGCTGCGCGCCAATCACCCCATAACCAATCGAACACGGTGCTAATGCTGCGTATAAATCAATGACATCACCAGACATACCGGTATCTAATACAAATCGAGTGTAGGCTACCGTACCAAAGGCTTCTGGCTCTGCTTCCATCTCTAACTCTGACACGCCCCACTCACCACAATAAGTCACATGATGTGCAATTTCCGAGCTAAGCAACGCTTGCACACTCGGTAGCGCCATTCGCATTTCCGCTAACGTTCTCGCTTTATAAATCGCTAAGGCATACGCTCTGGTGTACTGCTTTAAAAACAGAAAATCTTGTTTTAAATAATGTAGAAATGACGAATGCGCTAATTCTCCAAGCGCTAATTGTTGAACGAAGCTGTGCTCAGTGTATTCGGTCCACTCGTTTTGACACGCTTGAATTAAGTCTTGATGATTCATACTGATTCTCTAAAAAATAAATAGGAAAAATGGATTACAACACCGGCACAAAATCTTGAGCTTTAGGTTGTGTTTTTATGATCTTATGCTCGAACATAAACTCAGAGAAACGATTGTAGCGCTCTAAATCAACCGCTGATGGACGCAGAGCAAAACGCGTTAACGTGTCATTCCATGCGCTTTTATTTAATTCATTGTTTAGAGTGTCTGGCGCGTAAGAAACAAAGGTTTTCCACGATTCATCAGGGTGATTCACAATAAACTGCGTCGCTTTTTCGATAGCGTGATTAAATTTCTTTAGCGCATCGGCATCGTATGTTTTGGCATTAGCCACAAAAACAAGCTCATCATACGAGGGCACACCATGCTCTTCTGGGAAAAACGATTTCGCTTTATAGCCTTCTAATGCCAATTGATTGGTTTCAAAATTACGTAATCCTCCCCAAATAGCATCCACTTTTCCTGAAGCTAAAGACGACGATAATGCCCAGCCTACATTGATGATTTTAACCTCAGAGAAATCAACACCTTCTGTATTTAGCATCGTTCCTATCGTAGCGTCTTCATTACCCGCAATCGCAATACCAATCTTCTTGCCTTTCAAATCAGCTAAAGAATTTATCTTGCCGTTATCAAGTACCATTAAGGTATTTAATGGCGTGGCGATAAGGGTTGCCGAACGAATTAACGGTAAACCTGCCGCTACATCAATAGTTAAACTGGTTTGGTAAGAAATGGCTAAATCAATGTTATTTGCCGCCACTAATTTCGCCGGCATGCTTGGATCGGCGGGTTCTTGAATCGTCACATTTAGGCCTTCCTCTTTGAAATAGCCTTTTTGTTGTGCGATAACCACTGGCCCATGGTTCGGATTTACAAACCAATCCAACATTAATGTCATCGCTTTATCTTCCGCGCTTGCCATCATGGAGTAGCTTAAAATAAGAAGAGCCATCGCCCCTTTAATTACCATTTTATTCATTATCGTTGAGTCCTTTTTTATTATGAATTTATTTATCGTGTTGCCACGGTATGAGTTTTTGAATCAATACATCCGCAAGAAAATACAAGCTGACGGATAACGCGGCGAGAATGAATAACGCAGCAAACATTTCATCTATCATCATTCGAGCATTCGCTTGCAGCATTAAATAACCTAGCCCTTCGCTTGACCCTACCCATTCACCAACGACTGCACCAATAGGCGCGACAACAACAGCAACACGGATACCCGACGCTAAGGCAGGTAAAGCCGCAGGTAAGCGAACGTATTTTAATAATTGCCATTTTGATGCCCCCATCGTGTGGGCTAAATCAAGATAACCACTTGGGGTATTTCGCAGCCCGTCATAACAACAGGTAGTCACAGGGAAAAAGATAATTAATGCCGCCATCACGACCTTTGATGCGATGCCATAACCCAACCACAACATCAGAATAGGCGCGATAGCAAAAACAGGGATCGCTTGGCTCGCAATTAAAATTGGCAATAACCAACGTCGAAGTGGATCAAACAACAGCATTTGAAGGGCAAATAACAACCCCATAGAAAGACCCAAGCCAAGACCAAGCAAGATCTCTTGAGCCGTTATCCATGAATGAGAAAGTAGCACATCGTATCGTTGTATTAATTTAGTAAAGACAGCCAATGGACTAGGTAAAATGAAGCTTGGTAAAGCAAAAACTATTACGATGAATTGCCATAATCCCAGAATAACCACCGCACTGATTAAGATTCTTATCATGGATTTCACGCTTTGTAGCATTGGTTTTGGCGTTACCTTTCCTATCGTTGCTGATGTCGAATTTATAAGGAATGATTTAGACATAATCGACCTCTAAGGTATCAATTATTTGTTGTTGAAGTGCAGCTAACTCCGCATCAAGCTTTCGAGGTATCTGCGTACTAGGAACAGGTAAAGAGACCGCTGAAGCAGGTTGTCCTTGCATGATATAAACCACATCACTCAGTCTTAACGCTTCTTGTGGATCATGCGTGATCAATAAAACAGTTTTATCTGCTAGCACTTGAGCAGCAAGATCTTGCAGGCGATAACGAGTGACGGCATCTAGTGCAGAAAAGGGTTCATCCATTAATACCATTGGTTTGTCTTGCATTAATGTTCGAGCTAACGCCACACGCTGACGCATCCCGCCCGATAATTGTGACGGCATCGCAAACGCATGCTCTGTTAATCCAACTAACTCTAAAAGTTCATGCGCTCTGTGTTTATCCGAATTCGGTTTCGTTGAATTAAAGCGAGAGTTCGTTACAAACTTGTCGGCAAAGCAGACGTTATCTATTACGTTTAGCCACGGCATCAATAAATCTTGTTGCGCCATGTACGCAATATTGCCTTCTAATGCGTCTACGCCATCAATCGAAACATCCCCTGACCACACCACTTTATCGGTCAATAATCCGGCGAGATAACGCAATATCGACGTTTTTCCACAGCCACTCTTTCCTAATATGGCGGTCCATTTTCCTTTAGGAATCGTCATGTTTAGATTGAAAATAATAGGGTATTCGCTGTCTTTATATTGTAACGCCCCATTAGAAATGACGGCACCAATGCGATTATTCATCCCCATTACTCTGGAGTATGTAAAGCAAAAAAGTGATTCACAGGCCCATGTCCCTGACCAATATTCAGTTCATCGGCATGGATAATGGCTTGAGTAATGTATTGCTTACCTAATGCTACCGCAGCCAGTAGTTCATGACCTTGCGCTAAATACGAAGCAATCGCTGACGATAGTGTACAGCCCGTGCCGTGTGTATTGCGAGTTTCAATTCGAGGTGTCGATAAACGTTCTATGGAATCAGATAAAATCAGTAAATCGGTACTGTTTTCATCCTTTTCTAAATGCCCGCCTTTCAGTAAGACTGATTTAGCACCTAATTGACGAAGTTCATCAATCATTGCAGTCATTTCAACTTCACTTTCGGGAACTTTAGCATTAATGAGTGCCGCCGCTTCAGGTAGGTTTGGCGTGATAACATCGGCAAGGGGAAGCAGTTCAGATTTAAGGCTTTCAATAGCAGAGGATTGCAGAAGAAGATCACCACTGGTTGCAACCATCACAGGATCAACCACTAAATAACGCGGTGTGTATTGCTTTATTTTTTTCGCAACAGAACGGATGATATCAGAATCACTTAACATTCCAACTTTAACGGCAATGACATTTAAATCAGAGAAAACAGCATCAAGTTGCTGCTCAACAAATTCACTGCTGATTGGATAAATGCCCGTAACGCCTTGCGTATTTTGAGCGGTTAATGCGGTAATAACAGAACACGCATAACTGCCGGTTGCAGAAATCGCTTTGATGTCGGCTTGGATCCCTGCACCACCACCACTGTCAGAGCCAGCAATGGTTAATACAATCGGTGTTGTTGCAGATAATGTCGATAAAAGTGCAGTGTTATTTAATGAAGACATACTTATTTTCCCTAACTAACGGTCAGGAAAAACAGTCACATGAGATAAAGATACCGAGTAGGTGCTATCTCATTAAAAGAAACCAATCAGAGAAATCGTTTCAAGAAGACCATTAGTTCCCTACGTCAGTACTAACTGAATCAGGTTCAACGGGTTCGCTATTGCGATCTCAGCCTATTGGCTCCCCGACTAATGCCGTCATACTATCACTAATCGATTTGTAAATAGTATGCTTTTTTATGAGAATGCTAACTAGAGTTAACTAATTCTCAACCTATGAATTAAGTTTGGATACTAATTGAGCAACAATGGTTTTACGCATATCAGAAAGCTTAGGCGCTTCTCCGGCTTGCCATGGCAATGGACGCATTAGATTCATGGTTCTTAATCCAAAACGGGCCGTTAATAAACCAATCCCCAAACCCTGTGCTGCTCTGGTTGACAATTTACCTGCAAGGCCCGTAGATAGCATATCAACACCAACGTCCGTCACCATTTCAGTTGCTCCGGCAAACGCCATGTTTTGCAGAACCATTTTAAACAAACGTAAACGGCCCCAATAGCCAAGTTCGACCCCATAAACTTGAGAAACTTGTTCGATTAATCGAATATTACGCCACGCTACTAATAACATATCCACCACAGCTAATGGACTTAATGCCACCATTAACGCTGATTCACCAGCATGCTTGCTGATTAAGGCTTTTGCTCGTTTATCTTGCTCGATCACAACCATGCTGTCGTACATTTCAAACACTTCAGCGTTGTTATGATGTGATTCAATGCTGTTCTGCCAACGAGAAAACTCGGCAGTATGAGTGGTTAGCCCTTTTTTAGCTAACGTTTCACAGAACGGTTTTGCCTGACCAATGCCATTGCCTTCCATCAATTCGGTGGCTTGATGTTGGATCTCGGCACGGTTTTTAAGTTTACGTAGCGTCCATAGTTCACGACCAATGGCCGTCACCCCCATTAACGCCGCTAAACTGATTAATCCCGCCCAACCCAATGATAAGAAATCGGCGGTTTGAATCGCGGTAATAACATGATCAACACTTTGCCATACTGTTAATCCAAGGAATCCACCAATCAGTGTTTTAATACTCCAATGGGTTTTCTTTTTCACTAATGGCGTTTCAATATCAAGATCATCCAATTCACTTTCGTCTTCAATGGCTTGAGGAATAAAAGTTTGTGTTTCTTCGAACAGTTTTTGAGTATTCAGCGATTCTGTTGTTTGCTCATTTTCTGTAAATTGAGGCTCAGATTGAAATACGCGCTGTTTTTTTAATTCACTCATACTAATTTGTCTCCTAATAAAAACTGCATCGCTTTATCCATACGGATGTGTTGTAGCGGTTTGTCAGTCTCACTTTCTAACGGCTGAAAACTCATGAAATTAAAAGGTTTTGTTTCCCAATACGCTTTACTTGGAATACGTTTAGGCACCTCACCCGGAAACATCATCATCGGTGTTTGATCGGCGGTGACCCCTGATATTGCAGAAAACAATTCACCGTCGTCCTCAATCATTCCCGCGGTGGTAGCTTGAATTGAGGCAATACTCATGCACTCCATTTTAATGCCTTCGTAAGCGGTTTCTTGCCATGTTTGGTGGATCATTTGTTGCAGCAGCGACACCATATTTGGGTGCTGTTCAGGCGTAACATGATCGGCTTTGGTGGCAGCAAACAACACTTTATCTATCTTTGGTGAAAACAAACGTTTAAGGATTGAGCTTTTGCCATACTGGAAACTACGCATCAACTGATCGACCGCTTGGCGCATGTCATTAAATGATTGTTCACCTGCATTCAGCGGCTGTAAGCAGTCAACCAATACAATTTGACGATCAAAATGTCTAAAATGCTCGTTATAAAACTTTTTCACTAGATGTTGTTGATAGTGCTGATAACGCTTTTTAAGCACAGCGATGTTTGAATCTTTCTTCGCTTTTGCCAACTCTTCTTCTGTGTATTTATGCAAAAACATAAAAGGAAAGAATTGCAAAACAGGCGCGCCTGCTAACTCACCCGGTAAAACGAATCGCCCCGGTTGCACCCAATGTAATCCTTTTGAATCCTTACAGGTATGAAGATATTGAGTAAACGCATCCGCAATATGCGCGAGCTGCTTTTCATCAACAGGCGCAAGAGGATCAAGCTGCTGAGCTTCTTTTAACCATTCTTCAGAAAGCACTTTTCTATGCCCAGTTAAATTCGCCTGCTGTTGCTTAGACCACTCAATATAATCCATATCTAATAACGGTAAATCCAATAACCATTCACCCGGATAATCGACAATATCCACATACAATGTTGCATTGTCTTTAAGGTGTTTTAGTATGCCTGATTTAGGTTTAAATTTGATGGCTAAACGAAGTTCACTCACATCACGAGTAGGCTCTGGCCATGTTGGTGGTTCTGATAATAATGACGCCATACCATCATCATAAGTGAAGCTTGGAATGGATAAGTTTGATTGCGGTATGCGTTTCGCCCCAATCATGCGACCTTCACGAGTCACTGACAATAAAGGCAACTTATCGCTTGAACCCGCATGCAAACATTGATTAACCAAAGAGGTAATAAATGCCGTCTTACCTGCGCGCGATAGCCCTGTAACCGCCAATTTGACGTGGCGATCCATGCTTCGGTTAACTAATTTATTCATTTCTTTGGTTAATCTGCTCATTCATATTTCTCTCTTTTCTATAAACAACAAATGGAGTGTACAGAACTGATTCTGAACACCCCATGAACAAGATAGTAATCCTATGTGTCATATCAATCTACATAAGTTATTGACTGCTCTTGTTAATTAATCCAATTATAGGTTTCGAAATTCACGGCGAACCTTGTATTCAGAAGACGTAACATAGCCTTCCATTCGACGAATTTTCTCTTCCATTCTCGCCATGTCTTTATCCACACGCTTAATTACTTCTGATGGCGATTGACCTGCTTGCCATGGCTTACTTTTTACCGTGTGCTCACGCTTTTCTTCTGTTCGGTAGTACATTTCAACCGGTGCTTTATCTAAAAAAAGCATGGCTGCAAAATAGGCTAACATCACCAGAAAACCAGCACTAAACAAGGCGGCTGAGACGACTAATATACGTACTATCCAAGGTTCAATACCAAAGTACTGAGCAATGCCAGCACAGACGCCACCAATTTTTCCGTTTCGAGTATCTCTATACAGTTCTTTTGACATTAGCGCTCCCTCCAACTCGGGGATTCTGCATCTAAAATTTTCTCTAATGTTTCAACACGACGCTGCATTTTATCCGCACGCTCTGTCATTGTTTTAAGTAACTGCGTGTCTTCATGCGACAGACCTTGCGCTGTTTTACCTTTGCTTCGGTAATGTAAAAACAGCCATAACGGTGCAACGAAAATAAAAAATATAACCAATGGGAAAGCAAAAAAGCCGCTCATTGTTTTCTCCTTAAGTAATTCAACTTCGATCAATACTTGTTTCTATTTATGCGTCTTTTTTCATTTGTTCTTTTAGACGCTCTAACTCTTTTTCAATGTCATCTTGCGCTTGAAGCTCTGCAAATTCTTGCTCTAGTGAGTTCGCTTTACCCATTGAGTACGTATCTGCTTTTGCATCTAGCTCATCAATGCGACGCTCATATTGCTCAAACTTTGCCATTGCTCGCTCTGTTTTACCAGAATGAGTGTGCCCTTTAATCTCATTGCGATGTTGCGCTGTTTGTTGACGGATCACTAACGCTTGTTGACGAGCACGTGTTTCTGTCAGTTTAGTCTCTAATTCGGTTAATTCTGTGGTTAACTTCTCAATGCACTCTTCAACAAGAATAAATTCTGTTTTTAAGCTAGAAAGTACATCTTGAACTTTCTGTTTTTCTATCAACGCCGAACGAGCCAAATCTTCACGTTGTTTAATTAACGCTAAGCTCGCCTTTTCTTGCCAATCGGCGACTTGTGCTTCAATTGATCCAATTTTACGTGTCAGTTCTTTTTTATCCGCGATAGATTTTGCTGATGCGGTACGAACTTCAACTAACGTGTCTTCCATTTCTTGAATGATCAAACGGATCATCTTTTCTGGATTTTCAGCCTTATCCAATAATGAAGTAACGTTAGCATTAACGATGTCTGCAAAGCGTGAAAAAATACCCATAATTGATTCCTTTTTAATAAATGATAACGCGACTTCGTTATCTAAATTCAGTGTTGTTAAACTTACTATGACTATTACACAATACATGCCAACTTTTCACCTATTAAAAATCAATGAGTTACAAAACATTGACCTCTTATGAAAATTAAGTAATGATTAAATAAACCATTTAATGGTCAATTTAGCCAAGATATAATGAGGTCAATGATGAGAAAAGACAGTTTAATTGGTGAATCTGACGCGTTTTTATCGTCATTGGATCATGCCTCCCAACTTGCAGGCATTGATAGACCTATTTTAATTCTTGGTGAACGAGGAACGGGTAAAGAGTTAATAGCACAACGTCTTCACTTTTTATCCAAACGATGGGACGAACCCTTGATTAGTTTGAACTGCGCAGCACTCAGTTCAGGCACATTAGATTCTGAATTATTTGGTCATGATGCGGGGTCTTTTACTGGCGCAAAACAGCGTCATCAAGGTCGATTTGAACGAGCCGATGGCGGTTCTCTATTTTTAGATGAACTCACCACTGCCCCATTAACGGTACAAGAGAAATTGTTGCGTGTTATTGAATACGGTGAATATGAACGTGTTGGTGGGTCTCAAACCCTCAAGGCAGACGTACGCTTGATTTGTGCAACCAACCAAAATCCGCAAGAGATGGTGACAGAAAAGAAATTCAGAGCCGATTTATTAGATAGACTCTCTTTTGATGTCATTCATTTACCCCCTCTACGATACCGCGAGCAAGATGTTCTCCTTCTTGCTGAGCATTTTGCCATCAAGATGTGCCAAGAAATGAGTTTACGGTATTTCGCGGGCTTTTCTTACCATGCCAAACAACAAATTCTTGCTCACGATTGGCCTGGTAACGTAAGAGAATTAAGAAATTGTATCGAGCGTGCTGTGTTTAAGCACAATCATGAAGAAGCACAAATTGAATCAATACAAATAAACCCGTTTCTAACCCCGTGGGAAACAACACCAGCACAAGAGCCATCTTCGTCTATACTCATTGAAGATAAATCATTAAAAAAGAGTTATCACTTCCCTTTGAATTTAAAACAATTTCAGTTGCAACAAGAAAAAGAATTGCTTGAGCAATCACTTTCAGAAAGCCAATTTCATCAACGTAAAGCGGCTGAATTACTAGGTATCACCTACCATCAATTTCGTGGACTCCTGAAAAAACATCAATTATTAGCCACTAAAACCGATATTTCTTGATAAATAAGTGCAGAACCAGTCACTTGAGTATAAAATGACAGGTTCATTAATTAAAAATTATAAGAAAGCTGCGGCCATTATGAAAACCATTGCGCGCATACTCATTGCTACAACTGGATTGTTAGGCCTAACAGGCTGCTACGATACTGAATTAAAACAAACAATCCACCAGCAAGGGTTTATTTATTGTGAATCAGGCAATGTGGACTTCTTTAATCCACAAACGTCTGATGGCAACAGCCTTCTAGAAGCCATCAGTGCTCAAATATACGACCGCTTGCTCATTATCGATCCGGTGACTCAGAAACCGTCTCCTAATCTAGCCACCTCTTGGAAAGTAGATGAAACCGGCACTGTATATACGTTTAATTTAGCGTCTGATGTGCAATTTCAAACCACAGATTGGTTTACGCCAACCAGAACCATGAATGCTGATGATGTTGTTTTCAGTTTTAATCGGGTTCTTGACCCAGAAAATCCATATCATAATGTCAATTCTGGACAATACCCTTGGTTCGACAGCATTAATTTTTCTCATATGGTGAAATCAGTTAAAGCCATTAATCAACACGAAGTTCAATTCGAATTGACCTCTCCTGACAACACCTTTTTATCTGCACTTTCTACGTCATACGCGGTCATTCATTCCCAAGAATACGCTCACCAATTAGCCGCGGCAGATGAAAAAGAATTAATGGACATAAAACCAATTGGAACAGGTCCGTTTAAACTCGAACAATTTCAAAAAAGCGAGCTTGTTCGTTTAAAAAGACATGACGGCTACTGGCAAGGTCCAGCAAAAATGTCTCAAGTAGTATTTGATATTTCAAGTCGAGGCACAGGATCTTTAGCCAAATTACTTCGTAAAGAATGTGATGTCGTCGCAAACCCTATATCAAGCCAATTACCTATCATTATTGACAATGAATCACTTACCTTGTTTTCACAGACGGCAACCAATGTGGCTTACATTGCCGTTAATATGAAAAATCCACTGTTACAAGATCAACGTGTTCGCCAAGCCTTAAATTTAGCCATTGATCGCTCAAGCTTAATCAATTCAGTGTATTACAACTCAGGTATTGAGGCTCAAAGTATTCTTCCACCAACGTCTTGGGCGTATGGCAGTGACTCATCATTAATTCGTTATGATCTCAATTATGCAAAAGCTTTACTGCGTGAAGCCGGAGTAAAAGAAGGGTTAGAATTAACGATGTGGGTGCCTTTAGATAATCATCCCTACAATCCAAGTCCGAAAAAAGCGGCTGAAATTATTCAAAACGATTTTGCAAAATTAGGGATAAAATTAATTCTTATCACTAGTGACATTATGGCAAAAAGCGAATTGACTGAAACTAACATGGATTTAATTTTAACTGGTTGGAATGCCAACAGTGCCGATCCCGACACCATGTTAAGACCTCTACTTTCTTGTGATGCAAAACGAGCAGGCTTTAGCTCTGCCAATTGGTGTAATGAAGAGTTCGATTTCTTATTGGATCTCGCAAAAGAAACCAATCAACCTCGATACAGAATGAACATTTACCGTCAGCTTCAAAACTTGTTGAATGAAGAGTTACCCATCATTCCACTTGCTCATGGCGTCAAGTATCAAGCCAATCAATCATCATTAGAAGGTTTTGTATTAAGTCCTTACAACACCTATTCTTTTCATAATGTAAGCCGAATTGAGGAGGTGAACTAATGTGGATTTATACGATTCGACGTTTTAATCTGTTCATCATTACGTTGCTGATCTTAACCTTAATTGGTTTCAATATTTTACGCCTTGAACCTAACTCAGTTTGGGGGGACACTTCATTTTTTTCTGGCTGGATAACGTATCTAGGTCAATTGATTGATGGCAACCTTGGGGTTAATCAATATGGCGTTAATATGTCAGATGAAATATTACGCGTCTTCCCTGCAACGATTGAGCTCTGTTTTTTTGCCTTTTTCATTGCCTTAATTATCGGAACGCCTATTGGTACCATTGCTGGAATGCGTCAAGGTAAACCTTTAGACGCGATTATTTCTTCTGTGGCTTTAATTGGCTATTCAATGCCTTTATTTTGGATTGCACTCTTAGTTCTGATGTTCTTTAGTTTACAACTTGGTATTACCCCTGTTTCTGGGCGATACAGCTTATTGTATGAATTCGATACGAAAACCGGCTTTGCTTTTATTGATGTATTGTATTCTCAATCACCTTATCGTACTGAAATGCTAGAAAACATCATTGAGCATCTTATTTTGCCAACCTTAGTCTTATCGATTGCTCCTATGACAGAAGTTATCCGTTTAATGCGCTCATCCGTTGCAACCGTGATAACTCAAAACTACATTAAGGTGGCTCATACCAAAGGACTGTCTAAATTCGAAATCATGGCGAAACACATCATTCGAAATGCACTCCCCCCAATTATTCCCAAGTTAGGTATTCAATTATCTGGCTTATTTACTGCCGCAATCATTACAGAATCTATTTTTAATTGGCCCGGTGTGGGTCGCTGGCTATTAGACGCCATTATTAATCAAGATTTCGTTGCTATTCAAGCGGGTGTAATTACCGTCGCTTCCTTTATTTTATTAGCGAATATTTTATCGGATCTACTGGGTGCCGCTGTTAACCCACTAGTAAGGAAAGAGTTCTATGCGCTCAAATAGTGTTTATCAAGAAGAGCACATCCCAACCCAAATGGAACGATTTTGGTTAAGCTATCGTGCTAACTCATTAGCGATGTTCGGGTTTTGGTGTTTATTATTAATTCTTCTGGTTACCTTATTTTCTCCTTGGTTAAGTCCATATGACCCACAATGGCAGTCAGAAAACTTATTAATGCCACCCTCATGGAGCGCTGAAGGCGATGTTGCCTTTTTCTTAGGCACCGATGACTTAGGCAGAGACATTCTTTCTCGTTTGCTAATGGGCTCTCAGCTGACCTTTGGTTATGCATTAGTTGTTGCTTTATTTTCTGGCTTCGTTGGTTGTGCTATCGGTATTTTTGCCGGCATGACAAAAGGGTTATTGTCGAGTACGTTAAACCACTTACTTGATACGATCTTATCTATCCCCTCTCTATTGCTGGCCATTATTTTTGTGGCCTTCTTAGGTTTTGGGGAATTCAATATATTAATCGCGATTTGGCTTGCTTTGATCCCTCGTTTTATTCGAGCCGTATACACCGCAGTACACAATGAAATCGAAAAAGACTATATATTGGCGGCTCGTTTAGATGGCGCCAATGATTTTTATTTATTGTGGAACTCTGTGTTGCCAAACATATTAACAGTCATCATTGCGGAAGCAACGTTAGCCATTTCTGTCGCTATTTTAGATATCACAGCATTAGGATTTTTAGGCTTAGGCGCTCAAGCTCCTAGCCCTGAGTGGGGCTCAATGTTAGGTGATTCTATCGAACTTATTTACACCGCCCCATGGACAGTAACCCTACCTGGTATTGTGATTACCTTCACCGTTATCATCGTCAATTTAGTTGGTGATGGAATACAACGCGCGTTAAATGCGGGGATTGAATAATGCCATTATTAGATATTCGTCATTTGACTATCGAGTTAGAGACCCCGCAAGGGATGGTGAAAGCCGTCGACCGTATGAGTTTAACCATTAATGAAGGTGAAATTCGCGGACTTGTGGGCGAATCAGGATCCGGTAAATCTCTGGTCGCTAAAGCGATTCTTGGGATCACAAAAGATAATTGGAAGATCACCGCCGACAGAATGCGCCTAGGCAATATAGATCTCTTGGCACTGTCTCCAAAACAAAGACGACGCGTCATTGGCCGAGAGATGGCAATGATCTTTCAAGAGCCATCAACGTGTCTCGATCCTTCAGAACAAGTAGGACAACAACTTGAAGAGGCGATCCCGTCAAAGTACTTTTCTGGTAAATGGTGGCAACGTTGGAATTGGCGCAAAAGAGGGGCCATCGCCTTATTGCATAAAGTCGGTATTAAAGAGCATAAGCGCGTAATGCGATGTTACCCTTATGAGCTTACTGCTGGGGAATGCCAAAAAGTAATGATCGCAATGGCAATTGCGAACAAACCGCGAATTTTGATTGCTGATGAACCGACCGATGAACTGGATGCGGTGACACAGTCACAAATATTTCGTCTATTAAGTCGAATGAATCAGGTCAATAATACGACGATTCTATTGATCAGCCATGATTTGATCACTCTGACTCAATGGGTAGATAGAATTACCGTTATGTACTGTGGTCAATCGGTTGAATCTGCGGGTCGTAAAGAAATTCTTGAGGCTCCAAAACATCCTTATACCAATGCATTACTGCGTGCGATGCCTGACTTTAGTAAAGATGGAATCCCTCATAAAGCAAAGTTAGAATCATTACCGGGGACAATCCCTCCCTTACAGCATTTACCTATTGGTTGTCGTCTTGGGCCTCGTTGTCCTTACGCTCAACGCAAATGCGTACAAGTTCCTGAAGGTCAAAAAGTGAAAGATCATAAATTCAGTTGCCATTTTCCATTAAATTTCGAGGAGAAGAAAAATGACTGCACTTCTTGAAGTCACTGATCTTAAAAAAGATTACGTATTCCGATCTGGTTTGTTTCGAAAACAAATAAAAGAAGCAGTTAAACCAGTCAGCTTTTCTTTAGAAGCAGGACAAACCATTGGTTTTATTGGTGCAAATGGGTCAGGTAAATCAACACTAGCAAGAATGTTGGCAGGTGTTGTAGAACCAACGTCTGGCGTGATTAAAGTCAATGGCGAAGTCTTAGATTATAAAGATTATCAGACTCGCTGTAAGTTGATTCGAATGATCTTCCAAGACCCTAATTCATCATTGAATCCACGAATTCAGATAGGTCGAATTTTAGAAGGTCCTTTAAAACGTAATACCAGCATGTCACCAGAAGCTCGTCAAAGCCGAGTTAAAGACACCTTACTACGTGTTGGCTTATTACCTGAACATGCCTACTTCTACCCACAAATGCTTGCAACGGGTCAAAAACAGCGAGTATCTTTAGCTAGAGCCTTAATACTTCAGCCTTCCATAATTGTTGCTGATGAAGCGTTGAATGGTTTGGATATGGCAATGCGATCTCAAATCATTAACCTCTTCTTGGAACTACAACAAGAAATGGCGATTTCATTCATCTATGTTTCTCAGCACATTGGTGTTGTAAAACACATTACAGACAAAGTAATGGTTATGCATGAAGGAGAAGTGGTTGAAAAAGGGGTGACTCAAGAGATATTCACAAACCCACAGCATTCAATTACTCAGCGTCTATTAGAAAGCCACTTTAATGCACCAACGCACGATAGAAAACAACGTATCAGTGCGGCGACTCCTAAGATCGAGTGCTAGAGATTATTTAATTTTCACACAATAAAGGCCGGTAATAATCCGGCCTTTATATTTACTATTCTGTTTACATCCCAACTCACATACTTGTGACTAAAATCGCTCGGCTACTTAATCCACCCTCTAAGGCAAGTAATAGCATCTGATTTGGCTCTTCATTTAATTGCTCTCCAGTCCAAAAATCACGCCAAATAGACGGTTGATCAGCAACTAAAGTCACTTCCATCGCTTCTTCTTCATAATTAAATAAACAATGTAACTCATGTTGATTATTTAATCGTAACGTCCCATGACAATTTGATAGCGATTTAAACTGAGCCGATTCTTGAGTTAATCTCTGGCGTGACAGTAAGTTCTTCCATGTCTTTTTAGCAAAGTTATTTAACTCTGGTAATGGGTCACCAGATAAGCTTAAACCACCAGAAGCAAGAATCACATTTCGATGAAAGTCATAATATTTACGCTCTGCACCTTGATTCGGCAATGACGTTAACGTGATGCAATCAGGATCAATTTGCCATAATTTACGGTGTTGCCAACTGCGATAAAATGTCTCTTTTGCGATTTGCTCAAATCGCTCAGCATGACGCTCTACATCATCAGAAACTCGCATGGCATCGACTAACCCTAACGATGGCCACATTGGCGCGTTACACCCTAAAATTAAGGCATCACCCGCTCCATTTATAATAGCCTGCATACCTAGTCGGTAAGCCTCAACACCAGTAATACCCGATTGTACTCGTTCGCCACGCAGACTGCCCCAGTAGTTCGCATCCAGCTTAAACAACTCAACGCCCCACTCTTCTTTCATTGTGCGAACAACTTCGGTTAGGTGGCATTGAACCGCTAATTTTGAAGTATCAAGAATGTACCATGGTGTGCAACGCCAACCACCGTAAGTAATGTCTTCTGCTTTTAATAAGTCACCATTCGCATGACGAACAAACCAATCAGGATTATTTTTAAAAACATCAGATTCAGCTTGAGCAATGAAAGGAGCCATCCAAATAGCTGGCTTTTTTCCCTTCTCTTTGATGGATTGTAATAACGATTGGATACCATTAGGAAACTTATCTGATGGCGTTAACCAATCTCCCATAAATGCTTGATAACCATCATCTAATAGCACCCACTCTAATTCTGTTTGCTCATTACACATTATTTCAACATTATCGAGAATATTCTCTTCTGTTACTTCTGCATAATAGGCGTACCAAGAACACCACCCTACTGGAGCGTCTTTTTTTACCCCCGCACGAATAGGGTGTTGCTGTTGAACTTTATCGGCATACAATTCATAGACTTCAGCCAAACTGTCCGCTTTTAATACTGTCACTGCTTCCATTTGATTACTTGCCCAATCTTGTGGGCGAGTATCTTCACCATCAAGGAAGGCCATAACACTCATCTCACCTTGATAATTATGGATTTCAAAATAACCAGCAAAACGAAAACAAGACGTATAACCAAACAAGGTAAATCCATCCGATTGTTCAATAACCAGATAATTATAAAAACGCTTCTTTGCTTTTTCAGGATATAAACGATAACTCGCACTGTTATCAGGGCAACGTCCAATGTCTTGAGGGTCACTGACAGTGCCGCCAGTTTGAGCAAGCATTTGAAAACCATCACCAAGAATTTTGGCATCATGCTCAAGCTGAGTTGCAAATTGAAGAACCAAGAAATGGTCATTTATTGGGAGATTATGAATGCCGGCAAAGCGCATTGTAATTTGGTCATCGTGTAATTCATACACGATATCATTTTGAACAGGAATGGCTTCTTGAGTACTTGAGAAGATCATAGAATTCATACATAAACCCTTTAAATTTCTGACCGTTTCATTAAATTTAGTATTAAAACAGTTCATTTATATCTGCGTTACATCTTAATGTAATGCGAATTATTATACTACTGTATCACGCTTGAAATACGGGCAGTTTAGAGCCTGTTTTGAAGGAAGGATTGAATATACACTCAACAATTTTGCATTGGTCATTACAAGGTAAAATCTTTTCATATTCTATTTATAATAAAGGCCAGAATAATTAAATACTGGCCTTTATCGTTATATTATTTTATGAGAATTATAATTTAAAGAACGTTAACTGCTCTCTTTGGTTTTCAGATAATTCAGATAAATGTTGGCTAGCTTGAGTTGACTCTTTAATGCCTTCGACATTTTGATTAATACTTTCAGTAATCACATTGACGTTTTCACTGATGGATTCAATCGCTCTATTTTGCTCATTGGCGGCGGTTGCCATCTCAGAGTTTGTTTGCGATATCATCTCGATAGAATCAGAAATATTTAATAACTGATTATTCGTATCAATACTCATCTGGGCAGTTTGATGAATCATCTCTATTGACTGATTTACGGAATCAACCACGTTTAATGACTTTTGTTGTAAGTCATTAATAATGTTTTGGATGTTTTGTGTTGATTGTTGAGTTTTAGCGGCAAGCACTCGAACCTCATCAGCAACAACCGCAAAGCCTCTTCCGCTTTCACCCGCACGAGCAGCCTCAATAGCGGCATTCAATGCCAGTAAATTCGTTTGCTCTGAGATTGAATCAATAACCGTAATTACTTCACTAATACGATCAGTTTGATCTTTAAGAATCATCACTTCGCTTGATGTGCCGTCCATTTGATTCGCAAGGTCTTGGCTTAACTTTACCCCTTCTGACGCTGATTTAGCCCCATCACGGCTCATGATAAGTACTTCTCTTGCTTTCATGTCCGCTTGATTCGCAGATTCATCCACTTGGTTTGCCGACGCCGCAAGTTCAGTAATAGCCGTAGCGATTAAGTCGACTTGTGATTTTTGATCTGAGGCATTCGCTTCACTTTGTACCATGATAGCGGCAAGTTCTGTCGATGACGAAGAGACTTCTTCCCCAACATTACGTAAGCTACTGATCATTTCTTGAAGACGAATAACCGTGCTATCCGTATTCTTACATAATTCACCAATCTCATTATTATTTGATTGATGATTTAATGAATCTAATCGACCATTAGAAATGTCTGACATTTGCTCTTGAAGAATCAAGATTGGTTTTGTAACGATATGAGCAATAATCATCCCAATAATTAACGATACAACCACTGTAATTAGCATTGCAACAAATAATAAATTCTGGCTTTCAGAAATTAACTTCATATTCGTTGACGATATTTTTTGGTTCATTAAAGACAAACGTTCTCTTTCGTCACTTAATTCTCGATACATTACGCCACCAAGATCAACCAAACTCTTTTTGCTTTGTTCAATGTTGTTGGTCGCATTCCACAGCACCAAATTCATATCTGATTGAGATTTAAATACAGAAGACATGATATTTTTTGCTTCTGTGTTTTTTAAAGGCTCAATCAATTTAAATAGTGTTGAAAATTGCTCATTTACAATATCAATTCTTGGCGCTTTACTGACTGAAGTAAATAAGTCTTCATTAAAGAGTGACGTCATATGTATTTCAATACTGCCCGCACTATTGTAAAGCTCAGGAAGTACTTTGGTCCAATACGCTTGCTCTTCTTCACTTAATGTCGCCGCCAACATCAATTCATTCGCTTGTTGAATTGGCGTTGTTAAGTAAATAGAGTTCCCCCACTCTTTCACTTTGGTGTCATTATAAAAAACAATACTGTTGGCTAACTTTTTATAACCTTCAAGTTGAGACAGTATTTCACCGACTTCTCTCTGAAGTTGTTCAGGTGTCTTAACGGTTGCACCGAGATCTTGCAATATTCTTTGTTGCTCTACCATGCTTGTGAAGTTTGAGCGCAATTCAGAAGCGATACTCTCAAAATTAATGGTTTTTAATAATTCAAGATCAGTAAAAGTTGCAGCGACACCCAATCTTAAGAAAAGTAAACGTGATTCTGCGACTGAGATATTGCTTAGTTGAGTACTTCTATATTCGGAAACTTGTACGTTATGGTTTGTTGATTCTAATTTAGCGTTAACTAAAAAAATGGCTATCATCATGACAATGATAGTCACTAATACTGGAACTAAAATTTGATATTTTGTTTTTAGATTAATTAGTAACTTTTGCAGCATTATGGTTCTATCCTACACATTCCACCAGTGTGGAATTTTCGGCGAGAGCATAATACATATATTGCCTTTCTCATAGAGAAATTAACGGTGTTTTATAAAAAATAAAATTCAATTACGCTATATTATCAACTCGGCTGACAATCATAATTTTAAACTATAAATCAATGCTTTGCATGAACAGCATATATAAAAAAAGCACCTATATTTAGGTGCTTTTTAATTAATTAACTTTTATTGTCTTATTCAACAATAATTGGACCACCAAACGAGGTTACTGGTGGAACTTTACCTGTAAACTTCTCGTAATCTACCAAACATGTGTTCGCAGATGTCGCCTGAGCAAGCTCAGATGATGCGATATCTTGCGTTAATGTGTTTGGATCGCCGTAAGTACAGATAGCGCCAACTTTTTCATTTAGAGGGCCGTACCATGCGCCTTCTTCAATACGAATAACGCCGCTAGGGTAGCTATCAGTAAGAACAGCACCAGCAAGAAGCTGACCACGGTCATTAAATACACGAACTAAATCACCATCTTTGATGCCTTTTGCTTTAGCATCTTGTGGGTTTAGGTATACAGGCTCACGACCTTGTACTGTGTAAGTGGCGCGGAATTCTTCAGAATC
The DNA here is from genome assembly GCF_001691055.1 of Aliivibrio logei. Classification (NCBI taxonomy): domain Bacteria; kingdom Pseudomonadati; phylum Pseudomonadota; class Gammaproteobacteria; order Vibrionales; family Vibrionaceae; genus Aliivibrio; species Aliivibrio logei. The sequence goes on from NZ_MAJU01000004.1 coordinate 262,063, forward strand.
ACACATTTGTGAGTGCAAACGCTTATCAGGGTGACAAGACTGCATCCAGAATGGGTGTTTCTTAGAGCCAGGGCCACCGTGTGAGCGTTCAGATTTCTCGAACCACATTGGGTGACCTTGACATTCTTCGTAGCCAAAACGAGCAATCTTACGGCTTGTGATTTCAATGAAACCAGAAGGTGTGCCTAATGCATTCACTTCAGGATCTTTACGGAAATCAGCGTGGCGAACCCATGGTTTACCTTCACCAAAGTCAAGAACACCTTTTTCCCAGAATACATCAAACTCAGGCATATCAAATTTGCCTTCATTCGCAGTACGGCACTCAGCGTAAAGTGAACGAACCCACTCCATCTCATCCATATCACGAGTGTATTCTTTATGGCGACCAAAACGACGTGTTAGCTCAGTCATGATCTCAAAATCAGATCGTGATTGGAATAATGGATCAACCAATTTATGCATTGCAACAAGACCACGAGCAGAGTATGAACCGTATTGGTCAATATCGTTACGTTCCCATTGCGTACATGCAGGAAGCACGATGTCAGAGAAACGACACGTTGCTGTCCATGTGAAATCAATCGTTACAACCGTTTGAAGTTTTTGGAATGCTTTCTTCATACGGTTACGATCTTGGTGGTGATGCCAAGGGTTGTTACCAGAAATAACCATCATTTTAAAATCAGGTAATACCACTTTATTACCGTTATAACGGATTTCTTTACCTGGTTCTAATAGACAGTCAATCCAACGAGCTACTGGGATCGTATTGCTGTAACCATTAAAGTCATTGTTATCCCACTTAGGCTTGTTACCTTGATCCACGTTACGTGGGAAACCACCAGGGCCAGCAAAACCAGTCGAAGGAACACCAACACTTGAATAGTGGTGACTGTAAGACACACCGCCGCCTGCAAGACCGATTTGACCTGTCATTGCAGATAGAACCGTACCCATCCAGTATGGTTGCTCACCGTGTTGTTGACGTTGGATACACCATCCAAATAGGATTTGTGTACGACCTGTCGCCATCATTTTCGCAAATTCACGAATACGCTCTGGAGACAAACCACAGATTTCAGATGCCCATTCAGGTGTTTTAACGACTTTATCTTTCGTTTCACCAAGCACGTATTGCATGAACTCATCAAAACCTAAGCAGTAAGTATCGATGAATTGCTTATCATATAAATTCTCAGTGTATAGCGTATAAGCAACAGCAAGCATGAACGCCACATCTGATTGTGGGTTAATGTACATGTGCTCATTGTCTAAGAAACGCTGAGTTTTGTTTTTAACTGGGTCAACAGAGATCACATTGATCTTACCATCAGCTACTTTTTCTTTTAGCTGATCAAGGTAAGCAAATGCTTCGTGCGTTTCACAGTTCCAACCTACTTGTAGGTTTTTAACTGGATCGGTCGCCCAAAGAATAATGTTGTCACTGTGCTCTAGGATTTCAGACCAAGAAGTACCCTGTGCGTATACTTCTGTTGAACCTAGAACATACGGCATGATTGTTTGGCCAGCACCCGTCGAGTAGTCACCTACTTTCTTGATGAAGTTACCATGCATACCAACAGCACGTTGCATTTGAGCAGTACAGTTATGGAAAGAACCTGTTTGGTTCCAACCAGTTTGACCTGCATGCAACGCCCATGGACCGTAATCTTTTTGAACACGCTCAAGCTCACGGTAGAATAAATCTAGCGCTTCATCCCAAGTCACACGGATGAAACGGTTATTACCACGAGTTTCAGCCGAGTATTTGTGTTTCTTCAGCCAATCAACACGAACCATTGGGTAACGTACACGGCTTGGGCTGTAGATAATACCTTTGATGCCATTCAACATATCTGTTGGATGTTTATCCATCTCTAGTGCTTTAATTTCTTGTACTTTACCCGCATAGATGTGTGCACGGAATGCACCCCAATGCGAGCCAGATGTACGCCATGTGCCAGTCGTTTCAGCCGCGCTTACTTTTGAAGACATTAGTAGGCTAGGACCTACTAAAGATACTGCACTTGTTGTTGCAACACCTTTTAGAAAACTTCTTCTGCTAATAGACATAATGCTATCTACTCCGTTAATTCTTAGTGTTTTTCGTCAGAAAAATCTGAAGAGTGTTTTTGAAGGTATTTCAATACAAGTGACTTACTGTCTGTATCGAAGTTAACGAATGCCATCATACCGTCAAACATACCAGGCCATGTGTTTGAATCAAAGTGACCTTCAGCTGGTTGAGTGTGACATACAGAACAGTTTGTTTTGTATGACTCTTCCGCTTTTTGCCAAACCGTAGTGTAATCAGATAAGAAATCTTCTTTCTTCATCCATACATCAACAGTAACACGCTGCCAAGGTAGACCCGTTAGGTCATCAACTTTAGTTTCAAATTTCTCAACGATTTTGTCGTTTTGAGCAGCGCCTTTAAGCAAAGCACCAACCGCGATGTTCATACCAAAATCTTCTTGGATAACACGACCGAAGCCTTTAACTTTACGCCAACCATCAATCGCAACTTTCATTGCATCGCCTTTCTCTTCAAGTACAGTTACTTGAGAGGCAGGGTTTAATAGACCCGCTTCAATCGTTAGTTTTTCATCTTCATACATTGGAAGGTGACGAACAGAAACGTAAGTTTGACCATCTTCATATTTAGTATTACTTGCTAGCTGGCTAAGTTCACTTACCATGCCACCAGAACTGTCCATATTTGCAGGAAGATTATGTGCAATACCTTTATGACAATCGACACAACTTTGGTCACGCTCTTTCGCGCCTTGCATTTGGATACGTGCCGTTGGTTTCATTTTAGAGAAATCCATACCGTCATAATCATGACAGTTACGACATTCAAGAGATTTGTTTGCGCTAAAACGGTCCCATTCATGCTGGGCTAAAACGATACGACGCTCTTCAAATTTCTCAGGGGTATCAATTGTACCAACTAAATGAGCGAATACTTCTTTACTTGCTTTCATCTTACGAGCAATTTTAGAAGTCCAATCGTGTGGAACGTGACAATCAGGACAGGTAGCACGAACACCAGAACGGTTCTTATCGTGAATAGTTCCTTTGTATTCAGGTAAGATGTTATCAGCGTGACAGCTCACACAAAATTCTTCTGTGTTGGTTGCTTCTAACGCAACGTTAAAACCACCCCAGAAAATAACACCCGCAACAAAACCACCAAGGGTAAGAACACCCAAGCCGATATGTACACTTGGTCGAGCGAAAACCGACCAAGCTTTTTTAAGTAATGACATCATAATTGCTTCTCTTTTTATATAATTCTAATTTGTTGTAGCGGCTGCATTCTTAAAAATTGAGAATTAACCGCCGTGACCTGGCATACCAAAAAACAGCGCCTGTGCTATCCACACAGAGAAACCGTACGCACCAACCACACCCACACTTAGAATTGGGAAAAGAACAACTGTGATGAAGAGAAAAGCTTTCCATTCAGAAGAACGTTCAGCTCCATCGTTTTGCTTTACTGCATTGCTCATAATTTTTATTCCTAGTTATTTTTCTACTTTATAAATATAGAAAATGTTAACAAGTTGTCGAACTTATTTGCTGTAGATTTTAATCCCTCACAAATAGTGCTTCAATTAATTTTTTACGATAACTCCTTTTAAACACAACTTTTTTGCGCTCATCCAGAGATGTATTAAATTGAAAAGTTATATGAATTAATGTTAATAGTTGTGACAAATTAATTTTATGTAATAATTGTTAAACTTGTTAAATACCACTAAGGAGTAGGTCAAATAATCAACGTCGATAATTGACCCATATCAATAAACTTCAACTATTTATAGAGTAGCACGTAAATATCACGCTATAGGCTTCTTTGCTAAACAATGTTGGCATAAACAAGCAGAATTCTCAGAAACGGTGCCTACATCTCGTGTTTCTAGATCAAAACACCAACACGTTTCCTTTCCCATTTTGATATCACATTGAGCCGGTTTTTGGCATTCAGGGCACTCATGAGAAGACGATTTACCCGACAATCGATCCATCACTTTATCTCGTTTTTCATCTGTCATTGATTTCCATTCAATAATTTCAGTGATGGTGCGTTTGCAGCCAATACAGATACCGCCTTCATTTTTACAGGCTGCTATACAAGGTGTTTTCATTACTTTATCTCTCTTTACATCAACTAGGAGGGTGCTTATTTAACACGGTATCTTTTAATCCCATACGACTCATGGGATAATAATAAGAATTATACAAATTAATCATTAGGAACAATTATGGCGCTAAGCTTACAAGAGCAAATGCTAAAAGCTGGGTTAGTGAACCAAAACAAAGTAGCAAAAGCAAAGAAAGCTTCAAAAAAATCTCGTGTTCAAAATCGTGAAGCAAAAGCGGCGGTTGAATTAAACAAAGCTGCTCAAGCTGAAAAAGACAAAGAATTGAGCGCACAACACAAAGCAGAGAAAGACCAGAAAGAATTACTTGCTCAAATCAAACAACTTATCTCAGCAAATAAACTGGATCGCACACACGGTGATATCGGTTATAACTTTACTGATGGCGTACTCGTCAAAAAAATGTACGTTGATAAAACAATGCAAACTCAGCTTGTTGCTGGTCGCTTAGCAATTGTTCATTTTAATGAAGATTACGAAGTCGTTCCCGCTGGCGTTGCCGATAAGATTACTCTGCGCGATAAATCTGTTGTTGTACTTAACAACGTAATAGCGGAAGATGCGCAAGATGAAGACGACCCATACGCTGAGTTCGTTATTCCTGATGATTTAATGTGGTAATACAATGAGCCGTAAAAATAAGATTAAAGAAACGCTATTAAAAAAACACCGTAGAACTCAAACAAAAAATAGCCGTGCGCACAATAAGCCAAAATACATCTGTAAAGCAGATCGTGAAAAAATGGCTCTTGAAGCAGAACAAGCAGCGGTAGAAACAGAAAACACAGAACAAGTAACACCGTCAGAAGAGTAATTTCCTCCTGATACAAAAAAGCCTCATCGTTTATGATAAACGATGAGGCTTTTTTAATAACTAAATTAAGCGCTTTCTAAAATAGTTTGTAATGCTACCAGTGAACCCACAGTATAGGTTGGCTCTACGCCTTCAGGACACGTTTTACCGGCTTCATTTAACCAACATGTGTCAATACCTGCATTCATGCCCCCAAGCACGTCTGAATCAGGGTTATCTCCAACCATAAGTATCGCGGATAAATCCACCTCCCCCATCATCGAAAAAGTATGTTCAAAAATGCGTTTATCTGGTTTTGCGATTCCGACTTGCTCTGAAATAATGATCAACTCAAAATAATGGCTAAATTCCGTTTTCTCTAAGCGGATCTTCTGTAATTCCGTAAATCCATTCGTAATAATACCCATTTTCACATTGCTCTCTAACAATGAATCAAGCAACTCTCTAGCGCCATCTAATGGCGTACAGATCTCGGCCATTGCCATCATAAACGCGCTATTCATTGCTTTTGGCGTAACACCTACTTTTTTAGCCCACTCTTCAAATCGTGTTTCTTGAAGTTGCAAAGCCGTAATTTCGTTGTCTTGATATTGTACCCACAGCGGTTTATTTACCAATTGATATTCAATAAATTGTTCTTTCCCAAACTCAACGCCATAACCTAAAAACATGCGTTGTAAACCTGCAAAGGCATCAAAATGAAACAAGGTTTCATCGGCATCAAATAATATCCATTGGTATTTCACATTCATATCCTTAATGTAGCTTATACTTTAAAAGCAGTTACTTAGAGCATAAGTCTGACTGAGTCACACTCACACCTTTAATTTGTGCAAACCATTTCTGTCCAATTTCTAACGCTAAATCATCACAGGCCCAAGCGGTAATATTCGCCCATAAAACATGCCCAACCAAATCAAGTTTGACGGCAACACTGTCATTTTCTCGGTCTTTTTCAATCGCGACAACGGTAACCGGTAGAATATTACGAATAGAACTGCTACAGGGTTCGGTTTTGATTAAAGAAACGTCATTTGCTCGAATCCGTAATCGAATATGCTGATCTAGCACAACAGAAGCGTCTGTTTTTTTAACCCAAATCCCTTGTCGATCTGACAGCTGCACAAAACTCATCGAATACGTTTCATGGTGATGAGCAACAATACCTTCTAACAATGTTGATTGCTCGGACATACTAACCCAAGGGCGCATCTCTTGTGAGCTCCACACTGAGGTAATGTCTCCTGATAAACTGACCTTTCCATCATTTAACAGCACCATGTGATCCGCTAAACGAAGTATTTCATCAAGACTGTGTGTGACATAAATAATAGGGATCTTGATCTCTTTCGCCAAGCGTTCTAAATATGGCATCACTTCACGTTTTCTAGGGAGATCCAATGACGCTAACGGTTCATCCATGACTAATAAATCTGGCTCAGATAAAATGGCTCGACCAATGGCAACGCGTTGCTTTTCTCCCCCCGACAAGGAATGGGGGTGACGATCTAACAAAGGCTCAATATCAAGCAAGCTCACCACATCATCAAAACGAGCCGTTCTCTTGCCATTACATCCATAGAGTAAATTCCCCTCAACTTTGTAATGTGGGAATAAACGTGCATCTTGAAACACATACCCAATATGTCGACGTTCTGGCGGTACCGAAATCTTCTTATCTGAATCAAATAGTAAAGAACTATTAAGAGAAATTCGCCCTAAATCTGGGGACGTTAATCCACTGATTAAATTCGCAAGTGATGATTTTCCGGCACCCGAACGACCAAATATCGCACTTATTCCAGAAGATGGCAGCGACAATTGAACGTTTAAATCCAAATCACCCAATTGCTTTTGAATATCAATGACTAACATATTAACCCATCAACCTTTTTTTACTGGCTCGTGCTAACCATTCAGACAGCAATAATGAAATTAACGCAACAACAATAGAGATCACGCACAATCGTGCCGCTTCCATTTCTGCCCCGGGAATCTCTATGTAGCTGAACATTGCTAATGGAAGCGTTCTTGTCTCCCCTTCGATATTTGAAACAAAACTGATGGTCGCACCAAATTCACCTAAACTGCGCGCAAAGGCTAGCACGGCACCAGTTAAAATCCCCGGCAACATTAAGGGTAAAGTGATGGTGGTAAATACTTTGCAGCGTGATGCCCCCAAAGTACGGGCTGCCTGTTCTAATTTTTGATCAACCGACTCTAACGCTAATCGAATCGCTCGTACCATCAATGGCAACGCAACAATAGCAGAGGCCAATGCAGCCCCTTTCCAATTAAAGCTAAAACTTAATCCAAACAGTTCATATAACCATTTGCCTATAATGCCTTGTCGCCCCATTGAGATCAGTAACAAATACCCAATCACCACTGGTGGCAACACTAACGGTAAATGGATTAATCCATCTAATATGGCTTTGCCTTTAAACTCACATCGAGCTAACAACCAAGCCAATAATATTCCAATAGGCAAAGAAAAGCTGACCGCAATGCCCGCGATCTTTAAACTCAGTAATAAAGCCTCTACTTCATAATCCGTTAATATCATTAAATTGTTGTAAATCCATAAGCTGTAAAGGTCATTTTGGCTTTCTCAGAAAGTAAGTATTGATAAAAATTCATTACTTGATCTGATTTTTTATCTTTTACTATCGCCATCGGGTACACGATAGGATCATGAGAATCAGCAGGGAACTCTTCGACAATCGTTACGCCTTTTGATAATAATGCATCTGTCTTATACACAATGCCTAACGGCGCTTCATCACGCTCCACAAATAAAAGAGCCGAACGCACATTATTACCTGATGCTATGCGTTTATTTACCTCAGCCCAACGATGTTGATTCTCTAAACTTTGCTTACCATAAATACCGGCGGGTACATGCCTTGGATCTGCCATTGAAAGCCGCAGATCTTTTTGATCAATAAACCACTGCCAAGCGTTTTCTTTTGGTGTGCTTTTCGATGCAATTAACACTAGGCTATTTTTTAACAGATCAACCTTTGTTTCCGCTTCAATTTGATCCTGTTCGATCAAATAGTCCATCCACTTCGTATTGGCTGATAAGTAAATATCCGCGGGTGCGCCGTTCGCTATTTGTCGCGCTAACGAAGACGACCCTGCGTAACTCACTCTGACTTTTTCACCGGTTTCCTTCTGATAAGAAGACACGATATCATCCATTACATTGGTTAACGATGATGCTGCATATACTGTCACATTGGCAGATACTGACAACGAACTCATCAATAATGCAAAAAATACAAAAATTCGAGACATAATAATTCCTTCTTAATACGCTGCTTTCTTTTCAAACAAACTTGGCCAAAGTTGTGATAAATCCAAACTTTCTTCAATAGAAGCTGCAATACGCTCAATCGCCTCTTCTTGAATTTCTTTCATATCAATGGCTTTACTTTCTTTCAAGCCAGCCCAAGACATAATGGCTTCAAAAGCTTCTGGTTCATCAAAGATACCGTGTAAATAAGTCCCAAATATAGACCCTTCATGATTTAAAGCTCCGTCATACCTTACAATGCTTTCACTATTAATGATCACAGGAAGATGAGCTCCGGCAATATGTATACTGACGCCTGCATGGATCTCATACCCTTTCACTTTTGCTGATGATTGATTTGGAAGATGCAACTCCCCTTCAACTAAGGTTAGCTGCTTTTGTTTTTTAAGCTCGGTGGATATTGCCAAATGCCCTAATCCAGCAATTAATGAAGGTTCGCCTTCGATTCCTAGCGGATCAGAAAGCTGCTCTCCTAGCATTTGATAACCACCACAAATTCCCATTACTTTGCCACCAAAGCGAAGGTGTCTTTCAATATCTTTATCCCACCCTTGAGATCTAAGGTAATTCAAATCGGCCTGAACCGACTTACTACCAGGAAGAATAATAAAGTCAGCACCAGACAGCGATTGTCCTTTACCTACAAATTGAAGATCGATATCTGGATGCAAACGCAATGAATCAAAATCGGTGTGATTGCTGATACGAGTAACCACTGGCACCTTAACCACAAATTGGCCTTTCTCTTGTTGCTCACTCTTAATGGCGTCTTCCGCCTCTAAGTTTAATCCGTGTAAATAAGGGATAACACCGAGTACAGGTTTGCCTGTTTTTTCTTCTAGCCATTCAAGACCGGGAACAAGCAAGGAAATATCACCACGAAAACGATTAATGACAAACCCTTTGACTCGTGCTTGTTCAGATTCAGACAATAACGCCAATGTGCCATAAAGATGGGCGAACACACCACCACGATCAATGTCAGCAACGATGATCACAGGAACATCAGCGGCTTCTGCAAACCCCATATTTGCAATGTCATTTTCACGCAGGTTTATTTCCGCGGGACTTCCCGCCCCTTCAACCACAACACATTGATAATGGTCATTCAGGTAAGCGAAAGACTCTAGAACATAAGGCATGGCAAGTTTTTTGTAATCTTGAAACCCCCACGCATCCATCGTTTCAATGGCTTTTCCTTGAACAATGACTTGAGCGCCAATGTCGGTGTTCGGCTTCAATAAGATAGGATTCATATGAACATGTGGTTTTACTCTAGCTGCATCCGCTTGCAGTGCTTGAGCTCGGCCAATTTCACCACCATCTTCCGTTACAGCACTGTTAAGTGCCATATTCTGAGGTTTAAAAGGGGCAACTTGAATCCCTTTATTAGAAAGTACTCGGCATAACCCTGCCACTAAGACTGTTTTACCAGCATCAGAAGTCGTTCCTTGAACCATTAACGGAGCAAAAGTGTTCATAATTCCATCTAATTTCGTATATATCAGGTTGATGATATTAGCATTTTTAACAACACAGAGGCTAGGTTCTACTGAAGTTTCACCTGATATGAATAAAGATAAAATAGATGAATAGAATATGAATGCCTTCCTCACTATAGATTCAGGCAACCTTTGCTTTAATAGCCCTATCGAAACAACAACGCATAAGACTCTGCATTTCAGAGTCATCACATTATCGTATTAAGGGTTTATTATGAAAAAGACAATCATTGCAATTACAGCCGCTCTAATCTTATCTCCAACCATCGCTCTGGCTGACAATGGCGACCATAACAATAAACACGCTCAATTAAACTACACTGGCCCAGTAACAACAACGACGGTCGCTGAGTTATTAAAAGACACGAGCATGTTCGCAGAGCAAGACGCAACCATTGATGGACGTATCGTTCGCCATATTCGTAAAGACAAATACGTATTCTCAGATGGTACGACTGAAATTCAAATCGAAATTGATGACGACATTTCATTACCAACGGCGATTAATGAAACGACTAAAGTCCGCATTTTTGGTGAATATGAAGGTGGAAGTACCCCTGAGATTGAAGTAGATCGCCTACAAACACTATAAATCAAATAACAAATCGATAACTTGGCCTGCATTTTGCAGGCTTTTCTATAAGTGAATTTTATGGAAACTAGGCTACCAAGTTATGACACCGATAAAAACAATCAATAAAATATGGCTTTTAACTGCAGCACTTTCTTCTTCAACTGCGCTAGCAAATAATTTTCCTTACAGCTTTTTTGAAGCTCGTATAGGAACAAGTCCAGGTACTTTCGGTGCTCAAATAAATCAGCAATTTACTGAAAACGCTCATCTTGTCGGAAAAATAGACACCGAATTTGAAGGCGATTGGGACATCAGTGGTGGTATTGGTTTCAACGGTCCAATAAACCAATTCGCAGACATCTATGGTCAACTATTACTTCATAATGTAAAAGACAAATCGAGTGATAAATTTGGTGATGAAATGCTAACCGAAGTAAATATTGGTTTTCGTATGTGGTTAGTACAGCAAATTGAAGTCGGCGCTCAATACGGTCAACTTTTTAATAGTGACATAACAAAAGATGTAGGTAGCGTGCACTTCCGTTTTCATTCAACGGATCAACTTTCTGTCGGTACTGAAGCTAAATTTGGTGGGATCTATGGCAGTCAAATAATGATGACGGCACGATTTACGTTCTAAATAACACGATATTAACTTACGATTTTATTCCCTAAAGAGCCAGTTGTATTTATGCCACTGGCTTTTTACTTATTCACAACACCAATAAGTAAAAACAAAGCAATAACTAAACTCGTCATGAAAACTTCATTAAAATCAAAAGTTAAACACTCTTACTAAATAACCGATTAACTAATAGTCTCAAATGTAATACCGCCTAAAAACAACAAACTTACCTCTTGTTATTAACAGTAATGAAACATAGCGTGTACCTATATTGTTATTTGGAATTCCGCTATGAATCAATTTCGTCCCCTTATTTTTGCTTTGTTATTATTACCAAGCGTAGTTCAATCTATTGAGCTAGCGCCGATTAGTCATTCATCTTATCTTGGTGATTACAACGAACTAGAAAAAAAAGGGGTCATTCGGATATTAGTCTCTGTTGAAGTTGGTTTTTACCAAGTCAGTGATGGTAAGCCGATTGGCATTATTTCGGAATTTCTTTCGCACTTTGAACAAGCATTAAAAAAACAAAATCGTCACATGCGCATACGCATTATCCCAGTCGCTCAAGATGATCTGATCCGCTCTCTTGAATCAGGTATTGGAGACATTGCTGTTGGGCACTTAGCGGTGACCAAAAATCGCCTAAAGCATATTGATTTCAGTACTCCCACCATTAAAGACAGTGCCGAATGGCTTATCACTTCAAAAGAAGAAGCGCCTATTGAAACCATTTATGATCTTTCAGGAAGAGAGATCTGGGTAAAAGGCAGTTCCAGTTATTTTGAAACCCTACAAAACCTAAATAACCAATTAGCCAGAGAGCATTATTCTCCAATGGATGTTCATTTTTTAGAAGAGTCTCTTGGAGAGAATGAAATACTCGAAATGGTAGAAAATAAATTGCTTCCTGCCACCGTCATTGAAAATTATCGAGCACTGTTATGGAAAAAGATCATTCCTAACATTCAATACCATGATGAATTTCCCCTAAAAGAAGACATCAATATTGCATGGGCAATGCGAAAAGACAGCCCACAGCTGTCAAAAGTAGTGAATCAATACATTACAAAAATCAAAAAAGGCTCATTCTTAGGGAATCTTATTTATAAAAAATACCTTAATGATGACCGATGGTTAGCAAAAATCTTACGATCTGACAATATCGATAGACTAAACCAGTTTTCAGGATTATTTAAACAATATTCAGACATGTACAATCTCGACTGGTTATTAACTTCGGCGCTTGCCTACCAAGAATCAAGATTAAACAACAATGTCATCTCTCATAAAGGTGCGGTTGGTATTATGCAAGTGTTGCCAACAACGGCACAAGATCGCAATGTTCGCATTAATGATATCAATCTATTAGAAAATAACATTCACGCCGGGATAAAATACCTTAGCTTTGTGCATAAACGTTATTTTGATAAGCCTGAAATTTCCCCTGATAATCAGCTCTATTTTTCTCTTGCGGCTTATAATGCAGGACCTGCAAACATAAGGCGCATTAGAAACATGGCTAGAATAAATGGATATAATCCAAACGTTTGGTTCAATAACGTTGAATTGATGGCAATGAAATACATCAGTAAAGAGCCCGTGCACTATGTGTCAAACATCAGCCGTTATTACGTCATTTATAAGCAAATAACACAATTAGAAGAACATAAAAAACAGCGTAATGTGTCGACCTCTTCTTTCTTTTAATCTCCTTATCAGCGTTAATATCCAGAGAATGTGAGTGTTATACCCGTATAAAAATCTTGAATTATCTTCATTTTCACTTTAACTTGTTAGTATGTTGTTAAAAAATGGCGCCGTAACATGGATAGTTTACGTAGATTTATATGGGTATTATTATTTATACCCCAACTGGCTTTTTCTATTGAGTTATCCCCCATGACTCAAACTCCTTACGTTGGGGATTTAAAAGTATTAGAAAAAAAAGGCACCATTAGGGTACTTGTCTCTGCCGATCTTGGATTTTATTACATAGAAAAGGGACAACCTAAAGGCATTATTGCTGAATTCCTCCATCACTTTGAACTCCATTTACGAAAAAATAATATCAACGTGAATGTCCAAGTGATCCCTATTCCTAGAGACGATTTATTCAATGCGTTAGAAAGTGGGTTTGGCGATCTTGCCGTTGCCAATTTAACGATCACACCTCAACGTTTAAAATCGGTTGATTTCAGTGATCCTGTTATTAGCAACAGTAAAGAATGGTTAGTCGGTTCAAAAAGTGCGCCTGCCATTACCTCTTTTGAAGATCTCTCAGGCAAAGAAGTATGGGTTAGACCAAGCTCTAGCTACTTTGAAAGTTTACAAAGAATCAATAAGCAACTTTCAGCACAAGATATTCCACCTATCAGTGTTCAATTCCTAGAAGAAAACCTACAAGATTACGAACTGATGGAGATGCTTAACCAAGATATATTACCTATCACGGTGATTGACAGCCATAAATCACAATTATGGACTAAGGTAATGAAAAACATCACTATCTATGAAGATCTTCCAATCAGAACAAATGCAAATATTGGCTGGGCAATGCGCCAAAATAGCCCCCAATTAAAATCTGCTGTAAACAAATACGTAAGAACCATTCGTCAAGGCTCCTTCTTAGGTAATGTCATTTACAAGAAATACCTGGATAATACCAAGTGGCTAAAAAAAGCCCTTAACCCTGAAACCGTAACGCAATTTAAAAGTTTGGCGGTCTTGTTTGAACAATACGCCGACAAGTATGAATTTGATTGGTTAATGATCTCAGCTCAAGCGTATCAAGAATCCAAGTTCAATAACCGCCTCGTTTCTCATATGGGTGCCGTTGGTATTATGCAAGTACTGCCACAAACCGCAAAAGAACCGTATATCAATATCAAAAAATTTAGACAACTAGAGCATAATATTCACGCTGGTGTGAAATACATGAGTTTTGTACATAAACGCTATTTTTTGAAACCGGAGATCACTGAAGAAAATCAAATGTACTTTTCATTAGCGGCTTACAATGCAGGACCGGCGAATGTAAGAAAAATGCGAAGAATGGCGGTTAAACACGGGTATAACCCTAATGTTTGGTTTAATAATGTAGAAATCATGGCTCAGAAATACGTTAGCAAAGAACCTGTTCATTATGTTGCCAATATCAGCCGTTATTACGTTATCTACAAACAAATATATAAGCTACAAGCCCATAGAGAGCAGCAGAATGCATCTAATTATAAGTTGTTCTAATCCACGATTATAATTACTAATTTAACCTCTATATTTAAAACATAAAAAAACGCCCAAAGACTAGATTTGGGCGTTTTTATTCATTACTTCGATGTAAGATAGATAAGCGATTTACTTAGCTAATTTTACTTTTGGCTGAATGAACTTTTTACTTACGTCAACAACAGCCACATCACGGAAGAAAGTTCGACCTAATAATACAGGGAACGTCATGTGCGTACGGTCATTAAGAGTAAACTCTGTCTTGGTTTCTAAATCGCCAATTTGTACCCATGCTTCAATCACTGGACGATCCGTTCGTTTCTCTGTACTTGATTGACGAATAGTTACGATACGAGCCACTGGTGATTCAAACTCTTTTGTCTCACCAGCACCATGAGCAAGTTTAAATTTAACCCAATCTTTTCCATCACGCTCAAACATTTCAATATCAACCGCTGAAATTGAAGACGTTGTAGCGCCTGTGTCAATTCGAGCTTTCGCGTTATGGTTAATCGCTTTGATGTACATCCACTCTTCTTCACCTAAAATCAGTTTGCCATCTGCTGTTTTCAGATTTGTCGCAACTGGTGGTTTAGGATCAACTTGTGGTTTTTGCTCAGGCTTTACCGCGGGCTTTGTTTCTGGTTTTACTGCCGGCTTAGTCTCTGGTGTTACTGGTTGCTCAACAACCGGCTTATCAGTCGTACCTGTTTCTGGTGTTGTCGTTGCTGTTGTCGACATACAACCAGCAAGTAGAATAGGTAAAAGTAACGTTGACCATTTTTTTGTTATCTTCATGCGTTTTCCTTTACTGTATTATCTGTAATGATTCATTCTATTAGTATAGTAACTATCTCAAAAATTTCTGTTACTTATTTGCAACAGAGGCAACGGATTTTGCAATATAATCAATATGCTGCTCTTGCATTCCTGCAATATTAATACGACCGTCCCCTACCGCATAAATTCCATGGTCAGATTTTAACTGTGCCATTTGATCGCCATTGAAGCCAATCACAGAAAACATGCCTTTATGTTGTTCAATAAAATCAAACTGAGTCGATTGCGTTTCATCACGCAGCGCTGCACAAAGATTCGAACGTAAACCAAGTAAACGTTTTTGCATCTCATCTAACTCGGTACGCCATGATAATGTTAATGCCGCATCGTTTAAGATTCGTCCCACAATGGCCGCACCGTGATCGGGTGGCATCGTGTACGTTGCTCGTGCCATTTGCAGTAATTTGGCTTTTGCATTCATCGCAATTTCAATACTGGCAGCAATCACCATTGCTGCACCAGTGCGTTCACGGTACAAGCCAAAGTTTTTAGAACATGACGTCGCAATAAACATTTGAGGCACACGATCCGCCATAAAGCGTAACCCTGCCGCATCAGATTCTAAGCCATCACCAAAACCTTGGTAGGCAATATCAACAAAAGGAATAAAGCCGTTTTTCAACGCCAATTCAGTAATTGCTATCCAATCAGACAAACGTATATCCGCCCCTGTTGGGTTATGACAACAACCGTGCAGCAAGATGATGTCTTTAGGTCCAGCATTGGCTAAATCAGCCATCATAGCTTCGCTATCAACTTGTTTCGTTGTAGGGTTAAAATAAGAATAATGCTTAACCTTTAAGCCTGCGGCTTCCATTACCGGTTGATGGTTAATGTAACTTGGGTTACTTATCCAAACCGTAGCACCTGGTTCTGTTGATTTAATCAGATCGGCAATCATGCGCAATGCGCCACTGGCACCTGGCGTTTGAATAGCAGAAACACGCTCATAAGCAGACGTATCACGTAATAACAGATCAACCATGCTTTGGTTAAAAACTTCACAACCAGCAAGGCCAACGTACGCTTTTGTGGTTTGCTCAGCAGCGATAGCTTTCGCTGAATCACTCACCGCTTTCATGATTGGAGTGTGGCCTTGATCGTTACGATAAACACCAATGCCGAGATCGACTTTGTTGTCGCGATCATCAGCACGGTATTCAATAGAGAGAGAAAGAATGGGATCTTTAGCAGGAGTCGCTATATTTTGCAGCATATTTTCATATCCTTATGATCTGTAATACATTTAAATTACCATTCAGATAGGAAAATATCACGGTTTATTGCTTAATTTTTTACTCTAATTTTACAACTCATTAAAATAATGAATGATTTGATTACTGCTTCCACGCCAATCTAATGATGGATCCGCTTTCTCTTGTTCAAATCGGCCATCGATTAACGTATCAACCAAATTCACAATCTCTTGCTGCGTTGGGTTAAGCTCGCTTAACGTATAACCTGTCCACATCCAAATGTCTTTATTCTCACATTCAGAGTTAACTCGTTTCACTAACTTAAGCACAGCCTCACAATTGGCAGGATGAAGAGGATCGCCACCTGACAGCGACAACCCTCGACGATGAATACGCGTATCATTCAAATCGGCAATGATCTTATCTTCCAATTGCTGACAAAATACATGACCTGAGTTTGGATTTAATGTGGACTTGTTATAGCACCCTTTGCAGTTGTGCTCACAACCAGAAACAAACAGGGTACAACGCGTACCCGGTCCGTTAATCACATCAATTGAATGATATACGTGATAATTCATTATAAGTGTTTCACTCGACGTTGAACTTCTTCTTGCTTACCGAAGTTAAATGGACGTGCATCAGGGCTGCCTAAATAACCACATACTCGACGTGTTACTGACACTTTGGTTGAGTCATGATTGCCACATTTAGGACACGTAAAACCTTTACTTGTACATTCGAACTCACCCGTAAAACCACATTCGTAGCATTCATCAATGGGTGTGTTTGTTCCGTAATAAGGCACACGGCTGTAGCTGTAATCCCATACGTTTTCTAACGCTTCAATATTGCGTTGCATGTTAGGGAATTCACCGTAACAAATAAAACCACCGCTTGAGATCTCAGGGTAAGGCATTTCAAAATCAATCTTATCGTATGGATTTACTACTTTTTGAACATCAAGGTGGAAACTGTTGGTGTAGTACCCTTTGTCTGTCACTTTATCGATAACACCAAACTGTGTGTTATCTAATTTACAGAAACGAGAACATAAGTTTTCACTTGGTGTGCCATAAAGACTAAAGCCAAAACCGGTTTCTTTTGTCCATACTTCGACTGCATCTTTTAGGTATTGAATAATTTCTAATGCTTTTACTTGAAGCTCTGCGTTGTCATATAAATGTTCATCATTACCGAACAACGCTTCAATCGTTTCATGCACACCAATGTAACCCAGTGATACAGATGCACGTCCATTTTTAAAGATATTAATAATGTCATCATCTGGTTTCAGACGAACACCACACGCGCCTTCCATATAAAGGATAGGAGCAACACGAGCCTTCACACCTTCAAGACGAGAAATACGTGTTTCTAATGCACGACGACAAAGAAGTAGACGCTCATCAAGCAATTTGTAGAATGCCGTCACATCACCTTTCGCTTCAATCGCAACGCGAGGAAGGTTTAAGCTGATAACACCAATGTTATTACGGCCATCATGAATTTGTTCACCGTTTTCTTCATAAACGTCTAAGAAGCTGCGACACCCCATTGGCGTTTTGAATGACCCTGTCACTTCAACTACTTTGTCGTAGTTAAGAATGTCTGGGTACATACGTTTTGTAGCACATTCCAACGCAAGTTCTTTAATGTCGTAATGAGGATCCGATTTTTTATGGTTCAAACCATCACGAATAGCGAAGACTAATTTTGGGAATACCGCTGTTTTACGGTTTTTACCTAAACCAGCAATACGGTTCGCTAAAATAGAACGTTGAATTAATTTTGATTCCCAGCTTGTGCCTAAACCAAAACCAAACGTAACAAAAGGCGTTTGTCCGTTCGCGGTATGTAATGTGTTTACTTCGTACTCAAGAGATTGGAATGCGTCATAACATTCTTTTTCTGTTTGTGCTTGAGCAAACGCTTCAGTATCCGCAATGTTCCATTTCTCAGCCAATTTCTTCGCTTTTTCGTAACTAACCGTTACATAAGGCGCAAGAATTTCATCAATACGGTTAATCGTAGTTCCACCGTAGATATGACTTGCAACTTGAGCAATGATTTGCGCGGTTACTGCTGTCGCTGTGGCAATCGATTTTGGTGTATCGATTTCCGCATTACCCATTTTAAAGCCACCTGTTAACATACCTTTTAAGTCAATCAGCATACAGTTGAACATTGGGAAGAACGGGGCGTAATCTAGATCGTGGTAATGGATCTCGCCACGTTCATGCGCTTGAACAATATCACGCGGTAAAATATGACGTGTTGCATAGTGCTTAGCCACAATACCCGCCAGTAAATCACGCTGTGTTGGGATAACTTTGCCGTCTTTATTGGCGTTTTCATTCAATAATTCAGCATTACTTTGTTCAATCAAGCCGCTAATTTCTTTATTTAGCACACTGATTTTTTCACGAGCAATGTCACGGTCATGGCGATACTCAATATAGGCACGCGCTAACACTTTGTGTGGTCCTTGCATTAATTCGTTTTCAACCAGATCTTGGATCTGACGAATACCCACTTCTTTTTGTCCCTGTAGAGCCACTTCAACGGCATGAGCCACTAGCTGAGCATAACTCTCAATTTCAGGCGTAACCTGCTCTGAAGCGCCTTTTACAGCGTCAATAATACGAGAATTCTCATAGGCTGCACGACTTCCATCTCGTTTGATTACAGTTATGTTCACAGTGGCTCCAAATACTAAATAGTGGGTGCATTAGACTCGCTAACACAAGATGTGGTGTATTAAGCTCGATCTACGAATAAAATACCTTGATCTAGATCAAGAGAAATCTGAGGGTGATTCTACTTTCACCACTGCTTTAATCTTGTTCTCAAATTCGTTGCAATGTATGAAAATGAAACATTTTTTTGTGTGCTATGCAGTAAGTTTTTGATTAAACTGCTTGCGATTTCTGGAGGACTTATGAATCAACGAATTACTCGCTTACTCAGTTTTTACATGCTTATTTTTAGCTCATTTTCAAGCTATGCTGTCACACTATCGACATGGAATATGGAATGGTTAACACTCAATCCATCTGAAAAATTTAAACCATCAGAAAGAAATGAATACGATTTTCAATCCTTAAATAATTATTTTATTAAATCAAGTAGCCAAATATTGGCCTTCCAAGAAGTCGATTCCGCTGAGGCGATTCAAAAAGTCGTGGGGAACGAGTATAAAATCTACTTATCCGATCGTTCATCTAACCCAAAAAAGCAGTTTAATGACATAAACCAATACACGGGTTTTGCCGTGCACAACTCAATTAGCGTGACTGACCCTGATGATTTTTCTCTGTTACCCAACAAGAAAACCAGCAAATTACGTTATGCGGCTTATATCATTGCAACCGTAAACGAAAAGCCTTTGCATTTACTTTCTGTTCATTTGAAATCAGGGTGTTTTGGTCAGAAAAAGAACAACTACGCCTGTTCTACTCTTGAACAACAAACAGAAGAAGTGATTGATTGGATAAATGAGCGAAACGAAAAGAAACAAGATTACTTAATTCTTGGGGACTTTAACCACACCTTAGCGCACCCAAGAAGTTGGGTGTGGAAAGAAATTCAAAAAGGCACACCACAAGACCCATACCTACTAACAGAAGACACCAAAGGTAGTTGCACCGTTAAACAATGGAAACGTAATTGGCCTAAATACACCACATTTACCCGCTTGATTGATCACGGCATTAGTAATCTTTCTCTTAAACAAGTCGAAGTAGAGCAATTACTGTATGACCAAAATGACGTTAAAAAATTCCAACTCACCGATCACTGCCCTATTATATTTAAAATAAAAGATTAGCAGACACAAAAAAGGAGCGTAAATTACGCTCCTTTTTAATATCAAATACACAGTTTATTCATGGTAATCATGAGAAAGAGATTAAATTTTAATGTCGATACTCTTCTTAATGCGTTTATCTTTTGTTATTCGACGCTCAAAAAGAACAGATTTTGTTGGGTAATTTCTTCTTTCTTCCTTTTCTCGTCGCTCTTCTTGATACGTGCCATTAATATCCACGGTTTCGATAATATTTGCATCCGTGTCTTCTATCATCTTATTCGTCATAATCTCTCCTTGATTACCTACGTAGTACACTTACTTTACGCTTATTCTAAATACGGTATCCGCTAACCATTAGTTAACTTAACAGTAACTTAAAACCAACCTTTGTGGCAAGGGCAACTGACAAGATGATCATCGATTACGCCCGTCGCCTGTAAAAAAGCGTAACAGATGGTCGAACCAATAAATTTAAAACCACGTTTCTTTAGATCTTTACTTAATTTATCAGATAACTCAGTGGTGGCTGGCACATCAGCCATTGTTTCCCACTTATTTATCATTGGTTTGCCATCAACGTAAGACCACAAATAGTCAGAAAAACTGCCAAACTCTTGCTGTATCTTAATAAAGGCCTGAGCATTGGTGATCACCGAATTAATTTTTAAGCGATGACGAACAATACGAGCGTCTAGCATTAACGCTTCGACTTTATCTTGATCATATTTAACGATTTTTTCAACATCAAAACCATCAAACAGCAAACGGTAGCCTTCCCGTTTTTTTAAAATAGTAGACCAACTTAATCCCGCTTGCGCACCTTCTAAAATTAAAGATTCAAACAATTGTTGATCAGAGTGAACAGGGACACCCCATTCATTATCATGATATTCTCTATCTAAATCAGAAACTTCAGCCCACTGGCAACGTTTTTTATCCATAGCCTACTTATCCTTTTTTACTAAATTTTAACGATGATCACACTCCAACAACCAGTACACTGCCCTGTATTGTTGCTATGCTACTATTATCATACTTTTATTTGATAAATTTATTTGTATATGAACATAGCCTCTTCAGCAATGAAAGTCATTGCCGTGTTACTTTTATTTGGTGTTGGATTTTTTTTCACCGAGATAAAAGACGCTCTTATTTCTTATTCGGCACAAACCGTTCAAATTGAAGAGACGTGTAAGCTCTCAAGCCTGCCTTGTACAAAAAATGGCATCGACATCGAGTTAGAAAAAGACGTACTTACGCCTTTAGAACCGAGCTCTATTACTGTGAATTGGCCGAACTTAAATACAGACAACCTCATCGTTTCTTTGAAGGGGCATGAAATGGAAATGGGCAATCCTATTTTTAAATTATCAAAAAATGAAAACCACCAATTTAATGGCACTATTTTACTTCCAATTTGCACCCAAAACAGCATGACATGGGTAGGTACCATCAGTGATGGAACCACCTCAGTCTCTGTTTCATTAAAGGCCGTCCAATGAAAAAACTCTTATTAATAATCGCAATTATATTCATTGGTTTCGGAGTAAAACAAGCCTATTTAGCGTATTCAACTGACGATAACGCACTGTATGCTATAGAAAATAAACCCGTTGATCTTTTTGATCTCGACGATCCCCGTGTTCGTATCGTCTATTTTGGTTTTACTCGCTGCCCTGATGTCTGCCCAACTTCATTAGCGATGCTCTCTGGCGCATTAAATCAAATCGATCCAGAAACATTACAAACATTAAGACCTGTCTTTGTGACTCTTGATCCAGAAAGAGACAGTCCTGAACACTCCGCAGAATACGCACATTATTTTCATTCTTCAATTGAAGGCGTTTCAGGATCAGTCGATGCTATCAATGAATTAGCAAGACGCTACAGTGTCACCTTTCATAAGACCGAGTTAAAAGACTCAGCATTAAAATATACGATTGATCACTCCTCGTATTTCTACTTTCTAAAACCAGATGGTTCATTAATACGTAAAGTGCCTCACACTATATCGCCAGATCCCATAGTGGAAGCGATTCAATCTCTTTCATTGCCAGCAAACTAAGCAACACACTTAATGACAAAATAATAAAAATCATACTTTAAAGGAATAACATCATGAAAAAATCACTTTTTGCTCTTAGTGCACTACTTCTTAGCACTGGCGCTTTTGCTCAAAGCCAATTAATTATCGAAAACCCATACGCACGAGCAACACCACCAAACGCAACAAACAGCGCCATTTTCATGACCATTAAAAATACAGGTGATGCGACGAGAACCTTAGTATCAGCAACCACCTCTGCAGCAAAGAAAGTAGAATTGCACACCGTGATTAAAACCGACGGCATGATGAAAATGCGAGAAGTAGATACGATTGAGATCCCTAAAGATCAAGAAGTCATGCTAAAACCAGGTGGCCTGCATATAATGCTATTTGATTTGGCTCAACCTCTAAAAGAAAGTGACTTTATTGATGTGACACTCAATTTTGCTGATGGCGATAAAGAAGTATTTAAAGCACCAGTAAAGAAAGTAATGGCAGGAATGAAGCACAAAATGTAATCGTGTCTTATTAGTAAATCAAGGTGTCCGATTAGAGATATATATAAACAATTCGACCTGTCACACTGCATCTCATTACCTCCTGATGAGATGCAGCTCACATGTATTACTTATTACCGCTACTTACCGTCATCATTTGGGGCGGAAATTCCATCATTAATAAAATGGCAGCATCAGCTATTGAGCCAAGTGCCATGAGTTTTTATCGTTGGGCTTTTGCAATGCTTCTGTTAACGCCATTTTGCTTGCCTTCGATTATTAAATCTCGCCATGTGATACGCCCTTACCTCTCTAAGCTGGCTTTTTTAGCTTTACTTGGCATGGTCATCAACCAATCATTAGGCTACTACGCAGGATTAACCACCACAGCATCGAATATGTCATTAATCATTTCTTTAGTGCCACTCATCAGTGTTTTTCTTAGTGTGCCGTTGCTGGGAAAACGCATATCCGCATTAAGTATTGTTGGTGCAGTAATTTCGTTAGCCGGCTTAACGTTTATGCTTGGTCATGGCGATGTGACTTTCTTTTTGCATCAACCGATCACTCAAGGCGATGGTTTAATGGTAATAGCAGCATTCACTTATGCAGCCTATTGCGTATTACTGAAACGTTGGAAAATGCCTATCACTAACTGGCAGATGATTTATATGCAAGGCATGTTTGCTGTCGCCATGCTAATGCCGTTATGGCTAACCAGTGACAATTTATTACCACCGAAAGAATCTATCCCACTGATTATGTACGCCTCTATTGCGGCTTCTATTGCTGCCCCTTGGATGTGGGTTAAAGCCATTGATGTCATTGGTGCCGAATCTAGCGCGATGTTCATGAATTTAATGCCAGTTGTAGCCGTTTCTCTTGCAGCTGTTTTATTAGGTGAGAAAATTGAAAGTTATCACTTAATGGGTGGATTAATGGTGATTTCTGGGGTTATTTTGGCTCAGATAAAAACTAAGAAAGCCAAAAAAGAAGCAGAAGTGCTCCTTAAAGTCTAGCAAGGTCACCGCAGTAAATTCGATAAAACAAGCCGACTATGATAAGTCGGCTTTTTTGTTAAATCCGTTATACTCTAAAATATATTTTTCGTCACCATAAAAATAAGGCTCTACTTGAAAAAGAGTATCCTTAGACGATTGTTCACAACGTCCTAAGACTAACCCTGATATTTCTTTTTCATTATGTATGCCTTTAAATAAACAGTAAATAAACATAATATTTTAATTATTTTTATACTTATCTTGCTTACCCGCATTTTATTTAACATATTTATAATTTACTTTATCATAGAAAAGTTTATTTTTTCTATAATTGTATTAGTTCGATACTTCATAGTTAGTTCTATATATGGTTTACAATTAATTATATTATAATCATTTCTAAGTTTTACTAAAACATTCCAACCAATAGTATATTCAGGGCAATTACCACTAGCATTAAATTCCTTATCATTTAGATCAACTATAATTATACTCATAGGTTCGTTTAAAAGAGCGTTTTTATATACAGGAACCTTTTTATAAATATCTATTCTTTTTATTTTACCAACGGCTAATTCTTCGTCAACCTCATAATTAACAAATAGCATAAATAATACTAAAATTAAAAATAGACAAAAATACATTGTTAATCGCATTGTTCTACCTATAATAAAATTTCAGCTGTAGCGTCTACAGCTGAAATTTCGTTTTACCTACTTCAACTAGGAAAATATAACAATCCATTACTATATAAATAGTATTTATACTTCGAATCAGGTTTATTACTAATGTAGTATATCTTCTTATTATATCTAAAGCATAATATGTCATTATCTTTTAAAAACATATAATATTTACAAAGAAACCATATACTAAATGATAGTTTACGTAAGAAAAATTATTTTAATGCTACATAAAGTTCAAAAAGTGCATCCGTAATGTTAGCTAAATTAATAATAATAACTAAAGACATTGCTAATTATGATATCATGGCTTCATTTTTAGTAATTATATTTCCATATTTCACCGCCAGTATCAAAAGTAAATAACATTAAGGAATAACCAGACCTTAGTATAAGACAAATATTATTCACAAATTAATACGTATCTATCACTACCATAAATATAAGCTTTTGTTTGAAAAAGTGTATTTTTAGATGATTGTTCATAACTCCCTATGACTAAACCTGATATCTCTTTTTCATTACGTATTCCCTTAAAAAAACATTCCCTCCATTAGCAGTACATATAGATACTCGGCATGTTATATCAATCAATTTGTATGAAAATATGACCATTTCTTAAAAAGAAAAAAATGAACACACCAAAAAATAATCCAAATTGAATTAGTAAAAAAAACACTTACTATTCCATATACAGCTTTACCAGAATCAACATATAAAATAAATGTATATATTAATGGCATCATTACTATCATGAACCCTCCCCATTTTTTCTTATTAAGAAGCCCAAGAAAAGCAAGTATACTAATAAACGATACATATATACTTGCCACATGACTCAAAATATAATTTCTATCAGAGAGGATAAATTCGAATCCATAAAGGAAATGAAATATTGAATTTATTATGCAATAGATCAATATTAATGCTATTGGTTGTGACATCTACACCTCAAAATAAAAAATCGAGTATAAAAAAGTTTATTATCGTTAGCATTAATAATATTAATATCAATTTTTTGATATAAAATCTAACTATCAATCCTTTTTTAGTCAAAAAATCCTTTTTACTGAATAACATTGACAGATCTTTTGGCCCATTGTTTTTCTCTTTCTTTCTGTATATCCCCAATATTAATGGTGATAACATAATCAAAACACCTAGAAGTACAATAACACTTGTTATATAAAATTTTAATAAAGCTAATAAATCCATATTTCAGTCCTTAATACACTTTACCAATAAATATACCACTACTTCCTGATATATCAAAACCATTATTAACACTATTAACATCAGTCATTAAATCTATATCAAACAAATTATTTTCATAATTAGGATTAACATATAAACCATCTGATTCAGTCTTCCCTCCAATACCAATGCCATTAACCATGGCAGACCATTGAGCTCTAGCTCCAAAATAATATCCACATTTATCAGGTCCATTATCATTAGGATTGAAAGCCCCTCCTAACCCATAACCAAACCCTGTATTAAATTCAGCCCAATTATTACCTGTATTTTCATTATAGCCTACTGTTATTCCAAACCCCCATCCACGATAAAAGTTAACACTAATAGACCACCTCCCATCTGGATCAACATATCCTAGAGGGTCACCATTTACATATGCGTATAAATTAATACCACCTTCTTCTTGAAGAGGATCTCGATTTAACCAGCGACCTAAATGCGGAGCATAAAACCGATAACCAAAATAAACTAACCCACTTTCAAAATCACTTCGTTTGGTCGAATAACCGAATGGTTGTAATGTAAAAGCATCTCCCGATACCTGTCCATATGGTGTGTATTGATAGTTAGCAACAATATTACCGCTACCATCAATCACTTTTTGTACGTTACCAGTATAGCTATAAATGTATTGATAAAACTTATCCGCAGTTTTTGTTATTAATAAATTACCAATACCGCCTTTGGCATATAAATTCCATGCATATTCTTGTTCGACTTTTCCTTTTGCATCTTGTTCTTGTAACTCAACTAATCCAAGGCGAACATAACGTTTTGTTTTAGCTAAAACTGCATTTTGATAAAGCTTATACTCTGAAAGCATATTGTTGTATGCGTAACCAAATGTTTCTTTATACTTAATACCTTGACGTATAAAACTCAGCTCAACTAACCTATTCTCTGCATCATATATCGCGGTAAAGGAAGTTCCATCACCTAAAATACCCTTTGTCGGGTTACCATCTTTATCATAGTCGAAAATATTCTTGTCCCCATTCCATTCTATAATTTGATTTAAATCATTATAGCGGGCAGTAAATTTAGGAACATCCATTCTCCATGCGCTTGTACCAATTTGCTCGGAAAGCTGTCCCGATTCATCAAATTTATAGTTATACTCGGCAATAGAAGTATCTTGTTTTGTATACCTTAATTGAGCTAAATCAGACTGTTTATCCCATTGCCAACTTTGTTGAACCCCACTCGGATAATCAAGCATTATTAACGGAGATAAAGAAGTATTGCTATAGCTGTAATTAAAATCTTTTGAAAAAGCGTTAATCGTTAACAATCTTCCTAAATCATCGTATTCATAACTAGAGTTTATCGTATTGTTGACAGCTACAGATGATATTTTCTTTACTTTATTATAAGTAATAGATATTAAGTCATTATCTAGAGGCCCATCTTTAGTCTTCAATTGTCCATTAGGATAATATTCGAATTTTGTATTACCAAATTGATCAGTAATTAAGGTTACTCGTCCTTGTTCATCATATTGATAGTTAACACTTGGGGTATCATCACTGTAATCAACTCTTGTGATTTGTTGTTTATCATTATAAATGAATTCTTTTATTATCTCTCTTGAATTAACTTTTTTAGTCAGCAAACCATCTTTATCATATTCAATATTTACGTTTGTTCCATCTGAATAAGTTTTTTTATTTAATTTACCTATCGAGGTATAATCGAATTTAGTTCGATTACTATTCTCGTCTAAAATAGAGGTTATTAAACCCGATGATGAACGAGTAAGTTCAACCCTGCCTAATATTGGATTTATTATTTTTGTTAATTGTTTAGAATCATTATACCTGTATTCATACACTCTATCTTTTTGGCGTATTTTCTTTGTCAACATACGAGGACAAGTACCATAGACTTTTTTAATGACTCTTCCTGATGGATAAGTCACTTTTAGTAAAGTATCAATATTATTATATTCATAAAGATATGTATAATTATTTATATCTTTATATTTTTCAATCCGCCCCATAGAGTCATAAGTATATTTTTTAATCGTCTTTCCAGAACGAACAATTTCTTTAATAAAATCTAATTCATTTCTAATAAAGTTAGTCACAATGCCTTCTTCATTGATTTTTCTTATTTCATTACCATTCTCATTATAAATAATTTTTGATATATCTCCATTATAATCAGAAATACTAACTACTTTATGATAATCATCATATTCTATTTTTATGACACCATTAACTGTTGATATAGAAATCAAATCGATATTATTATCAGCATAATCATAGATTATGGTATTACCTAACTTATCAATTCTTTCTATTAATAATCCATTCTCATTCCATTTAAATTCTTGATTTTTACCAAATTGGTCTTTAATTGATTTTATCTTATTATTCTTATAATACTCAATTTTATTGCTGCTCCCATCAGGGTGTTTAACCTCAGAGATCTTACCTATGCGTCCATTTGGTACGACAAATTTATAGACTGTTTTTTTAATTTTAGAGCTATAATTATTGTTCTCAGAGTAAAAATCACGATAATTATCAGCATTTACATACCAAGACGATTTATTAAATCCGTTAAAATAATATTCTTCTTTCTTTTTATTGGGTAATGTTACTGTTATACGATAATTTTCCCACATATCAGAGCCTGGAGAATTATATGCAACGGCACCATTTCGAATACCGTCAGCAGGCTCTATATAAAACTTTGTTGTCCCCTTCGCATCACCTAACGAAGTTACAAAACGATTATCATCATATGTCAATGATGCAGTATACCCCTCCATATCAACTAATGATATTAAGTTCCGATTCTCATCATATAAAAAAGTTGCTTTTCGTCCGAATGGGTCATCTACAGATGAAATTAAGCCTACTGCATCATAATTAAGGTGTGTCATTCTATTATGTGAATCTTCAATAGATACCATTTTTGCTTCATTGTTATAATGGAAAATCAATTTATTCCCATAAGCATCCATTTTTTCTAATAAAAAATATTGAAGAGCTTTTGTATTCTTTGGTACCCCATATATCTTCTTAGAACCGTCTGCATATATTAGGCTATATGTATCCTGATTTTCTTGAACCAACTTTGTTCTATAATAACTATCTGATTGGTATTTTCCTTGAGCATCTTTTATAAATACATCTTCACGCCCATCAGAACCAAATATAGTCACCGCCTCTCCAGGATCAACAACAAGATAAGTACCATAGTTGAACATCCATTTATTACCAAATGGTTCATTTTGAGCCAAAACACTCAGTGAGTTATAACTTAATTTAATTTCCACATTTGGACCGATTTCATTGTTATACCAGAGTGGGATATCTGTCATAAATAGGTTCATATTAACCATATTTACCGTCCAAATAGGCGCACCTTTTGAACAATCACTTTCTGGACTATCATCCGAATTATCAGGGATACTTTCCGGCAAACCTGTATCACCTTGAGGCCTTTGAATACCACAGCACCCTCCATAAGTTGATGTCATTTCCTCTTCAGACATTAATTCGCCAATAGCATTACTTCCTGTTTTAGAGAGTAATATTACATTTCCTCCCCACTCTTTTTTTATCTGTTCAGCATTGAATTGAAACCGCCTGTTCATTTGAGGATCAAAAATATTAAATTGTCCATTTTCTATATTTTCTAATACCCAATAATGTCCTTTTCCTCCCGTTGAACTTCTGCTTATTTGCAAAATAGCAGGTTCTTGTAACGTCATTAATTCATTAACTGTAGCTTTTATGGCATGAGCTTTATATTTGTATTCATTTGCTAATAGAATCAATTCAGAAATACTAAAACCATTTTCGTTATCTGGTATATATCCCAAAACACTCTCTGCATCTTCATAAAATCCATCTTTTTCTAGTAAATATGATAGGGCTCTAGTTCCACAATCAAGTAAGCTTCCTGCACTATCTTTACGAACAGATAGTTTCCTTAACCAATTTGATGCATATACTTTTAACCTCCAATCAGGCGAGTCTGAATATACTTGGCTAAAAAGATTCTTAGCTTGTTCTGAATTATTTTCCATTAACCTCAATACTGCTAGTCGACTTTTTGCTTTAGCAGTCATTAAACGGGCCCCGATATAATCAGAGTCTTTATTTTGTTCAATAATTTCATTAAAAAGTATGTTTGCTGTTGTATATTGCCCAGTAAACCTAGCGTTACATGCCATATGCAATGTCGCTTCAGAGGTCCAAGCACTATGTGGAAATTTTTGTCTAAAATTATCAAATTTATTTACAGCATCAGAGTAAGAGTGTTTATTCCAGTTTTGTATTGCTTGTCCAAATAGTTTTCGTTCCTTTTCATCATCAGAGAAATGACTAAATACATCAAATGAACTTGGTCTAACTTTATCCATAACTGGTTTTGTGGGTACAAGAACACCACCTAGTTGACCTGCGGCACTCAATTGTTCATGAGTTGGTGTTTCATTTAAATCCATTTCAATAAGCGTTGGACTAACCTGTTTTATATTTAATAATTTCTTTTCAGAACGACAGCCAGTTAGAAGTACTGCAACTATAACTAACCAAAAAACAATTCCATACTTTCTCATTTAAAACTCTCTTATTATAATAATTTCACCGCTTAGGTTATTTTCTTATTTCTCAATTACTTTATCTTTTCTTCAAATAGGCACCATTCACTAATTTCAAATCATATTGGCCTGATACTTTGTTGTATACCCAATCACCACGCCAGCGATTAAAGTCATACGCGGCTTGCAAATCAAGTTCAGTTCCATTTGGCATTTCTGCCATGTATTGACGAACTTCTTTTTGAGTTAACCCTCTATTCCACACTTGCACATCGGTTATTTGCCCTGAGAATAAATCGGTTGCTAGGTATTGTTTATTCAGCGCCCCTATCCATAATGCCAATCCTGAGCGTTTATACTTATTGTCATAATTTCGAGAAAACATCAATTCTCCATTAATATAAACTTGGGAGCCCTCGGTATTATGCGTCATCCCAAGATGACTCCATTCCCCTACTTTTATTGGCTTAGGCTCTGAGCTGCTTTTGGAATAGCCTCCTCCGTAATGCATATATTCTCGGCCATACCTGCTAACGCCTAAATAACTGCGCCCATAAGTTGAACTATCACTGCTGCCTGATAATTGAAGGGTAATCGCATCAGTTTTAACCCAGTACATCATGCTGAACTCTGAGCCTTCAGGGGCGATGCCACTGATGGCATAGCCATCATTATCACTAACATCCAATAGCCCCGAGCCTGACTCTTCCTTGATACCTTCAAGGTCTGCTTGAACTGCAGCATAATTCACATAACTTGACCAATAATTTTCATCTAAATTAATATTTATCTCATTGGGATCGGGGACTAGAGGATCGCTACCAATTTGATATTCAGCGTCATCTTCAATGCCATCGTTATCTGTATCTGAATGACATGGATCTGTACCAGATTGATACTCTTCACCATCAAATAAACCGTCGCTGTCGCTGTCCGAGTTATTCGGATCAGTACATAAAGCTTGTTCAACTTCGTCGAATAAACCATCACCATCACTATCTAAGCTTCCAACCTTCTCAGTTAGATGAGCGCCATGAACTAGCTTAAGATCATATCGACCTGATACGTTGTTATATACCCAATCACCGCGCCAACGATTGAAATCATAGGCTGCTTGCAAATTGAGTTCAGTTCCATTTGGCATTTCAACCATATATTGACGGATTTCTTTTTGGTTTAATCCTCGATCCCAAATCTGAACATCCGTTAACTGGCCACGTAATAAACTTTCTACAACCCCTTTTGAATTTAAAGCCCCAAACCACAATGCAAATTTTGAAGGTACATAACCACTATCGCCGCTGTACAAATACATCAACTCTGCATTGATATACACACGAATACCTTTATCATCCACACTTAACGCTAAATGCACCCATTGATTCTCTTTAATTGGGGATGGTTTGCTGCCTGTATTAGAACCCCGTTTACCAAAACGTACATATTCTCTCCCCCTGCTATTTATTCCTAAATAACTTTGTTGAGATGATGTAACCCCACGGCTACCTGATATCTGAGTCTTAATCTCTGTCGCTTTAACCCAATACATCATAGTAAAATCATGGCTTTTTGGCACAATTCCACTAATGGCATACCCTGTATTATCAGTTACGTCCAACAACGCTGAACCCACTTCCTCTGGGGTTCCTTGCTCTATTGCTTGCTCTGTTTCATGATGCACATAGGTTTCCCAATAACTTTCATCCAATACCTCATTAGTATCACCAGAATCTTGATTAAGCGGGTCACTGCCTATCTGCTGCTCAAAACCATCCTCAATCCCATCACCATCAGTATCTGACAAGCAAGGATCTGTACCTAAATTAAGCTCATCACCATCAGATAAACCATCCTTATCAGTGTCGGGATCATTTACGTTTGTACATAAACCAGATTCAATATCATCAGAAATCCCATCGCCATCACTGTCCACTTTTTTAATTTGCTCTGTAAGGTGAGCACCATTCACTAATTTTAAATCGTATTTCCCTGATGCTTTGTTGTATACCCAATCACCACGCCTGCGATTAAAGTCGTACGCAGCTTGTAAGTTTTCTTCAGTACCTTTGGGCATTTCTGCCATATACTGACGAACTTCTTTTTGAGTTAACCCTCTATTCCACACTTGCACATCAGTTATTTGCCCTGAGAATAAATCGGTTGCTAGGTATTGTTTATTCAGCGCCCCTATCCATAATGCCAATCCTGAGCGTTTATACTTATTGTCATAATTTCGAGAAAACATCAATTCTCCATTAATATAAACTTGGGAGCCCTCGGCATTATGCGTCATCCCAAGATGACTCCATTCGCCTACTTTTATTGGCTTAGGCTCTGAGCTGCTTTTGGAATAGCCTCCTCCGTAATGCATATATTCTCGGCCATACCTACTAACGCCTAAATAACTGCGCCCATAAGTTGAACTATCACTGCTGCCTGATAATTGAAGGGTAATCGCATCAGTTTTAACCCAGTACATCATGCTGAACTCTGAGCCTTCAGGGGCGATGCCACTGATGGCATAGCCATCATTATCACTAACATCTAATAATGCCGAGCCTGACTCCTCCTTAATATCTTCAAGGTTCGCTTGAACTGCTACATAATCCACATAGCTTGACCAATAACTTTCATCTAAATTAATATTTATCTCATTAGGATCGGGGACAAGAGGATCGCTACCAATTTGATATTCAGCGCCATCCTCAATACCATCGTTATCAGTATCTGGACGACATGGATTTGTACCAGATTGATACTCTTCACCATCAAATAAGCCGTCGCTGTCGCTGTCCGAGTTATTCGGATCAGTACATAAAGCTTGTTCAACTTCGTCGAATAAACCATCACTATCACTATCTAAGCTTCCAACCTTCTCAGTTAGATGAGCCCCGTGAACTAGCTTAAGATCATATCGACCCGATACGTTGTTATATACCCAATCACCACGCCAGCGATTGAAATCATAGGCTGCTTGCAAATCGAGTTCAGTTCCATTTGGCATTTCAATCATATATTTACGCACTTCTTTCTGACTCAAACCCCGACGCCAGATCTGAATATCAGTCAACTGTCCAGATAATTGATGCAAAGCAAAACCTTCTGAATTTAAAGCTCCAAACCACAATGCAAACTCTGATTGTTTATAGCTATTTTTACCGCTATACGAATACACCAATTCACTATTTATATATACCCGAACACCTTTGTTATCACTACTCAAAGCTAAATGAGACCATTCATCTATATTTATTAAATTAGGCTTAGTTGCTGAACTCGAACTATGACTTCCATAACGAGCATATTCTCTACCATATTTATTGATACCTAAATAGCTACGTCTATATAATGAACTGTCACTACTTCCTGAAAGCTGACTTTTAAGCAAATCGCTCTTAACCCAGTACATCATAGTAAAATCATCACTTTCAGGCACAATACCGCTAATAGCATATCCATCATTATCACTAACATCTAATAATGCAGAACCTGATTCTTCTTTTATTCCTTGAAGATTAGCCTGCTTTTCTACATCAATAACGTAGCTTTCCCAGTAACTTTCATTAAAATTATCTACTATTGTTCCAGAATCTTGATGAAGCGGATCACTCCCTATTTGATATTCGATACCATCAGGAATGCCATCACTATCTGTATCACTATTACAAGGATTAGTACCTAGTTGTATTTCATTATTATCTGATAGGTTATCTCCGTCTGTATCCGACTTATTTGAACTTGTACACATCGAAGCTTCAATATGGTCAGGAATTTCATCCATATCTTCATCCAAAGGAAATATTTTGAATATTTGACTCGATTTACTACTTCCTTGTATATTTCTAGCAACAACACGCCAATAAAGAGGCTTTACTTCATCCTCAAATGAAGCCGTTAAATAAGATAATTCATTATTTGATTTATACAGAGTTGGATTTTCATCCTCACTTATATAAAGGTCATAAATAAAACTATTATTTAATTCTTCATTTTCCCACTTAAATGTAATACTTAAATAATTTTTATAAGAACCATTAATTGGATACAATTCTACAAAAGATATATCATCAACATTTCCTGATATATCTTTTCCTATTGTTAATAAATTATTATTTGCATCATATACATAATAGTCATCTTTAGAGTATGAAAGTCTTCCAAGATCATCATAATCAAAGCTTATTGAAAAGACCCTAAAAGAAATAAAGACAAAAAAAACAACCAATATACGATACATTAAAAACCTTTAAAAATAAGAATACTTTTAGTATTTTACCAAAAGAATAATATTCAAAACGGTCATCGTAGCGAAGAAATTAAAGCTAATATTAATGAGTTCATTTCAACTGCAGTAAATGACTATTTATAATCTTAATTTTTAATTAATAACAAAGTGAGGTGACCTTGAGGATTGGCTTTTCTTCAGGAGTTAAGTAAGAACTATGGGGGTGTATTATTGACCTATAACTTAGTGAGTATAGAAATGGTACATATCACAAAGGATGCTAAAGTCAGTCCAACTCGAGTTAGTTTCATTGCTGCGATTAACTTATTTGATACCTAATTACGTTGGTTTGCTCTTAGTCAAGATGAAGCTTTACCGACGAAGCTCAAGCAAATGCGTGAGAGTATTAGCCATTTTATTTTGCCAGATAAAAGAAAGGACCGAACGCTTCCACGCTCAGTTCTCTATGTACCAACCAAATACCCACTCAGGTAATAAGTGTTAATGCTTATCCGAACGGTATTAGACTATGATAAGTCGGCTTTTTTTGTAATGATTTAATCGATGGTTTTGTCATTGCTTAATATAAATGACTGAGTAACTTAATGACTCGCTTCTTCATGATGCTTAGTTAGTTGTTGGTACAACACATCTTTTAGCTCCATACGTTGAAGCTTTAGTGCATGCATATTGTCATCATCAATCGGACTACCCGATATTTCCAACTGACGGATTTTATAATCCAACTCATGATACTGCTGAAGATCCGCTTTGAATGTCGCATCGGCATGGTTGAGCTGAACAATGTCTAATTTAAGCTCTGGAAAATCTAAAATAAAAGCATGGTTTTCATTTAGCATCGGCATTCCCTTTTCAAACAGATAAGTCATCAGTATAAAGAAATTCACTAAAAGAAATGTGGCATAAAGCGCAAAGTGGCGAAGAGAATTGATAAAGTCGGTAATTCGAATTCATGGAATTATTAATCATATCAAAGTCTGTAGTTTAACGATCGTTTAAACATCATCATGAATAACATGTCGAATAACGTTGCTTAACCGGAGTCAATCCATCCCTTTATTAACAGTTTAATCTTACTAATAGCAACTTGAAATTGAATAACCTGCCTTACTACTATATAGTTTTTTAACTTTTTTTGGTGCGAGCAACAATGTTGAATCAAAGAGTAAAATAGAGTTACTTACTTGGTATGATAGTACTTACTTCTCGCTACGCCCACGGGATATAAACGTGTTTAAATTCCTTAAAGCATGACTGTGTTTCATTATATTTATTGGAGTTTAAAAAATGGCGGTTGATACTTTGATGACCTTCGCTGGCATCGTTTTTTTATTGGCTATTATTCCGGGTCCTAATGCCCTTCTCATTCTCTATACTTCACTAGCCCAAGGAAAGAAACTCGCTTTCGTCAATATACTAGGTGTCGGTTTTGGCTTTCTTATTCATGCTTTTGTCTCAGCTCAGGGATTAAGTCTTTTACTCTCGCAATCAGCCATGGCTTTTAATCTCTTAAAATGGCTAGGGGTTGGGTACTTACTTTGGTTAGGAATAAGTAACATAAAAAAAGGATTAACACTGTCTCAACTTACATTAGATCTTAATCAAGCAACGGGCATCCCGTCTTTAAAAAGTAGCTTTATTAAAGGACTACTAACCAATTTACTCAACCCAAAGATTGTGTTGTTTTATTTGTCTATTTTCCCTCAATTTGTGTCACCACAGCATATTTTAGAACAAAGCATGATATTAGGTTTAACTCAGGCGTTGGTTGTTGCTAGCTGGTTTCTTGTCGTTATCTTATTCGCCACAAAACTTAAGGTATTACTGACTGCACCTAAAACTGCCAAATGGTTAAACTATATTAGCGGTGGGCTTTTTATGAGTTTCAGTGCGACGCTAGCCAGTACTCGATTATAATACCGATAAAAAAGCAGCCCACTCATCAATACTTTCTATAATCGGTATTGAGAAACGAAGCTGCTTAATCAATTTCAATATGTAGGAATAACGGATTAATTACCCGCTAATTGGTCTTCATGTTTTGCCACTTTATGACCATCTTCGGTACAGCCTTCTTTCCAATAACTACTAATGTAAATATCGTCTTTATCTACTTCTTTTTCATTACGGAAATACGCACGAAGTTGTCTCATACTGTTGAATTCACATGCACTCCATACAGCCACTCGACCTTGTTTCCAATCTTGAGCACGAACCGCTTCAATCAATCCGCCGTTCTCTGAATTCACTTCTGATTGAATAATCCAAACAATATTCATTCCTTCCGGTTTAGCTAAGGCTTGCTTGTCGGATTCATGGTTAATTTCAATCACTGCGTATCCCACCGCACTTGATGGCAGGGTTTCTAATTTTGCAGACAACGCAGGTAATGCCGTCATGTCAGCCACTAAGAAAAACCAATCGGCCTCTTTCGATAAACCTTTGATAGAACCCGGACCAACAATGGATATTTGACTACCCGCTTTAGCTTGTTGCGACCAATTCGATGCAAAACCGCCACTATCAGTACTCACACAATCAACTGAATGATGATGACGTACAAAGTCAACATCCAATTCATTCTGCTCTTGGCGCAAATGACGAATGGTATAGGTACGCATTTTTGGACGAGTGCCTTCTTCAATACCAGAAAGATCCGTTCCACCATTCTCATTAAACAACAGCTTAATGTAACCGCCTTCACTCTCGGTTTCAAAATCAGATAAATCATCGGCTTTAAACGTAATACGCTGCATATTTGATGTCAGCAGTACGCGACTAATAACCGTTAATAGTCGTGGTGATGGCTTACTCATAAACGCGTTCCTTATCTTATTTTGTACATCGTCTATTACTGACCATAGTACATACAAATACGTTGTCCATTAACTTCATGGATATCAAATTCAGTTTCATAAATCTCTGAAAGAACTTCTTTTCTGATCACTTCAGCTACCGTACCATTAGCAACCACTTTGCCTTTTTTAAGCGCGACAATATTATCTGAATAGCATGAGGCAAAGTTGATGTCATGAATCACAATCACGACGGCTTTTCCTAACTCATGCGCTAAGGTTTTGATATTTTTCATGATCTGCAACGAGTGTTTAATATCAAGATTATTCAATGGCTCATCTAAGAACACGTAATCCGTATCTTGAGCAACAACCATTGCAATAAAGGCTAATTGACGTTGGCCCCCACTCAATTCATCTAAATATTTATCTTGGATGTCCGTTAAATCAAGGTAATTAATCGCGTTATCAATCACCTCATTATCATGCTTCGTTAGCTTGCCTTGGCTGTAAGGAAACCGTCCAAATGCCACCAATTCACGTACAGTAAAGCGCATATTTAGATTATTTGATTGACGAAGTACCGACAGTTTTTTTGCTAGCGCTTTTGTGTCCCAATCGACCACTTCTTTGTTTTCAATTAATACGCTACCACTGTCTTTCGCTAACAAACGGCTCGCCATTGATAACACGGTACTTTTACCTGCGCCGTTAGGTCCAATGATTGACGTCACTTCACCTTTAATGAACGAGGCAGAGGCTTGATCAACCACTTTTTGCTGACCAAATGATTTAGATAGTTGAGATAATGAAATCATACGTTTCTCTATTGAATTTTTTGCCTAACAAGCAGTGATAAGAAATACAAACCACCGATAAAATTGATCACTACGCTTAAGGTCGTTTCAAACTTAAAGACATTCTCAATTACCCATTGGCCCGATAACAACATCGACATCGCCATTAAACTGCTGCCCAATAACAAAGTTCGGTGGCGGTAGGTATGAAAGAATTCTTTAGCTAAGTTTGCCACTAATAAACCAAAGAACATCACAGGGCCAACTAACGCAGTAGATACCGAAATTAAAATCGCCACTAAAATCAGCACCTGTTTAGTTACCTTACCAACATCAACCCCTAGACTCGTAGCGTTGTCATTATCCAACCAAAAGATATCTAACACGTTAGACATTCTAAAAAGCAATGCACTGATAAGTAGTAGAGGAATAACACAAAAATAAACGAGATCTTTATTGATGTTATTAAAACTCGCAAACATGCTGCCTTGAATGGTAGAGAACTCATTTGGATCAACTAACATCATAAAAAAGGAAGAAATGTTTGAGAACAACTGACCAAAAATAACGCCTAATAACAACAAGGTAATGACGTTGCTGTTGTTCTTTTTAAAATAAAAACCAAACAGCAATAACGAGAACCCGATCATAATAAAAACAGATAAGGCGAAGTTCAAAAATGGATTCAATAAGAACACACTAAATGAACCAAAAATCACAACAACCAAGACCTGTGTTAACAGATACAAGGCATCAAACCCCATGATACTTGGCGTTAAAATACGGTTATGAGTAATGGTTTGAAACACCAATGACGATTGAGCTATCGCAATACTCGCCAATACCATCGCCAATACTTTAGGCACTCGACGAGATAAGAAGTACTCGTAATTTGATGCATCTAACCCAATACCAATAAATAAAAATGCAAACAGAACCGTAATGAATGCTAACCCTGTTAATTTAATTGAATCAGACATTTTGTTTTCCTTTAACGATGAAAGCAATAAACACGACACCGCCAAGAATGCTAATGATCATAGAGATAGGAATCTCATAAGGGAAGATAACGATGCGCCCAACCACATCACACACAAGAATAAGAATTGCCCCTACAATCGCCGTTAATGGAATATTTTTACGTAAGTTATCACCATAAAATTGAGTGACTAAATTCGGCACAATCAGGCCAAGAAACGGCAATTGACCCACAATCATGACGACCGTTGCTGACATCACCGATACCAACATAATACCGATAAACAAAATTTGTTTGTAATTCAGGCCAATATTAGTCGCAAAGTCTTTGCCCATGCCCACAGCAGACAAACGCGTGGCATACCAGTAGCTGATAATTGAAATAGGAACGGCGATATAAAGCAGCTCATAATTGCCTTGAAGAATGTTCGCGAAATTAGCCACTGACCATGCTGACAGGTTTTGAACTGCATCGTATTTGTAAGCGACGAACGTCGCGACTGACGACACGACATTACCAAAAATGATGCCGACTAATGGTACAAAGATGGCATTTTTAAATTGAACACGATGGATAAATTGGATGAAGATTAACGTTCCGATAATAGACATACCAAAGATCAGCAATAAATTATCGCCATGACCAAAAATCACTAAACTGAGTACGTAACCCAGCATCGCACATTCGATCGTACCAGATGTCGATGGTGCAGCGAATCGGTTTTGGCTGATCTGTTGCATGATTAAGCCCGCAATAGATAATCCAGCACCAGATAATAAAATTGCGAATAATCGAGGTAATCGACTGATCAGTAACAATTCTAAGGCGTCAGTATCACCACTAAAAATAGCCGACAGTGATAAGTCAGCCACACCAATGAATACAGACGCAATACTCAGTAAAACAAGAACAAGCAATAACTTTTTCAAAGCTAACCTCAGCCTGCACAAAGCGTGCTATCTCAGAGAAATAACACGCTTTAAGGAAAATTAAGTGTAAGAATATTAGGAATTATTATCCTAAAAGTGAATAGATTGCTTTACGTCTTCAATCATCTGATCTGTTGCTGTAACCCCTGCAATCGCGATATACCATGCATTGATATCTAAGTAAGTTAAGCTATCGTTTCTATATGCATCTGTCGCTTTTACTAGTGGGTTAGCAAATTCTTCACGTGTGCGGCTTTTTTCTTTATTGATTAGCTTGTCTTTATCAACAATCAGTAAATTTGTTGGATTCACATCACGAATGAATTCATAAGACACTAAGTCACCATGGTTAGATTCTTTAATGCCTTTCGCCGCTTCTTTAAAACCAAAATCTTTATAAATAGCAGAGAAACGCGATTGAGCACCAAAAGTGGTGATGTTGCCACCTGCGCTCATTACCGTGAGTGCCGCCACATGATTACTTTGGTTATGTGTCTTTATCTTCGTGATTTCAGAATCGACACTGGCAATTTTCGCTTCAACTGTCGGTTGTATTTCAAATACATCCCCTAGCATGCGCCATTGTTGTTGTGTGCTTTCCCAATACCCTTTTGAATCGGCAGCAAATACAATGGTTGGGGCGATTTCAGACAATTCTTTGTACGCTTTAATGGCACGAGAGCCCATGATAATCACATCAGGTTTTTGCATGTAAATTGTTTCAAAATCAGGCTCACTAAGGCTGCCCGATGAAGCAAATTCGTTGGTTGTGTATTTAAGAAGATAAGACGGCATGGTTGTCGCTTGAGTTACCGCTACCGGTTTAATGCCAAAATAATCAAGTGCATCAAGAGTGCCTGTTCCAATAACAACAACACGTTGAGGTTTCGTCTCAAGCGTAGTTTTACCTAATTGATGAGAAACTGTAATCATTTCTGCATAAGAAGACGCAGAAACCAGTAAACCCAATAACATTGTAGCGATACTTCTTTTCATATTATTTACACTCAAGTGATAACCATTCGTATTCCTATTGACTATAATGAAAATAACTCTCATTCGCTACAAGAAAAAAGTAAAGATTGTAAAGGCGCACAATAAGTAAGGTTTATAAATATTCAGTCCAGTGAAATAAGTAAACCTAACAGTACCGCGACAACTCCCGCCCCTCTAATGGGATACCACTTCTCATGCAAAAAAATAATCCCCATCACTAAACCAAAAACAATACTCACTTGCCTTAATGCCACCACATAACTTACGTTATCGACCATCGTCATCGCAAACAAAACCAGACCATAGGTACTTGCCATCATCACACCCGCGATGGTTCCCTTCTTTTTAAATCTCCATGCATGCGAAAACTCATGCCGTCGACCAGAGACAAAAAACCATACTGACAACCACAAAACAATCGCCCAAAACTGAATTCCCAGATAAAAAATAGCGATGTATACCGCAGAGTGAATTTCCCCGACATTATCATTCAACTCATGTAATGCGGTTTTATCAATAATGGAATACCCCGTTGTGCCAATAGCCGCAACAAATGCCCACAGCAAACTGCGCTTAAAATATGCCTTCATCCTGAGTTGTGTTAAATGCGTAATAGGTGTTAATAAGCACCCCACCGTAATAAGCCCGAATCCCATCCATTGTTCAAATGACACGCTTTGCCCTAGTACCGCCGTTCCAACACCAACCATCAGAACGGGTAACGCTCTCGCCATCGGATACACCACCCCAATATCAGATGTTTGGTAAGCGAGGCTTAGTCCATACAAATAAATGACTTGAAAAAAGCCACTCACACTTAGCAACAACCAAAAATAAGAACTCAATGACACAAACTCAATCTGACTAAAAAACCAATAAAGATAAGGTGTTAGTAAAATGGCAGGGGCAACGGAACAGGTAAAGAAAAAAGCAAAACCGGATCCTTGATTGGATTTTCCTATCAAGTTCCAACCAGCGTGTAAGAACGCCGAAAAAATAACAAGAATGCTAGCAATAACCGTCATAATTCACTCTAACTGATATAAAAAAGGCCTCCTCGATAGGAAGCCTTATCTAAAATAAATAAAATTAAGTCATTAACTCTGCCGTTGACTCAATACGTAATGCGTCGTGTCGCCAGTACTCAATATCACAATCAATCAACTCATAATATTGATTATAATTAACGCGTTCAATCGCCATCGCTGGCGATCCAGAGGTCGCCCTTAATGGCTGAACTGATTGCCCCAACAAAGAAGAGGTACTGACTCGATATCTGGTTTTTTGATAAGTCATCCCATAATGTTCTCTATAGATGTCCGTCAATGATTGAGACAAATCAAAGCTCAACAAATTAGGGAAAAACTCCGGTCGAATATAGTGCGTCACATACACCACAGGGCGATCTTCTAAATAACGCACACGGTTCACTTGATACACTTCAGAAAACGGCGCTAACTTGAGTAAATCAACCGCTTTCTTTGGTGCTAACATCCGCTTCACTGACAGAATTTCAGTTTTTGGTATCCTTCCTTGAGACAGCGCCATATTGGTAAAATTTACTGTTTTCGTCGGGTCATAACACAACGGTTCTGGTGAAATGAACCAACCTCGTCGATCTTCCCTAAACACTTTACCTTCCGCTTCAAGTAACGACAGAGCTTCTCGTAATGTCACTCTAGTGGTATTGAATGTTTCCGCTAACTTGCGCTCTGATGGCAATTTTTGACGAGCAGAAAACAGTCCAGAATCAATTTGACTCACGATCGCGTCTTTAATTTTCACGTATTGCATTATCATTCCTTGATCTTAACGTTTACGCCACGCTTGGGTTTTCGACTCAATAAACCAACCCATAATTAAGTGAACCACTTTCGCTGTTGCTGCGGCTAGCATAATCATGACTGACATCGCTGCCGCTGATCCTGTTTGGCCAGCATCGTCCATATTTAATACCGACACAGACGCAGGAATAGTATCGGTCGAGTAAATAAAAACCACTGCCGATGTCGTCGTTAACGCATTAATAAACAAGTATGTAGCAATATCTAATATCGCAGGAGAACATACGGGCAATGTCACTTTATAAAAGAGTTTATATTGCGGTAATTTGATAGAAGCCGCGGTTGCCTCAACTTCACTCGGCAATTGTTTTAATGCCGTTAATGCAGTCATGTGCCCTACCGTGTAGTAGTGAACAATTGTATTGATAACCATAAATGCCATCGTACCGTAGAGGAAATTAAGGGGGTTATTTACATCATTAAAATAAAATATATAACCCAAGCCTAACACCATACCAGGCACCGCCATAGGAACTACACTCACCATTTGCATGCACTGTCTTAATGGAGAAAAGGCGCGGCCCTTTTCAATGCTGTACGCACCAATAAAGATAAACAAGGTACCAATCAAGGCTGTCCAAGCCCCTAACGTTAACGAATTCCAATAAGGCGTCCAACCATAGGCGCTCATTTCAGCGAAATTATAATTACTTAATGTCAGTGCTTTATTCCACGGCCAAAATGTCACTAATGACCCATAAACCGCCATCCCTAATACCGCTAAAACTGCCAACGAAATAAGTAAGCAATACACAAAGCACACGTTATCACGCAGGGCTTTCGGCTCTGGCTTGTAAGGAACAGAACGTGTATCAAACAAACTTTTCTGTTTCTTTTGAACCCAACGGTCAACACTAAAAGCAAACAACGCTGGCAAAAGAAGCAACATACTGGTGACCGCTCCCATCGCAAAATTCTGTTGACCAACAACCTGTTTAAAAATATCCGTCGCCAATACATTGTAGCTACCGCCAATGACTTTAGGGACCCCAAAATCACATAACACTAAAGTAAAGACGACAATTAATGTACTAATCAATCCGTATTTTGCCGCCGGTAACGTAACCACAAAGAAAGTTTTAATTGAGGATGTCTTTAATGCTTTTGCCGCCTCGTATAAACGGGCATCAGAGGTTCGTAATGACGTAGTTAATATCATAAGTGCATGAGGGAAAGTCCAAAAGACTAGCCCCATAGAGATGCCTATTAATCCATAAATTGAGTTACCACCTAGGAGTTCTTTTGCGATTCCTTGATTACCAAACAAAAAGATCAGGCTAATAGCCGGTAATAATGAAGGCGCTAAAATCGGAGCACTGCCAATAACTTGGAACACACTTTTAAATGGCATGCATGATCGCGTTAAAGCAAATGCATACCCAAACGCCAAGAACCCAACAATAACCGTCACAATGAGACCTAAAGTAAAGGTATTCCCCACAGAATGCCACATACTCGCTGATGAAAAATACGTGGCGAAATTATCAAACCCAACGAATTCTCCGTTATTATTCAACACACTTTTCTTAAGCATTGCCCATAA
Source organism: Aliivibrio logei (assembly GCF_001691055.1). Lineage (NCBI taxonomy): Bacteria > Pseudomonadati > Pseudomonadota > Gammaproteobacteria > Vibrionales > Vibrionaceae > Aliivibrio > Aliivibrio logei. The sequence continues at coordinate 306,316 of NZ_MAJU01000004.1, forward strand.
TGGCAGTAGAATAAATAGGCTCATCACAATAAAGAACACACTAAGTACAGCAAATAAAATCACGCTGTCTTTACTCATTCGTTGTAAGTAATGTGAATACGTAAACAGTGAGGGTTTGTTTGCTTTAGGTTGCACAATCATAGTCATAATAAATCTTTATGCTGCTTTTGATGAAATGGCTAACTCAGCAGGAATCGCATAAGCTTGGAGGCTATCTTCAGAGAACGACACATATCTGATTTCCCCTAGTTCAAAGTTACTGTCATAAGCGTCTTTTGCTGCAACATCAATGTAAATAGATTCACAGTCCACATGACGATGTAATTGACATTCAACTCGAACATACGAACCTTGAAATTCTAAGCTTTCAATTCTCACAGGAATGGTATTCATACTTTCAGAAAAGAACGTTAAATTCTCTGGTCTCACCGCTAATTCAAATCGTTCACCGTTTCTAGGTTTTAAATTTGAAAGTGATGGCAAAGGCAATACCGTATCTCCAATTCGCATCATCGATTCATTCAATACCATCGCCGGAATAAAGTTAGTGCACCCTACAAAATCAGCCACAAAGCGTGTCGCTGGTTGCTGATAAATTTCTTCTGGCGTACCGACTTGTTCTATCACCCCATGATTCATAACAACAATACGATCAGCCATTGAAAGCGCTTCTTCTTGATCGTGCGTTACCATCACCGTCGTAATACCTAACTTCTTCTGTAGCTGACAAATTTCATCACGTAAGTGAGTCCTTACTTTTGCATCGAGAGCTGAGAGTGGTTCATCAAGCAGCAATAATCCGGGTGACAACGCTAACGCTCTAGCAAGAGCTACACGCTGCTGCTGTCCACCCGATAATTGATTAGGAAATTTCGAACCCGACGTTGGAAGGCCAATCATATCAAGCCAATATTGCACTTTCTCGGCACTGTCCGATTTTGAATAGCCTTGATTTTTTAGGCCTATGGCTATGTTTTCTTCAATCGTTAGGTTAGGAAATAAAGCGTAAGATTGAAATACAATTCCAAAATCTCGCTTTTCTGGTGGTAGAAAGGTGGTTTCTTTTCCGTGTTGAAAAATAGAGCCCGACGTTGGTAAGTCCAACCCAGCAATGGATCGCAACAAGGTGGTTTTACCGCAGCCTGAAGGACCTAAGAAACAAACAAACTCTCCTTTTTCAATAGATAAAGAAATCTGTTCTAGGGCCGTAAATTGGCCGAATTTTTTCATTACGTTATTGATTGTTAAGTACGCTTTATTTTCCATCATTTCAAACTCTCCATTTGGTATACTCCAAATGATAGAATTTGATTATTTCAATACAATGACAATTTTATATAAGAAAGATTGCAGTTTTGTGTCCTTCAGAAGACAGCCCATTAAAAACACAAAAAGGAAGGCCGAAGCCTCCCTTTTCTATCATGAATTGCCGTCGTATTATTTTGATTCAGACTTTGAGTCAAATTTATCAGACCATGTTTTTAAGACGCTTTGTCTTTCGTCTCCCATGCGAGAGAAATCCATTTTGGCCATTGATTCCTGAACGTTAGGGTAATTCTTCACGTCACTTGTCACGTCTTTATGAGCCACCACAGGATAAGATTGAATATACAATTCATTTGCTGTTTTTGAAATTGACCAATCGACGACACGTTTCGCCGCCTCTGACGGTTTGACTAAACCAACCGCATCCGCTTCCCACCCAATACCTTCAGGTATGATCACATCTAATGGCGCACCCTGTGTTTTTAATTTCGCGCCTCTTGTTGCCATAGAAATACCAATGGCCACTTCTCCCATTCCCGCCTGAACACAAGGCTTAGACCCTGAGTGCGTATAATGAGCAATGTTATTATCCAATCTTTTCATGTAGTTCCATGCTTTATCATTCCCCATATTTTGGAGCCAAGCAGAAACTTGCATGTAACCCGTACCCGATGATGCAGGGTTAGGCATCGCGATATGCCCCTTATAAATAGGCTTTGTTAACTCTTCCCATGATGTCGGTTTCGGTAAGTTATATTGTTTTGCTACGATTTCATTAAAACAAATGGCATTGAAAAAAGCGTAATTTCCATACCACGCTTTATTGGCTTGAGGATCAACTAATGCGTCCTTTAATTCATCTTCATTTGCTGGCATGTAAGGCTTTACTACACCTTCATTTTTTAATAATGCCAATGATGACCCAGCCAACCCCCAAACCACTTCGGCTTGTGGGTTATTTTTTTCTGCCAATAATTTCGCCGTCATTATCCCCGTTGAATCACGAACCCATTTAATTTCAATGTCTGGATTATCGGTCTCAAATGCCGATTTATATTTGGCAAGTAAATCTGTTTCAAAAGCGGTATAAACCGTAACTTCTTGTGCTGCAAATGCATTAGTTGCAAGTAATGATATAAGTGCAGTCAGTGATCCTTTCATAAAACGGTTTTTCATTATCGTCTCCATCCTTAAATTGGTATGTACCACTAAATTACCTACCACCATAAAAACGAATTATGACGAAAATATGAACGAACGATGGCAATTTAATGATAAATACCGGAATAAAGCCGATAAAACGCCGAGATATGAACCTTTTGTGAATCTTGCCATTTGCCTATTATCAGGCTGAAATTATGTTGATAGAGTAAAAATACAAACTGATATATACCAAAATGGAATTTAACATGAAAAATGAATATCTACTTTTAACTCCGGGTCCACTGTCTACCACACCGACAGTTCGCAACGCCATGCTAAAAGACTGGTGTACTTGGGACGACGAATACAATATTGATGTCGTTGAGGTTATTCGTGACAAACTGGTTGCTCTAGCTACCGAGAAATCAGGGTATACCAGTGTATTAATGCAAGGCAGTGGTACTGCTTCTGTTGAAGCAACGATTGGCAGCGTGATTGATAAGAATGGCAAACTACTGGTGGTTGATAATGGGGCTTATGGGGCACGTATTGCACAAATAGCTCAGTATTTATCTATTCCATGCCATGTTATTTCACCGGGTGAGACCGCACAGCCAACACTCAGTGAGGTTCAAAATGCACTCATCACCGATCCAAGCATTACCCATGTTGCTATTGTTCATTGTGAAACCACGACGGGCATGCTTAACCCTATAGAACCCATTGCCGTCTTAGCGAAACAACACAATAAAATTGTTATTCTAGATGCGATGTCTAGCTTTGGTGGTATCCCAATGGATATTGCCGATCTTGGTATTGATTACATGATCAGTTCGGCTAATAAATGCATTCAAGGTGTTCCCGGTTTTGGTTTTGTTATCGCAAAACAATCAGAACTTGAGCAATGTAAAGGCCGTGCCCGCTCTCTCACTTTGGATCTTTATGATCAGTGGGATTGCATGGAGAAAAACCAAGGAAAATGGCGTTTTACTTCCCCTACTCATACCGTAAGAGCTTTCTACCAAGCCTTACTTGAATTAGAAATCGAAGGTGGCATTACCGCCAGACACACACGTTATCAAACCAACCAAACTACCTTGGTGTCAGGCATGCGAGGCTTAGGCTTTGAACCGTTATTAAATGACGAGTTGCACTCACCAATCATTACTTCCTTTTACTCCCCAGCGCACGACGATTACCAATTCAAAGAGTTTTATGCTCGTTTAAAAGTACAAGGCTTTGTTATCTACCCCGGTAAAGTCTCTAATGCGGATTGCTTCCGTATTGGTAATATTGGCGACGTTTACCCTAAAGACATCCAACGATTAATCTCAGCCGTTGAAAATGCCATGTATTGGGAAACGGTTTCAGCATGAGCGAATTACTGATCACCCCCCATTTTCGTAGTGAAGGGGATGTAAATACGACTCTAGCTCGCAATCTGTGGAATGAATCACTGCAAGATGAATCAACCCAATCCTTGTTAACTCGCGATTCGAACGTGTTTTTACATCAAGCCATGTCGACCCCCTGTTTAGATTCTCTACAAGGGGCGGAAGGGGTTTATTTACAAGACACGAGAGGGAAAAAATACCTCGATTTTCACGGTAACAACGTTCATCAGCTTGGCTATGGTCATCCTCATGTCATAAAAAAAGTGACCGAGCAAATCGCACAATTGCCTTTTTCACCAAGACGCTTTACTAACTCAATAGCGATTGAGTGTGCCGAAAAACTCACCGAGATCTGTGGCGGTCAACTTAATAGAGTTTTATTTGCGCCTGGTGGCACCTCTGTTATTGGTATGGCCTTAAAACTGGCTCGTCACATTACGGGCAACTTTAAAGTTGTTTCATTATGGGATTCGTTTCACGGAGCTTCTTTAGACGCAATTTCTGTGGGCGGTGAAGCCTGTTTTCGTGAAGGAATGGGGCCATTATTAGCAGGCGTAGAACGTATTCCTCCGGCGGTCACTTATCGTGGTGCCTTTCCATCTTCAGATGGCAGCGATGTTCATTACGCTGATTATTTAGAATATGTCATCGAAAAAGAAGGCGGCATCGGCGTGTTTATTGCTGAAGCCGTTCGAAATACCGATGTGCAAGTGCCGAGTAAAGCGTATTGGAAGCGTATTCGAGAAATTTGCGATAAACACAATGTACTATTAATTATCGACGATATTCCAAATGGTATGGGTCGGAGTGGTGAATGGTTTACGCACCAAGCCTACGATATTGAACCTGACATTTTATGTATCGGTAAAGGATTAGGCGGAGGATTAATCCCTATTGCCGCCATGATCACAAAAGACAAATACAATACCGCGGCGAACGTCTCTTTGGGTCATTACACTCATGAGAAAAGCCCTGTGGGTTGCGCTGCGGCACTCGCGGTAATGGAAACAATTGAACAAAACAACTTGCTTGAAAAAGTTCGCCACGACGGTCAATTCATCCATCATTATCTCTACACAATGAAAGCAAAATATCCAGTTATCGGCGATGTTCGCGGTATTGGGTTGCTTTGGGGGGTTGAGTTAGTAACCAGCCCTATAACAAAAACACGCGCCTTTGATGAAGCCGAAGCCGTGTTGTATCAATGTTTAAATGATGGCCTGAGCTTTAAAGTATCGCAAGGCAACGTCATTCAACTCAGTCCACCACTCATTATTTCTCGTGAAGAGCTAACACAAGCTCTGATTATTTTTGAACAAGCAATTGCCAAAGTATGTAAGGATTTCAACTATGTCTAATTTAGCGTTTAACCCATTTCCAGCACACACCCCTCTTTTACAAGACAGCCCTGTTCAAGCGGTTATCTTTGATTGGGCTGGCACCATTGTCGATTTTGGTTCTTTTGCACCCACCAGTATTTTTGTTGAGGCCTTTAAAAGTGGTTTTAATTTCGACATTAATCTTGCTGAAGCACGAGAACCAATGGGGTTAGGAAAATGGCAACACATTGAAGCGGTTGGTAAACTTCCATCAGTGAATCAAAGATGGCACCAACAATTTGGGCACGCAATGACAAGCGAAGAAATCGATCATATTTACGCAACGTTTATGCCACTACAAAAAGCCAAAGTGGCGGATCATGCCGAGCCGATTTTAAACGCCATTGACGTCGTCAATGATCTGAAAGACAAAGGGATAAAAATTGGGTCATGTTCTGGCTATCCGCGTGAGGTCATGGATATTTTAATCCCTGCAGCGGCAAAATATGGCTATCACCCTGATTATGTTGTCGCTACGGATGACTTACCTCAAGGTGGCCGTCCTGCTGCGTTCATGGCTCTAAAAAATGCCATTGAATTAGGCGTGACTAACGTAAGTACCTGCATTAAAGTCGATGATGCTGCACCCGGCATTGATGAAGGCCATAATGCCGGTATGTGGACGGTTGGATTACTATTATCAGGCAATGAAGCAGGATTAACGTATGAAGAATATCAAGCCGCAGATGCAGAGACACTGAGTGTTGCCAGAGAAAAAGCACGCTTAAAGCTGCAAAAATCCACCCCTCATTACTTGATTGATACTATTGCAGATTTACCAGAAGTGATTGCCGATATTGAAACGCGATTACTCGCAGGTGAAAGGCCTTAGTCATACGACACGCATTAAAAAAGGCCATTATTGGGGAATAATAATGGCCTTAAAAATACATAGCTTGTTGATTTTAGTGTAAGCATCTCTTCGTTACTTCACATGAAAGAGTCTCATGATCAAACAAGAAGCGAAATGCGTGAGAATTAAAATATTTCCCATCACTCCATAATACTTCACCAAAGATCTTGCAGAGATCCATGTCTGATGCTGAACCTTTCTTATCGATTAATCCAATAACAGATAAAACTTGGCTCTCTATATCCTTGGGACAATTTTTAATTGACCATTTATGAGTTGTACTCATTTTATCCATAATAACTAGCCTAATGTGTTTTTATTTTATTGTGATCAAGTCACAAGAGACAGTTTAACTGAACGGTAACTTAAATCAAGACTTTTTGTGACTTGAGTCTCATAAAGCAACCGTCAATGCTAATAATAGAAGTATAAACAATCAATTTAATATATACGGAACATTGATAATTTACATAATAGATACATAAAAAAAGCGTACTTAAATAAGTACGCCATCTTAATTACCACTTTAGTATTAATTCAACATGATGAATATTAAGGGTATTTTTTTTCTAAGAAAGCCATGATATCTGAAGATTCATACATCCATGTTGTTTCGCCATTCTCATCAATACGCAGGCATGGCACTTTTACTCGTCCACCACCCGCTAATAATGCGGCTTTATGCTCTTCATTATTTTTTGCGTCACGCAATTCAATTTTCAGTGATTGGCGCTTAATTGTACGACGAACTTTCACACAAAACGGACAAGCTTCAAATTGATACAACGAATAGTTCGCCGTTTCTGTGTCAATTTCTGCTTGTTTAGCTGGATCACGTTTGACCCCTGAAGGCGTAAACACACAATCTAATCCCAAAATAACTTTGCCAAGCACCAAGCGGATTAACTTCATTTTTACACTCCTAGTAAATAATAATTATTATCTGTTGCATTTAACTAACGCGATTGTAACAGAGCCTTATATCAATGCCATTAATTAGATGATGTAACCCATAATAATAAGCAAAAAAATCAATCGGCTTCTTCATATTCAACACACAAAAAAGCCCCAAAAGAGAGCACTCTATTTGGGGCTTTATTTACTTATTGATTAACTAAGGTTAGTCAAACTCAACAAGGTTACGTTCAAATTGCTCATGTTGTTTACGAACTTTTTCTTCAGGTTCACCCGTTAGCTTGCTAACAACAATAATTGCTGTCGTTGCAAAGATAATCCCAGGAACGATTTCGTAGATATCAAACAAGCCACCCGTTAACTGTTTCCAGACAACAATCGTTAGACCACCAATAACGATACCAGCAAGCGCACCATTACGATTCATGCCTTTCCAGTACAAGCTTAGAATGATCGCAGGACCAAACGCAGCACCAAAACCAGCCCATGCATAAGACACCAAACCAAGCACTGAGCTATCTGGATTCATGGCGAGTGCTAACGCAATAATAGACAATGCAATGACGGCAAAACGGCCAACATTAACAATGTCTTTGCTCGTTGCGTCTTTATTCACAAGTTGCTTATATAAATCTTCCGCAAGCGCAGATGAAGAAACCAGTAACTGAGAATCGGCAGTACTCATGATAGCAGCAAGAATAGCGGCAAGTAGAATACCCGCAATCGCAGGATGGAAAATCGCATTCACTAATAACATGAAGACTTTTTCACCATCAATCACTTGACCTGCCATTTCACCATTCACGTAAAGCAAACCAACAAGACCAACTAATACTGCACCTGCCATTGAAAGCGCAGTCCAAATAACCGCAATACGACGGGCGGTCGTTAAATCTTTATTTGAACGAGAAGCAAGGAAACGAGCAAGGATATGAGGTTGGCCAAAGTAACCTAAGCCCCACGCCGCTAATGAGATGATAGCCACCGCACTTAGTGGGTTACCGTCCATACCTGTCCATAACGTCATTAACTCAGGGTTAATCGCCACAAGATCAGTATTAAGTTGGCTGAATCCACCCTGCATTGCTGCAATTGGTACGATCATCAATGCCGCTGACATTAATAAACCTTGAACCAAATCCGTCCAAGCAACCGCAAGGAAACCACCAAATAAAGTATATGAAACAACACACAGTGTGCCTATAACAACGGCAACTTTATAATCAAGACCGAATACAGTTTCAAATAATTTACCGCCAGCAACCAAGCCTGAACTGGTGTAGAAAAGGAAGAACAGAAGGATAAACAAAGCAGAAATTGTCTGAATCAATTTTGAATTATCATTAAATCGGCGAGATAAATACTCTGGCAGAGTTAAGGCATCATCCGTAGTAATACTGTACGTTCTTAGACGTTTAGCACAGATCAACCAATTTAACCAAGTACCCAGTAGTAGACCACCCGCAAGCCATAATGACTCAAGACCGGCAGCGTAAGCATAACCTGGTAAACCAAGCAGCAACCAACCACTCATGTCTGAAGCACCTGCAGATAATGCAGCAGGCCAAGGCCCTAATGTACGTCCTCCTAAAAAGTAATCTGATGAATTGTTGGTACGTTTATAAGCATAAATACCAATAGCGAGCATCACAACAAGGTAAGTTAAAAACGTGCCTGTAATGGCAAAGTTATTTTCTATCATTCTATTTCCTTTATATTATTGGCAGTAATGAGGGCCAATAGCCCTCTTACGTTACTTCTTTGCTGTAATATTTTTATAGTGCAAAAAAAGCAATGACTCACGATCACATCATGTGTTCGTTAATGATTACCACCTCCAAGTTCCAACAATGTAGCGTTACCGCCCACTGCCGTTACATTTATTGTTCGAGTGCGCTCTGTAATAAAGCGTAGAACAAAATGAGGATCGGTAGTATTTGTCAGGCGTTCTTGATCCGTTTCTGCGATCAATTGCGCTAATAATCCATCTCTCTTTGCTAATTGTTGGTTAAGCTCGATTTCTCTCTGCTCACTTCCTACAAAGCAAACGCCCGCTAATCGGACATCATTTATGTCTTTTTCTGAAAAATTCACCTGTTGGACAATCGTGGTCGGTACATTTACATTATGTAAACCATCCACAATTAACGAGGCAATATCAGACTCCCCACTCGGAAGGCCGACAATAATAGCGTTTCCTGCAATTAATGCTGCAGTTATTTGACCCATCAATGCAACAACTGATGGTTTTTCATCCGAAGTGATGTAAAAAACACCTCTAGGTGCAGTGTAGAGTTCGTTACTTTCTCCTGTTGGCCCTGGCATTAATTGAGTTTCTGAAATTAACTGTTGCGCTCTTTGGCATTGAAAACGCACCATTTTTGCAGCAAGGACACCAAATTTAGGGTGTTCAGCTAATGCGTGTGACCATTCAATTAACTTCTCTGAACGTGTCGATACTGACAATTGCGCCCATGATTTCTCTGGTTGAGAAAGAGCAGAATCAATAAGTTGTGTAATAGATGTCATGAGTCTCTCCTTTCTCACTTAGTTGATACAGAATTTGAAGCGATTGCTTGGGTATAACGGAATAAATAACGAGGTCCCCCCGCTTTCGGTCCCGTCCCTGACAGTCCTTGACCACCAAAGGCTTGAACTCCCACCACCGCACCAACTTGATCACGGTTGATGTAGCAGTTACCTACTTTGATGTTTTTCTCAATACGGGTATAAGTGACTTCATTACGACTGTGTATTCCCATAGTTAATCCAAACCCAGTGGCATTAATGTCATCGACCATGGTGTCTAATTCGCTGGCTTTGAAACGAACAATATGAAGAATTGGACCAAACTGCTCATTTTCTAGCTGACTAATCGAATCAATTTCAAACGCACTTGGTGGAACAAAATCCCCTTTCTCAGCCCACTCAGGTAATGTCGCTTGAGCAAGTAATTTGCCTTCTTTTGTCATTCTCTCAATGTGTGCAAGCAGCTTTTCTTTTGCCTTGGTATCAATCACCGGACCGACATCCGTGCTGTGCAATTCAGGTAAACCAACACTCAATTCGGCCATTGTGCCTTTAATCAAATTCAGAATACGTTCTGCTATGTCTTCTTGAACAAACAATACTCGAAGTGCTGAACAACGTTGACCAGCAGAAGCAAAAGCGGAACGAACAACATCTCGAACTACCTGTTCTGGCAATGCTGTACTGTCTACTATCATTGCATTTTGACCACCCGTTTCAGCAATAAATGGCACCGGAGCAACACCTTTTCCTTCAAACGTACGATTTGATAATGTGCGATTAATCAATTGTGCGGTTTCTGTTGAGCCAGTAAACGCAACACCTGCCACTCGATGATCTGACGTTAATGGCGCGCCGACTGTTTTACCGTCACCCGGTAATAAGTGAATCGCTTGTGGCGCAATACCCGTTGCTAATAAAAGCTCAATGGCACGAACGGCAATCAGTGACGTTTGCTCTGCCGGTTTTGCAACCACGGTATTACCCGCCACCAATGCGGCGGTCACTTGACCTAAGAAAATAGCGAGTGGGAAATTCCATGGGCTTATACACACAAACACACCACGGCCTTGGCGAGCTATCTGGTGAGAAATATCATCAAAGCCAACAATCGTTTCTGGATTGCTGAAATTTAACTTAGCTTGAACGGCATAGTAACGACAAAAATCAACCGCCTCACGTACTTCATCAATGCTGTCGTGAATCGTTTTTCCTGCTTCTTTATGGCACAGCGCCACAAGCTCAGGCATATTTTCTTCAAGTTTATCTGCTAAGCGATCCAAATAGTCCGCACGTTCCGTCACTGACGTCGCTTGCCATGTTGGGAAATAGTCATGAGCCATTTCTAGTGCGTTTGAAACCGACTCTTGAGAACTCCATACTAATGAACCCACTTCATTACTGCGATCATAAGGAGAGGTGATAACATGCAAATCAGACACACTTTCCTTGATCATGCTTTCGTAATAACGCGAATTATTAACAATCGGTCCCCCTTTCCAATAGTTGTCCATTTTCTCTTTTACTGACGCTTCAAACGGTTCTGCTTCACTCTCAACATCAAAGTTAATGCTGTATGAATTTTTACGATCTGAAAAAATATGCGGCGGTAATGGGATCAGCTGATTTTCAAACGATGGGCAAGCTAATAGAGTATCAACTGGATGCTCTGTTAAACTTTCAATAGGGCAACTTGCATCAACCAAACGGTGAACAAACGAGCTGTTTGCGCCATTTTCTAATAAACGACGAACCAAATACGGCAATAAATCTTTGTGGCTACCAACAGGAGCATAAATACGAACACTGCGTTGAAACATTGCCATTGCATGTTCATATAACGCATCGCCCATGCCATGCAAACGTTGATATTCAAACTCATCGTGCGTCGCCATTGAAGCAATCGCTGCAACCGTGTGTGCATTGTGGCTTGCGAATTGTGGGAAGATATTGCCTTTAACGTGATCACTTAATAAGTAACGAGCACAAGCAAGATAAGACACATCGGTTGACTCTTTACGGGTGAATACAGGGTAACGAGCAAAACCAAATTGTTGTGATATTTTAAGTTCGGTATCCCAGTATGCGCCTTTCACCAAGCGAAGTGGGATCGTATCACCTTGCTCTTTTGCTAGCGCAGTTAGCCACACTAAAACGGGCAATGCACGCTTAGAATACGCTTGAACAACGATACCAAATTTTCCCCAACCTTTAACGATGTCATGACGATACAGTTTTTCAAATAAAGCCAAAGAAAGCTCTAAACGATCGGCCTCTTCTGCATCAATCGTAATACCAACATCCAACTCACGTGCACGTTCAAGAAGTTGCAATACAGAATCACACATCTCCCCCATGACACGTTCTTTATTCGCCATTTCATAACGAGGGTGAAGCGCTGAAAGCTTAATTGATACGGTAGGATCTGCGGAATTAGCAATGCTTGCCCCTCGCCCTACACTCTCAATTGCCATGATGTAATCTTTAAAGTATTTATGCGCATCAGACTGAGTTAATGCCGCCTCACCTAACATATCAAAAGAATAGGTATATCCCTTTTCGCGCATCGATTTGCCTTTCTTCTGCGCTTCTTCAATAGTTCTACCAAGTACAAATTGGTGACCCATGATTTTCATTGCTTGGTTCATGGCCTGACGAATAACAGGCTCAGAGAATTTATTGACCAAACGGCTGATCGCATTAGAAGGAGAACCGTCCGATTTCACGTCCATGCTGACGACTTTCCCCGTCAGTAATAGTCCCCAAGTCGACGCATTTACAAACGTAGAATCTGAATTTTTAAGATGAGATTTCCAATCTGCCGTGCTTAATTTGTCACGAATAAGAGCATCAGCAGTCGCCGCATCTGGAATTCGCATTAACGCTTCTGCCAAGCACATCAATAAAATACCTTCTTTGGTATCTAAGCTGTATTCAAGTAGCAATGCATCTATCATTTGCACCGCTTGCTTATCATCACGCACTCGTTGAATAAGATCGCCAGCTTGCTCTGACATTAGGACTGCTTCATCAGCAGTAGGTTGTGCTAATGGAATGAGCTCTTGAATCCACTGTGCTTCATCAACCATATAAAGAGGGGATATTGCAGACCATAGCACCGATAAAGGCTGGTCAATAATGGATGACAACAATACATCTTTCGCTTGAAACATACCTGTTTCCTCTTATTTGTCTAACCGATTAGTTAAGATTATTTATAGTTAATCGATTTGTTATTAAGGCTAATTGCGAAAGAGTCTATTTTCTATTTAGATAAAATACTTGTCAAAAACTACGATTAAATTGCTAAATCGTCCATACGGTTACAAAATGAGAACAAACGCAGTAATTTTTAGTTACGAATAAAGTGAGAATGACGATATTTGGTGGGAGAACTTCCTTTGTGTTTCACAAATGCATGACTAAATGCACTTTGATTAGCAAACCCCGTTTGTTGAGCAATATCTCCAATACTGAGGTTACTTTCCGTTAACAAGACTTTGGCATAATCAATACGTTTCGTAATAATGTACTGATGTGGCGTTTTTCTAAATTCTTGCTTAAAAATGGCATAAAATTGACTCTCGCCGAGGAAAACCGTACTAGCCAACTGAGAAATTGTGATCTTAGTTCCGATATGTTGCGTTATAAAATTGTCGATCACATCAGAATTCAGGCGCTTTTGCCTTTTGTCAGAATTTTCATCAATTAAATGACGGTGTAATAGCGCGATGATCGTATCACTGCAAGCGCGACTTAACAGATGATCATTAAGATTCGCTTGAATCTCACACACTAATAGCTGAATTAAGTTTTGAATTTGAGTATCTAATCGATAATAACCAGAATGTGCAAATAATGAGTTCACCCGCGAGGCAAGTTCTAGATCTTCAAAATATTGAGGAAAATTAAGTACTAAGATTTCAGATTGATACAAACTTGAAAATGCATGCTGATGATGCGAAGGGATCACTCCTACTTTTCCGGCGGAAATAACGCTGCTCTCCCCGTTTATTTCAAACTCTGACTGCCCTTTTAACCCTATCACCAATTGATGATGTTCGTGGGCATGGAGGTCTCTTTCTTCCGGCAACATGATGATTTGAGCAGGAGAAATCCAATTCAACGTCATTTTACTTCCACCTAGTGTCTGCTGTATTTTCTTTTCTCAGTGTAACTAAGATCATAAAAACAATCTATTACCGATAAAAATACGAAAGCATGATCATGATTCAACAAAATACAGTCAATGTAATTTCAATTTACACTCACCTCATTTATTTTCAAAACCACAAATTAACCTCTTTATTTACAAGTAATTAGAATTACATCTAGTAATTGAGATTTCATATTCTCATATCTTAACTTGATCATGCTTTCTACTCACCGAAACGATGATCATGACAAACATTGCTGAATTTCTCTTTTTATCTCTACAAAATTGGTACGAATATTGCTTCATAAATTACTGTCAAAACTATGAATAGTGGATACTTATCTGCCTAGATTACTTAATGATCACGAGTGAAATAGGTAGATCAGTATCAACCGTCGATTAGCCTCCTTAGAGCATTATTTATGCTTAAGCACCAATCAAGGTGTCGATACGGGTTAATTATTATGTACACAAATTACTCAAGATTATTTATGTCAAACAACCAAAGCAGAAGAATTATGAATCGTAAAGGATTACCCGCTCTAGCATTACTGTTATCGCCGGCCCTATTTACACCAATAGCGCTTGCAAACACAGAATCTCAACCAACAACAGCATCGGCTGACTCTGTTGCTTCGATTGACAACAAACTTACAAACAAACGTAGTGAAGTAAAACAACTGGAAGCAACGGTTATTGAAGACCAAAGTCGCTTACGTGATTTACGTAACCAAGATTCAGCTTTAGATAATAAAGCTGAGCAGTTGGATTCAAAACGTAAACTGGCTCAACGTAATCTTGATGAACAATACAATCGCATGATTAACGATCCAGACTTGGATATCACGCCGTTTCAAAAGCAATACCAAGATTCGTGGAAAGAAGTAAAAGAAAACCAAGTTGCTAAGCTAGCAAGCCAACAAGACATTCAAGAGCAAACTCGTGTACTTAAAGCAAACAGTACAAAGAAACAACGTGCGCTTGATGAACTTGAAATCTTAGGTGAATCTCGCCAAGAAGCTCGTGTACTTCGTCTTCAAGAAGAACTATCAACTCAAGATACACTTGATGTTGTTCATACCATCACATGTAAAACAACCATGACTTTAGCGGCTTGTGCAAGCCAAGGTAAAACCTTAAGCATGCAAAAAGCCGTCAATAGCTTTCAACAACAATTGATCAGTGGCTTCACTGAATCTGATGTTGTTAAACAGCATGTTGATAGTGTATCGATGAATATCCATGTATTAGACAGTGCCATCATTGATAGCGGTTTTAACGGTAATAACCGTTACACAACAAAGCTTCAAGCGTCTTTACGTGCTCGTCCAAACACAACAGCTGCTTGTCAAATGCTAGGTCTTGAAAACCGTTACTGTATTGAACAAGGCACTTCTCAAGCATCAAAAGACAAAATCAAAAAAGAAAAAAAATGGGTCGGCATTACGATTCGTTCAAACCGTCATGAAGACAACGTAACAGTAAATGGCGTTAATTACGGCAGCACCCCTGTTGATGTAATGCTTCCTGCTGGTCAACATCAAGTGACCGTTGAGAAATCAGGGTTTGAACCATACAGTCGTCAAATGTCATTAGTAAAAGACATGACATTATGGGCGGATTTGAAAGATCAAAAAAACCGACCTAAGCCAGGTAAGAAATTTGCAGACCGTCTAACCAACAATCAATTAGCACCACAAATGGTGGTTATTGGTTCTGGTGAATACCACGTAGGCAAAGAAGCGAATCACACGGTTTCTATGTCAAAAGCTTATTCTATTGGCGCAACTCCTGTAACTGTAAAACAATTTAACGCCTTTGTTGCAAGCAGTGGTTACCTTACTGAAGCTGAAAAAGGCGCAGGGTGTAATGCGATTAATGGTGGCGAAACAAAACGTCACCAAAACCAAAACTGGCGCAAGCCGGGCTTTGAGCAATCAGATAACGCACCTGCCGTCTGTATTTCTAAAACAGACGCAGAAACTTACGCGAATTGGCTAACAAAACAAACAGGCTTTACGTACGCGCTTCCTACTGATGCACAGTGGGAAATTGCAGCTCGTGCTGGCAGTAAGTCTGCTTACTGGTGGGGAACTGACATCGGATCAGGTAACGCAAATACTGGTTGGGGTGGCTCTTCTTGGGCAAACAAATCAACGTCTCCAGTAGCAAGCTTTGCCGCTAACCCATACGGTATTTACGATACCGCTGGTAATGTGTGGGAATGGACAAGTTCTGACTCTGGTATTGTTCGCGGTGGCGCATGGAGCTTTGCACCAAATAAAGCAAAAGTGTATGAATCACTAGAGCTAAAT
The DNA here is from genome assembly GCF_001691055.1 of Aliivibrio logei. Taxonomy (NCBI): domain Bacteria; kingdom Pseudomonadati; phylum Pseudomonadota; class Gammaproteobacteria; order Vibrionales; family Vibrionaceae; genus Aliivibrio; species Aliivibrio logei. The sequence goes on from NZ_MAJU01000004.1 coordinate 322,266, forward strand.
CCATCAACAAGCGCTAACTACACGGGTTTCCGCGTGGTTCGTTCTTTGTAAAAAATACGCTCACATTTAAAACAAAAGCCGCTGATACCAGCGGCTTTTTTCATTCTAATAAACAGAGGTAGACCCCATTTCTCCACTATAATAAAGATTGTTATCCTTGTAGATTATCAATAAAAAGTGGATTTATTTACTTATAATCAGTTAGCATTATCTTAATAAGTAACTTTTTTCAAAATAAAAAAGGTTATTGCTCTCCATCATGCAGTAAAAAAACACAATAAAATCGCCTTATTTAACGATGTGTTTATGGATTTTTTAGAGAGGATTCTTAGTGAAAAAAATGGACGCTCCGCTTGATATGGGTAATGGAGCAAAATTTAAAACAAACAAACACGGCTATGTCACGGTGGTTGATTATTACAACTGCCATACTGTTATTATTGCCTTTGATAACACAGGCAATGTGAGATCCATCAGTGCGGCAAAGCTACGAAGTGGCCTTGTCACTGATCGCTCCGTTCCTCCAGAATCAATGATGGTCGGAGAACAATTCGAATCAGCCAAACACGGATTACTGACAATTACACACGTAGAGTCGGATAATATCGTCGTTTTAACGACCGCCGATGGTGAAGAGCTTCGCATGCTGTTACCTGCGGTGCAAAAAATGAAAGATAAATTAGAGCAACTTAACGCAGCAAGAAATACAAAAAAATCACCAGCATCATTAAGTGATCTCACAAAAAGAAATAAAAAGACAAAAGAGATCAATAATATGTTTAACAAAATACTCAAAGACTACGCAAAATATTAGTTCTGCAGCCTGCTTATATTAATGGTGTTGATAGGATTCATCACCATTAATTAAATTCACTTACGTTATCCTTTCTTGCCCTCCTATTTTTAATAAAAGTTATTTCATCAAAATTATTAACGTTATTCATATCAATAAGCTCAAGAATAATAGACCTGCGTCACAATCTCATTTTTGGTTTGTGATTGAGATCTTATTTATAACGCTTTTATTCCATTATGATTCTCACACAAACTTCAAGCGATGCAATTTTGCATTTTGATTTATCCAACTGAGAATTAATATTATGAAAAAGATTTTAGTGGTATGTGGCAACGGTTTAGGTACTTCATTAATGATGGAAATGGCAGTAAAAGAAGTCGCAAAAAAAATCGGGTTTGAAGCCGAGATTGATCATGAAGACTTATCATCAACAGCGTCAAGCAACGCAGACATCTGGGTTGCAGCAACTGACATCGCCGTTCAATTAGAAGACGCTGGAAAACAAAATATTATTCGCTTGAAAAATATTTTTGATAAAGCATCAATCGAAGAACAATTAAAAGCATTCATGTAAGGTCTATTATTATGACAAACTTTTTTGAATTCATGCTCGGCTTGTTAAAAGAGCCAGCAATCATGGTAGGTCTTATTGCGTTTATTGGCCTAGTTGCACAAAAATCAGATCTTTCTACTATTTTAAAAGGCACCATTAAAACCGTAATGGGATTCTTAATCCTTGGCTTTGGTGCTGGCGCTCTTATTGGTGCATTGAATAACTTCTCGACGGTATTCACTGAAGCGTTTGGCGTAAGTGGTGTTATTCCAAATAACGAAGCGATTGTGGCATTAGCACAAGAAGCCTTTGGTTATGAAATGGCATTAATAATGTTCTTCGCTTTTATCGTTAATATTGTATTGGCTCGTATCACTCCTTTGAAATATATATTTCTGACGGGCCATCACACAATGTTCATGTCGATGCTTGTTGCAGTAATTTTATCAACAGCAGGGATTCAAGGAACGTTGTTAGTCGCGATTGGCTCATTAATTGTGGGCTCATTGATGGTTATCATGCCGGCGTTAGGCCAAAAGTACACAGAGAAAGTAATGGGCACTGACCAACTTGCTATTGGTCACTTTTCTACTTTGTCTTACATTGTGTCAGCTTACATTGGCAGCAAATTTGGTGACACATCAAAATCGACAGAAGACATTAACGTACCAAAAAGTCTAATGTTTTTACGCGATACACCGGTAGCCGTCGCAACAACTATGTTTGTGTTCTTCTTATTCGCATCAATTATTGCGGGTGGTGAATTTGTTGAAACCGTTTCTGATGGTCAAAACTGGGTTGTATTTACCTTTATGCAATCACTTACCTTTGCTGGTGGTGTGTACATTGTTCTGCAAGGTGTGAAAATGCTAATCGCTGAAATCGTCCCTGCTTTTAAAGGTATTTCAGATACATTAGTTCCTGGTGCTAAACCTGCACTGGATTGCCCAATGGTATTCCCTGTCGCTCCAAATGCCGTATTGATTGGTTTCTTATCTTCATTCTCTGCAGGTCTATTAATGATGGGTGTGCAAGGCATGATGGGTTGGACAATTATTGTTGCCGGCGTTGTCCCTCACTTCTTCGTGGGTGGTGCATCGGGTGTTTATGGTAATGCGACGGGGGGGTTACGTGGCGCTATATTAGGTGCATTTACTCAAGGTATCTGTATCTCTATCTTACCAATGTTGTTATTGCCAGTGCTTGGTGGTTTAGGATTAGAAGCAACAACGTTCTCTGATTTTGACTTTGGTGTTGTTGGGCTACTTCTTGGATGGGCTGTATCATGAGTTTATTTGATTTAATTGGTAACGACGGCATCGTTATTACCTCAGCTGAAAACCTAACGGTTGATGCGGCACTTGATTTAACCTGCTCTGCTTTATTAGCAAAAGGGAAAATCAAACAAAGTTATTTAGAGGCAATTAAACAAAAACACAAAGAGATTGGCGCGTATTATGTTTTGGCTCCTAAAATTGCCATGCCACATGCTCGTCCTGAAGACGGCGTAAATGAAGCGGCACTGCAAGTCACTGTGTTTAAGAATGGCGTGAATTTAGAATCTGAAGATAACGGGGATGTGTTCATTTCTATCACGTTAGCGGCAATGGATTCAGACAGTCATATTCATACAATTATGGCGTTATCTGAACTCTTCCAAAATGACGACGATATTGAAAAAATCATTAACTCTGATTCAATCAAAGAGATTGCTGAGATCATGAAGCAATACTAATGCTCTAGCTACGTTAAACGCCGTTGATCGATTTATCGCTCAGCGGCTTTTTTATTCCCCCTTCTATTTCATTTCTTTTGTACTAAAGGCCACAAAACCAATTATTATGTTTAGAAACTTACGCATTCTTGAGATAATAATTAAACCCTCAATTTTACGAGTACAACACCAATGCAATCAGCCTTAGACATTAGTTGGTCACTCATGGGTTTATTCAGCCTGACTCTCCTTATTCCATTCTCTATCAATCGTTTCTATCAGTTAAATCTCGCTAAAGATATCACCGTCAGTGTGCTTCGAATGGTGGCTCAACTTGTATTCATTGGTTTATATTTAGAATTTGTGTTTCAACTGGATAATCCCCTGTTAAATGTGGTTTGGATCATCGCGATGATCAGCATTGGCTCTAGCTCTATTGTGTCTAAAGCCAAGCTTCCAAAACGTCACATTTTTTTCCCTGTACTTATAGGGCTTCTTATCGGTTTATCACCTTTGCTGCTGCTATTGAGCGGGGTAATTATTCAGCCTACCCCATTTTACAGTGCTCAATATCTGATCCCTCTTGCAGGCATGCTATTGGGCAACAGTTTGAGTGGCAATATCGTGGCACTGCAAAACCTCTTCACTTCGTTTAAAGAACGAGAAAGTGAATATCACGCCGCGATTGCGCTAGGGGCATCCCCTCAATATGCGTCAATTCCGTTTGTTCGTGCTGCGATGCAAAAAGCGTTTGCACCAATAATGGCGTCAATGGCAACCACTGGGTTGGTTACATTACCCGGAATGATGACGGGGCAGATTTTAGGTGGCGTTAATCCAATGGTCGCCATTAAATATCAATTACTGATTTTAATGGCCATTTTTGTCATGCTGACTATTTCTGTCACCATCACTCTCCAACTCACCATTAAAAATAGCATTACAAAAGAAGGGAAAGTGTTGGTATCACTACCGACTGATTAATCGTTTTCTCTTATCATTGGGTTCTACGCTCATTTGCGTTGAACCCTCTCTGTTAGTTGGTATAACGCAAACAAAATAAACAACGTAACGGTAAGCTCCCAACCACGCAAAAATGTTCTTTCTAATCCATCGTTTATGCTCGTGATATAGAGTTGGATAGGCAGCATCGTCGCGAGTAATGCGTCGCCATGAATGTCACGTTTGATGCCCACTTCATTGACCATTGCTTTGGCAATCACATAGATAACCATCGCTAAAACAAGACCATAAAAACCAATAACGGATTGATGTTCAACTAAGACTATCGTGAATATTGCCGCTAAAGCACAGCCTCCTACTTGCGTTATAAACCGCAGTTTTACCGTCGCTAAAAATTTCTCACGCGTAAATTGAGAAGCCGCGGCAATAACCGGCACTAAACAAAACGTTGCCGAGATAAGATCAACGATCATTAAAAAACCAACCCCACTGCCAATGAGCGCCGTTGATACAAATCGATGTTGGTAAGTGACCTCATGCGGTTCAAAAACAGGTGGTTTGCCACTGCTAACGATAGGAAATAAAGACACAATTGTCTTTGCGACAATTATCGTGATCGCCATAGAAATAAAGATTTCATGAATTCGTGTCGGCATTGAGGCATCAGTGTGCATTGAAAAGATAACTACCAATATCCAGTTGAAAGTAGGCATTAACATCGCCCCTAACTTGGGTGGCGTGTTTGCTCTTTTTCTCATGTAATCAAAGAACAATAAACTGATCGTCCAAATGATAAATGGGTGACTCGAAAAAACCTCGCAAACCACCAATGCTAACGAGGCTGCACACAGAACCGGAGCAAACATCTTTACCAGTCCTTTAAATGAATAATCCTTCCCTTTTGTCATGACGATAACAGGGTATAACGCCAAATAAACAGGCGAATTTAACCCCATCAACTTACCGGCCAGCATACAAATCGTAACAGTTAACGTGATTCGCAGTGTTTCATTAAGTTTGCTGTCATTCATTACACAACCCGCCTATTAGTAAACGTATCGGAACAATGAAACAAAATGCATCCACGCTATCCCTACCGCATCAATGATAGGATTTCCATTAGCAACCATTACTGTTGCTCTTGACCCACTGATCAGATCGTTATTCATGTTATCGACTGCAATTCGAGTTCTTATTTTTTGTTGGTTTCGGATCCAACGATCGTCATTTTCTACACTTGCTAACTGATTTGTTGGGTTGTATATATCAAAAATCGCACTGTCTTTACTTATGATTTTTCCGTCGAAAACATGACCGGGTAATGCATCAAAAACGACATAAGTTGCGTTACCCTTTTTTAAATGACTGACACCTTTTTCATTAAAATCCGCACTTACCCACTCCGCCTTATCATTCACAACAAATAATGATGGTGTACCCATATTAATGTAGCTGCCTTTTTGCAACTGCAAGTTTGTCACTACGCCATCAATAGTTGATCTAATCTCAGTATTACTTAGATCTAAACGTGCAGAAGACACATTATCACGAGCAATTTTCATCGCAGCATTATCGCCATGATTAAGCTCAATGTTAATCTGCTCAATATTACTCTTTGCTATCTCAATATTATTAATCGCTAAATCAAGCGCGACTTTGGCATCATCAATGGCTTTCTTATTGGTTAACCCTTTTTTATCTAGCGTAAGATAACGATGGTAATCTTTTTTCGCATCAATCAATTCTAACTGTCTTTGCACAAGAGTCAGCTTAGATGACACTAATAATTGCTCTTTTGAATGATTCGATTCAAGGGCTTGTTGTAATTGAGATTCTGCTTTTTCAACGGCGAGTTGATATTTTGTTTTATCAATCGAAAATAAGAGTGAGCCTGCGCGAATATGATCTCCATTTGTAATGTATACCGCCGCAATTTTTCCTGATACTTCCGGTGCTATATTCGCAATCGGTTTATGAACGGTGGCTTGTGTCGTAAAAGGGGATACATTATCCGATAAGATTAAGAATGCAGAAAAGCCTACCGTTATCGCTAGCACTGAATTAATCGCGTATTTGTACACATTGCCTTTCATTGTTTTTTGTCTCTTTTGTCATCTTATTTTATGCGCTGATATTATCAATTATGGTGCTAGGAACAATAACAAGAACTGCAATTAACACTTCCATTTATGGAATTATTATTAAGGAAAGCGCATTAAATAACCATAATTATGAGATTTATTTTCTGTCACGCCCAAAAACAAAAACACAAAAAACGATCTAAGTACGATAAGATAATAATAAAATAGATTAAGGAACCCGCTCAATGGAATATACAACACTCGGTAGCAGCAATGTGTCTGTTTCTCGCATCTGCCTTGGTAGCATGACTTGGGGACAACAAAATTCTCAAGAAGACGCGAATCAACAGATCGAATACGCGCTTAGCCAAGGAATCAACTTCATCGATACCGCTGAAATGTATGCGGTTCCGCCTTCTCCAGATACGTACGGAAAAACAGAAACCATCATTGGTCATTGGTTTGCTGCCAATCCAGAGCGCCGTAAAGAGGTTGTGCTGGCAACAAAAATTGCAGGCCCCGGTTTACCTTGGGTTCGCAATGCAGGGCCTATCACAGGTGAAGCTATTATTGCCGCTGTCGATGCGTCACTTGCGCGTTTACAAACCGATTATATCGATCTATACCAACTGCATTGGCCTAACCGTACCTCTCCCCATTTTGGTAAGCAGTTTCCGAATCAATTCAAATTCAGTGATTTTGATGCGAAGAAAGAAGAAGCGGGCATGCTTGAGATCCTCCAAGCTTTAGATGTATGCGTAAAAGCAGGTAAGATCCGTCACATCGGATTGTCTGACGACACGCCTTGGGGCATTAACACTTACCTTAAACTGAGTGCTAAATACGATTTGCCACGCATGGTGTCTATCCAAAACGAATTCAGCTTATTGCACGCAAAAGATTGGCCGTATTTGGTTGAGAATTGTCTTCACGAAAACGTCGCTTATCTGCCTTGGTCCCCATTAGCGGGTGGCATGTTAAGTGGCAAATATCTGGATGGTAAAATGCCAGAAGGAAGCCGTTGGACGTATTCACAACGTAACGGAATATTCCGTGATACTCCAGCAGCAAACGAAGCGGTCAAAGCTTATATTGAGGTTGCAAAAAAACACGGTTACACACCTTGTCAGCTTGCATTAGCATGGTGTGACCAAATTGATGGAGTGACTTCTACCATTATTGGTGCCACATCGCTAGAGCAATTAAAAGAAGACATTGACGCTTTTTCTAAACCATTAAATGAGGATGTATTAACCGACGTTAATGCCATCTTTAGAAAGTATCCAATGCCATTCTAGTTACGAACAACAAAAATGGCGCATCATTTTCATGATGCGCCATTTTGACGAGAACGTATTTAAACAATTAAGTAAGCAGTTACTTCGCTTCTAACGTTAATAATACACTGCTTGTGTCTTGTTCAATATCAAATCGACTGTCCAATAAGAACACACGAGACGCATCAATGTTAACGACGTCAACTAAGTATGCTTTCACCGCTTGTGCGCGTTGTTGAGCCAGTTGACCTAATTCGCCTTTCGCTACTTCTTGCTTATTAAGCGCCAAATTATACAACGCTATATGCCAGCGTTTCGCTAACTCTTCATCTGTTAACTCAACGCCTTTATTTTCCTGATCTTGTTCAATTTTATCTTCCACATCATCGGCATCTTTTCCTGATTCTTTTTCATACAGGGTCTTTAATGCATCGGATAAAACGCCGGATGTTGGCATTGTACTTGCGCTTAAATTCGCTGGTAATTTATCTTCTGTGATTTGAGCTGTCTCTGCCAGTTTTTCATTAAATTGTGCAAGAGCGAGCGCTTTACTGTCTTCAGGGGCATTCACTGCACCATCAACCGTCAATTTTAATTTAGGGCGCGTTTCTAATGCCGTACCGAGTGTTTGCAGCTTTTCTTGCTCTTCAGGCGTTAATGTATTCACACCAAAATCGAACGCAATCACATTCAATTCTTCATCCGATCCGGCTAAACCCGCAATAAACGTAAATGGCGCCGTTACTGCTTTTGTTATGATATTTGAAATCGTGCTCCAGATAACCGCACCTAAGCTAAACTCTGGATCATTCACATCACCAGATACCTCAACACCCAAATCAATCACACCATCATTATCTTGCAATAAAGCGATCGCTAGCTCTAATGGCAATGATGTTGCCGTATCACTGTCACTGGCTTGACCTAATTGAAGTTGATCAATAATGACATGATTAGAACCTTTTAATTGATTGTTTTCTAAGTGGTAATTAAGCGCTAACGTTAACTGACCTTTATCAATGTAATGCCCCGCATACGTGCCAGAATATGGATTAACCGTGGTTAACTCCACACTTTTAAAGACCACATCCAAATTCAAATACGGTTCTTTTAGTAATGGGTTAATTTCCCCTTTCACTTTTACAGGGGCGTATTTTTCAATGTTCCCGCTGATATCAACCGTTGCTTTGGTTCCTGGAACACTCGATACATGACCAATGTTGCCTTTAAGCTGTTCGATACCAGAGGAAAAATTAGGCGTTAATGAATTATCCGCAAAGAACGCCGAACCATTATTAAACGCAATCTTTCTTACGCTAAGTGCAAATGGTTTGTCTTTCTTTCCTTTTGACGATGATTTTGTTTTCGCTTTTTTAGATGTCGACGGTGTACGTATTAAATCACCGATGTTCGTACTTCGATCTTCATTAATCACAACACGGGCATAAGGTTGGCTTAAACTTAACGTATCGATAGCCAATTTTGATTTTTGTAAGTCAAACGTAAACGTATTAACCGCCAATGAACGCCACTTCAAAAAAGGTTTGCGACGGTGATTATCTCGGATAGACAATCGTTTTATTTGAATGCCTCCTTTTACGATCGCTTTGCCTGTCGCATCTGCATTCAGTTTAGCTTGAGTGTTTAGCTCACCGTTGGTTAACGTGGCATTGACTGCCGTTGCCAAATAAGGCTGAAATTGAGCTAAGTTTAATGCACTAACATCAATATCTGCCAACACAGATTGCAGTTTAGGATCTGCGGTTCCAGAGACATTAATCTCCCCCTTTCCATTCACAGAAGTAGATAAATCAAACCCTATCGGCTTAGATAAATCACTCACAATTTGGCTTGTGGCCAGGTTGATAGGTGACAACTGCCATTTCGTTGGCTTTCCTGTCACCACACTTTCTTCTGCGTTTAATTGGTAATTTTTAATCTCAATACCATTGAGCGTCACCAACCAAGGCGTTGGTTTCTCTTTCGACTCCGCCGTTACACCGTCGTTGTCACTATTGACTACAGCACTCTCTTTAGGCGATTTAACCTCTGTTTTTTCTGGCGATTTAGTTGATTCTTGAGAGAATGATTTTGGTGTAAATAAGTGAACTAAATCGACGCCTTTCTTATTTACGTTTACGGCAACATTAAGATCGTTTGAAGTAATAGAGGCAATATCAATCGTCTGTTGGTTTACATCCGTTTTAATGTCATTGACTGAAAAGACTGGCAATGACAGAATCGATTTATCATCAGCATCAAAATTAAGATCATTAAGTGAGAACATCCCGCGGTCTGTCGTGATGGCCATTACATCGTCATTCTCGGTTTCACCGATGGTTTGAACTACATGATAATTTGACGCCAAACTCACCTTACCCGACGTCAATTTTGCCACCATGTCTTTAGCGATAAATCCCCATAAGCGTGGCAATTGAATCTGTTTAATATCAAGATTCCCCACCACTTCTAATGGTGTTAATTGAACTTGGCCTTGCACATCAACGGTTCCTGAATCAGCGTCCATCATATGAAGTTGATAATGGTTTGTAGGCACAGCATCCGTTAGCAAGCCTTGCGTTGAAAAAGCCCCTACTTCCAGATTAATGCTTGGGTATTCTAACTTCGCACCAGAAACACCATCCAAAAATTGGACATTAGCCTGAGTAATACGAGTGTGTTTTATTAGAACAGGAAACAACAGCGCATGACGATCAATAACCTCATCGGTTGGCTCTTCAACGATAGGATCTGATGCCGTTTTTTTCGCTATAGTGGTTAGAATATCGCTGAAGTTAAACACAAGCTCATCAGGGTTATTGAGTCGTTCAATATCCACAAATGGTTTATTAATGGTGATGTGCTCAACAAAGATGGCCGCATTGAAAACAGATTGCCAAAAATTAAGACGAACGCTGGCGTGTTCTAGACTAATAAAAGGCGTTGTATCTTCAAGAATCGCAAAGCCTTGAACAGCCAGTTGTAGAGTAAAAGGGTTAAACGTAATGTCAGTGAGCGTAACTGGACGCTCTATTAATGCGGAAAGTTGTTCTGGGATTTGTTGCTTTGCAATATAAGGAACAAGCAAACCTAACATCGCGGCATAGAATAAATACGCAGTAAGAAAATAAGTGCTCCAACGGACAGCACCATGCAAAGAGCGAAATTTATCAACCGCTAATTTAAATTTGTTCGACATTATGACTAACTACTCCCACGTCTATTATCGAAAATAATCTGAATACGGATTATTTCTTACATAAGCGATCACTAACTAAATTCTGTAATTCTTGCTTTTGCCAAAAGTGACAAGAAACAAATTTTAAAAATTTTATCGTTAGTATTTTACGTTGTCCACCACTCTCACTGCATTCACTCTTAAAATCCAACTATATTTACTTTGGAACAAGAATCACAACGATTTATGTGCAAATTATGAGCACTTTCTTCTCACTAGAATCAAAAAGTAAACCGTGTCATAGTCATTCCATAATCAAAAACTAAAAACGTTGCTAGGATCATTCATGAATAAAACACACCTGATTAGCTCACTAATACTAGGGCTTTGCTCTGCCTCTGCTTTTGCAAGCGTCTCTCCACTCTCTTCATCACAGTGCCAAGCCATGATAAGTAACAATGTCATGGCACCAAAAGCCCCAGTGCAATGTGACCGTTTACGCAATGTGACCTTCACTCATTATAATTTTGAAGGAAAAACAGCAACAGGAAAAGTGGTGGTGCTTGATGCCGTGGCCCCTTATGTTGATCGCATTTTTAACGAGTTATATAAGAAAGGCTTTCCTATTGCTCAAGCACAACCCATTGAGCAATTTGGCGGTGATGATAATAAATCAATGGATGCAAACAACACATCAGCTTTTAACTATCGCCCTATTGCTGGCAAGTCTTCTCTTTCATTGCATGCTTATGGCGTTGCCGTTGACATCAACCCATTACAAAACCCATTTGTGGAATTTACCTCTTGGGGCACCGCAACATTCAAACCACTAAAAGGCCATGAATATGCGAATCGAATGCTGAATCGTTTGGGCAAAAAAGAACAACGTGGATTAGCAGAATCGGCCATTGCCACTTTCACCAATAATGGCTTTGTGTACTGGGGCGGATATTGGGATACTCCGATTGATTTTCAGCATTTTCAGACCAGTCGTGACATGGCTTATCTCATGACCGACATGCCAGAAAAAGACGCATCCACATTCTTCAAAAACTACGTAGGTTGGGTAAGTTCATGCCAACAAAATTATGGCTCAGAACAGATGGATACTTTCTTAGATTACAGCGCGTATTTAAAAACTGAATTGAACACAACCAGTTCTTTAAATCGTCTCTATAAAGCGAACCCTAATGCCGTAATGCAAGCAATAAATAAGACAGCAAAAGCCTCTCAGGCTCGCTGCTTTGGTTAATGGTAAAGCCATAAAGAGAGATCAAAGATTACTTTTTATTTACTGCGTTAGATTTATATTCCTTTGGTGATACCCCAAACCATTGTTTGAAGTTACGCGAGAAAATAGACACTTCCGCGTAACCCAAACTCAACGCTAATTCAGTGATGGAGCAGCTTGGATCACACAGCTGCTCAATAGCGATTTCTTTCCGTATTGATTGCAATATTCCTCCGTAAGTTAATGATTCAGATTTGAGCTGATTTTGTAAACTTCTCGGATGAATATTTAATGCATTAGCGACTAATTCAAGCGAACATTCTGACGAAGACAGCAAGCTTTTGATCACCATACTCACTTGATATCTAAGATCTGATGGGTAGTGTTTTTTTAATTCTTGGATATTTTTTTGAAGACATTCACGTATTTGATATTGTTCAAAATGAGGCGATTTATCTAGCCATTCAGAAGAAAAAGTGACCGCGTCATGCACCGCAGAAAACTGAATGCCCTCCTTAAAATGCCCTAACATGTTCTCATGTTGAATCTCGGGTTTAATCTGCTTTAAAGATAAATAGAAATTTGATTCATGATTCCCCGTTAAATAACGTAAATTATTATAAATTAACCCTACACTTAATTGGGTAAGTTGATTATTCCCTCTTATTCCATCAAAAGAAAAATCAATAATAACCGTGGCTTTAAGACCGGATCTTATTGTATTTATATTAATTCCATCCGCATGAAGATAGAGGTACTTTGTAATATGAACAATGGCATCAAAAATAGTTAATTGCTGAGTCGCCGTTAACCCAAGATCACCAATCGTTAAATTACTTTGCGCTTCAGATAACAACAAACCAAATAAAGGTTCATCACAATGTGACGCGGTGATTTCTAATAATTCTGACACTTTTGAATAAGAGAGATACATATTTGGATCTCGTAATAACGCAGTACTTAATCCCACTTCTGACATGATATGAATAGGGTTTCTACCGAGGCGCTGTACTAATTTTTCATAGCCATCTAAAGCACCACTTCGAACTAAAAACATACACCTTCCCTCGTTAGTTTCGTATTTCATCAAAAATGCTTCGTAAAAAGTCAAACTTACTTTGTTACATATCAATAACATTATTGAACGAAAAGTAAAGACCAACACCAAATAAGTGATAGCTAAATAAGAACGTATATAAACACTAAGGAAAAATACATGAATCATTTTTCGTCAGCATTTATAACCGGAGCAGGAGGCTTTATCGGTCGACATTTAGTTGAGCGATTGCTTAAAAATAACGTCACTATCACGGCCCTAATGATGGAAGGTGAAGCCATACCAAGCCTATGGAATAACAAGGTCAATATTGTTACCGGTGACGTAAGACACTTATTACGCATGAAAAACAACCTACAACCTTGTGATGTTATTTTCCATTTAGCCGCTGTTGTCGGTGATTGGGGAGCACAGCAAGATCACATTGACGTAACGGTAAATGGTACAGAACAAGCCATTGAATTAGCCTTATTATGGCAATCTCACTTTATCGTCACAACGAGCGTTTGTGCCTATGCTAGCCAATTAGCGAAAGGCAAACTCGATGAACAAAGTCTGCTTGGCACCCCAAGTTCTCCTTATGAATTCTGTAAGCAGAACAAGAACGAGTGACTAAAAACGGGGTTAAAAAAGGATTAAAAGCCTCCATCATTCGTCCTGCCAATGTCTTTGGAGTGGGAAGCGGCCCTTGGGTAAATACGTTATTGGATATGATGCGTAACAACAAACCTTGCATGATAGGCTCTGGAGAATGGGATGCTGGGTTAGTTCATGTTAACAATCTCATTTCTATTCTTATTGCCGTCGCGAATTCAACACATACCAACGGTGATATTTATCTTGCGGCAGATGGCTTTGGAGTTACATGGAAAGAATACATGACTCGTCTTGCACTCGTTGCTGATGTGCCACCACCCAAAAATATTCCACTGCCCTTAGCTCGAATTCTTGCCCCTACCTTAGAATTTATCGGTCATATTACTCAACAGAAAACGCGCCCTTTAATAACTCGTCAATCTTTTCGTTTAATGGGAGGAGCCAATGAGTTTTCAATAAAAAAAGCACAAAAAGAACTCGATTACTCTCCATTCATTACTTTTGATCAGGCAATGAATGAATTAAAAGCCCATTTTTCAAAACAGAAATAGATAGATAACACACATACAATTTATTTATCACTCATTTAATATTCGGTCATTTTAGTCAATAATTAAATGTCATTTAGGAAATAACATGAATTCTATTATAAAGAAAATAGGGAAATCAAAAGGAATCGTATTCCCACCTCAAATCTTAGATCAAATAGGTCTTGATTTGGATGACAAAATAGACATTGAAATTATTGATAACTATTTAGTGATAAAACCAATATACCCTCTTCGAGAATCAGAGCAAGATCGTAATAATTTAAACGAAATGTTTACAATGCAACGAGATTCTATTTTTAGAGAAGAACGTTTATATCAATTAGAGCAATACATACTCGCAAATAATAAAGAAGAATTTATCTATAAGAATAAATACAGTGATTCCTATTTATACGCTTGGCAAGAAAGAGTGTACCCGTTTCTCCATGACATTGATGATGCCACTATTGAATTTCATCATCAATTTTATACTCCCTGTTTCTATGTATCCAAAGAACAAGTGGACTTTTTAATTCAATATTTTGATGAAGTCGATTTGAACGATCAACGAATCCCCTCACTGCACCACTTAGAGCATCAGTTTATTAAAATAGACAAACTTGGATGGACCAAAATGAAATTGGTTAAAGCTTGCCGATACCTTTATCTCAATGGCATGTTTGACGATCATTTTTGGGGACAACTTTTAATTGATTGCCCTCCATCAGAAGCAAGAAGCATCACAAAACAATTCAACCGCAATGAACGTTAATCATAAAGTAACCACCTCCCTGAAAATACGATACAAAGTATGAATTCGTTATTACGCATTCATCTGCGTATTTTTACAAATAAACGATTAGAAGGAATTTATCATGTCTACAGAAAATATTTCACCCGTTGTCACCGATAATCTTGAATGGCTGCCTCTTCTTTTACCGGGCAGTGATGGTATTTATGTCAAAGTTCTGCGAGTGGAAGAAAACATTGGACGCGTCGTTGCCAAAGTTAAGTTTTCCCAAAACAGCTCTGCCCCTCGTCACTATCATTTTTGCCAAGCCGTGGCTTATACCATTTCTGGATCTTGGGAATACGATGAAGGCAAATTTAATGTCGGTGATGTCGCCGTTGAACCTGTAGGCAATTTACATCAAGCCACATCGACAGAGGGCACTGAGATGCTATTGGTGTTTGATACGGATAGCATTCATGGTCACCTACTCGACAATTGTTATCCTGATGGCTCGGTCATACGCATTGGAGTCTCTCTATTTAAGCAATTAGAAGGAAAAAGCATGGCTGATATTGCCACCTTTGATCCTACGCCTTATATCGAATTTTTTTCCTCATATTCAGCCGCAGAAGACTCGCATTAAATCCTCAATTTAAGGTAGGTAAACGTGAATAATAAACCTTGGATATGCATTACCGGAAGTGCCAGTGGTCTTGGTCGATACCTCACTGGAAAATTATTGAATCAAGGGCATCAAATAATAGCGACCGACATTAATAAAGAAGCATTACAAACAGCCAGTAAAGAAGATAACTGGATAAGCCATAATCTTATTTTAGAAACATTAGACATAACGGTACTTGCAGAGTGGGAGCAACTGTTAGAAAGGCATGCGCCTAACGAAAACAGACAAGGAAACAAAGTTTTCTCACACCTCTTAAATATTGCTGGCTTTATCCAACCGGGGGACGCATTTGAAAACACCGTAACGCAGTTTAAAAGGCACCTCGATATCAACGTCATGGGCATGATTAATGGTTGCAGCGTTTTTCTGCCTCATTTCACAAAGCATCAACAAGGCCATATTATTAATATCGCTTCGTTTGCAGGGATATTACCGGTCCCCGGCGTCGTCGCTTATAGCACCTCAAAAGCCGCCGCTCGTAGCTTCAGTAATGGACTGGCTATGGATTTATATTTTACTAACTCCCCCATTAATGTGTCTTGCGTGTGCCCTGATTTAATCGCAACACCAATGATGGATAAGCAAGTGGGTTACGGTAAGCACTCTCGATTTGTATTCTCTGGAGACAAACCATTAACGGTTGAAGAGGTCGGTGATACTATTTTAACGACCGTCTGGCAGAAAAAACCAATTGAAGTCGCGTTACCACGTAAGAGAGAAATACAAGTTCGCTTACTTTCTCTTTTTCCAAACTTAATGCTACCTGTTTATAAATATTTAGCGAAAAAAGGAGAAAAGAAATTGGCTCGTTTGCAATAAAAAACATCAATAATGGCCACATAATGTGGCCATTATTGATTGATTATTTACATTGTATATTTTTCAAACGTCTCTTACTTTTTACTCTATTCATTCGCCGGATAAGGGTCATCAACTAACCGAATTTTATATTCATCATTGTCTTTATTTTTTGTTACGTAAACAAAAAACGTTTTAACCAAACCAGAGTCGCCTGGAATCCATCGATTATCTTCTAATATAAAATCCTTGCTTCCTAATACTCCTTTATCCCAAGACGATATTTGTACCGTTGCGGTTTCTCCTTCTGTATGTTTGTAATTAGAAAAATAAACGACATAAAGACCTGTTTGAATTATATTTGGATCACATGAAACGAGATAACGCTCAGGCCCATACCCTGTTGTATTATTTGTATCAAGATAACCAGATTCACCAATAGGGTATTCAAAATTAACAAGATCCCAAGGACCTAGAGGAAGCGGTTCTAGGATCGATAAATCCACATCCCCTAATCCACTCCATATTAACGTTGCTGTAAATAATCCAGTAGAAGCCTCCACTGACGGTGGCTCTAATGAATTCAATCCATCATCAATGTAATCCTTAACAGTCGTTGAAATCTGTAAATTTGGATTCATGTATATCTCTAACAATCCATGCCCTAAAAAGTCTTTTTCACCATTAAGCCCTGCGGGACGAAATAAATACGAGGGAATTAGCTCTGTAATATCGGGAACAGTACCAACAATGCGAAGACCATTGATCACTAAATCTAGATCGGCCAGCACATACTCCCCTCTCAAAGTAGGAGATGCAGGTGCGATATGAACAACCTTTACCGCTTCCTCTCGCGTATTTTGAGTTAAAGCATAGTCATACGCCACATTGACAAACAAATTACCTTGAGAGTGTGCGACAAAAAGCAGTTTTTTACCCTCGGTAATCCATGTGTCAATTCGCGTTTGTTGTTCTGAATAATTTTCTAATGTAGGAGGGTTTTCCATAAATTTTGTTAGAATTTCAACAGCTGCCGCTTGAGCAAAATCAGTCAGTTCATCTCTAAGCTCAATCGCTGATGGAACGGTCGCAATAATGATGTTCCACCAATCACCACCACCATGAAGTGACTCAAAAAATAATTCATATCGCTCAGCTAAAAGCCCTTCTTGCTCTCGTAATCTTTGCTCAAATGTTTCTACAAAATCTTCAAATCCATTGGAGTAATTATATACAAGTTCATATTTAATAGGCTCGCCATCTTCGCTCTCTTCACCATGAATTTGCTTAAAATATCCAAGAGCTTGTTGAGCTTGGTCACTTGTCGTTAACACACCATTAAAAAAAACAAATACAACACCTTGAGCTTCACACTTTTTTATACTTATTCCTGCTTGAACAAAATTAAATGGATAAGTTAAAAGTACAAAAATAAGAAGTAAACGATTCATATTATTCATCACAAGCACCGTCGGGCAAACTAATTACCATTCCGTCAGAGGCTTTATCAACAGCTAAAGAAGTTAATAATCTTTTTTTTGTATTTTTAGTCATCGCTTCAATTTCATCAAACATAATACTAGGGTTATTCCTAGTCGCTCCTCCAAAATCAGTGAAATGAATAAATGTGCAATTAATGGCTTCTCCTATTGCAACATGAGCTCTTCGTATCGCATCTTTATCCGCAATATCAACAACCATACCCATTTGTATTGCCTTAGCTGTTTGCATTGCTGCCGTACGTTGCTTCGGTTCTTGGTAAGTAATTTCAATGTACTTTTCTATGTCATCCCTAATGCCATTATTATTAATATCTGGCCCTGCAATGTCATCGCTTCGATCTAACGTTGGTAGTTCACCCGTCACTTCTAATCCTGCAATTCTATCTTTAGGAGAGAGTTCATCATCACTGTCATTGCAACCAACAAGAGCAAGAGATAGAAGAATAAGTACTGTGATTTTGTTCATTTTATTTATCCGTTAATAAGGCTGAATAAATAATGGTCTCATAGCTATGTATCTATAAACCAAGGCATATCAAAACTTAATTTCAAAAAATAATCACATAATTGCAGTAAATCATTTGAAATTTACGAAGAGAAAAAAGCAGAAAGAAGATGACGGATTCTATTACGAAAATTTTTTATAACAACATAAAAAATCCGATATTAATCACTTAATATCGGATTTGAAATTGTTAGCAACAATCATTCAAGCATTTCAATTAATATATTACACCGTCATTTCAATGCTTATATGTGTGTCTTTATTATTCAATGATAATACTTATTTCCCAATACGGTTCGCAGTCCACACGTACAGTAATTCAAGTGCAATGGTTGCACCCGCTAATGCCGTAATATCACTTTGATCGTACGCAGGAGAGACTTCAACAACGTCCATTCCGACCATGTTAATGCCTTTTAAACCACGGATAATTTTTAAAATCTTATCCGAGTTTAAGCCACCACACACAGGCGTACCCGTCCCTGGAGCAAACGCAGGATCAAGACAATCGATATCAAACGTTAGGTACACTGGCTTATCACCCACAATGCCTTTCACTTGTTCGATAATTGCCTCTGTACTCATGTCATTTGCTTGCATTGCGTTGATAACATTAAAGCCGTGGCCTTCTTGTTTATACTCAGTACGGATACCAATTTGTACTGAATGCTCAGGCGAGATTAACCCTTCATTTGGCGCATGATAAAACATAGTACCGTGATCATAACGGCTGCCGTGACTGTAAGTATCAGTATGCGCATCAAAATGGATCAATGCCATCTCACCGTACTTTTTAGCATAAGAACGAAGTAATGGAAGCGTGATGAAGTGGTCGCCCCCTAAACCTAGTAATGTTTTACCACTATTGAGGATCGCATCTGCGGCCGCTTCTAAGCGCACAGTAAAATCTTCTGCATCGCCAGTATCAAATACTAAATCACCGGCATCAATCACTTTAGTATAATCAAAGACGTTAAAGTCCCACGGGAATTTTTTGCCTTCCCACGCCAAATTAACTGAAGCACGACGAATGGCATCGGGCCCTAAACGCGCACCCGGACGACCCGATGTTGCCATGTCTAATGGCGCACCTAATACAACAATATCCGCATCATTATCAATTGGGTTTTGTACTAATGGACGACGCATAAACGTCATCGCGTTTGAGTACAATGAATAATCTGTTTTGGTAAATAAATCGTTCATTAAAAATCTTCCAAATAGGTGTAACCCATCAAGCCTTGCTCTAATTCTTCAAGCACGCTTTGTTGTTCTTCTTTTGCTACTTTAGCAGTGACCATGTCTTTGTAGTTTTGACGGATCAAATCCACATCGATATGCACATAACGCATCATGTCTTCGACGGTGTCACCTTCATTGATGTAATCAATATTGGCTTCACCGTTTTCATCAACATTCACAACCACACTGTGCGTATCACCAAAGAGGTTATGCATATCTCCCAAGATCTCTTGGTATGCGCCCACTAAGAAGAAGCCCATTAAGTATGGTTCATCAGGGTTCCATGCCGGTACTGGCAAGGTTGTTTCAATGCCTTGACCATCAACGTATTGATCAATAATACCATCAGAATCACAGGTAATATCGAGTACGACGGCACGATGTTCATCTGCATTATCAAGGCCACTCAATGGCAATACAGGGAAAACTTGGTCAATACCCCATGCATCAGGCAACGATTGGAATAGAGAAAAGTTAACAAAGAACTTATCAGCTAAACGCTCACTCAATTCATCTAAAATTGGGCGATGGTAGCGGTTCTTTGTGCTCATTTTTACGCTTAACTCGTAGTTAATACGTAATGAAACTTGCTCTGCCCATGCACGGTGTTGAAGGTTAATCATCCCCGTTGCAAATTGATTATGCGCTTCAGAGACATCGCATTGTGTGTCGTTATAGATCTCAATTAAAGCGCGATCATCACTGCCATTTTCAAGCTGTTCTAAATTACGCCACATGTTGTGCAACAATAACGGTGCATCACAATGAGGGGCTTCAATCGCTTCTGGTGTGTAGCTTTCTGTGCCGATCACATTGGTAATTAACACCGCGTGATGAGCGGTCAACGAACGACCTGATTCAGAAATGATCACTGGCATTGGTTGTGAATATAACTGACAAATATCACCAATGGTGGTCACGATATTACGCGCGTATTCTGTCAACCCGTAGTTCATTGAGTTCGATGATTGACTACGAGTACCATCGTAATCGACCGCCAAACCGCCGCCAACATCAAGGTATTTTAGCTCTGCTCCAATATCACGTAATTCACAGTAGAATCGTGCCGCTTCACTTACGCCATTACGCACATCGCGAATGTTCGCCATTTGTGAGCCTAAGTGGAAATGCACCAGCTCTAGAATATCTAACTGGCCTTCTGCTTTTAAACGATCAATCACCGTTAATACTTGAGACGCAGATAAACCAAATTTAGACTTTTCTCCACCACTTGCTTGCCATTTACCCGCACCTTGCGATGCAAGACGGATACGCAAACCTAATCTTGGTGTTACTCCTAATGCTTTTGCTTCAGATAACACCAAATCTAATTCTGATAATTTTTCTAATACGATGAAAACACTGTGACCCAGTTTTTCACCGATAAGCGCCAGACGTACGTACTCACGGTCTTTATAACCGTTACATACAATCACTGAACTTGCTTTTTGCGCTAGGGCCAATACGGCTAATAACTCAGGCTTACTGCCCGCTTCTAAGCCTAATTGTTTCTGTTCTAATTGCGCTTGGCTTGCCAAGATCTCATCAACGACTTCCTTTTGTTGATTAACCTTGATTGGATAAACTAATAAATAATGGTTTTCATACTGATATTCATCAATCGCTTGGTTAAATGCATTACAAATACTATGCACACGCTGATGTACGATTTGAGGAAAACGAACCAAAGCAGGCAATCCAATATTTCTTTGCTCTAATTGATTCACAATATGACTTAATGGGACTTGATGATCAGTATCACTACGAGGCGAAACATATACTTCGCCATTATCATCAATACCATAAAAACCTTGGCTCCAATGCTTTACATTATACTCAGCACGGATGCGTTCCAAATTAACCGAATGTTCCAAATCTAGAGACCTCACACAATAGGGCCATCAACAGAAAATACCTCGTTGGAAGCGAGATAAAACCTGACAGTGATCGTAAGCCTACAACCATGTCCATGCGCATTAACTTATATAATTTACAACGAGTCCAATTAGGAATATTTATGGTGATAATCAAAAATATTGATTGTGACAATCTCCTTTTTTATCACCAAACTGTAACGGTTTATATCTAGCTCTTGTTTCTGACGCATTACTCAGTAAAATCACCCGCTCTATTTGCTGTGATATACCTTAATTATGCCTAAATTGAATCTGCACCGCCGTGATTATGTCTCTATCTTAGGGGGGGATATCTCCGCAGATAAATTAGAGCAAATGCTCAATCCTCACTTTGATAAACCAACAAATAAACTGACACCAAGCCCTTACTTAACCGATAAAAACATTACTCGTCGTTGGGATAAATTGGCTAATCCTGCGTTGCAAGCTGAGTTGCTTGATGTGCATACTCAAGCACAATCACATGTTTATGAAAAAAACATCGAACACTTCATTGGCACAGTAAAAATTCCTGTTGGACTTGCAGGACCTTTGCGTGTGAATGGCCTATTTGCCAAAGGCGATTATTTGGTTCCATTAGCGACCACAGAAGCCGCCTTAGTAGCCTCTTATAACCGCGGGGCACAACTCATTACTGCGTGTGGCGGAGCCAGTGCCATGTTATTAAATGAAGGCGTCACTCGTACCCCTGCCTTTGCTTTTTATAACTTAGCCGAAGCCGGACAATTTGTGGCATGGGCCGTTACTCAATACGATACCTTCAAACAATTGGCTGAAGCCACTACCTCGCACGGTAAACTCAGCGACATTAATATCAGCATTGAAGGCAATCATGTCTATTTGGTATTTGAGTTTTTAACCGGAGATGCATCAGGCCAAAACATGGTGACCATCGCGACTAATGCGATTTTTAACTACATCATAGATAACTCACCCATCGCTTCTGAAAATGCCTATTTAGATGGCAACTTATCAGGAGATAAAAAAGCAAGTAGCCAGTCTCTCCGCAGTGTTCGCGGTAAAAAAGTAACGGCGGAAGTGCATATTCCCGCCGAGCTGGTTAAGAAATACCTGCACACTACACCAGAAAAAATGATGCAATTTACTCAAATGAGTACGGTTGGAGCAACGCTCAGTGGCACGATTGGCATTAATGCTCATTACGCGAATGCACTTGCGGCGCTCTATATTGCGTGTGGCCAAGATGCCGCGTGCGTGGCTGAATCGGCTGTGGGGATGACTCGTATAGAAGTGGATAGAGATGGTGGTTTATACGCGAGTGTGACGCTACCAAATCTAATGCTTGGCACGGTTGGCGGTGGAACGGGATTACCGAGCCAAAAAGCGTGTTTAGAACTAATGGGCTTATATGGCTCAGGCAAATCACAAGCACTTGCTGAAGTATGTGCCACGCTATGCTTAGCAGGAGAGCTGTCTATTGTCGGTGCTTTCTGTGCCGGTCATTTCTCACGAGCGCATCATAAATTGGCTCGCTAGCAATAATTTTCTATCCATTCAGGAAAAGGCACTCACCATCATGAGTGCTTTTTTTATGTCTCAACAAAGATTAATAGATCATAAAATCGAGTTATCTCCTTCAAACAGGCCTGCCATTTTAGATTAACCGTCCATTATAATTCGGCATTTCATAAATGCGGAATTAGCAGCACTTTGAACATGGTGTATATAGAGCGGCTCTACATTATTAAATATCATAATAAAGATGATTAATAACATAAGGAGCAACGCATGAAACGAATGATTACGGCGACATCCGCCTTAGTGACTCTTGCACTGTATACCGGAGCAGTAAATGCAGGACAGTATATGAACGGACACCGCGTAGAGCTAAAGGGGGATAAGAACATCGATTATCCCCAACTCTGTATTCGAATTAATAGAAAAGCTCAACGAATTCCATTGCTTGAAACCTACCAACAATTTCAGACCGACTATCCTGATGATACTACCGCTGAATTACTAAAACGAATGGTGGCTTGGGCAGATTCAGGAGCGGTTGGTCATACCTGGATTGATCTTTTTTATAAAGATGACAATGGAAAAATCAAAGCCGATGGATACGGTTTTGGCAGTGATGGTAACCAAGAAACCCGAGAATTCAGCTTTCAAAAATGTGTGCATATTGAAGATAAAGATCATGAGCAGATTAAACAGGAAATGAATGATAAACAAGAAGCGCTATATGTAGAGAGCAAAGAAATAGCCAAGTTGTTTTTTAATATTGGAAAAGATTGGAATGGAGGCCGATACACACTCTATGGAAATTGTGCGTGGTTTGCAGGAGAGCTGTTTAATTCACTCGTACCTAAGAAAGAAAAAATTAACTTTGCGCAAGCTTTTGATTGGTCAACGATTGTCCCAACACTTTTACCGCTAAGTAAATTGAAAGATCTTCCTGATCCCGGCTACATTGCTGAGAGTTTATCCCAAACAATAAATAGTGCAGGTTGGTACGATAACGACAATGCAGGTTTCGGAAAAATCACTGGTGATACCTTCATTATTGCCGATGCCGACGGTCTCGTTACTGGGCCAAGAAGTATCATTGACTATTACCCAGGGTTAAAAGATTACGCCACTTTTATCTCGGCTGGCTATTACTCTGAATCACAAAACAGAATGCATTTCTTCACCTACAATCTGAAGCAGGATGTTGAAATAACAACTAAGCCTTACTCATCTGACGCCTCTTTTAAAAACATAAATCAAAAATTCGTCGCGGCATTTCATCACCCAAGTGATGATACGATCGGGATGGCGATAACAGAAGAGGGAAATATTCTAAATATCGACTCTTTAGAAGAAATGGAGAATTCTGCATTGCAAGAATACGCAGGTGAAATAACCGCAGCATCAAACTACTTTGAAGGCGATAAAATCCTAATTTTACTCCGACCCGATGGTAATCAATACGATGATCATCAATCAAATGGCGTTCGATTTGTTAAATACGATTTTGAGCACGATAAAGTGTTAACCGAACCGAAACTCGCAGAAAACTTATCTGGTTTTGATTTTTTCAAACTTCAGTAATGGTTGAAAGAAGCGTGTAAATTGATAAAAAGGCACTTTTATGAGTGCCTTTTCATTTATTAACTGTCTCGTCTTCCTCTATTTTTGGTCAACGATGATCAATTTATCAGTATCAAACCCTAATGATTTTGCCGTATCTTTAAAACGCTCAATCACTTTAGGATCAAGATCTTTATTTCTTGATAGTAGCCATAAATAATCTAAATCAGGCCCCGACACAAATGCATATTCATAGTTTTCTTTGTCTAACTCAAAAATAACGTATGAACCATAAAAAGGACCAAAGAAAGACACTTTTAAATAGCCTTCATCTGGTTGATTAACAAATTTAGCTTTGCCAAGCGCTTCGCTCCATTCGTTATCTTCTGCCGAAAATCCCTTATTAATAACCTTAACCGAGCCGTCATCGTTCACGCTGTAAGTCGCACTAACTTGACTTAACCCACGCTCAAACGAATGATCCAATCTCGCAATTTCGTACCATTCTCCAAGGTAGCGATTAAGATCAAACCCTGAAATAGGCTGAACGTCTTTTGGCATCCCTAAACAACCACTTAGCATCATCAACGTTGCGCCTATAACACCAAATTTTGTTATCTTCTTTATCATTGTTAACTCCATTAACTTTATCTCTTTATTATTACGAACAGTCCGTGTAAAAAGATCACTTACCACGATTATTTTTATCACACCTATTTAACGCCATCCATAAACATTGCCTGTAAATATGATGTTGCCGCGGTTAAACGAACGCTTTCACTACCAATAGCATCAATAGAACCTAATTCAACATCACATGTTTAATGCATTAAGTCAGAACCTTAAAGATCAACCGAGAAGGTATTAAATTGGGGTGGTTTATCATCCCAAACGTTACCAATTAAAGTCTGTTCATACCCATATTTATACAAGTGCTGCATGTAAGTAGAATCAAACGGCTGATCAGGGTCTTGCTCTACCTCCAATGCCATATCACTTTCCATGTGACTAAAATAGAAATCAATGTTTGAGCGCTGCGCCAAGTTATAAATTCGCATGACATCTCCTCGACCTTGATACTTAATTAACGTAGATAATGAGCGTGAAGCAACGTAATTTAAATTCAATTCTGGATCATCGACCTTAGGCTCAAACTCCCCATTTCTTATTACATAAATATGATGATTCTTATTTTGGTTATTCACTACTGATAAAGAATCAGAGATTAAAAAAACTTGTCTTGTTACTCCTCCATCAACATGAAGCTCTTGGTAAGTGTCGTCTTTTCCTTCCACATTAATCCGCACCGCTGGAAACGCTCCAGGAATGGACGCTGACGCTAAAATAATGTCTTCAAATAAACGCTGGCTCTCGTCAGATTTTAACGCTGCAATCTCTCCCATGTTCCAGATCGACAATCGCTGGCTGCCTAAATCGGTTGTACCTATCAACAACAAGCGACCTTGAGCATTATATTCAGCCACTTTATCGAGCAATTCTGTTGTGACGGTTTCTCTTATTGTGTTTTCAAGTGGCGAACTGTCTAACAATGCCGTTCCGCTTAGCATATTGAATATACGTTTGGTAATAAAAATATCGTCAGTTTCTGTTGTGGTATAAAATTCGGTGAGTTCATCATCATAGTCTTCTCCTAAATACGCAAACACCGCGATTAATGCCCCTGTACTTACCCCCGTCACAATATCAAAGTCGGGTCTTCCACCCATCTCGCTCCATGCGGTTAAAATGCCTGCACCATAAGCCCCATTTGCGCCACCACCAGATAACGCTAAATAATGATGATCGTCTTTTTCTTGTTGGAAATGAGATAAGTACACTTCATCAAAAAACAGATCACTGCTGTCACCCCAGTAGCGTAAATTGTCTTTTCCTAAAGGATAAACCTGATCGCTTTGTTCACTTGGAACGGCGGTGAAAGGAGCGCTAGCTGAACAACCAATTAAGGATGTGGTACATAAAATAATAAAAGGCCATTGCCTAAGTATCGAAATAATGGACATAAATTCATTCTCTTTATGTTGAAAACACGTAATGAAGTACATAAGAAACGGTACTTTAATAGCAGTAATAACGTGGTAATTTGAGGCCACTCTCACCGTGAACTATCAATGAACGTTCACGGTGTAAGTCATTTACTATGTGACACTAAATCTCCCACTCTCCACCCAGAGCTTTGTGTAACCCCACCACTGATTGCGCCGTTTGTAACTTAGCGGCCACTACTCTGTCTTTCATCATATTATGTTGTCGTTGTGCATCTAATACCGACAGATAATCAATCAAGCCTGCATTGTATAAAGCATTGGCTTTGCTTAACGCGGTCTCTGTTTGTTGCTGTGCTTCGGTAATGCTTGCTTGGTATTTCTGGCTGTTACCATAAGCAAACAGCAACGTTTCTACTTCTGCAAAGGCGCCATTTACCGCGTGTTGATAAGTAAGAACGGACGTTTCAAGACGCGCTTCTTGAATATCGACCATTGCCTCTCCTCGACCACCATCAAATACCGTCCAACTTACGCCTGCACTTGCCATCCAACCAAATGAACCACTGTTAAATAAATCATCAAAATCTCCTGCAACTAATCCTGGCGTACCCGTTAAAAACAGTTTTGGATAACGGCTGGCAATAGCGGCACCTAACTCTTCATTCGTTGCAGCAATTTCTCGCTCTGCCATGCGAACATCAGGACGACGCTGCAATAAATCTGACGGTAATCCGAGAGGAATAATCCCCGTTAATTCAGGCGTAACCTGTTCAGGGTTCTCCTCACCTAAATCGAGTGAACTGGTGCGTTGACCTAACAAAATAGCCAGTCGCTGCTTGTGAATATTCGCTGCAATGTCTAATTGAGGAATAATCGCCTCTGTCGCCGCCAGCATGGCGCTTGCCTGAGAAATATCAAGCTCTGAGCCATAACCGTTATCAACCACTTTTCTCACCAGTTTCAACGTGCTTTTTTGATCTTCAATCGTTCCCATTGCAATCGCTTTACGCTCTATTGCGCCGCGATATTGCAAATAATTACTTATCACATCAGCCGTTACCAAGGTATTTAACCCACTACGGTAAATCTCGACTTGTTCTTTTCTTATTTCAGCGGCATCTGCTTGGCTATCAATACGACCAAATAAATCCATTTCCCAAGCAATAGTAGCCCCAACACCAAAGCCATCTTGCTGTTGGTCCATTAATGTCACGCTAGAACCAACAAGAGGTTGAGCCGCAGCAGGTACTCCAATAGGCGAAACCGCAGCGCCTAATAAAGGATCATTTTCACTGATTTGATAATTGACATACCCAGCACCAAGGCTAACGGTTGGCACTTTAAATGACGACACCATTTCATGATAAGACTGGGCCATTTTAATGCGCTCAGAAGCAATTCGTAACGGAATGTTCTGCTGTTGTGCGTCTGCAACCAACTGGTTCAATATTGGGTCATTAAACCCTTTCCACCACGCTTGATCACTTGATAATGTTTGTGAACCATTTACGCCTTCAATCTGCGTATAGGCTTCGCTCATCGTCATTTCTGGCGGAGTATAATCTGGCGTCATGCTACAACCTGTCAGCATACCAGCCAAGAATAACGCTTTTGTTATTGTCGATACTTTATGCATTTTCATGACTAATACCCTTCATGTTAAGTTCATTTTTGATTGACGCCATTTCCACATTTACATCGTTATTTGAGCGATCATTTTTATAGAACAATTTATACATTGCAGGCATTGCTAGCAGTGATAAGAACGTTGCCGCAGCAAGGCCACCAATAATGGTTGCTGCCATTTGGTCGAATAATCTATCTGATAATAATGGGATCATGCCTAATGCCGTGGTTAATGCACCTAATGAAATCGCCATGGTTCTGTTTAGCGTTGCGTCTTTAATCGCAACATCTAATAACTTGCCCTGCTTACGTTCTAGTTCAATTTGGTCCATCAATACAATGCCGTTTTTCACTATCATGCCAGACAGCGCTACTGCACCAATTAATGCCATGTAACCGAAAGGCTTATCAAATAACAACAGACTTAAACTTGCCCCCGTCGCCGCCAAAGGCACCGTGGTTAAAATAATCACAGGCTGCTTAAAGCCGTTAAACATGGCCACCAAAATAATCACCATAAAGATCAGTGCTTTTGGCAGTTGTGAGAAGGTATCCATGATTGAGCGATGTTCATCATAATATTCTCCACCCCACTCGAATGTGTAGCCATAAGGCAATTGAATCGCTTCAATCTCTTCGAGCACTTGTGAGCGTACTTGCGCTGCGGTTTTTTCTGTAATCGCCGCTTGCGCCGTGATTGATGGCACACGATCACGTCGCCAAATCATGCTTTCTTCATTTTTCAATTCAAAGCCATCAACAACTTGCCCTAACGGTACAGAATGAATACCTAACAATGATTTTACTGGGATTGTTTCTAATGATGCCATGCTTGATTCAGGGCTTTTTAATAGTAATGGAATTAACTCATCACCTTGCTGCATTGCCCCTAAAATCATGCCATCTGACGAGCGTTTTAATGTCATTGCAATATCAGCACGATTAATCCCCGCACGACGCGCCTGTTCTTGGTTAATGATGGGTACTAATACTTTACTGGTTTGACGCCAATCATCACGCACGTACTTGGTGTATGGGTTCTCGTTAAAAATCGCTTGAGCTTCTTGAGACAATCCACGTAATACATCTGGATCTGGCCCTGTAAATCGCGCTTCAATGCTGAACTTATCTTTCGTTGCCAGTTTCAATGAACGGAATCTTGGTTCAGCTTGAGGGAATTCACTCTCTAACCACGCATCACCACGTTTAATTAACGGTTTAATTGCGTCATAATCAGCCGTATTAATCACTATTTGACCATAACTTGGGTCAAACGGTTCTGGCTCTACCGTCACTGAGAATCGAGGAGCACTTGCGCCCACATAGGTTGAGATTAAATCCACTTCAGGTTGTTCTAATAACCACGCTTCTATACGCTTCATGTCTTTTGAGGTTTCTTCAATTTTAACGCCATTTGGCAACCAATAATCAAGGAATACAACAGGACGATCCGAACTTGGCATAAAGTTAACCGAGATTTGAGGGATAACTACGGCCGTCATTAACAGCAACGGAACCACCGCAGACAATGCTTTTTTAGGATTATCGACTGTCCAACCTATCACCTTTTTAAAACGACTTGGCTTCACGATCTCTTCACTGCCCACTTCTGGTTTTAGCCATAACCAACACATCAGTGGCGTAATGGTCATTGCAACAAGCCATGAAAGCAGCAACGATGAACACATGATTTTAAACACAGACCCGGCAAACTCAGCCGCATCGGTTTGTGAGAATAACACAGGGCTAGCGCCCATAATGGCAATGAACGTTGCCCCTAATAATGGCAATGCTGTTTCCTGAATACAATCGGTCGCGGCTTTGGTTTTTTCAATGCCACTTTTTACTTTTGAGGTGTACATATCGGTAATAACAATGGCGTTATCAACCAACATACCCAGAGCTAAAATAAAGGTGCCTAATGATACTCGCTGTAAATCAATACTCGCTAAGTACATATAAATAAGCGTTAGTAAGATCGTGACGAGCAAACTGGTTCCAACAATGGTCGCGCTTTTGAATCCCATAAAGATCCACAATACGACGACAACAATCAGCACACTTTCTAATAGGTTTAAAACGAAATTATCAATCGATTTTTGTACTTCATCGGGCTGAAAAGCAACAACCCCAATTTCAACGCCAACAGGCAATGTTGATTGATACTCAGCAATCACTTCATCAATGCTTGACCCTAAACTCACTACGTTAATGCCACTCACTGGGCTCACCGCTAACGTCACTGCGTCTATGCCATTATAGCGACTTAGAGATAACGCAGGTGTTTGATAACCCATTGATACATCTGCAACATCTTGCAATCGGATAAGTCCTGTACCTAGCTCACTTATCCCCCCTTTTAGGGTGAAATTTTGAATATCTTGCAGCGATTGAAATGAGCTACTTTGATCAATACGAATACGTTCATGACCTGCTGCCATACTGCCTGCATCGAACACCATGTTTTGGCTATTTAATTGGTTTAATACTTGAATGGTAGATAAGCCGTAAGCCGCTAAGCGCTCATCGGTAATATCAATATTCACTACTTGGTTTTGAACGCCATGTAGCTCAATTTTTTTAATCCCATCGACGGTTTTTAAGCGACGTTGTAATTCTTTCGCGTATAAACGTAAATCGGCAGGTGACGTATCTTCTCCATAAACAGAGAAAAGCATGCCGTACACTTCAGAAAATTCATCTTGCACAATACTGATCTGTGCTGTGGCCGGTAAACCAAGCTTCACATCCGAAACTTTACGGCGTAATAAATCCCATTCTTGAGGTAATTGCGTTGATGAAATCGATTCCTTCAAATCAATAAACACCATCGACATACCCGGTTTAGACAGCGATCGTAATTTCCAAAGCGATCCCATTTCTTGTAATTTGGTTTCAACTTTGTCTGTCACTTGCTGTTCAACTTCTTCAGCAGAAGCGCCAGGATATAGCGTGACAACCACGGCACTTTTTACCGTAAAGCTTGGGTCTTCTAATTTACCCAATTTAAAATACGATAACCCACCCGCTATCACACACAACACGGTAAAGAAAATAACGAAGGTTCGTTGTCTTATGGCAAATTCAGCTAAATTCATCATAACCTCCTATTGAGTAACAAAGCGCAGTTGACCAACAGGGTCACCGTCTTTTAGATAATCAGCACCCGTAACCACCACTTTATCGCCAACCATTAGTCCCGTATTAATACACGCTTGGTTTGCATCTAATGAAGCCAGTTCTACGTGTCTGCTTTCAATTTCACTGTCATTCGCCAATAAGACTCTTTGTTCACCTTTTTGGCCAATAAGCGCAGAATAAGGCAAGCAATATGCATTATTTGAATAAGCAAAAGGAACCGACACTTTTACGGCTTTACCCGGAAGTAAATAAGCTGGCTTTTCTGACACATCAAAGCCATCTAATTGAAAAGTGACTCGGTAGGTTTGCTTAATAGGATGAGGTTGCGTTCCGACCTCTTTTAATGAGGCACTGTAAATCTGTTTTTCTTGATACCAACTGATATTGGCACTTTGATTTTCTTGGAATAAATGCGCGAGGTTTTCAGGTACATCAATCACCGCTTCTAACTGGTTTGGTTGGTGTAAGGTAAATACGCTGATCCCCGGAATCGCTTGTTCAAACTGTTCAAATTTTTGATTCGAGATCACGCCATCAAATGGGGCTTTTAACTCGGTATAGCCTAACGCATCGTTTGCTCTGATTAGGTTTTGTTTCACCACTTTTACCATTGCAGCACTGCGTTTGTAGCCGCTTAATGCGCGATCAAGGTTCACTTTTGCTATTGCATCATCTTGCGTCGCTTGTTTTACTCGAAGGTATTCTGATTTTGCTAATTGATGTGCGGCTTTGGCTTCACTTAATCGCGCCTCTATTTCTAATACTGATATTGTGTAATCGTGTGGGTCTAACCGCGCAATCACATCCCCTTTAGAAATACGTTGGCCTTCTTGTACTAAGATTTGATGAATTGTGCCAGGAACACGGAATGACAACTCCGCAGTCTCACTGGCTTGTAACGTACCAGAAAATTGTTTAATGCTATGAGTTTGTTGTGTGCTTAATTCTACAACTTCAATTGGACGAGGTGTTTTTTCTACCACCAAAGACTGAGTTTGGTTACAGCCAACCAACGCTACGCTAGATAACGCTAATACACTTATTAATTGTTGTTTTTTCATCACTGACTCCTAAGATTTTAGAGTCAGTGTATAGATATAAAGGAGTGAGATAAGCCAGTAAACGCGACAAACACTGTCTCAAGATTCAGGACAATGATACAAGCTTCGGCATTTCGATTAATAAATGGTCAATCAATAATCGAGTGACTCGGGATATCCCTTTTTTTTCAGGTGACAGTAACCAAACATCCTCATTTGCAGAACAATAATCTGGCAAAATATGAATGAGCTGCCCATTTCGTATTTCATCCCCAATAAGCATTGGCGGTAAAAAGCCAATTCCACGCCCATGAATAATGGAGTTTTTCACAAAACCAATGCTGTTACTGGTTAATTTAGTCCCGACCTGTAGATGTTCATCATTCAAATGCCATTGGTTTTCTATTTCACCATTTGGCCAGCGATAACAAACACAATCGCAGTTTTCAATATCTTGTATTTTATTTATATTCGGATTCAGCGCGAGATACTCAGGGCTTGCGACTAAAATTCGTTTCAATCCAAATATTTTTCTCGCAATAATATTACTGTTGTGTAATTCCCCTCCATGTACCGCCAAATCTAATCCTTGTGGGTACATGTCTAGAAAACCATTATTAATAATACGAATATCCAACTCAATGTCTGGGTACTTATCTTGAAATGAAAAGATAATGTCTTGCAGCGGGCCATTACTTTCTGGAAGTAAACCAAATTTGATTTTACCCTTCGGAGAATCAGATATTTGTTGAGCCGCATCATTGGCTTGTTCTAGCGCCTCTAACGCTTTCAATAATTTTTGATGATAAGCCTCACCATGTTGCGTCAGAGATAATTGTCGAGTAGTACGAAAAAATAACGAAACACCTAAATGCTGTTCTAACTCACTTATTCTACGGCTTACGTTCCCTCTTGGTAGATCCAAGGCATTAGCCGCCGCAGTAAAACTGCCAAGCTTAACAACCACGGTAAATAAGGTTAAATCTTCAACTTTCATCTCTAGTCCTCAATGAGCAAGCACCGACTGTGTCATAAATATTGTGACAATTCTAGTCGCTTTTATAAGAGGAATAATGAAATAGCAACGACTGAGAGCTATATAACAAATTTGTTATGCTTTGTATAAGCAATGGCAATTAACCAGAAACCTAAAGATCCATAAGATATAGAGGCAGGTAAAGAGATAAACGCCACAAGAATTTTGATGGTTATAGAGATCGCCGCTGATTAGTTATATTAGATTTACCATCTTAAAAACCGTACAATTAACGCTATATTTTTAGTGCTACTTTACGTAGTTCGCATGAAAAAAGATAGGTAGACAAGTTTGCATACATTAGCGCAGTTACAATCCGGTGAGTTACAAGGCATTACTCGACTTCAATTAAGCGAGAACTTAACAACGTTCCCCCTTGAGATTTTGTCTCTTTCTGATTCATTAGAAATCTTAGATTTATCGAATAATCAATTAACGACGCTACCAAAAGAAATCACCCAATTACCTAAATTGAAAATATTCTTTGCATCAAACAACCCGTTTACTGAATTTCCTAAGGTACTTGCACACTGTGAAAACCTAGAAATGGTTGGCTTTAAATCATGCCAAATTAGTGACGTCCCTGAAAACGCGTTTCCAACAAAATTGCGTTGGTTAATCTTAACCGACAACCAAATTGAAGCATTGCCAAACTCTCTGGGTAATTGCCACTTAATGCAAAAGCTCGCCCTAGCTGGCAATAAGCTAACAACATTACCAAGTAACTTATCTCAGTTATACAACCTTGAATTACTTCGTATTTCGGCCAACCAATTAACCGAATGCCCAGAGCAATTGTTGGATTTACCAAAACTGGCGTGGTTTGCATTTGCGGGTAATCCATTCTGTAAATCGGATTTAAAAGTAAAATCAGTACCTAGCGTAAACTCGGCAAGCTACACATTAGAAAAAGTACTCGGGCAAGGTGCTTCTGGCGTGATTTCTAAAGCACATTGGAATAACGAACAAACGGATTTCCCACAAGACATTGCTGTTAAAGTCTTTAAAGGCGAAGTAACGAGTGATGGCTACCCAGAAGATGAATTACAAGCGTGCTTAAAAGTGGGCAATCACCCAAGCGTAGTGCAATCTTTAGCTCAAGTGAATGAAGATAACTATTTAGCATTAATCATGTCATTGATCCCTGCTCATTATAAGAATCTAGGTTTACCACCAAGTTTAGAAAGCTGTACTCGTGATACTTTCCCTGAAGGGTTTAGCTTGTCGTTAGAACACATCAATAAGATGATTGCAGAAATGCGTAACGTGTTTGAACACCTGCATGATAACCAAGTCTGCCATGGGGATTTATACGCACATAACACGTTGTTTGATGAAGAGGCGAATATTATCTTTGGTGATTTTGGCGCAGCAAGTATGTATCACATGCTGACTGATTCACAACAACAGAAAATCAGAACCATTGAAGAACGCGCTCTGAATTACTTTGTAGACGATTTAATGAGTGTTTGCGTTAAGTAATCATAAAAACAGCCCTTACAGTTAAGGGCTGTTTTTATCTGGTTACTCAACCGTTTAATTAATTAACCAATAACTCTCTTTTTGATTATTGTGAGACAACGTATAAATTAGAGGCTCCCGGTCTTTTTCCATAATCCAAATAATGGTAATTAATTCTTCACAATGATTCGCGACACGAAGTTCAAACTCACCCACTCCTTCGTTTAAATTTCCTTTAAGTAAACACATATCAAAGTCTACTTTAGATAAATCCCCTTTCGCTATACTGTTATCACAGATAGAGATAAATGCTCGTTTGGTCGATGTCTCCGAAATATCCACGTCAATATCAAGATTATAGACAGAATGAAGGCTGTTCTCTGCACCAATTTCTAAATCAAAAACCGACATAGGAGAAGTAGAAGGTGTAGGTGTTTCAGACGGTGAAGACCCAGATGGATTTGTTCCTCCCTGTCCTCCAGAACCGCCACTCTCACTATTACATGCAGCAAGAAGGCTAAGGATAAATATTAAAAATAAGCGATTCACTTTGTTTGTTATACCATTCATAACATTTCTCCTTAATCTATATAGATATTACTAGCCGTGGGATTCACATACCAATCTGGAGCGGTTTGTCCTGTTGCATCTTGAGCAAAATCAGCAAATTGTGGATAAGCCTCTAGAATGCTGACAGATTCTATTGGGTGTTTCCAATCTAATGGAATTTCAATCGCCCATGGAAGGCCGTTACTGGTGTGGAAGTACGTACCATTCCCTGCGTTTGTCGCATCGTCACTTTTCCCAATGTATCCATTATCAAATTTTGACGTTGGCATTTGATTTTTAAGGTGTACTTCTACGTTACGTCCAGGATGCCCACCACTCACTTGCAGCCCATATTCACCATAATAATAACCAGGTGTAGCAAAAATAAATGGGTCGTAAGGGAAGTCCGGCATCTGTGCTTGGGGAATAGGTATCGCCAATGGAATAATTAAAGACCAATTTGGGCGATGATCAGTACCACACCCTGATTCAGTACGGAACATAGTACAACCATCATCTTCTCCTGATTCGGTAAATGACCAGAGATCTTCATGAACAATAAGTACCGCATCTAAAGTGCCACTTTCGAGTACGTCTACATTTTGCAACTCACCATCGATGAATAATTTAACCGAACGAGACTTTATTTTACTTGGGCTGATACCGGGCAAACGAATCGCAAAACCTGAGTGGTAAATGCCACCAAGAGCGGCGATTTTACCTTCAATTTTAAGCTGTATCACTTTATTATTGTGACTAAACTCCGTGTACTTAACATTCATAAGTACGTCATTCATATCGTAGTCACCCACCTTTGGATATTGATCTTCATAAGCGAACGTTGTATACCCAGAGCCTGCTGGATAAAGCTCAACAGAAACCCCTTGATCGGTAACGGTTACGGGATAATCCTCAACTTCACCCGCACTCACCCCTCCATTTGGGCCAATATCATAAGAATGACTTAAACGAAATCGAGCCCAAGTATCCCCACTAAGCGCCCAACTCGGAACCTCAAAGTAAAGCTGATTCTGCCCATCATCAACCCATTCACTGTTCAAGATGATTTCATCGTCATTAAATTCACCGTCTTGATCCCAGTCAATCCAAGCACTAAGTACTCCTTCTCCATCGGCCCCATCAACCTCTGCGTAAATGAAACTTGTTTCTTCAATTTCAAGCGGAACAGGAAAAGAGATACCATCGTCATCATTACTTAAATCGGACGAGTCATCAGAAAGTGGGTACGCATACGCTTCGCTTTCTCCATCAACTATCGCCCCTAATTTTAAACCTGAAATCGCATGACGAGCACCAAAAGAATCATACAATGTGCCATAGGTATCCGGTGCATCACCAAAATCACTGTTTTCATTTTGTCCTACAGGCGCAAACGCACAACGTGCTCCATCATTTGAATTACTTGATGGACCATAAGCAAAAAAAGCCGAGCTAGAATTTGAATCATTTATACTGACGA
The DNA here is from genome assembly GCF_001691055.1 of Aliivibrio logei. Classification (NCBI taxonomy): domain Bacteria; kingdom Pseudomonadati; phylum Pseudomonadota; class Gammaproteobacteria; order Vibrionales; family Vibrionaceae; genus Aliivibrio; species Aliivibrio logei. Next base: position 358,996 of record NZ_MAJU01000004.1, read on the forward strand.
TGTAAATATAACCATTCCCGTTGTTACTAAGATAAAGGTTTCCATCCACATCAAAATACTGTGCTCCAAATGACAAACTATGACCAACACTGCTACTACTGATAACTTGATTTAGCTTGGTACTACCGCCCGTACTTGGATCGATTTTATACAGATAGCCGTAATTATCGACACTGTAAATGATGCCGTCATCTGGGTGGAAAGCCATATCTAGAATACGAAGATTACCAACCGTAGCTGAACTAGCTACTTTAGTCATCTCTAACGTATCGAGGTCAATTCGAAAAAAACCTTTATTGACTCGATAGCCATACCATCCATTTTCAATGGTAGAGACATCACCTACATAGAATGAAGTTGGACCAACCTGCAGATTAGAAACAGACAAAGGGGTTGAAATGAAGTCAGAACCTATTTGAGTAAGCGTTTGCGCACCATAATCCCATCCGTAGATATAATCATCATGAACGTTGTAGCCTATCCCATTAATTTTCCCCTCACCTACTTTCCAAGACAACGTATTATAACTACCTACATCAAGGCTTATGCCATAGGCTACAGGGGTACCAGAAGGATTCTGCACCATAAACGCTTGGCTCGGGCAGGAAGTAAATGGAATGGCGGCTTCTAAGTGAGTACTAAACCCTGACGCGATACTTAATGCAGCAATATAGGGTATTGAATAACTTGGCTTCATAATGTTCCCTCATTTATACTTTGTCTATAATGAGGTGATGCATAGTCTGTACCATTATATCAACCAACTGATTCTAAAAGAATTTATATTACAATTCTCAATATGATAAGCATTAATATTCTTTTTGAGAATCAAACTGATAACATTTTAGTTATATTGTCTATAATTTAATCTATACCTGACGTAAATCTTCACGAGCTGAACTTAAAACTAAACTCAATAAGTACGAGTGCTTCCATATTACGTAACAATTGAGGGTCAACATTAATTAGAGAAACGACCATATAACTGGGATTTACAATGTAAACAGCGTAATTTAAGCTCGCGTCTATATTACCGAAGAGTTAAGCCATGAATACCAACACGCTATCATCAGCAATACCAAATTACATTCTGCGTTTATTGTCAGTAAAAAAACCACTGACGCACAAAAATCATGGCAACTTGCTCTCTATCAACACGATGAAAAAGATAACATTGAAGTGAGTTTCCATCGTCATTAACAACGTTAACACACGTGCATTTTCTATCAATACGAAATAAAAATGGCTTCGATTTGATAGAAAATCGAAGCCATTACCGTATTTTAAAAACTTACGTAATGTTATTTTTGGAACGGATACACTGAACCAAGTTGCATGATCTGCGTTAACTCATCTAATGCTGCACGAGATTCTAATAGCAATTGAGGATCCGCAAGATCGTTGTCTTCAATGCGATCACGATAGTGTTTATCTGCCCACGCATTCAACGTTGAAAATAACATATCATTCATTAATGTCTGTTGGTTTACAGCCTTCTGCTCTGCTTCATTCAATACGACACGTAAACGAAGGCAAGCTGGCCCCCCCCCATTTTGCATACTCTGTTTTAAATCAAAGGTATGTAACTCATCAATGCCACGTTTTTGCTCCACAAGCTCGTTTAAATAAGCCCACACTCTTGGGTTCTCACGACAATGTTGTGGAAGAATGATCAAGGTTTTACCATCCGACTTTGTTACTAATTGGCTATTGAACAAATACGTTTCTACGGCATCTTGAAGAGAGACTTCATCAGTTAGCACCTCAATAACATTAAAGCCAGAACCATAAGAAGCACTTAAATCAGACTTCACTTGTTCTTGATTCAAAAACGCTTGTTGATGACAAAATAACGTATTCTTATTACCGACAGCAATAACATCATTATGGAAAACCCCTTGGTCGATAACATCAGGGTTTTGTTGTGCAAACACAGTAAATTTATCACGCAAACCGTGTGTTCTTGCTATCGCTTCACTGGCTTCCAGTGTTTGTCGCGCAGGGTATTTTTTAGGTGCAGGGTAACGGTCATTAAATGCACTCTTACCAAAAACAAAAAACTCGACACCTTGCTCACCGTACTCATTACAAAAACGCGTATGGTTCGCTGCGCCTTCATCACCAAAGTAATCACTGTGTGGCAAGGCTTCGTGATGTGAGAAGTGTTTTTCATCTGCGAACGTGGCTTTTAGAATATTGCCTGTCACTTCATCTTCAATTGAGCGATGAAATTTATTAATGAGGTTTGCAGGTGTAAAGTGAATTTTTCCATCCGCCGTATCAGAGCTTGGGGATACTGTCGCGGCGTTTGCTGTCCACATACTTGATGCCGAGCTACAAGCCGCGAGTAACTGAGGAGAATATTGATGTGATTGTTGCAATACATTAGCGTCTGACCCAGAAAAACCCAAACGACGTAGCGTAGCAATATCAGGGCGTTCTTGAGGTGCTAATACCCCTTGAACAAACCCCATATCATGCAAAGCTTTCATCTTTTCTAAGCCTTGCTTCACCGCTTGTTTTGGATTGGAGGCACCAGATTTATTATTTTTAGAGGCAATATTTCCAACCGATAAACCACTGTAGTTATGCGTTGGCCCAACAAGACCATCAAAATTCGCTTCAACTGCTTTCATATATTCCCTCATCATTGTTCTGCGTTTTTTCTTGGCTTACCTATAATAAAAGTAATCGTCTAATTCACTCTATTGAGTTTTGTTGATCAAGATACTAGCAAATCTAATTCATTCAGTAGCATTTAATCTCATCAAACAAGCGCACAATCACAACTTTTATTTAACATTTACTCGCTTTTAATTAACTATTCTCTGCAATTAAATAACTATGCAGCTTTTTCTTCTACTTAAAGAACAGTAATAAAATTAATATATTCATAGGTATTTCCTATCAAAATGATAGTTGATAATAATTCTCATTTGCATATACTAATAATCATTCGCATTTACTGATGGCTTTATAATTATGATGACTACTAATTCATTTTCACAATCGTTCTCGTTTTCGCAGTTCTCACTGCAACATAAGCGTCTATTATTGCCTATTACATTACTCGCGTTAGTCGCGGCGGAAACAACACGCACCATTACTGTCACTACTCTTTCTGATGCATTTTGGGCAGTTTCTACTTATGTGGCGTTCACGTTGGTCATTTATCATTACCTATCTAACATTATGGGTAAAACCAACCGCATTACGGCTTTATATAATAAATCTCGCACCAACCAAGTTGTTTTCTCTTCTTTACTTGGTGCATTACCGGGCTGTGGCGGCGCCATCGTTGTTACCACTCAATACATTAGTGGCAAAGTAGGCTTTGGGTCAGTGGTTGCTGTTCTAACGGCTACCATGGGTGATGCGGCTTTCTTATTGATTGCAGCACAACCTAAAATCGGGTTTGGTGTGATGGCGTTAGGTGTGGTTGTGGGTGCCGTATCTGGCATTATTGTAAACGCCTTGCATAAAGACGACTTCTTACGTCCAGAAGCGAAAGAAATTGTAGAACCTAAACGTGATATTCCTTGCTTACAAGTTAAAGCTATTAATCTACAAGGTGCATTTTGGAAGTGGGTATTAGTTCCTGCGACTGTCGTTGCGGTGTTAGGCTCTTTCCAAGTCGATATTAACCAATTACTTCATGTTCCTGAGCACACGATTGAGTGGATTGGAGCTGCGTTAGCCATTGGTAGTATGTTGTTATGGTCATTAACCAAAGAGATCAGTGACTATCAATCAACGGTTTCTGAAGACAATAAATGTGTGACTTCTCATCCGATTCAAAAAGCGGCACAAGACACTAACTTTGTCTCTGCTTGGGTGATTGTCGCTTTCTTAGTTTTTGAACTGACTACCTATTTCTCAGGTGTCGATTTACACACCGTATTCTTAGGTTACGGTATGTGGATGCCTTTAATTGGTTTAGCGATTGGTTTATTACCGGGCTGTGGTCCTCAGATATTAGTCACTAGTCTGTATCTATCTGGCGCAATGCCGATGTCTGCACAGCTTTCAAATGCAATTTCAAATGATGGCGATGCACTTTTCCCAGCGATTGCATTAGCACCAAAAGCGGCAATGGTCGCGACCTTCTACTCAGCAGTCCCTGCCTTTGTGGTTGGTTATGGTTACTACTTCTTATTTGAAATGTAACCCGTAGACCTTAATATCATAAAGCGAACTATAGCGAATAAAAGAAAGGCGGCAGTATAATACTGTCGCCTTTTTTCAAATAGATAATTTATAAATACAATTACTTAGGTTGCTTTTTTAATACCATATCAATATCTTCAGCAGAATGACGCTCTGGTACTTGCTCCCATTCTTCACCCCAAGAACGATTAACAATTTTCCCTCTCTGTACTGCCTTACGCTCTGAAATCGTTTTTGCCCATTCAACAACATGCACATAGCTTTCTACATCTAAAAACTCGGCCGCATCGTAAATATTGCCAAGCACGAGATTGCCGTACCATGGCCAAATCGCGATATCAGCAATGCTGTATTCGTCTCCCGCAATAAACTTATTCTTTGCCAATTGCTTATCAAGTACATCCAATTGACGTTTAGTTTCCATCGTAAAACGGTTAATTGGGTATTCGAACTTCTCTGGTGCATATGCGTAAAAATGCCCAAAGCCACCACCAAGATAAGGGGCAGATCCTTGCAACCAAAACAGCCAGTTCATGACTTCGGTACGTGCCGCAATGTCTTTTGGTAAAAAATGACCAAATTTATCGGCTAAATAAAGTAAAATAGCCCCTGATTCAAACACATGAAGTTCAGGATCGACCGAATGATCAACCAACGCTGGGATCTTTGAATTCGGATTAATATCGACAAAGCCTGATGAGAATTGATTACCTTCTCCGATATTAATCAAATACGCATCGTATTCAGCGTCAACAACACCTAAAGCCAAAAGCTCCTCAAGCATGATGGTTACTTTTTGTCCATTTGGAGTAGCTAAGGAATACAGCTGTAATGCATGTTCACCAATAGGCAGCGCCTTCTCATGTCTTGCACCAGAATCAGCACGATTAATGCTTGCCCATTGGCCGCCATTTTCAGCGTCTACCGTCCACACTTGTGGCGGTGTATATTCATTTGTCATTATAATTCCTTATCCATTTAGGAGATCAAGTGAGTTACTATTTAATATAGACAACTTTTTAATAATGCTACGGTTCCTTCTGACTTTTCATAATCAATAGGAAGATCCGTTAGCTCCTCTCCTTGTTTTAAAAACAAAGACGGAAAACCACGTCGACCAATCGAGCGAGAAAAAGCGATCTCATCTAATAACATTTGATGGACTTCAGGAGAAAATAACGCCGATTCAAATTGTGCAACGTTTAAACCAATGTTTCTAGCGCACTCAATAAGCACCTCATTATCACTTGGATTTTTGGCATTTAAGTAATAAGCGTGTTGAATTGACTCAAGCATTGCCTGCTCTGCACCTTGAGAGCGAGCGGCAAGAATGGCTCGACAAGAAGGGTATGTTGAACGACGAGGCGTATTCTGCGCCCAAAAATCATGATTAAACGTAGTACCTAAATAATTTTCTATTTTTTGCCAATATGACGCAATTTGCGTTTGCATCTCTTGTGGCATCGGTTCATCTGAATCAGGCGCTAATCCACCGAGCACATAAACGATATCAACATCCTTTGAGATCGTTTGCTTAATTTTTTCCCATATTGGTTTGTAACCCCAACACCACGAACACATTGGATCATACACGTAGTAAAGTATTGCTTTGTTTGTCGACATATCCTTATTCCCTTATTTTTTTATTCCTTTAACCATTTCATCATATGGGATGCATTACCTAATAGCAAAGTTCTGCATAACAGAATAGAATCGCATCTCTCACTGTTGAGCTTGTGTTCATTTATTAATACAAAGGTTGGCTATGTATACATTTTTTGGTTCGTTGGCTTTTGTTATTTGGGGTTTAGTCCCTATCTATTTTCATCAAATAGGCAACATTGATCCCGCGTTAATATTGGCAAATCGAATCTTTTGGTCTGCCGCTATTTTGATGATTATCTTATTCATAAAACCAACATTGCTTGATCGCAGCCAATGCACAAAAAAGAACATCGCGCTGGCTGCTGTCGCTGGTATATTCATGAATTTATCGTGGGTAGGTTTTGTATATGCCACTACCATTAATAACATTATGGCTGCCTCATTGGCGTTTTATATTACGCCAGTATTGGTCTTTTTTATGGGATTTATGTTCTTCAAAGAGACGATTAAATTACCTCAAAAAATGGCGTTAGTTTTAATGGTGCTCGCGATTGTGACTTATGTTCTTTTAGATAAACAATTACCGCTATTGAGTTTGGGAATTTCACTCTTTTTTGCTAGTTACATTGCCACCAAGAAATTGATCAAACTGAATACCTTTGGGGGCATTTTCTTTGAGCATATCGTCTTTGCTCCACTGGCGTTGTGGTACATCACTACTCATTCATCTGATATTGCTTTGATGGATTGGGGAAAATTAATGGGAACAGCACCCTTGCAACTCATTCCCATTTTATTGCTCAGTGTGTCGTTACTAAAAACCCCCTTAAGTAAGATCAGCCTATTACAGTATATTGAGCCGACGTTTCATCTTGCCTTAGCGGTATGGATTTACCATGAACCAATCTCAAACGGCCAAAAATACGCGCTTATTCTTGTGATACTCTCGATTATGGTTTCAAGTATTAAAACCCGAAAATCAACACCTAAAGAAGTCATCAATAAAAGCTAATAGGCAGATGAAAATCCAATTCAAATTGTTCGTTTTCATTAAGAAAATGATTTTGATGATAACGAACAAACGCTGGTGTCGATCTCAGTTTAAAGCCTGACGCTGGCAACCACTTCTCTAATACCGTACTGATCTGTGGCAATAATTGCCCATACACGCCATGCAAACGAAACACCGCATGCAAACCACCGGGGATCACCATTTGGTTTACAACACCTCGGTATTTCAGCGGTTTATCTATTGCAATACAAGCAACATAACGACACTTATTCAAATCGACCCACGCAGGGTTTGAATGATGCAAACCAAATTGGGTCGAGAAGTCTCGGTTCTCTGAATTCGCCCACGCTTTAAGTATTAACCACGCGTTTCTGATAGAGCGGTTATAACCGTCATGTCGAACATAGGCGGCTAATAACTCGGGGACTTCAATAATTTTAGGCGGCGGTAAATCTCTATCAGCAACCGCCAAGTACCCTGCTGCAATTTCTGGATCTTTTAAATACGGCTTATCTGATATTTGTAAATCATGCTTACGCCACTCTCCCGGAGACATATCAAACGTGGCTTTAAATGCACGACTGAATGAAGACAGTGAACTAAAACCACAGGTATTCGCAATATCGAGCACGGTAGAAGTGGTGTCAAACATTAACTGATTTGCTGCATATTCCATGCGTGTTCGACGAATATACTGATGAATAGACTCCCCAACCACTTGTTTAAAGATGCGATGAAAATGCTGCTCTGAATACGCAGCCACATCCGCAAGCTCTTTTACGGCAAGTTCTTGGCTGATATCTTGATGAATATAAAACAAGACATCATTAATTCTGGATATGTGTTGTTGGCTCATTAATTAAAAATAGCATAAATGGACATATTTATAAGCATAAACGGACAAACATAGTTAAGCAACGCCTTGTACTATCAAGAGAGAAAAATAAATTGAATATTATGGGAACACATATGGAAATCGCTTATTCACTGCAACAGATCCAATCTTCTTACATCCGAGAGATCTTAGCCGCAGCCACTGACAAGAATGTCATCTCATTAGCAGGTGGATTACCTGATCAAGAGACGTTCCCAATTGATTTGATGAAACCAACCTTAGAAAGTCTGTCTGATATGCCAGAAGTCTTTCAATACGGGGCAACCGCAGGTTATGGACCTCTGTTGGCGCTTCTAACAGAGACCTACCAATTACCAGAGACACACATGCCTATGATTTGTACGGGTTCTCAACAAGGCTTAGACCTTATCGCTCGTGCTTATGTAAACCCAAATGATACCGTTGTAATGGAAGCGCCTAGTTACCTTGGTGCAATGCAAGTGTTTGGTTTAGTTCAAGCCAATATCGCGACCGTTTCTCAAACGGATTTTGGCCCAAACCTTGAAGAACTAGAACAATGCTTTATTCAAGATTCACCAAAAATGTTTTACGCCGTGCCTGATTTCCATAATCCAACAGGGGTTTGTTGGTCATTAGAAACACGTAAAAAAGTGGCTGAGCTTTGTATTCAATACAAGGTTGCATTTATTGAAGATGCCCCTTACCGTGAACTTCGATTTACTGGTGAAGCACTTCCAATGGTGTCCACTTTCTGCCCACAAGATTCTATCGTGTTACGTTCATTCTCAAAGATTGCTTCTCCGGGTTTACGAATTGGTGCAGTTACAGGCAAGAAAAGCTACTTAGAACCATTGATTAAAGTGAAACAAGGCGCTGATTTACACTCAAGCGTGCCTATGCAAGCGTTGCTTGTTGGTTTACTTAAACATGAAAAATTTGAACAGCACATGGAAAGAATTCAAACGTTATACAAAGAACGTTATGACGTGCTGTTTGCTGAACTCAAAAAACAACTTCCTTCATCTTGCGAGCTTAAACCCGTAGATGGCGGCATGTTCATTTGGCTATCTCTGCCAGATTGCGACACGTTTGAGTTAGCAAAAACATTAATTGGCAATGGCGTTGCGGTTGTACCTAGCCCAGTATTTTATCCAAATCCAGAAAACAGCCCTGCGGCATTACGATTAAACTTCACCAATGCAAAACCAAAAGAATTGGTTGAAGCCGTAACTCGCTTAGCTAAAGTATTAAACAAGACATTGAATTAGTGCTAATCTGATAAATACCTCAATAAGTGAAGTAGTATAAATATGAAAATATTCAGCAATTTTGAAAGTGGAAATATCCATGTAGTAGCGGCGAATACGCCAGATGATATCCAACTGACTATTCCTGCCGATAATCAAACTGAGATCGCTCAGTGGTTTCATTTTCGCTTAGAAAGCCAGCCTCAACAACAGCATTCATTTAAGATTCTAGGTCTAGCAAAATCAGCTTACCCAGAAGGTTGGCAAGATTACGATGTGGTTGCTTCTTACGATCGTGAAGAGTGGTTCCGCATTCCAACAGAATTTGATGGTGATACGTTAAGCTTTAACGTGATGCCTGAGTACCGTTCAATGTACTTCGCGTACTTTGCACCTTACTCGTACGATCGTCACCAAGATTTATTGCACGGTGCACAAACGCACCACAGCTGCCAATTAGAAACTCTGGGCGTTACGTTGGATAACAACGACATCAGTATTCTAACGATTGGTGAGCCAGAAGAAGGCAAAAAGAACATTTGGATCACCGGCCGTCAACACCCTGGTGAAACAATGGCAGAATGGTTCATTGAAGGTCTATTATCTCGTTTATTAGATGAAACTGACACCGTTGGCCGTGCTCTACTTGATACCGCAGTATTCCACATCGTTCCTAACATGAACCCAGATGGCAGTATCCGTGGACACCTACGCACTAACGGCATTGGCGTGAACTTAAACCGTGAATGGCAAACGCCGTCAATGGAAAGATCACCTGAAGTATTCTTAGTTCGCGAACGTATGTTAGCGACGGGCGTTGATATGTTCTTAGACATTCACGGCGATGAAGCGATTCCATACAACTTCGTTGCCGGTGGTGAAGGCATTCCTTCTTACAATGAACGCATTGCGAAACTAGAAACCACATTCAAGCAAGCATTACTGGTTATCACGCCAGAATTCCAAGATGACATTGGCTACGATAAAGACGCACCGGGTACAGCAAACTTAACCGTTGGCTCTAACTGGGTAGGCGAACAATTCAAATGTCTTTCTTATACTGTTGAAATGCCATTTAAAGATCATATTAGCCACGCTGATGAGCTGTATGGCTGGTCTCCAGAGCGAAGCGTTGCCTTTGGTCAAGACGTATTAGCTGCCGTTTGGGCAACCGTTGGCGAGCTTTAATTAGCCACTAGCATCCCCAAACCGACAGGTTATAAAATGAAAAAAGCCGATCTTATGATCGGCTTTTTTGTGTCGTAATCATTTTCTACCTTAATGAGATAACGCGACGTTACGATAGAAATATTTTTCACACAATTGAGGGCTTAATCTTCTCACGCCCGCAGCAATGACTGATATAACTACAACAGAAAAGACTAATCTTCCCCAAAAAATCGTAGTAAAATCCGCCCCGATTAATAGGATCAATAACGTATCTTCTATTAAACTGTGCAGTAAATTGAGTAGCATAATGGCAGTAAACACGTCTCTTGCGGGTATATGTCCGGTTTTTGCTTCATTAATCAATAATCCCCCACCAAACGACAACCCTAATGTAATGCCAATAATGGTTAAGTTGGTCGCCTCTTTACTGATCCCTAGTATTTTTAAAAAAGGTCTCAATAGAACAGCCATCAGTTTCTCAATTCCAAGTAATTTCAGAATTTTCAACGTAAACAATAGCCCAGAAATAACCAAAAAAATAACCCCGAAGTTTTTAACTTGTCCAATTCCCCATGCAAGATAACCAGTATCGGTTACAGCATCAGGTTGCCACAAGGTCACTGCTGGTTGATTAAGATAGTCACCCGTTTGATAAGTCTGGTGGAGTAACCACGCAAGAACAAAACTACCACCAATCCTAATAAGTAAGGTCATAGATAAATTCACCCCTGCTTTTTTCGCTATCGCCGCTTCAATCGGCAACGAGTGGGCTAATAGCATCATGCTGCCTAATATAGAGACTTGAGCCACACTTAATGGCATATCTGTATTAATAAAAACGATTAGCCCACCATAAATATTGGTTAATAACGTCGTTGCCCATACCAAGCCCATTTCCTTTGGCAAACCGACCGTTTCCATTAAAGGGCTTAACAGGTTACTAAGGAGTATGATCCCTCCCATCTCTTCCACTATTTTAATAAGAATAATGATTGGTATCATAATCTTAAATAGTGTCCACGTTACGTTGATAATGTCTCGAATGAGCTCTTTGAAAAAATGAAGAAAAAGATTCATATCATGTCCATATGCTAATACAGTAAGACTCTATTCTATCAACTTAACCGTGACGTATATTTCAAAAACAACCACAAACAGTGCAGAAGATTTCTTATTTAAATTATAATAAGAAATATTACCCGCTCAAAATAGAGATATAAGAAATTATGGAATTAGACAGAATTGATCGTAATATCTTAGTTCGATTACAAAAAAATAATCGAATACCCAATATTGAATTAGCCGAGCTTGTCGGTCTATCGGCTCCTGCTTGTTTGAAGCGCATAAAAAGATTACGCGATCAGGACGTCATTATTGGAGATGTCTCCATCGTTAATCCTGAATTAGTGGGCAAGAAATTAACCTTCTTAGTTTCAGTTGAAATGGAGCGAGACCGTGGTGATATATATAAAAACTTCCGTCAATCAATGACGGCATCACCAGAAATAACCCAATGTTATCAAATATCTGGCAATTACGATTTCATGTTGATCCTCATAGTTGAAGATATACAAGCCTATGAGCATTTTGTTGAGCGGGTCCTTCATACTGATTTGAATATTCGGAAATTTCATACTTCCATCTCATTAAGAACAATCAAATTCTCTACAGAGATTCAAATCACAGAATAAATACGATACTTAGTTTCAGAGATAAAAAAACCAATCTTATGATCGGCTTTTTTATGTCTGTTCTATACGTACCACACTCAGGTTTATTGAATAATGGGCATTTGTTGCCACGCTCTGTCATGTAGCATTTCACACCCTGATTCAGTGATAACGATATTTTCTTCGTGCACCATCATACGATTAGGCGCAAAAGCCATTCCCGGCTCTAAGGTTAAAATCATGCCGGGTTTCAACTCAACATCTCCGTTAGGCACATTTGAGGGCCATTCCGTTAGCTGCATTCCTAATCCATGCCCCATCCGTCCAACATCATTCCCTAATGCTCCGGCCTCCTCAAGAACCGACCACATGGCTTGCCACACCTCCCCGGTAGTTCTTCCCGGCGCCGCTATTTGTAATCCCGCTTCCGTCGAAGCATAAACGGCATCATACGCATCAATTGTCTCTTGAGCTATTTGACCAAAACCGTAATTACGATCGAAGTCGCTGAAATAGCCATCAAAATTCGCCCCTGTATCAATAATAAGGACATCGCCTTCATTTAATACTCGATCCGTTGGTCCCATAATAATATTGTCGTAGCCCCCCAGGCCTGATGCCGAGATCAAATACGGACACGCATCGGCACCTAGACGCAACATTTCTAAGTGCATTGCTTTACAAGCTTCACGTTCTGTCATGCCTACCGTAAGATGAGTTCGTAAATAGTCAAACCCTGCCGCCGTCACTTGACAAGCAAACCGAATTTTCTCAATTTCGGCCATCGATTTAATACTCCGAAGATGACGTATAATCAACGAAACATCGACCATATCATGCTGACGAAGTCGCTGTTGAAGAGCGGTAAAGTTTGCAATCGGCATTCTCAAATGCGTTTCAGGCCCTAGCATCGCCCCTAATCGACGAGCGCCCGTGCTCACTTCAGCTAACGTGGAAGCTAGCAAGGTTATTCCATCATCTTCTGGCCTTGGAGATGGCCAACTGCGCACATCATCAATCCACGTAGTGTCAAACCCAGAAACACCAATCTCAGGGACGACCGCTATCGGCTTCCCAATCGCAGGAATAACCAAAAACCACGGCCTTGTTGGACTCTCCCAAAACTGCGATTTAAAACCACTAAAATAACGAAATTCAGGTTCCGTTGTAAAAAACACCGCATCAATATTCTGCTCACACATAGATTGTTGCAATAGAGCTGTGCGTTGTTCAAATTCTATAAATTCAAACCCTCTCGCCGGAGAAATCAAAGGCAATGTACTCATTATATTCATCCTTTATTGAGTCAATATTCGATCATCAGACCGCATTAATTAAACAGCACATCTCGTGGAAATAAGGCAATACTCGGAAAGAATATCAACAACGCAGACATAAACAGTAAAATTAAGAAGAAAGGCAATGTTCCACGAATCACTTCCATGTAAGGCCTTTCAAAAATCGCAATCGCTGTAAATATATCGCAACCAAAAGGTGGCGTCGCAGAGCCAATCGCCATTTGCAGAGTCACCATAACCCCAACTAAAATTGGATCTAACCCTGCCCCATTAACGATAGGCATAAAGATTGGCGTCAAAATCAACAACACGACCAATGAATCGACGAACATACAGCCGACAAAGAAACACAACGCAATCACAAACAGAATGTACTCTTGTGACGCGTTTTCAAGATCCAACGGCGCCAGCAACTCTTGAGGTATTTGTTCGAACGAGATATACCATGAAAATGCCTGTCCTATTCCGACCAATATAAAAACAACGGCCGTAATGAGTCCCGTACTTAACGCCGCATCACAAATGTCTTTTACTTTCAATTTACGATAGAAAATACATTCCACAATAATCGCATACAACACGGCAAATGAAGCGGCTTCTGTCGGTGTCACGATGCCAGAATAAATACCACCAATGATAAGAGTCGGAAAGCCTAGCGGTAAAATCGCTTTTTTAATTGCGATGATTTTTTCTTCTATTGTGGTCTTATCAACTAACGTCAGACTGTCGCTGTGCTTCACACTGTAAGCGTAACTGTACAATGAGAATAATCCCGCCAGAACCAAACCAGGCCCAATACCCGCAATAAACAACTCACCGACACTCGCGTTGGCTAAGGTTCCATACAAAATCAGCCCAATACTTGGTGGGATCAAAAAGGCAATGTCACTGGCATTAATGATTAGCGCCATGACAAAACTGTCTTTATAACCTGCTTGAAGTAATTTCGGACGCATAATTTGCCCAACAGACACGACGGTGGCTTGTGTTGAACCTGACACTGACCCAAATAGCGTACAACTAATACAGGTTGTAATCGGTAATCCACCACGTAAATGACCGACGAACGCTTGAATTAAACCTAATAAATTCAGAGCCGTATGCCCCCGAGTCATGATATCGGCAGCAAGAATAAACATAGGTACTGCAATCAACGCGTTGGGTGAAATACCCGTGACCATTTGCTGGATAATGACTTCAGGATCAACTTGTGAAAAGTGAATCAACCCGATTAACGCACCGACTGCCAAAGGAACAATCATAGGAAAACTCAAGAAAAGCAATACCACCATCACAACCACTAAGGTAAATGTGATGACGTAAATATCGGGTTCACCAGCAATGATGTCTGAGAAAAACTGCATAACTCCGCTCATTACAACTCACCTACTTTATCGTTTTTATTTTCAATCACATCAAAAGACAAATAAATCTCTTTATGAATCAGATTCATGAGAAAACTTATCCCATATTGCAAACCCGCTATCGCTAACCCTATTGGGATAATCGCATAAACCCAATACACGGGGATCTGCAATGCAGGGCTTAATCTGTTCAAGTTTTTCAATTCTTCAACATATAAAAAGGCTTGGTAGGCAAGATAAAACATCAACATAGAAGTGAATAGAGCAATGAGTGTGGTTAGGTATTTTTGTGCTCGTAAACCGAGTGAATCATACACCGCAGTCATGCGAATATTGCGGCCTTTTCTTACGGCATACGCGAAGCCGATAAAGGTAACCGCCACTATCAAAAACTGATTCAATTCTTCAGAAAAGAAGATACTTTTATTGAAGGCGTAACGGCCAATGGCATTCGCCGTAGAATTCATCATCATAACGAGAATGGCGGTCATAATTAAAAAGCGTTCTAACTTCTCAGTCACCGCACTGATTTTATGTAACAAGTCTTTCATAACACGCTGAGCTCCATACAACAATCAGCAATACCTTTACCTAACCATATTCAGTCAACAATAAACCGCTTATAAATAGATAAAGGTGATTAGGAAATACGCCATCAGTGCAGCACTATTTCCATACAAAGGATCTTATTGCGTCGCTGACGCCACTTTCACTTCTTTTAAGATGTTTTGTAGAATGTCTTCCGCCCCTTGACGTGCGGCCTCTTGCTCTGTTGATGGATAAGCATTGGCAACAACATCAAAGTAAGTCGCGTGCAGTTTTTCACTTAACGCTTTAAAACGATTACGCTCTTCTTCCGTCAAGACAATCACTTGCATATCCGGACGTTCCTTTAAGATTTTATCCATATTTTCTTTGTTAATACGGATTTGATAATCGTACGCCGCTTGATCTGCGGCTTTAATCGCTTTGGTTACCATGGCTTGTTTTTCTACGGATAATTCTTTGTACCATTGACTGTTGGTTGAAACCGTACTGACATAAGGCTGTTGGCCTGGAAACATCAAGTAATCTTGCACTTCATGCCATTTTGCGTTGTAAATAAAGTAAATTGGGTTAACCATACTGTCGATCGTTTTTAGCTGTAATGAGCCATAAACCTCACCCCATGATAACGGGGTTGGTGTTGCACCAAATGCTTTATACGTTTCAACCGGAATGGTTGATGTGAAAGTACGAATTTTTTGATTTGCAAAATCTTCTGGGGTTCGAATCGGTTTATTCCCACCCCATACCATTTCACCTTCAGACATCATTGAAAGCAGCTTTAAATTCACACTTTCAAATTTCGGAGCCAACTCATTATAAATCGTTGGGCTTTGTGTCAATACTTTATGAGTCACCGCTTCATTCGTGCCTAATACATATGGTAAGCTCACCGCTTGTACTTCAGGGACATAAGAACCTAAATGTCCAGCACCAACCGCCACAAATTGAATGGTTCCTTTGGCTGCCAATTCGACAATATCATTTTCCGTACCTAACTGACCGTAGTAGTAAATACGCACACGAATATCACCGTCTGATTCTTTCTTTATCGTCTCTGCAAATTTTTGCGCGTAGATATCTTGAACGTCCGTTTTATCTTCTTCTGAAGCGAACTTCCAAGTCTCAGCTTGTGCGCCAAAAATCATGCCTAAACCCAGTAATGCTATGCCTAATCGTTTCATTTTATTTTCCTTATAACTCGCTGTCCTAAAGACATTTTGAATCGAATGATTACGTTCAAAATGATTAGCTATCCACTGCTTTCATTCGCAGTTTATTGTTTGATTTAACCGGTCATTAACCAGTTGAATCCAATAACTCGCACCCAACGTTAAGATCCGATCATTGAAATCATATTTGGGGTTATGTAACGCGCACCCACCCACCGATTCTGTGCCATTTCCGAGTAACACATAACAACCGGGTTTCACACGTAACATACTGGAAAAATCTTCTGAAATAGTTAACGGGTCGCACGCGGCATTCACCTTATCGACGCCTAAAACTTTTTGTGCAGCTTGAACCGAATACGCCGTTTGCTCAGGATTATTCACCGTTGGGTAAAACGTATTGATGAATTCAAAGGTGTGTTTCGCGCCCGCAGCCTGACAAATCCCCGCAACGATACGAGCCATGCTGTCTTTAATACTCGTCAACGAATCTTCAGTAAAGCAACGACAATCGCCTTTAATCACAACTTGTGATGGGATCACATTCACGGTTCCATTGGTGACAAATTCTGTCGCGGACACGACCGCAGTCTCATGAATCGCACTTAAATTACGGGAAACTATCGTCTGGAGTCCCATTATCACTTGCGCTCCCACAACAATAGGATCGATACCTTGATGGGGTAATGCTGCATGCCCTCCAACACCATTGATGGTAATTTCAAAGCTGCTTTCACTGGCCATTAACGATCCCGGACGCACCATTAATTCCCCTTCTGCTAAGCCGGGATAATTATGAATTCCATACACTTCATCAATCGAAAAACGCTCGAACAGTCCGTCATCAATCATGGCTTGCGCCCCACGGCCATGCTCTTCATCAGGCTGAAAAATAAAATACACAGTGCCATCAAACATCGAGGTTTTCGCTAGATAACATGCGGCACCCAATAACATCGCCGAATGCCCATCATGACCACAGGCATGCATTTTTCCATCATGCTGTGAGCAATGTGAAAATGTGTTCTGTTCATGAATATGTAGCGCATCCATATCCGCTCGCAACCCAATGCTAGCGGTGCTATTACCATTACGTAAAATACCAACAAGTCCACTTTTCCCAATATCTCGCACCACTGCAATACCAAAGCTTTGCAGTTTATCAGCGATAAAGTCTGCCGTTAGATTGACATCAAACCCACACTCAGGAAAACGATGCAGATGCTGACGCCATTCCGTCATATCAGCAATCAATTGCGCTGAAAATTGGTCAATAAAAATAGATGACGACATAATGCATACTCCTTGGCGATTAAGCCCACATTCAGAGAATAGAAATGAAAAATAAGATAAGGCTATAACGCCAAGTATTGCGCCATTAGTACCCCAAACCCATTGACTGGACGTGGGTAATCAACAAGTCGTAATGAGTGCCACGCTAACGCTTGGTTACTGCTCACCACCGGTTTGTTTAACGTCGCTTCAAGTGCTTCAATCACACTTGCTGAACGTAATGCAGTACAAGAGATAAAAAGTAAATCAGCATCAGGGCTGCATACGTTTATTGCCGCTTGCTGAATATCTTGTGGGGAAATGTAAGTCATGGCCGTATCGTCTTCAAAAGCAAACCCTGCAATGTTTAAAACGTCATAACCTTGTTCGATAAAAAACATCGCCATCTCTTGATTTACGGTTTCAGTGTAAGGCGTCAGAATAGAAAGTCGTTTCGCGTTTAATCGCTCAAAAGCAGCCAAAGCAGCGGTTATTGGGTTTGTTACTGCTACATTCGGGCGAGTCTGATGAATAAGTGTCGTAATACGATCACTCCCAATCGCTACCGTTCCTGATGTGCAGCCATAGATGATGACATCCAAATCCGTACCAGGAAGAATCGTATCGGCGGCAACACTGATCCCAGGAGCCATGCTACGTAAGTTTTCAATCGTTAACGGATTCACATTACGAACACGACTAGTAAATGCCTGTACATCCGATGGATATAACTGACGCAAATCGCTTTCAATGTTGAAATCAGTCGCTAGGGCAATAACACCGATACGACCAGCCGGAGCTAATTGTTCTAATTCAAATTGCGGAACAATACTTTCAACCTTCATGCTACTTGTCCTTATCATTGTGAACGTCAGTGTTGCTATAAAGTATAAGAGGAACTCGCCTCTCTTATTAAACGCTACACCACACCATCATCTTGTTACGAAAATGTTTACTCATTGATCGATATCAGGTCAAATCAATGAATGTTTTTTCTTTACATTTTGTTTACAAGATCAATAATACAGCAATAATTTTGACGAATTTCCTTTATAACCGACCTATAAATGAAGATTTTCCGCATTTATGAATGCTATAGTTATTTTTTACCTAGTGAATAAAACACACACCTAGATAATGGGTATTTTCTTACACTCCATAGATGTTAATAACGTTAATAAAAAAGACATCGCTCGAAAGGGTATTATTTATATGGCTCAACCTCCGGCAATTTCTCTCGATAATTTAGACCGCAATATTTTATCCATAATGCAAATATCAAATCGTACAACCTCAGATCAAATTTCGGAACAAGTTGGATTATCACCCGCCGCAGTACAACGCCGTTTAAAACGAATGCGAGCACAACAGATTATTCAAGCTGATGTATCAGTAATAAACCCAAAAGCCATTGGGCACACCATGACCTTTATTGTGCAAGTCACGTTAGAAAGAGAACGCGTAGATTTAATGCATAACTTTAAAAAAGAAATGAGTGCCAATCGATCCGTACAGCAATGCTATTACGTTACAGGCAATTCAGATTTCATTTTGATTGTGACGGCGGTAGATATGGAGGGATACGATAAGTTTACCCGTGAGGCTTTCTTTGATAATGCAAATATAAAAAGTTTTCAAACAAATGTGGTGATGGACCCTGTAAAGGTAGGATTAACAATTCCAATTGATGACTATCAAGAATAAAAGGTGCAAAGCCAAACCTTACACCTTTTATCTATTTATTAAGACGAATAAAACAATCGCGATTACGCCGTAAGCTGTTTATACAATTCAGGATCTGTCGCCCCTTCAGTCCCAATGACTAACACGCGGCTTGATGAGTTCAATTGCATGGTTTGTGAAAAATCAGAATGTTGGCGAGCTAAAATAGCGGCAGCAAACCCTGGAACCGCCGACTCTCCGGCTTCAATAGACCCATCCGATTGATAGCCTTTAGCAAGTAAACGCATGGCTTGAGGGATCGCGTCTTCGCTTAGGGTCATAAAATCATCGGCCCCGTTCTCTAAAATAGTCCACGCTAAACTTGAGACTTCACCGCAAGCAAGACCAGCCATTAATGTCTCTAAATCCCCCCCAACAACCACAGGTTTGCCAGCTTGTGCACTCTGCTGAAGACAGTTCGCTTGCTCTGGTTCTACAATAATAAAACGCGGACGTTGTTTACCCCATAAGTCCCAAAAATAACCACACACAGCTGATGCTAATCCACCGACACCACCTTGTATGAAAACATGAGAAGGGATCTCTCCATCCAATTGCTCTACGACTTCAGCAAGCATGACGGTGTAACCTAAGGCGACATCTTTTGGAATATCCATGTAACCTTCATACGAGGTATCAGACACAATCACTCGATCATGCATTTTCGCTTCAGAGTCAGCTAATCGCACAGATTCATCATAGTTTCCACTGATGCGAACCACTTCTGCACCAAAAGCTTCCATCGCTTGCTTACGACCTTCTGATACATCACGATGAATATAAATTACACAACCACAGCCAAACATCTGCGCTCCCCATGCCACTGAGCGTCCATGATTACCATCGGTTGCACAACTCACAACAATTTCAGCAACCTCTGATTTCCACTTACCTTCTAATAACTCTTTTGTCGTGGGCATTTTTCCATACTGTTTATGCAGCAGTATTTGTAGCTGACGAGCGACGGCGTAGGCACCGCCTAATGCTTTAAAGCTTTTTAAACCAAAGCGTTGTGATTCATCCTTGTACCACAACTTTTTAAGCTTTGCTGCACTGGCAATATCGTTCAACAAATACAATGGCGTAGCTGCGTAGTTTGGCCATTGTGTAATATCACGAATAGCGTTCTCTGAGTCGGCCACATTTAAAATAGCATGCTGTTCAGCTGAGTATTCAGCCTCTACATTTGCTTTGGGATTAGAGAAGTGACTTAACGCACCAGTCAATAACGACATATTGATCATCCTTAAAAATTCGTGTTTATCCTTGAATACCCGGCTATTTATCGGCCAGATATTCAAGACGTTTTCGATATTAAAAGTGTATCAACAGTAAGTGTAGCGGTTCTGTTTTGTTAAATAAAAAAATGAGGTTTTTATGCATAATCAGAATAATAAACGCGGAAGTTCATTACAGATTATTGTTTTACCTTAGATTGAATCTCAGTACCTGCTTCTCTTAGCAAATTAAAAGGTGACATAATAACGCCCTTCACTGCACCTTGAGTTGCTTGTTGAGATAGCTCTCCGGCTTTATCTATAATTTCATCGGCTTTTAGCATGATAGGCGGAACGTCTTTACGTAAGCTCTCTGATTCTTTTATAACCGCGGGGATCGTTGTAATTCGATACCCTTTACTTTCAACAAACGCGTTAGGGAAAACGTGCTCGCGATAATTTTTTAATTCAACCAATGTGCTCGGTACGGTTTTATTATTTACAGCATTCATTACCGTAATAACTTCTGGTAAGGATTCAGTTCGAATGGCTTTGACTTCATTAAGGATCAGAGGAATTTTATTATCGACCGATACGACCGTTTGGTTTACGTTATTGACGGTATTTTTAACCTCACTGACTAAGGTTAATACTTGAGGCGTTAATTTTTCAACGTGTTTTGCTAATAACAACCATTGGTCTATTTCCAGTTTATCCGCAGTTTTAGTGATTTCAGCCATGAATTTTGGGTAATCGTTAACAACAACGGTAATAGTATTGGTGAATGAATAAATCGTAAATCCCAAATAGAAAATCGCCACTGCTAACAGCGCCTGTATCGCCATTCCTAATTTAGCTAACATATTCATTCCTTAACGTTATTTTGAAGTAATAGACACTTCACGATACATTAAGACATTCAAAAAATACAACGTAATATCAAAACACTATACTAACGCGAGTAAAATCCCGCCCACGGTTAATGCGGCAGAAACGTATTGCCCCGCAGAATAAGAGGTATCATTTTCTTCTTCAAGGGCGCTTGGGGGATTAATACCTAAAGCGCCATGAGCAAAAGACTCGACTTGTTCGCTCATGTCTCGATCACTTTCTTGTTTATAATGATTTTCTTTCTCAATTTCTTGAAGTGCATACAACAACGCTTTGCCTTCATTCGATAGCGTCACTTGATCATGATTAATAACAAATGCCGTATTTGTAGACGAATTTTTCGCCATTGACGTTGGAACTACTGGTTGAGGGTACACCATTGAATTTTGATATGAAGAAACACCCGTTAACATTGCCATTCCTTTAATTGAACACTCATTCTCTATTCACTGTAGCGGAAGACATGTCGAAAACTTGTGCATAATTCGTCCATTTATATCCGAATTTTAGACTTCCTTCACTCTTTTCTTTGTAACAACCTTACTTTTTCAACCATGACGGCTTGATCTTCTTTTTTAATACGCCTATAGTTCATCGTGTTTTTACGATTAACTAACGAGTAGACAATGGCAACGCAATGCAACCCGACAGATAAATGTTCTTTTTCAACGTCAGAACATGGCCTGCAACAAGAAAAAGAATTTGCGTCATTAGCAAAAGCATTGTCTCACCCTGCTCGCGTTCGTATTTTAAAAATATTATCAACATTAGAAAAATCAGGAGGCTGTTTAAACAGCGATTTGGTCTCTGAATTAGGACTGGCTCAATCAACGGTTTCTGAACATTTACGTGTATTGAAACAAGCAGGCTTTATTACTGCAGAATCTATCCCACCCAAAATGTGTTATCGAATTAATCGAGATCGTATTGCTCTATTTGATCAACTCACTAACACCATTTTAATGTAGTTAATATTGATACTATCACTCACGTTACTTGTCCATCTTCTATAATAAGCATGAATGATAACGTGATTATTTTTGCAAAAATCAATCGTAATTCGACGATGTACGATTGTTATTTGACATACTATCGAATTAAAATAAAACCATAAGGAGGTTTTATGCAACCTAAGCTCAGTTTTCTCGACCGATACCTAACACTGTGGATTTTTATCGCAATGGCGATTGGTGTATTAATTGGGGTTCAATTTCCTCAAGTTGCAGAATGGAATGAATCCATGTCGGTAGGAACAACCAATATTCCTCTCGCTATTGGCCTGATTTTAATGATGTATCCGCCATTAGCTAAAGTGAACTACAACCTACTTGGTAGCGTTGTAAAAGACAAACAAGCCATCACATTATCGCTTGTTATGAACTGGATTGTGGGTCCAATATTAATGTTCATCTTAGCACTGACATTTTTAGGCGATCACCCTGGTTATATGGTTGGCATCATCCTTATTGGCCTAGCTCGCTGTATTGCTATGGTATTAGTTTGGAACGACATTGGCGGTGGTAATAAAGAGTATGGCGCGGCATTAGTGGCGATTAACTCTGCGTTTCAAATCGTTACTTACAGCTTAATGGCGTGGTTATTCATCAGTGTACTTCCACCAGTGTTTGGTTATGAGAGCATGGTCGTTGATATCTCTATGATGGACATCGCTGAAAGTGTGCTTATCTATTTGGGTATCCCTTTCCTTGCTGGTTTCTTAAGCCGTAAGATCTTAGTCTCACAAAAAGGCGAAGAATGGTACAACACGGTTTTCATTCCAAAAATTTCACCTATCACATTGATTGCTCTGCTAGGTACGATTGTTCTTATGTTTAGCTTAAAAGGTGAAATGATCCTTGAGCTACCAATGGACGTGGTTCGCATTGCTATTCCACTCACGATCTATTTTGTCTTAATGTTTTTCTCTAGCTTCTTTATCGGTAAGAAAATGGGCATTCCTTATGATAAGAACGCCTCTATCGCTTTTACCGCAACAGGTAATAACTTTGAGCTAGCGATTGCGGTTTCTATTGCGGTATTTGGGTTGAATTCAGATCAAGCGTTTGCCGGTGTAATTGGCCCTCTGATTGAGGTTCCTGTATTAATCGCGTTGGTTAATGTGGCGTTGAGAATGAAAGGAGAATCAGAAGAGAAAGCAGCCGCTTAGTTCTGCACAATCTGAATTCAAATAAAAACGGGTCGTTGATATTCTCTATCAACGACCCGTTTGTATATACCACTATCTTACTTATTCGACGTTAATATTGCGGTCTCGTTTATCGTACATATCAGGCGTCGTATGGAAATTACCTGCATAACCTGCTTTTTGAAGTTTCTCTCGCACCGCTTTTACATCAGCAGCTGTCACTGTTTCAGTTCGATCTCCAAGGTAATCTCGAATAAACGAAATCAATTCAGATAACTGTGCATCCGTTAATATATTTTGGAAGCTCACCATCGGCATAAAGTTTCTTTCTTCATTAAGATAACTTGGTTCAAGTCCTCGAATGACCACCGCAATGGTATTGTATGGATCTCGGTGCATGATGATACCGTTGTTTAACAGCGTCGGAGCGATTGGATCTCGTCCTTTACCATCCTCCCCATGACACGCACCACAAGTTGATACGAATAAAGGATACATATCAGATTGTTTGGCTTCGTCAGTGAATCCTGTCGGTTGTAGCTGTTTCGTATCAGGTGGAATCGTGTTGTTTTCATCTCCCACCAATAGGTACGTCGCCATTGCTTCTACATCTTCACGAGTCATAAAGCTGGTGCTATTTTTAACCACATCAGCCATCCCACCAAACGCTGAGCCTTTATCTGAATGCCCAGTATGCAAGAAATCAGTCAGGGTTTTTACATCCCAACGATCTTGATATAACTCACGAGCAGAGATATCAGGGGCGTTCCAACCATCAATGATATTTCCTTGAAAAATCTTATCTTCTTCAAGTGCTTGGGCAATATTTCTAGGCGTATGACACTCAGAACAATGCCCAAGTCCTGCCACTAAATATTTACCACGCGACCAAATATCCGTCCCTTCTACTGGTGCATTAGTGGTTAAATCAAGCGGTTCTCTGTCCATAAATACGACATTCCAACCTAATAATCCCAGGCGAATATTGGATGGAAACATCATGCTATTGTCATCGTTACGACGTGAGGCAGCGGGTATCGATTGTAAATAATCCCACAATATCGATACATCTTCTTCTGTCACATGTTGATACGAAGTGTAAGGCATTGCAGGGTAAAGATACCCATGCTTCCCTTTCCCATCATAGAGTGCAGCTTTAAAATCATCGTAACTGTAATCACCAATACCCTCTGTGAAATGGGGCGTAATATTGGTCGAATAAACCGTCCCGAATGGCGTAACAAAAGGCAATCCTCCCGCAAACGGTTCTCCTCCTTCTGCACTATGACAAGCCACACAATCCCCTGCGTACGCGAGATACTCGCCTTGCTTAATGTTCTTTTCAGAAATCGCTGCAATTTTTGCATTATAAGCAATGCGTTGCTGAGTAATAAACGCCGCTAACGCTAAGATCTCGTTGTCACTTAATTGGGCTTCAAACGCAGGCATGATGTTGTTCAGGCCATCATTGATTGTATGTTGGATCTCTTCAATGCTCCCGCCATGCAACCAAACATTATCCGATAAATTCGGGGCGCCTAATGCTTGGTTCCCTTTTGCATCGCCGCCATGACATACCACACAGTTTTTCATGAAGGCGGTTTCACCTTGCTTTATCTTCAAAGAGGGTGCATTGAGTGGGCGTTGTTGCAGAGAAGCAAGATAATAAGAGAGGTTTTGAATCTCTTCTTCGGGAAGAATATTTTTCCAACCAGCCATCGCACCATAACGGCCTTTTTTAATTGAATGTAAAATGTCACTATCTGAACCGCCATACAACCACACGTCATCAATCAAATTTGGAAAGTGTTTCTGACCTTGCCCATTAGCACGATGACAAGCAGCACAGTGAGTTTGAAACAACCCTTTACCTGACGAAACAATCATCGGTTCTGCAGCTAATACCGTTAAGTCGACTTGATTGATGCCTGCAATTTGCTCGTCCAAGGATTCATTGTGTTCTTGAATCGTATCGTCGCTTTGCTCCCACCCAAGTAATCCCTGCCAATTACCGAGTCCCGGATACAATACTAAAAAGACAATAGAGCACGAGAAAGCGATAAAATACCCAACAAACATAATACGGGGTGGCGGTGCGTCGTTTTCGTCAATGTCATCGAATGAATCAATGGTTTTATCTTTATCGGCAAGATGGTTCGTTCTCCAATATTTCACCACCACATAAACCATCAAGACCAAGAAAATAACAGTAAGAGTAATGACCCATATATTCCAAAATCCAGTCATAATTATTCCCCTTGATCTTGCATGGTATCAACACCCAAGCTCTGCAAATAACGGATCAACGCTTCACCTTTCGTTTTTCCAATCACTTGAAGTCGAGCTCCATCAATATCCGCATCGGTATAAGGTACACCGAGCATACGTAGCCCTCGCATCTTATCGGAAATCGCCTCTCCATCGAGCGTTTGTTCAAACAACCACGGGTAGCTTGGCATGATAGAGGTTGGAACCACATTACGAGGGTTCATCAAATGAATCACATGCCATTGATCGGAATACTTACGCCCCATGTTCGTCAAATCAGGACCGGTACGTTTTGACCCCCATAAATTTGGAAACTCATAAATATCATCGGCCTCTTTATTTGCACGACCATTACGCAGTATTTCGGCTTCTAATGGACGCACCATTTGAGTGTGACAAACATGGCACCCTTCGCTGATATAAATATCTCGACCCGCAAGTTCTAATGCGGTAAGCGGTTTAGCCAAGGATATTTTCTTTAAATCCCCAGATGAAAATAGATTAGGAACCACCCAAACTAGCAGCGAAAAGGACGCAACAATGACCGTTGAAATAATTAAAATGAAAACCGATTGAGTAAAATCTTTGCTCACTATCATGATTTCCCCTCCATCTCAGCCAGTGCTCCTGTACTCGACGTTACCGTTTTGTAAAGGTTGAACACCATCATCAATAAGCCAACAACAAAGAAGACACCACCAAGGAAACGAACAAACAACCACGGCGCTTTAAAGTCCATTGCTTCAACAAAACTGTAGGCGAGTGAGCCGTTATCAAGCTGTGTAAGCCACATGTACCCTTCACCAATCCCTGCAACCCAAAGGGCTATCGCATAAAGGGCAACCCCAATATGAGCGAACCAGAAATGCCACTTTAATAAACGGAGTGACCACAGATCTTCTTTTCCCCATAAACGCGGAATGAAGTAATAAAATACAGCAATGGCAGACATACCCACCCACCCTAAGGCAGCAGAATGTACATGACCAATGATCCATTCGGTATTATGAGCAACCATGTTAAACCAACGAATCGCCAATAATGGCCCCTCAAACGTCGCGAGACAGTAATAAAGAATGGCAGAGAAAAAGAACAACATAATGTAATCTTTTTTCAGTTTCTCTTTGTTAGAGAGTAAGGTCATCGCACTATTAAAAGCCCCTGCCCATGACGGTATCCATAAGATCAGCGACATTACGATACCAATATTTTGCACCCATACTGGTACGGATGAATAAATAAGATGATGCGTGCCAGCCCATGTATAAAAGCCCACTAATCCCCAAAAATGGATAATAGACAAACGGTAGGAATAAATAGGACGTTCAGATATTTTAGGAATGAAATAATAGTTCATGGCAATAACGCCAGCGGTTAACAAAAAGCCCACGGCATTATGTCCCCACCACCATTGAACAATGGCATCTTGTGCTCCGGCATAAATCGAATAAGATTTCCACATTGACACCGGTAACGCCAAATTATTAATAATGAAAATCATCGCGATAACGAGAATAAATGCCCCGAAAAACCAATTGGCGACAAAGATATGGCTGACTTTTCTTTTCGCAATCGTACCAAAGAATAAGACCGCATAAAGCACCCATACTAAGGCGATTAATATATCGATTGGCCACTCTAGTTCGGCGTATTCTTTAGTGGTTGTGTACCCTAACGGGAGCGTTATCAAGGCGAGGATTAAGATAAACTGCCAGCCCCAGAAGACCATCCAAGACAGGCTTTTATTAAATAATTCCACCTTGCTCGTTCGCTGAACAATATACAGCGAGGTGCCCATTAAAATATTAACGACGAAACCAAAAATAACACCCGACGTATGCAACGGACGCAATCGGCCAAACTGAAAATATTGTGAATCAAAATTGAGCGATGGCCAATAAAGCTGGGCAGCAAGCATCACACCAACACTCATACCAATGACGGCCCAAATAACGGCAGCAATAATAAAATAGCGCACAACTTTTGTATCGTAATCCCTGATATCTGTCATCGCCTTTACTCCATTTTATCTTGAGACTCAGAACCTAACATCGAGTAATAATAGGCAATGTCTTTCATGTCCTGATTGGATAAGGTATCTGCTTGCTGCTGCATTAGAATGGCTAACCCACTCGTTCTCTCGCGGGATTTATAATCTTTTAATGCAGAGACAAGATAAGAAGCGCGTTGGCCTCGTAAGTTTGGGTAGGGATCAATCAATGCAATGCCATCAGCACCATGACAAGCCATACACACTTTTGCTTTCTCTTTCCCTATTTCAAACTGATTTGATTCTTCAGCAAGAAGAAAACCGCTAAATAAAAAGGCACCACAAGATATAAGCCATTTAGTCATCGTTAATAAGCCTTATAAATTAATAATAATTACAATTTTAGGATACTTATTTTAAACGTGCCCAATTTAAGTCATATTAATTATAAGCATGAGACATCAATGTGACGTAATCACATTGATTCAATCAATTTAAACGAGAGTTAAGATAAAAAGAAAGGAAGTACATAAAACGTAATCATTAACTTGGTATCAACTCAGTTTTTCAGCGTAACGATCAACTAAATCACCAATAAGTAGCGGCTTATCAAAGTAATACCCTTGCAATAAATCACAATGATATTCTTTTAATTTTTGATGCTGCTCGATAGTCTCAACCCCTTCAGCCACAACCTTCATATGGCATGAAGATCCAATCGCGATAATCGCTTTTACTAAGGTGTCACTTTGCTTATTATTTAATAGTTTATCAACAAAAGAGCGATCTATTTTGATTTCACTAATCGGTAAATTATTGAGGTAATTTAGCGAAGAGTACCCAGTACAAAAATCATCCAGAGAAATACCAAACCCTTGCGCTCGCAATCTTTGTAAAACGGGCGATACGGTGGTGAGATCGTCAATAAATATATTCTCTGTAATTTCTAATGTCACCCTCTTAATATCAATCCCAGAATTATGCACAATCAACATAATTCGCTTTTCAAAATCCATACGAGCCAATTGCTTTGGTGAAATATTAATAGACACCCCAATCGCATTGTTGCCATTTGGCATTAACGCGACTGTGTCACGACACGCCAAATAAAAGACGTAATCCCCAATGTCATGAATAACGCCAATCCGCTCAGCAACCGGAATAAACTCAAGAGGTGACACGGAGCCTAACTCTGAATTATCCCACCGGCAAAGGGCTTCAACCGACTCAATACGCTGTGTTTCAGTATTAATTTGTGGCTGATAAACCACACTGATTTCACTTTTTTGCAATGCTCGATTCAGTTGTTTTTCAAGCAGACTGTTATATTGAACTTGCTCGTTAATGTCTGCGTTGTAAAACATCACCTCGCCTTTGTGTCGCTCTTTTGATTTATATAAAACAATGTCGGCTTTTGAGATAAGATCTTCAGAATTAGAACCATGATCGGGGAATATAGATACACCAATAGAACATTTTACTGTCACTGCCACACCGCTTAATAAAAAAGGCTGTAAAAATAACGCTTGAATGATTCGAACTTTAGACTCTGCAACGGCAATATTATCAAGCAAAGAAAAACAAAAGATAAACTCATCACCACCAAAGCGAGAAACACAATCCCCTTCTTCTAAAATATGCTCGAAACGTCGGCCAATTTGTTGTAATAATTGATCACCCGAGGTGTGCCCGTATTGATCATTAATGTATTTAAAATCGTCTAAATCAACAAACACCACCGCCGCTTTCTTATTCTCTAATTTTGATAACGCGATCAAGTTTTCAATATTTTCGGTCAATTGCATTCGATTAGGCAAATCCGTCAATTGATCGTATTTCGCCATGTAACGCATTTCATTTCGACTTAATTTCAACCGTTCAAAGTCATCAATAACCTGACCTTCTAACATCACAAAGTGTCGGTACACTCGACGACCAACGATCACAGTTAAGAGCGTTAAAATGAGACTAAAAGGCAATGTTAATCCAAGCAGTTTTAATAAATCATCATCCCCTTGCGCCACTAGAATTTTTTCTTTTTCTTTAATGAATGTTAAGACACGGTTGGTATGAAAACCGGTTCCAATGACCCAATCCCAGCCATCGATAACTCGGAAATAACTGATTTTAGGCCCGAGTAAATTCGCGCCTTCAACTAATTTATTGTTATAAAGCAGGAAACCTTTTTTATCAGTCGCATTAAATAACAGCTTACCAAGTTCATCATTTACTTTAAAAACATCGATAGAATGGTCTGTAATTACTTTTTGATTAATTAGCTTTGCATCACCTTCTAAATCAAATACAAAGACATAACCATCATCGTCCATATTGATACTAGAGAGCATTGCTAATACTTGCTGCTGAATACTTTCTTCAATATCTAGAACATATTCACCAGAGCCGATATACCAATTAAATGCGCCTAACTTACGATCAAAGCTAACCTTAGCAAACTCCTCTTCTCCCTTGTCTGGTTTGATATACCAATAATGACTAAACGCTTCACCTTTATTATTTAATTCTTCTTTTTTGTGTTGAATATAATAATTACCACGAGAATCCATACGATTAAGTATCGAGGTATTTTCTAAATCGGAAGTGATAGGATGCATCACACTCATCCCATCTAATGTCGAAATGTAAAAGTATCCACGTCCATCATCAAAGCGAATAGGTCGTAATGCATCAATGATAAGTTGTTTCACTTCTTCCATCGGTTTATCTTGGTTTTCAAGCAGCAATCCATTGGCGATGCTAATTGCGGTATCAACACGAAAGCGAAGTTTTTCTCTAGCAACTTGCTCTACCAACTTCTTTTCATGATTTATTTGTTGGTATAACTGCTCAATGTTCGATTTTATTTTTTGTTTTTGAGTACCAATCACATCTGCCCGTACCGACTCCACCAAAATATCTACTTTGATATTGTTATCTTTCACAATAAAAAAGTTCAGCACTACGGTAAATACAAGAATGATCGCAATAGGGAGATATTGCAGCACTCTTAATAATTTTCGGTCACTCAATAATCTCATGGCAGAAAAACTCAATATGGATAAAAAAACATCAAGATTCTGCCTTAAAAATTACAGAACATCAAACCGTAAATTAAAATGACGATGCTTTTACCTACAAAGAGTTAAATAAACTGGCTATCAAGGTCTCTTGTAAGATCATTTTATTTACTGATTACCCTTTCATTGATCTACATTAAGTCTTTAATGATGTGTTTTTAACATCACCTGATACTCTAGCTTCTCAGCTTTCTATTGGTGTATCACGATGAACCCTTCTATCGAAAAAGTCTTATTGCAAATCGCATTGGATCTTAGCTCTAACTTATCCAGTGATCTGCACTACCAACGCTTAATCTCTTCGATTCATCAAGTGTTTCCTTGTGATGCCAGTGCTTTGTTTGTATTAGACCATGATGGCTGCTTAAAACCTGTCGCCGTTCAAGGGCTGTCCACCGCCGTATTAGGTCGCTGTTTCCCACCCAAAGTGCATCCCCGGTTACAAGCCATTTTAGAGAGCAAACACCCTGTTCGCTTTGAATCTAATTCGGACTTACCAGACCCTTTTGATGGCTTATTGTTGGTGGATGAACACATCAGTATTGAGGTGCATGACTGCTTGGGGTGCAGCTTATATGTGGAAGACACCTTAGTTGGCGTATTAACTTTAGACGCTTTAGAGGTGGGGGCGTTTAAAAAGATAGATAATATCACCATCGAAACCTTTGCCGCCTTGGCCGCGGCCACCTTGCATAATAAGGCACTAATAGAAACGCTAAAAAACAGTAACCAGCAACAGAAATCCATCAATCAAGCGTTAATTCAACAAGCCCGAAATCAAAAAGGTGAATTGATTGGGATTAGCCCTCAAATTGACCGATTACGTAATAATATCAAGATGGTAGCCTCTTCTGATTACGCAGTACTCATCAGTGGTGAAACCGGATCAGGCAAAGAGTTGGTCGCTCATTCTGTTCACGAGCAATCTTTGCGTAATGAGCAAGCAATGATTTATGTAAACTGTGCAGCACTGCCAGAGTCTCTCGCGGAAAGTGAATTATTTGGTCATGTAAAAGGCGCATTTACTGGCGCAAATAACCATCGAGCCGGTAAGTTTGAATTGGCGGATAACGGCACCATATTTTTGGATGAAATTGGCGAGTTACCGCTACTAATTCAAGCCAAATTATTACGTGTGATTCAACAAGGTGAAGTGCAGCGTGTCGGCTCAGATAAAAACGTCATGGTAAACGTACGCATCATCGCAGCCACCAATCGAAACTTAGCGCACGAAGTAGAAACAGGACGCTTTAGAGCTGACTTGTTTCACCGCTTAAATGTATTCCCAATTAACGTTCCCCCACTGCGCGATCGTGAGGGTGATATTTCAGTATTGGCAGGGTATTTATTAGACAAAGTTCGCACTCAATTTAACGTTCCGAATCTTCATATTCATCCACGAACCTTAACGCATTTAGAAAACAGTCCATGGTTAGGAAATGTACGAGAACTTGAACATACGTTAATGCGTGCAGGGCTTCGAGCGATACAAGACAGCGACACGAGCATTACTCTTGCACACTTTCTAGGAGACGTTGAACACACCGACGATGTAAAAATAACAACAGCCTTTCTACCTAAAGAAAGTAAACCTATGCGAGAGCTAGTCGAAAGCTACCAAAAACAATTAATTGAGCACGCTTTATCCGAATCGAATGGAACATGGTCACAAGCTGCTGAATTTTTGCAAATGGACAGAGGAAATTTGTACCGCATGGGTAAGAAATTTGGTTTATAAAACAACCTTATTTAACCTGATGATGTATTTATCACAACAAGCACGATGTAATAAACACATCAACACGTAAAGAAAAGAAAATAAAAACATTGTAAATCAATAACTTAAACATGGCACGCCCTGTGCAATAGAGAACCCATCAATGTAGAGTCAAGTCTCGATTAGTTCAGCAATTTGCTCAAGGTAGCAAAACGCACTGACCTAACAGGATTTGAACAATATGTATTCAATGACTGGAGTTCCAACTATGTTCTGTATCCAATGTGAGCAAACAATTCAAACACCAACAACGAAAGGCTGTTCTTTTGCACAAGGTATGTGTGGTAAAACAGCAGAAGTATCTGACTTACAAGATATTCTAGTTTACACACTACAAGGTGTTTCTTTCTGGGCAGAACAAGGTCGTAAAGTAAATGTAGTGATTGATGAGATCGATCACTGGGCACCAAAAGCCTTCTTCGCAACACTAACAAACGTTAACTTTGATCCAGAGCGTGTTATCGAATTCGCACTGCAAGCACACGCTTACAAAAAACAACTTGAAGAACAAGTTCGTGCAGCGGCATTGTTATCAAACACTGAATTATCTGAGCTTTCTCCTGCAGCACTATTTGATTTACCAACCAACGTAGAAGAGTTAATCGCATTGGCTCCACAAGCAGCCGTTAACCGTGGTCACGATTCAGAACATGAAGATGTGATTGGTCTACGTCTACTTTGTCTTTACGGCTTAAAAGGCGCAGCCGCTTACATGGAGCACGCACGTGTTCTTGGTCAAACTGATGACGCTGTTTTTGCTGAATACCACCAAATTATGGCATGGTTGGGTACTGACCCGACTGAATTAAACGCATTACTAGACTGCTCTATGCAAATCGGTTTAATGAACTACCGCATCATGGAAATGCTAGATTTAGGCGAGACGGATACCTTTGGTCACCCAGAGCCATCACAAGTAAATGTTAAAACCATCGAAGGTAAATGTATTCTTGTTTCTGGTCACGATTTACATGACTTAGAAAAAATCCTTCAACAAACCGAAGGTAAAGGCATCAACGTTTACACGAACGGTGAAATGCTGCCTGCTCACTCTTACCCTGAGCTAAAAAAATACCCTCACCTAGTGGGTAACTACGGCAGTGCATGGCAGAACCAGCAAAAAGAATTTGCTAACTTCCCTGGCGCAATCGTAATGACGTCTAACTGCCTATTAAACCCAAATGTGGGTCTATACGCCGATCGCCTATTCACACGTAGCATTGTTGGCTGGCCTGGCGTTGCTCACCTAGAAGGTGACGATTTCACCGCCGTTGTTGATTGTGCATTAGCGCAAGAAGGCTTCAAACATAACGAGATCGAACAAATGATCACTGTTGGGTTTGGTCGTAACGCATTAATGGCAGCAGCACCTGCCGTTATTGAGCAAGTAAAAGAAGGCAACATCAGTCACTTCTTCCTTGTTGGCGGTTGTGATGGTGACAAAGCGGAACGTAGCTATTTCACAGACTTTACCGCTCAAGCACCTGAAGATTCAGTTATCTTGACGCTTGCTTGTGGTAAATACCGTTTCAACAAAAACCAATTCGGCGATATTAATGGTATTCCGCGCTTATTGGATGTTGGTCAATGTAATGATGCTTACTCAGCGATTCAACTCGCACTTGCACTAGCAAAAGAGTTTGATTGTGGCATTAACGAACTTCCATTAACGCTGGTACTTTCTTGGTTCGAACAAAAAGCGATTGTTATTCTATTAACTCTATTCGCTCTTGGCGTAAAAGGCATTTACACAGGCCCGACAGCCCCTGCGTTCTTAACTGATAACCTACTTGCTATCATGCAAGAGAAATTCGACATGCGTAGCATTAGCAACGTTGAAGACGATTTAAAAACGATTTTAGCTGCATAATCGCTGCTTTTCGCACTTAATGAATGTATGCCTCAGTTATCTGGGGCATTTTTCGCTAATACCAATCTTAGCAATAAACTGAATAGAGAAAACCATGACACAATTTATTTGGCCGACAACCGCCGCTCAACTTCGCTGTGATAAAAAATGGCTAGAGACCGATGATACTATCAGCCTTCAACTTTCTTCAGACAATAACAACACGTTTGATTTTAAGCCGGGGCAATTCATTAGCGTTGGCGTTGAATTAAACGGTAAAATGGAATACCGCGCTTATTCTATTAGCTCTGTTCCACAACAAGACTTTCTACAACTCACGATTAAACGAGTTGAAGGCGGCAAAGTGTCTAATTACCTGATTGATGAATTTAATGAAGGTGATAGCCTCTCTGTATTAGCACCGACAGGACCATTCAATTCTGTTGATTGTTCCGCTAAACCTAAAATTGCATTATTGAGTGCAGGTTGTGGTATTACTCCAGTCATGTCGATGGCACGAACTTGGTTAGCAAATAAAACCAACGTAGACATCACGTTTATTCATATGGCGAGATCACCAGAACACACGATTTATTTTGATGAATTGCAATATCTAAACCAACACCATGACAATTTTTCTCTACAACTTCTTTTGAAAGAGCCTCAATACACCGATTTCCCTCAAGGCCGATTAGATCAAAAATGGTTAACCACACTGTGCCCAGACCTAACAGAAAGAACCGTCTTTTTGTGTGGCCCAATGAATTTTATGCAAGACATGAAAACCTATGTTGAAGCGATTGGATTGGACATGGCGCATTTCTTTCAAGAAAGCTTTACGCCTATAGAACCAGAAACCAACGACAGTGCCGATGCATCAGGCGTGGTTCAGTTTGAAGTACCCGCTTTTGGCGTTTCAAAAGAAATCGATAAAGGCGCAACACTAGCAGACGTATTAGAAGACAGTGGCGTACCTATTATTATTGCGTGTCGTAGCGGCATCTGTGGTTCATGCAAGTGTAAAGTCACAAAAGGCGAAGTAAGCCGAACCAGTACAGAAACGCTAACCGAAGAAGAACTAGCACAAGGCTATACACTCGCTTGCTCAAGCCAAGTGCAATCGGATGTTGAAGTCAGTTTAGTGTAAGTTACTCGCTCTACAATAAATCTAAAAAAGCCGATGAATAACTACTTTTATAAGGTAAATCAATCATCGGCTTTTTATTTACTTGTTTCTTATACCAAGATTAGACTGCACTAATCAAAATCACCATATAACGTTAACGGATCAATTGGCATTGCTATTGGCTGCCAACGATCCGTAAAGGTGTATTTCGCGTAAAACAATAGATGGTTTGGTTCATAAAAATCGGAACGCTGAACATCAACTGAAGCCCCTAAATACCAACGTTTACTGATACGCTGCTCTGCGGCGGCT
Organism: Aliivibrio logei; assembly: GCF_001691055.1. Taxonomy (NCBI): domain Bacteria; kingdom Pseudomonadati; phylum Pseudomonadota; class Gammaproteobacteria; order Vibrionales; family Vibrionaceae; genus Aliivibrio; species Aliivibrio logei. Next base: position 394,750 of record NZ_MAJU01000004.1, read on the forward strand.
TGTAAGGAAAATCCAAAACCACCACCTTGAGTCGAATCAGCCGTTGATAATCCGTATGGCGCATCTTCTGTTGTCCAAGAATTAGAAACGGAACCACTGACGAGATACGAGAACCCATCATTCAAGCGCTCATAATAGTTCACCGGAATTGAGGCTGAGAAGTACTGTTGCGGACTATAGTAACCTCCGTTTCCATAAGCATATTCACTCAGGTTCTTATCATAATTCAGATACATTAAGTTCAAACCAAGACTTAATCGTCGATTCTCTTCATTAATGATTTTCCAATAAGTCCCTCCCAGTAAACCGACACGAGTGTTGTCTTCAACCCCATCTCCCGTCATTTTATGCAATTGTGCACTTGCCCAATAACCAACAGAACCCCCGAGATCGTAACTTCCACCAAGGTTAATACCGGTTTTCATCACACCACCCCATTCTTTACCCTGAGGATCGTTCACTCCATTAGGCACTGTCATTCCGGCATAAGAAAGGGTACTGCTGGTTTCTGCACGTCGAGATAACGTTGCTTTCCAACCCACATCACCAAGATCACCAGATAAATTGAGACCGCCAACGATATTTTTCTGATCAAATCCGATAGGTGTGGTTCCAATATCCGCACTCCACGAATCGGCAAGCCAACCAATGCCAAAAGCGGTCCCCGTTGCTTTATCATTCATTGTTGCCGTGGAGTCATAATAATCAATATCCCCAGAATCAAGATGCACAACATCAGCGCGAAGTTGCAAATGCCCATCGTATTCAGGCATTGGGATAATCGCTTCAATCGGCACTTGTACTGATTTATTTTGACCATCTCGCGCACTGTAATCGACGCCAAAAGACACGTAGCCTTGATCACGTCCATAGACACGATCAAGATCAGATTTTACGTTTCGAGTAAGCCAGTTATCATCTGCATTATAATATAGCTCACGCAAGCTCTCTTCTTTCGGAGCCTCGTTTGGTTTCGGTTCAATACCCAGTGCATCGTCGTCTGTAAATTCAGCGATGGTTGAATCATTTTGAGGATTAATCGCGTCTTCAATTAACGCATAATGCGCCATGTGTTTAGCAAGCGTCCAATCCTTCTCTTTCATCGCTATCGCCATGCCATCGCGATAATCAATGGCATCACTGTCTTGTTTTTCTTTCAGATCATTAACCAAGATAATCGATTCAGATTCGTAACCGTACTCCGTTAATATAACCGCTAACTCCATGCTTTGTCGGCTGCTAAGCTCTTGCTTTTCAGTGAATAAATACAACGCCAACTGTTGGGCTTGTTTGTCTTTACCCAGCGCTTGTTGTGTTCTTAACAAACCAAGTAACGCACCGTATTGATATTGTGTATTTAACTGACTTGCCGATGAGTAATACGCTTCTGCCTCTTCATACTCTTCATTTCTAAACGCATATTCAGCAAACAACACATCACGACGAATCTTTTGATCAATGGAGAGACCCGTATTCGCGTGCTTCTCTTCTAAATGCGATTTCCACTCTTTAAACTGTTCATTTTCTTCAAGCTCAAACAACAATCCGCCATAGCGTAATTGTGTCTCCATATTCCATTCTTCTGTTGGCGTAATGTGCTGTAATTCAGCTCTGGCGTGATCAATAAATCCAAGTTGAAATTGAACGTCAATGAGTGACAGCATCGCATCAGGGTTTGAAGCGTATTTGGTTTTTAAACGATCAATCTCTTTTTCTGCGGCAATAGGATCACGCTTCGCAAGAATATACAGCGCACCAAATGTTTGGTTTTGCTCTAATCTATTCAGGTTTGAAACCATGGCATCACTGCGGTTACTTTCCGATATTGCAGTTAACTGCGCGATCGCGTCTGATGTTTTGCCATATCGAGCCAAATATAACGCATACGCGAATGACATCTCTGCCGTCGCCTCTTTTGACCACGTTAGCATCTGCTTATCTGCGCGTTCTGTTTGCCCAGTTAAGCGTAAAGAATCCGCCACTTCACTTCGCTGCCAAGGTGATGCTGGAGGATCAGACACTAGCTGTTCTAAAATCACGTTCGCTTGATCAATATCACCGTTATTCATTGCGATGGTTAATGTTGACATTAGCAATGAGATTTCAATTTCATGAAAGCGTTCAGCAAGTACTCTCTGAGCACCAGAAGATAATTGATGCCCTTTCTCTAATGCTTTTTCTTCTCCATAGGACGATATTTGCAGGTTAAACCACCCTCTTAATGCCGTTTCATCTACTCTATTTTTACTCAGTGCGATGTTGTAATAACGTAATGCTTGCGTTTCATCTTTTTGAACCAAAGCCAATTCCGCCAAATAATTGTACGCATACGGATCATCAGGCTCATGCTTTATGGCTTGATGGTACTTTCGGTTTGCCCCATCAAAATCGCCTCTTTTCATCATCTTCTCACCGCGATCTAAATAAGACCAATAGCTTGAGGAGTTAATGTAGCCATTCCATTTATCGACATTTCGCAGATCTCTGTCGTATTTTTTTGCTTTTTTAAAATACGATAACGCGACTTCTTGTTGCCCTAATCGTAAATACACCAAGCCTAATCCACCAAGAATTTCAGGATCATTAGGACGTGCTTTTAATGCGATAAGTAATTGTTGTTGAGCCGTAAGAATATGACCAGATTCGAATTCTTTTAACCCGTTCAACTTAGCGAGGTATTTAGGATCTTTTCGTAGTTCTTGTTCTTTCTCAAAACGTTTATTTGCATCTAATAACGCTTTTCGATATGTCATGTTTGATGGGTAATAACTCGAAAGCACCGCGTATTGCTGTACAACGTTTTTAGTTATATACGTCTCATTTAAACGAGAAAGCCACAATGACGCCGCACTGCCACTCACTGATGGCTCTAAAGAAAGACGTTGTAATAATCGCATTGCCGTTGGGTTGGATGGATCGCCTTTTGAAATATGCTCTGCATAAGCCAATTGGAAATCAGGCACGCCAGGATGCTCAGCATTCAGTTTTTTGAGTCCAATCAATACTCGTCTTTCATGCCCTTTAACGCCAGATTCGATATTTAAATACGTAAGCTGTAGCTCTGGGGTTGGCATACCATTGGGGAACAATTTTTTGAACGCTTGTAAGGCTTCTTTATTACGACCAGAACGGGATAACAAAATAATTTTCTGGTAGGCCGCTTTATTTTCACCATAAACAGACAATGCGCCTTTAAGCTGCTTTGTTGTTTTAGAATTAGGCTGGGTAGTTTCTAGTTGTTTCAAAATCCCCATCGCTTGGTCAACTTGCCCTAACTTCGCTAGGTACTGAGCTTGAAAACTCAATCCTTCGGCATTGTTTGGATCAACGGCAAACAAACGCTTTAACGTGGTTTCAGTAATATCAGGACGATGAAGTAACTGTGCATACGTAAGTTGCTTTACTAGCCACTCGGTAGATTGCACATTTGATACATCACGCTGAAACACCATGGGTTTAATAATGTCCAATTCTGATTTTGGGCTAGCGGCAATCACTGTCGATGAAAAAAAAGCCCCCATTATCGCAATGGGGAGTAAACGAGTTACCTTATTAAAAGAAAAGCGCTCTATTGACATACGTGAGTCCAGCTAGGTGTAACACTGCCATCAGTATCAAATTGATAAAGCCCTTCATACCAACCTAATCCAAATAAGGTCAACACACTGTTGTAATAACTGTCACTCTCAATGCTTGGTAGAGATGCTTCAATATCTTCAGCGTATTCGTCAGCGGTTTTAATAGAATCCACCGCACTCAATAATGGAAGAATCGCGGCATTAATGCCTATACCGCCACGATTTTTCGCTCTCCCTGTGCGTGTATTTATCATTTCAGGCATCCCTTTGCCTTTTTCTAACTCAAGCACAACGGGCTGCATTTTATTTAAAATAGTCGCTTTATTTGCATCACTGTTTGGCAGCATCCCAGCCCATAGATAGGTACGAATGGCGTTATAGCTTCCTATCGCTTTTGTTTGCTTGTCGTTTTGAAATGTAGTCTTGTTCCATTCAACCCAATCAGGGCTAGAGCCTTTAGGCATCGTGTCTTTAATCACTCGCGCACTTGATTGATACAGTGCTTCCCACTGGTATTCAGGGAATAACGTATCCATACGAGTAAGCAGCTGCAATGGAACATAACTTGGGTTCAAACGGACATGATTGTCACCTAAAACAAACCCCTGCTTACCCGGAAGCAACACGGTACCAAGCCCTGATACTGTAATGGTTTCTTCGCGAAGAATACGGCTCGCAAGTAAGTGTCCTAACGACTGATAATAAAAGTTGTCCCATAATCGGCCCGCTTCCATTAAGCTATAAGCTATCCACAGATCAGAATCCGAGGCAGAGTTTGAATCCAATATCCCTTGATTCCCGTTAGGCAGCGTTCCCCATAACCACGCAGGAAGTTGACCCGTTAGATCCCCATCCGCTAAGTTCTTTTCTGTCCAATGCAATAACGCGTTAAACGTCGGTTCATCGTTCGCAATTAAAGCAAAAAATAACCCATAAGATTGGCCTTCTGATGTTGTGATTGAGCGAGGATCGCTATTATCAATCACTCTGCCATTCTTAATGTAATTCTGTTTAAAACTCTGCCACATTGGCCATTGGCACTGGTTATGTTTTGTCATCACGACTTGAGAAGCCACACGAGGTGATATATTCACCTTTTGAGCCATAACGGCTGAAGAACACAACAATGAACCAACCAATATACTGACTAACGTTAGTTGCGTTTTCATAGGTCATCCTCTTCTGGGTTTAAACGGCGCTGTGCAATATGACGAAGCACTCGGAATAAAATAATCGTCATCATTACCACGAGTAACGTAGCAAAAAAGGCAATAAGCAGTGGGTATTTAGAGAAGTGATACCAAATCAATTGCGATATCGGTAACTCCCCAACATAGTAATGCTTACCGACATTAAAGCTCGCCACTTCACCATCACGTAGCGTAATCACTGAGCCAAACATAGCAGACACTTTACCGCTGTCATTTAAGGCTTTATTAATTAACGCGAACGACTCTGGGGTTTCAGCCAATAAACTCACCATGGTGCGTTGTGAAGAATAAGGCGATTCAACACCGGTGATGGCGGCAAAATCCCCCGTTGTACTAATACTGATAGCGTCGGCAACGTTTTGGTTATCACTGCCCGGATCAACCCAATTTTTTCCGCGTTGCGCTTCGTTTTTACTTGGTAAATTAAGCACACGATCAGACGACATTAATTGGATATGCTCGATGTCTTTCTTATCAACAGAAGCCAACTCTGGCATCACACCAATGGTAAGAATGTCTTTATCTTCCAGTGTTTCTTTGTCCCACTCGTCCGTTAACGTAACATTCAATACTGGGTAACCCGAGTTCGCACCAAACACTCCCATCATGTTAACGAAGGTTTGGATCTCTTCATTTGATGGATCCGTCGGAATAACCACCACCGTCTCAGATAAATCGGCCATTCTTGTGAATGGGTAACCTGAGTTAGCAAACGCACGCATGTTTGGCATTTCAATGTAATGAGAAAAACCTGAGAAATCGATGGTCGAGTTCTCACCAATCACCGCGTAGTTTTTACTTGGTTGCATGGTTTGGCATTGGTCTTTCCCACCAACTGATGACGCAAAACCAAACTCAAATTTGACTTCATTATTACTGCCCACTTGGAAAGCAGGAATACGAACCACATCGCCGCCGCCCAGTAAGTCATCATCTAATAATGGCAAGCGCAGACGCGTATTGTTATTCGACTCACCAGTGGTGTTTAAATTGAACGCTTTGACGAATTGGTTGTTCACGCTCAAGCTCATGCGAGAGCCAGAGTTATCCATCAACGGTGGCGTATAACGATAATTCAAATCAAATGGAATACCGCGACTTTGCCAAGTAAACAAATCAGGTGGCAAACGGAAGTGCACAGAAATCGGCGGTGGATTCTGTCCCTCTACTTGCAACGACGCGCCTTCCTTCAACAAATCAGATAAAGCGACTGCTCTGTCTGTGTTTATCCAGTTTGGTGCATCATAAGGTTTGCGAGGAACAAGTTGCTCGGCGTTATTGATTTTGGCTGATGGTCCCGTAAATAAGTGTTGCCCTAACGACAATCCTTTTACTGCGGTCACAAGATCGTTACTATCACGACCAATCACAAGCAACAGTTTTACGTACGGATCCGTTGGATGAGAGATCATTTGAATGCGAGGTCCATCGGCGTCCGGGAAATCACGCAGAAAATCAGGTTTGCTGTCGTTCGTAATAAAGACAATGGCATCACGAGTAGGCAGTTGATTATCAACAACCGGAAAGTTTGAACCACGCCATTCTGACAATGCACCAAAATACGATGAGGCAATACCTGCTGCTTTGATTTCATTGATATCGAGATCATCACCAAAGACCATTGGTAATGTTAAATCACTCATGTCTCTTGAATCAAAAAACGGCGCGGGTAATAAACTTAAATCATTATTGATCTTCGTTTTTTGTGTCGACATCGTAATCGAACTTTGTGAGCTAATTTCAGCCCAAATACTGCTGTCATTAGGGTTGCTGCATGACATCGATGCATTACCCACTAACTCAAATTTAAGTTGGTTATAATCGGTAAATAAACGAGGGTCTAAGTTCAAATCAATCGCTGACGATTTTCCCTGCATCCCATTATTGATGGCAACAACACCAGCCAGCTCGTTGTTAAAATACACCTTAATATGAGAAACCAACGACAATAATGCCGGCGATGGGGTTAATTCAAAATGCAGTGATGCCTGTGAAACCACTTCATCTAAACGAGAACCAAAGCCAATATAAGCGGTACTTTCGCTTCCTTGTAATTGAATCGATTGCCCATAACCAAGATCGTTAAAACTGAATGTCTTCTTGGTAATGGTTGGCGATACCATTGCGGTCACCATTTCACCATTCATTGCTTGTGCCGAACGGTTCTCGTTTGCCATAGAAGGCGTCGCCGCACTCGTATTCAAACTGACCAAGCCTATCGCCATTGCTATGACGTTTATTTTAGTTTTCATCCACATAACTTTGCACTCTGAAGGTTGACTTTTTTTGGTTTAAACGTGAGCAAAAACTCACTTATTATTGTTATAAATTGAGCGATAACTCTCACCCATTTTGGGCTGTAAGCGATTGTATTTCTGTAGCCTTTTGCACCAATTTTAAATACGCTAAGCATACTCATTAAAGGCTTGTCGCTTTGGTAACTATTTTGCCATTTCGTCCACACATCGGCACGTGCAAACGTACATTGCACGTAATCAATATTCTGTTGTTTTGTAAATGGTTCGAGTTGCAAACCTAATGCCTTACCTCTGCTATAAGTCACTTTTGCAGGGAAAACAAAATGATGTTCTCCTCGTTGTAAAATAATGTCTAACTTGTGCCCATAGAACAGCTCAACGGACGTTGGCAACTCCACTCTTAAACCACCCAATGAGAAATCTTTAATATCACAACGTACTTTGTGTCCTGACGGTAAATGAATCGACATGGGTATGTTCACCACCACACGATGATCCTTTCTCACTTGTTTTGATTCTTCAGCCACCGCGACCGCACCGCCAAGAATAAGTAAGTTGTAAAATACCCACAGTAAATTCACGACCACACTGCCGAGTTCATCGTCTGGCCCCCATCCTAAACGGTACAAACCAAAACCAATGCCAAGAACATTGAGAATAACCAATAGCCAATAAGGCTTAGAGATCGTCCAATCGTAATGAGTATCTTCAATTAGCCCCCCTTTTGCGGTCACGTTAAATGTCCCTTTATGAGGAGCAAATAAAGCCACCGTAGTGGGTCTTGCGATGTACCAAGACAATACGGTTTCATACACTTCGCCCCAGAATGAATAACGATATTCTCCCTGCATACGGGAGTTCGTCATACTGGCGTGAACCATGTGGGGCAATACATACAAAATAATCGCAAGGGCAGGCGCATAGATGATGTAAGTATGTAAAAGCAAAAATACGAGAGGAGAAAGCAAGAAGATGATCCGAGGGATCCCCGATAAAAAGTGCAACATCGCATTGGCATAACATAAGCGTTGTTGCCATTTTAACCCTTTACCTAATAATGGATTATCCACACGAAATATTTGAGCCATGCCTCGTGCCCAACGAATACGTTGACCGATATGAGCCGATAACGTTTCGGTTGCAAGCCCCGCAGACAATGGCTTTCTTAAATACGCAGAACGATAACCTAAACGGTGCATTCTTAACGACGTATGTGCATCTTCTGTTACCGTTTCAACCGCGATACCACCCACTTCTTCTAATGGTTCACGACGTAATACGGCACACGACCCACAGAAAAATGACGCATCCCATAAATCATTACCGTCTTGAATTAAGCCATAAAACAAACTGCCTTCATTCGGTACATCCCCAAAATTAGATAAGTTTCTTTCAAATGGATCCGGAGAGAAAAAGTGGTGAGGCGTTTGAATCAACCCCAATTTTTCATCGTTTAAAAACCAACCCATCGTCATTTGGAAAAAAGCACGAGTCGGTATGTGGTCACAATCAAAAATGGCAACGTATTCACTTGAAGTCTGTTTTAATGCGTAATTAATATTACCGGCTTTCGCGTGTTCATTGGTTGGTCGACGGATATACCCCACCCCAATTTCTTCAGCAAATTCTTTAAATGACTCTCTTTTACCATCATCTAAAATAAAGATATTCAGTTTTTCTTTCGGCCAATCAATGCCTAATGCCGAATAAACCGTGGCTCTAACCACATCAAGGTCTTCGTTATATGTTGGGATCATCATATCAATCGTTGGCCACGTTGATTGGTCCGTAGGCAATGACACCGGCTGACGATTTAACGGCCAAATATTTTGAAAATACCCAAGAATAAGAACGATCCACGCGTAGGTTTCAGCCATTAACAGCACACAGCCTAAAAACAGAGCAAAGGGATCATCCCAGTTTAAAGAAGACGTATAGCGCCACCATATATAACGACAAGACACGGTTACCGATAAGGTAATTAATAAGATGGTAGGAAAACGACCTGGCATGCGTCTAAACATCATACCCAGTGACCATAAGGCAACCAGAAAGAACGCTTGAGCCGTTAAGCTAAAAGGAATGGTGAAACACAATATCGCAAGAACACAAACAACAAAACCAATAGCAACATTTAAAACACGAGTTGATAACGACGGCTTTTTTAATCTATTTTCTTTAGAGACAATCGCATGGCGGCTTGAATAACTCTCTAACCAACTCACAACAAACGTCAATCCTTTGAGCGGTAAATAGAAGAGACGTCCTATTTGTTTCCACACCATACCGATCCCTTGTGTAAGAGAAATGGTTCCCGTCAATTTTTTAGGTTGTACGATTAAAAACCATACCGTCTGAATCGACATACGCAAAGGATCAAAAAGTTTGATGTGTGAAAAATCAATTTGCGGGTATAAAAAATGAGGTAGCTTCCAGCTGTCTATTCCTGCTATTTTCGATTTTAAAAAGCAAAAACACACAACAAACCACACAGACAGAATAAGCTGACTCGCATAAGAAGGCGCTTTATCTTGAGTATAGAAATGCAACTGTTTACGAAATTGAATCATAAATATAGGTTGGAAAAACAGAGATAGCCAGCCAAACATAGTGTTATATACCTTCCATGGTTTTCGCGGAAAAATGAGTTAGAAGCCAAAACGCAAGTTCATTAAATCCCTGAGATATCTGACTGTGTGGCGCATACTCAATCACATTACTTAATTGTGAACAGGCATCAGGAATGGACGTATCGTGATGCAATAACATGGGTAAACACTGCTCAGCAAGTTCTTGTTTAAATACCAAAGAAAGATCAACACTGTTCTCACTAAGCGGCTGATAACCATTAATTAAGAAGTAAGGGTGATGACGTTGATTGAAGCATTGGAAAAAAGCACTTTGCTGAGAGTAAGTATAATTTTGAATATCGGCATTAATCACACACAGCACCATATCGGCACTATCAAGCAACGCGGTATAGCGATGGTGAAGCTCATTAACACTTGGCAATAAAATCAATTGCCATTCATCCGCAACCTCTGGTTGACTCGGAAAAACATCAAGCAAGCCATGAGGTAACTCAGCCAATTTTTGTGTCACGCTATCAATTTCATCCACCGTTAATGCCCCATAAGGAACAAAAGGCAGTTCACCACGACTTATATAAGCCGCATTTTTCCATGACTCTCCAGAAAGCCATCTCTTCGCCCATCCATCAGTGGTCGATAAATCTAACGCAAAATGCAGACGCATTAAATTTTCAGGACGCATATCAATGACATGAGCACGTTGCTCAAGTGCCACTAACGATTGAATTAAATTTGCCGCGACGGTTGTTGCACCAACACCACCACGTAGACCCGTGATAATTATTCTTTTCATTACGCTGACACTTCATTATTAATAGAATTATCATTAAAATCTGGGGTTAAATAATTTTTATTGTTTTGAGTTTTATTATTTTTTCCAATATGACTCTTGGACAGTAACTCTAATGCATTCCATGATTTTTTTATTTCTCTATAACGTTCTTCTTCACTTAACTCATTGTATGAACGCTCTTTTGTATCAAAGGCTGAAAATAAAACCGTTATATCCTGACTAAAGGGCTTAGCCATAAAGTAGTATCCTTGATTAGTGATGTAATAGCATTTAACGAACAATTAATTCTATTACATTAACGTACGAATATAATACTCACTAAACGTCTCGTATATGAGATTTGAATATAAATAGATAGACTTATAAATTTAAGATTAAATACATATTAAAAAAAAGAATATAAACTAATTTTCTCAACACAAGATATGACATTATATTAGTACAATATTGTATTTATTTTGTTATAAAATTATCTTAACAGTATATTATACTACGATTGTAATCTGAGTGAGAAATCATGATAACAAACAACTATCCACTTGAAAATAAAGATAAAAAACTAAAATCAAGTGTCTATACAACTACATTTAGCACTAGGGCTCCTATCTTAAATCATGTATCAACGTTAATAAAAAAAGAAAATACTCATACGTTTATATGTGCATCCTCACTCAATTCATTCACTAGCTCATTGAAAGAGTCTGACGTATTCACTTTTAAACATAATTTAAATACAGATTGTAAAAACATATTTTTCAATAAGAATAAAAGCTCTAATTCACTGAATCATGTATATAACGATATAAAAGAATTACATATAAAAAAGAACACATCAGTAATAATCATTATTCCTGATAGCATGTTGGCAACAAATTTGAAACATAAGGACGTTGTGTTTTTTGAACAACTGAAACAATTCGCTATAGACAAAAAACTCACTATCAATTTATTAATATATGGCCGAGACATTCATTTAATAAAAAAACTACTCAGTCAACGCCCTGATTTATGTGTCGGTTATTCAACCTTACAAAACATAGATAAAAACACCTATTTGTATCACGTTTATTATTGGGGATTGGACTCCGGAATGAAAAGCGAGAGTGAAACTTACCTTACCCTCAGTGATGAAAATTCACTCGTTGTACAGTCAAAAATAAATACAGATCACCCAACAACACTTCTTAATATAGATGATGAGAGTGCCATTTATATTTCAAAAACAGCCATTGAGAACAATCAAAAAATAGCCGACACCATGATATGTTCTCCAACAAATGAAGAGTTGGATCGACACTTAAGTGGCGTGTCTCGAGCAACCATCGTATTTAGCTGCTCAAAACAAGACGAAGTTCGCCAGTTAGGTGTCAGGATCTATCTGTTACGTAAACGCTTTGGCCAAAATATAAAAATTATCGTAAGAGAAATGCATTCCTGCTTACGCTATTCCGATGAGATGTACTTACTTCAATCTGGCATCAACCTTATTGTTCACTTTGGGACTCGATTCTCAAGCATGCTTAGCTCCATTGAGATCTTACGCGGCCAAGTATTGACTCGCCCACTTCCAAGTACCACAGAAGAGCTGCTTAATTTCAGTTTTCAAACCACAGAAATAAAAGGCTACATTAACAATGACGCTTTTATAAACTATACCAGAGAGCTTCTTAAGCACTTCGATGTGGCTCAAACTGAATTTGCATTGATTAAATTAGAGATCCTTCCCAATATTAAACCTCACTCTTATTTGAGCATGTGCAACATACAAAGAGAGGGAGATGTAATGACCTTATGCCACGATGCCATTTATCTTTTCTTGCAAGGGGTGCGCATGAGTGATCTCCCTATCGCATTGCATAATATTTTTACATTGCCAATTCGAGATATTTTCTCAAGCCAAACCAGTTTTACCACATCAGGAAGAGTGGAGCATGAATTGCCGAATATACTTGAACACCGCGTCAGTATTGATGATGAGTTAACTCCCACCGATAACGCCCCTTACACCTCGTCGGCTTCATCAGCACAACTTATTCTTGCGCAGCATAAACCGTTGGAGTTTTAACACGATGAATATTGAAGACTTTATACTCACCGCTCTGTTCAGCGGTCTTTCTGGTTTACTTATTGGCTATTTTTTACGAGATATCGCGACAGCAGTATGGCGCTTATATACCACGTACATCCGAAAGCCAAAACACTTAGTTAAATATCACTTTGAAGATAATGGAAGTTCAGATAAATGAAAACAAACGCATCTCAACACCCTCTTTATGGCCTTGGCTGGTGGAATATTTATTTCATCATTAAGATAGGCTTGTTTTCACAAGACATTATCAGCTTTCACCCGCTAGAGAACTTCGCACTCGTTGCCTTTTTACTTATTCCATTAACCCCTAAAGCACTAAAGGTAATGCGCCAATGCATCGCGATTCCTGCTGGATTATGGTTACTGCACTTTGACTCTTTTCTCCCCCCTTTAGACCGCTTATGGAGCCAGATGGGGCAGCTATTGCAGTTTAACCTTAGCTATCTTATCGAGTTATCAGGTCGTTTTATCTCTACACAGGCATTACTTGGTTTCTTTGTATTACTCTTTGCGTACTACTTTTTAAATCAAGTGTTCCGCATCTCTGTCTTTGTGGTTCTTGCTCTAATTTATATGAGTCTGCCTCAACATTTTTTTGCTGATCAACAAGAAATCCCCCTTGCCGCCCAGCAACCGGTCATTACACAAGTAACGACACCTTCGCTATCCAACAACGATGAAAGTGGTCCTGTGAATGACGCCGTATTAAACCAAGCCAAAGAGCGGTTCTTTAAAAATGAAGCACAACGTAAAGTGACGTTTCCAACCACTGCACCCTCCGCTAAGTTTGATCTTCTTTTCTTAAGTATTTGTTCTGTCGCTTGGGATGACATTGAAATTGCCGGATTAGAGAATCACCCTTTGTTTAAAGAGTTTGATGTGATGTTTGATAATTTCAGTGCTGCAACCTCTTACAGTGGCCCTGCCGTTATTCGTTTATTGAGAGCCAGTTGTGGACAAGAAACACACCAAGAGCTATTTTCTCCGCCATCCTCTAAGCAATGTTTCTTATTTGATGATCTTGCAAAACTAGGTTACCAAGAAAACCTATTGTTAAACCACGATGGTAAATTTGATGACTTCTTAGGGTTGCTTGAAGAAGATGGCGATTTAAAAGCCCCATTAATGTCACAAGCAGGATTAGTTCAATATCAATCCGCGTTCGATGGCTCACCAATATACCGAGACAAAGATGTCCTTAATCGCTGGTTAGGAGAACGAGAAAACGCAGAAGGTGGATCGACTGTCGCGCTTTATAACACCATTTCATTGCATGATGGCAATCGTATTATTAAGGCAAGTGGCAAAGTTGGATTAGTGAGCTACAAACTTCGATTGAAAAACCTACTTGATGATTTATACGGTTTCTTCCAAACACTTAAAGCCTCAAAACGAAATGTAGTTGTTATGCTTGTACCAGAACATGGCGCAGGGATGCGTGGTGATAAAATGCAAATAGCGGGTATGCGTGAAATTCCATCATCAACGATTGTTCACACACCAGTAGGAATGAAGATCTTTGGCGAGAACATTACTCGCACAGGAGAGACGGTTCACATTAATGCCGCATCGAGTTATCTCGCCGTATCAACATTGGTGAGTCGAATTTTAGAGCAGGATATTTACAGCAAGACAACGTTTGATCCAAAAGCCTTAACTCAGGGGCTACCAAAAACAAAAATGGTGGCACAGAACTCTGGCACAACAGTAATGGAATACAACAACAAACCTTACGTGTCTCTTGATGGCACAACATGGTCTGAATACCCAACAAAGTAAACCATTAAAAAAGCCCATGCTCTCAGCACTTTTTCAGTGGAGACATGGGCTTTTTTATTGATGTTTTTTTAATGTTATTAACTACACCAATAACGCGCTATTTACTTTAATGATCAGCTTCTTCACTGCCGCTGGCTTATCGTCAACCGCGACTAATGGGCGATGTGGTTGTTTAGGGTTAAAGATAATAAACTCTCCCGCCTCTAACGTTACAAATTGCTCATCTTTCACATCATTACTAAAAGCAATATCTTTCTCTTTTAAGAAGTCATCTTCAATCGACAATAATGGATGTTCGCTGTAGCCAAAGGTTTCAGATCCTTCCAATATCAACTGCACATCAAGGTACTTATGGTGGATTTCTGATCGACGATTTTCTTTCAGCTCTGTTTTATCATTCACAATAAAATACACAGATTCATCATAAGGCAATGGATAATTACCTGTTTCAACCTTCTCTGCCGTCTTCGCTTTCACGTATTGAATAATTTCAATAATAACAGGATGCAACGCTGTACCTTGAATATCGTCATTCCACTTTCCTTTAAACACGGTAACCCCTTAATATACTGAAAAATAAATAATTTATCTGCCTCAATGTTGTCTACATTTTGCTACTCTCTTCCTTTAATGTCTATGATCTATTCCATTTATCCCTCACTTACCTACCCATAATTTCTCATCTCACACGGCATTCTTACCCTTGATTAATATTAAGATGCCCATTCATCACCAATCCATTTGTTATACATTCACCATTAAGAAATAAACGCAAGATAACATTAATTATTCATATGGATGTGTTTAGCTGATAAAAGGGTTAACCATGAAATCAAGCAAACTGACATTCTTAGATAGAAAAATAATTACGTTACTTCAGGCAAGGGGTTTTATTAAAAACGAAGCGCTCAATTTATTGTCTTGTGAAGTCTATAATTTAAGCTACCGAGATCGCTCACAGATCCGAGAAGAACGTAAGCATTTTGGCGAGAAACACATGGATAAAACCATCCACAATATCATTGATATAAAAAGAGAAAATTACCTTTTAGCCTTGCTGAAACAAACCAATAATGTCATTGCAGGACAAACAGTAAATGAATGGCTTGCTTGTTAATTCATTTACTCCAAGAATTTAGGGTATTAATTAATTTTTAATAACTACTCAACTAGCCCAAGATGAGCCCTAAATATTAGGCCTATTTTTGATTAAATAGGCTTTTTTCATAGTAAAAAAAGAGAATCCCCTTCTAAATCAGTCTTTGATCATTCATCAACTCCAATCCCCTCTAGTTTCAAGCTTAATCCTTCTTTATAATCCTCTTTATTTGTTCGAGAAATAAGACAGTTATGGCAAAACAAAACGCAATTTACCTCGTTCGAGTGCATACAGCAAAAATGCTGATTGACCACGCGATGAAGCATTATGGCTTAGCCGTCACTGATTTTAATATGCCACCGAGTTTATTTAACTACGAACTGAAATTAATGCCACTTCGAGATCTTGAAACCTTACTGTGTAAGATAGAAAATTTAACTCAAGATCCGGCCTACACCGCTAAATTAACTCAGTCAAACAGCCTGAAACAGTTTGGTCCTTTTGTGCAATTATTAGCAAGCTCAACCAATTTAGGTATGGCAATAAAACGCATGAACACCATTCATAATGCACTGCAATCGGGAGTTCAAGTAAACATGCTGTTGAGCGGTTCGATCGTTAAATGGCGAATATTAACACCGACTCTTCTCCCTCAAGCTCGCATCCATGAAAGCATTTTGGCGGCAGGCTCTTTCTTACGTTTACTCAAACTGTTTCATGGAGACGATTACCAACCTATTGCTATTCATCTAGCAGGAACCCCAATAGGAAAACACGGTGAAATTGAAGCCATTTTTAATTGCCCTATCACATGGAACAGCCCAAATACTCAAGTTTGGTTTCCAGTAAAAGACATTACTTGTCCACGACGTTTCACACTACCAACACCGCAAGTAAAAGCCTTTACGGTAGAACAAGCAATGAGTTATATGCTTATTCCTCAACCTCAAGACCTTATAAAAGTGGTTTTTGAGCTCACAAAATACGCTCTTTTCTTTGGTTACCCAACACTTGAGTTCGTTGCCGATAAAGTCGGTATGAAACCACTCACTCTACAACGTCGATTACAAGAGCAAAGCATTTCGTTTACCAATGTTGTTCAGCACAGCGTATGCGATGAAGCCATTACATTAATGACCTCGCCACTTAGCATGGAAGAAATATCACAACGGGTTGGTTATAAAAATGTTGCTTCATTTTCAGTCGCGTTTAAACGACTCTATGGAGTCACTCCTCAGCATTACCGCAAAGAAAACCTTTAACGGTTAAGTTCAATAAAAATTTTAATACATCATTTATAATCAATTATTGATATAAACAAACACAAACCATCGTGTCTTCACATAATAAAACACATGCTGTGCGTTCATTATTATTTGAGGTTAGTCATTTATGAGTTTAGTCAGTATGCCTTTTGTTGGATCAGGTCAGGATCTGGGGCTACATGTTATTGCAAGCGTCGTCATGCTAGGAAGCATCATCGCTCTCGCTTATGGTTTCTGGAAACTTCATGAATTACCAATTAATAAAGCACACAGTAAACAACATCAACAAATAGGGTTAATTACCGCTCTCACCTGGATAGGTTTTGTCTGGCATTGGGTCTGGGTATTAGCCGTAATTTGTGCGTTTGTTGATGCAGAAAAAGCCTTAATCAAAATCCGAGATATTTGGCGTCAACCAACAACAGCTGTGACTAAAAATGCCGAGACTCAATCCACTCAAGAGGAGAGCCATAATGCTTGAGGGATTAGCCGTATGGGCACTGTTTATTTATTTGCTTCGAATGATAGGTATGCCTTGGAATAAATTTACTCAAAGTTTTGCTTATATTGGTGGCGGCTCATGGTTGTTATTTGTATGGGCTGGTTTATTAA
The DNA here is from genome assembly GCF_001691055.1 of Aliivibrio logei. Lineage (NCBI taxonomy): Bacteria > Pseudomonadati > Pseudomonadota > Gammaproteobacteria > Vibrionales > Vibrionaceae > Aliivibrio > Aliivibrio logei. Next base: position 412,025 of record NZ_MAJU01000004.1, read on the forward strand.
ACTATACACCAATGGATTTATCTGGTGGTTCCGTCGTCCAATCTCCTCACATTCAATTACGACCGGCAAGTACCCAGATTAAAGGCGCAGTCAAAACCATTTATATCAAACCAAATCAAGAAGTAAAGAAAGGCCAATTGGTGTATGAACTGGATGACGAGCTTTATCAAATTGCGCTTAATAAGGCGAATGTGTCACAAGAAGCGAGTGAAGTCGGTCTTGATGTCGCCAAACAAAATGTAAAACTCGCACACCAAGCAATTTCAGCATCTGAGAGTGACATTGTCGTAAGTCAAAAACAAATCGAATCTAAAAAACAAGATTTAAAATACAAACAAATCACGCTAAAACGCTACGTAGACCAAAATCGTAAAGTAAAAAATACGATTACACAAAGCGCATTAGATGAACAAGGCACGTTAGTTTCTATCGGTGAAATCGATGTTGCCAGTGCCGTTGCTCAATTAGACAAAGCAAAATTAGCAAACGAAAAAGCGATTTTGGATTTAGACAATGCAAAATTCGGTGTAAAAGCCAAAGAAAGTGAATTGGCTAATGCGAAAGAAAACGTCACTCAAGCACAATGGAATTTAGACAATACGAAGATCTACGCGCCTGCTGATGGCTATGTGACCAACTTCATTCTTCGTGAAGGTCAATATGTCGGCACTGTGCCTCGTATGCAAATGTACACAAATGAAAAATATGTATTGATGCGAGTTAACCACCAAGCTATTCGTAATGTCAAAGTGGGTCGCCCTGCTGAATTTTCAAGTGCGGTTTACCCTGGTAAAGTATTCATCGCGGAAGTAGAAGGTATTGTCGAAGCGACAGGAGAAGCACAAGCAAACCTGTTAGGTAGAGAAACCAATGTTCGTCAAACCACAGGATTAAACGTCAATAACAAGCACCATTTTGTTCGTTTGAAACTTGAAGAAGGCGAAGGTTATGATATTCCTGTTGGATCGGTTGGCTTAGCGTGGATCTCTGGAGAGAAGCCCGTTGGATTTATGGCTTTCTTAGATGTTATTCGAGGCATTATTATTCGAATGAAATCACAAATTTACTTCTTTTATTCATTGTAGACTTCTCCCCTTTATGCCTTGTGGTTTATCTCTCTAAAATCACGAGGCTTTTTATTCTTAATAAAAATAAAAGGCCAACCGGCTAAAAATGACGGTTGGCCTTTTTTATTTTATGTCACTAATTAACCGTTGTTGTGACTGGTTCTTCAATCTTATCGTCCACCGCTTTCACAAGCAGTAAGCCAACAGAGAAGACAATTAAACCACAGAATACAAATACCATACGGCCCCATAGTGGGTTTGGTAATGTAAACATAGCCATCACCCCCACACCAGCGACTGCGATTAATGAACCAAGCATGCGACGTTGTTTATTATCTAATATTTTCTGCTCTGCACTCTCTGAAACCAATGGTGTAGCTAGGTTTTCAAAGAACTTATCTACGTCTTTTTCGCGATGAGCCGCTAACGGCTTATAGAACAGTGTTGATAGTAAGAAGAACCCACCAGTAAATATCATATGAGCAATAAGACCGATTGCCACTTTAAGATCCGCCCACTCACGGCTAGTCAATTCGTTTAATCCAAACCAATTCTGTATCATATCTGCGGTAATAACAAAACCAACAAAGTACGATACAAAAGCACCAACGACTAATGTTCCCCAACCAGCCCAATCAGGCGTTTTGCGGATAAAGAAGCCAAGGAAAGCAGGAATGGTCATAGGGAAACCAATCAATGCACCTACATACATCATCGTATCAAACAAACTTAGCTCTTTTAATGAGTTAATAAATAACGCAACTAGAATAATCACTAAGCCAAATACAGTTGATGATATTTTTGAAACTAATACCAACTCCTTCTCAGACGCTTGAGGTCTAAGAATGATTTCATAAAAGTTCTTAACAAAAATGCCAGAGTTACGATTAAGACCTGAATCCATTGATGACATCGTTGCCGCAAACATCGCTGCAATAAGTAACCCAACCATACCAACAGGCATGTATTTCTCAACAAAGTAAAGGTAAGCAAAATCAGCCGCTTTACTTCCAGCCTCCGGATACTGTGCAGCAAGGTCAACGCCCTGACCGGCAATAAACCAACTAGGCATGAACCAAATAACGGGTCCAATAGACATTAATATACAAGCAAGTAACGCCGCTTTACGAGCATTATTAGAGTCTTTAGCTGCAAGATAACGGTACGAATTCAACATGTTATTGTTGATACTAAACTGCTTCAAGAAAATGAATACCGCCCAAATACCAAAGATACTCAGATAATTTAAGTTACCACCAGTAATAAACGAATCCGTTGGAAAGTTATGAACAATATTAGTTACACCGCCACCGTGATAAACAGCGACTACCGCACAAGTTACTGTGACTGCCATGATAATAACCATCTGCATAAAATCAGAGGCGATTACAGCCCATGACCCCCCAGTTACTGACATAACCAATACAACCAACCCTGTTAGGATAATTGTTGTTGTCATATCGAAACCAAAAATTCCAGAAGCAATAATAGCAAGTCCATTCAACCATATTCCTGCCGAGATCAGGCTGTTTGGCATCCCAGACCAAGTAAACACTTGCTCGTTTACTTTACCAAAACGCATACGAATCGCTTCTATAACCGTAACAACACGAAGTTGACGGAACTTAGGCGCAAAGTATAAGTAATTCATCAAGTAACCGAAGGCGTTAGCAATAAAAATAATTGCTACCGCAAAACCATCAGTAAACGCTTTACCTGCCGCTCCGGTAAATGTCCAAGCGCTGAATTGCGTCATAAACGCCGTTGCACCAACCATCCACCACAGCATGTTGCCGCCCCCGCGGAAGTAATCACTTGTTGTACTTGTAAATTTTCTGAACATCCAACCTATTGCTATTAAGAATAAGAAATAGACACCTACGATAAGAGTATTAAGTTCCATCTTTTTGACCTTTTTGTAATTATGTTTTTATTGACACTGATTATAATTACCAATAAAAACATTTGTACTACAATAATTCAAAATGGTGATAGGAATTGCTAATTTAATATTTATATAATCAGCCAAGTGATGCGATTCACAAAATCATAAACAAGCGTAATGACAAAATTAAAAAAAGGAGTAGATTACGGCAAAAAAACCATAAGAAACTGAAAGGAAAGTAAAAATAAAACACACCAATAAAAGATAAAAATAGGGATAAAATACAATAGAAGGAGAGTTTATCGCTTGCAAGCGAAGAGAAAACAGCAGAGACAGTAGAAAATAAATTATTTTGTAGGACAAATAAGCCCGGAAATTATAAGGATTGAGATATTAATCTTTAACGGCTTAATTGCCACTCAGACAACAAGATGAGTCATACCAAGCCTGAACAATGGACAATAAAAAGCCAAGCGCACATACTGCACGATTGGCTTTTGTATTTACATTTGATTAAAAAGAAAGGTTATTCTGTAATCACTTGTTGTTCTACTTTGTCATCAACTGCTTTAACTAATAAAACCCCCACGCCACCGACAATCACGCCACATAAGATAAAGACTAAACGTCCCCACATCGGATTAGTCAGTAATGCCATAAGCATGATACCCACACCAGCAACTGCAATTAATTTACCCAACATTTGACGCTGTTTGTTATCCAATATCTTTTGCTCTACTGACTCGGCGACAAGTGGAGTCGATAAGTTACCAAAGAACTTGTCTACATCTGCTTGACGCTTTTCTGTTAGCGGTTTATAGAACAATGTTGATAGCATAAAGAAGCCACCAGTTAGTGTGATATGCGCAATTAGGCCAATTGCTACCTTAACATCAGACCATTCACGGCTTGTTATATCTTGCAGACCAAAGGCCGTTGATACCATCTCTGGGGTGATAATAAAACCAACCACATAAGAAACGAAACCACCAACAACAAGCGTCCCCCAACCAGCCCAATCCGGTGTTTTCTTAATAAAAAAGCCAAGGAAAGCAGGAATGGTCATTGGGAAACCAATTAAGGCACCTACGTACATCATCGTATCAAACAAGCTTAATCCTTTAAGTGAGTTGATGAATTGTGCGATTAGGATAATAGCAAAACCAAATACAGCAGAAGAGATCTTCGATACCGTCACGAGCTCTTTCTCGGATGCTTGACCCTTACGAATAATTGGCTCATAAAAGTTTTTAACGAAAATACCCGAGTTACGGTTTAAACCTGAATCCATTGAAGACATGGTTGCCGCAAACATTGCCGCCACTAAAAGACCAACCATACCAGCTGGCATGTACTTTTCTACAAAGTATAAGTAAGCGAAATCTGCCGCTTTTTTACCGGCTTCTGGGTAAGCAGCTGCCAGATCAACACCTTGACCAGCAATGAACCAAGAAGGCATAAACCAAATGAACACACCACCCATCATTAGCACACAAGCAAGCAATGCCGCTTTTTTAGCATTCTTTGAATCTTTTGCTGCAAGGTAACGATATGAATTAAGCATGTTGTTCGTAATAGAGAATTGCTTAACAAAAATGAAAAATGCCCAAATAGTAAAGATACTTAGGTAGTTGATGTTGTTACCCCAAAGGAACGAACCGCCTTCTTGTACAGGGAAGTTATTTACAATTTCACCAACACCACCGGCTTGAACGACAGCAACAACAGCACATGTTACAGTTACCGCCATGATGATAACCATCTGCATAAAATCAGACGCAATTACCGCCCAAGAGCCCCCAGTTACCGACATGGCTAACACCACTAGACCAGTAACCCAAATCGTCATATTCATGTCGAAACCAAAAATACCCGACGCGATAATAGCCAATGCATTTAGCCAGACACCAGCAGATACAACACTGTTAGGCATTGAAGACCAAGTGAATACTTGCTCATTAGTTGCACCAAAACGCATACGAATCGCTTCAATAACCGTTACAACACGAAGTTGACGGAATTTAGGTGCAAAGTACGCATAGTTCATAAAGTAACCGAAAGCATTAGCAATAAAGATGACTGCAACGGCAAAACCATCGTTATACGCTTTACCTGCTGCTCCAGTAAATGTCCATGCACTAAATTGGGTCATAAATGCCGTTGCACCTACCATCCACCAAAGCATGTTACCGCCACCGCGAAAATAATCACTTGTTGTACTTGTAAACTTTCTGAACATCCAACCGATTGCGATTAGAAATAAGAAATAGATACCTACGATAAGAGTATTGAGTTCCATCTTTTGCCCTTTTTATAATTATGTATTTTGTTACAAAACAGTATAATCAGGATAGATCATATTTGTAGTACAATACCTCAAAATAGTGATCGGTATTAATAAATTTGTAATTATATAATCGTACAAGTGATCGAGTTCATAAAATCACCACATTATTTTATTTCTTCTATCTTTCTCAAAAAACACCTAAAAAAACCCTAATTACACAAATAAATCCTTATAATCCATCGAACATAGCCAGCAGTTAATTGACCGTCCATTATAAATGTTGATATTATTCATATCTTACCTTAAGTTTAAACAGCTATTTTGTATGATTATTTATTATTAAAAATACGGTAGTTACCAAATTTCAGGCAAAAAAATACGCTCATACCGCCTGTTCAGCATGAGCGTAAAGGCAGTGCAAACAACTGCCGCCTTCTATCTTCTGGGAAGAGCATAGAAGGTATCATTAGAATTTTTAGATTTAAAAATTAAAATACGGGACTAAGTACTTTAATCATATTTTCTTTACTCGCTTCGTCTTAATTTATACGGTTACCTTTTACTTGATTCATCGCAACCCACAAATTATGTCTTCTTTATTTATCAAAAAATAAAAACATCATCTGAATTCTCGCACTATGCCCCTCTTCTTACTTATTTTTTTCATTTCAGATCATTCTTTCAATCGTTATACCGCTCTGTTTTATTTGCATCCACCGTCACTCTTGTGCCAGTACTATTTTAATAATAGACAGATCGTTAAATTTTTCACATTGAGTAATGACACCTATTCGGATAATAAAAATAACTAACAGTCATATCAACACCAGAGAAAACATACTAATGTATTACAAATAAAATAACAATGTGAGATTCCAATTTTATGTTACAGAGCACATTTTTGATCAATTCTACATAATCAAAACAGTTGAAATGTTAAATAAAAAACATAAATATCAATCAATTAACAAGTAAAGTTGATGTGAATCACTTTAGGGTACGTAAGGTTTATATCGACAAGTGGATCTAATTCACAGAACAACCAAATCAAAATCGCTACCATATTTGTATTATTTTAACTCAAAATAAAAGGCGATAACATGAAAGCCCCTAAACTCTTACCTCTTGCCGCTTGCATCGGCGCTATCACTTTTGGAGCACAGGCTTTTGCGACTAATTTTGTTTTTCTAGAAGAAGCAACATTAGAAGCAAACCGAGCTTTACTCCATTCTGGCAACGCATCAGACTCAATGAAAGACACCTATTCCAAGCTAATTGAAGAAGCTGAATTAGCAATGAAAGACGGACCTTTTACGGTAACGGCAAAAGGCATGACTCCACCAAGTGGCGATAAAAATGATTATTTAAGTATTAGTCCTTATTGGTGGCCAGATGAGAGTAAAACTGATGGGCTTCCATGGATACGTCATGACGGAAAAACAAACCCTGCCTCAAAAACTGATGAAACAGACTCAAAACGTATTGGACATTTCACTCGTTCGGTTCGAGCTCTCGCTATTGCGTATTATTTCAGTGAAGACGAGAAATATGCACAGCAAGGCATTGAATACGTAAGAACTTGGTTCATTGATGAAGATACAAAAATGAACCCAAATGTGAATTTCGCTCAAGGGGTACCAGGTCGAGCTGACGGTCGTCGCAGCGGTATTATTGATACCCGAACTCTGGCTGATCGTATGCTTGATTCTTTCGCAATGCTGTCTAAATCGCCAAGTTGGACAGATACAGACGAACAGAAAATAACGCAATGGTATACCGATTATTTGGATTGGATGATTGTTGACGACCTTTCAGGTGGACCGAAAGGTGAAGCTTACTCTGTCAATAACCACGGCACATGGTACGACTACCAAATGGCAGGGATCTCTTATTTCTTAGGTAACGATGCTCTTGCTAAACAAATGGTTCAGAAAGGCAAGATGCGCGTTGATACACAATTCGAAAAAGACGGTTCACAACCGCACGAAATAGAGCGAACACGAGCTTATCACTACCACTATTTTAGCTTAGATCCTCTTGTTGGGATGGCACAAATTGGCGACAAAGTTGGCGTTGATCTTTGGAACTACACCAATAAGAAAGGTGGTTCATTAACCACTGGTATTCAATTAATGGCCATTTATCAAGATTTGAATAAAACATGGCCCTATTCACAAAAAGACAAACGTCGCCGCATTGAACGCATGACCCCAATTTATCTAAAAGCAGGGGTTGCTATGGATAAACCAGAATGGATAAACCTTGCGACAGACACCGATTTTAGCCAATTCACGGTGAAGAAAAACTTAGCCGAAGTATGGGCGCAACGAGATATCGAACTCCTTTACCTAAAACAAAAATAACCTCTTAAACCAATAATAATTATTAAACTGTGGAAGAAAATAATGAATAAATACAGCAAAGTAACCCTAGCAATCGCATCAACTCTGTTTGTTGGCAGTTTATCCGCTGCCTCATTAGATGTTCGTCAAGAATACAAACATGACAGTGAAAGCTATGCAAGTCGTATAAAAATTGGTGGTTCTACTGGTAATCATTATTTTGGCCTCGAAGCAAAACAAAAAGGCCAACCCTTTTCTGAATGGGAATCTGCCGATAATGAATTTGAATACGGATATAAGTTTCAAGTAACTGATCATTGGTTAATTCAACCGAGTATGCCAATCACATTTAGCAGTGATAAAGTAACGTACAAACCTCAAGTTCGCGTTCAATACGCCTTTGATTCTGGTGTAAAAGCCAAACTTCGTTATCGTCATGAGTTCCGTGACTATACGGATGAGAGCGGTGAAAGCTCAGAGCAAAAAAGCAAAGTCACCGGTAACTTAGAGTATAACTACGAAAATCTGCAACTTGGGTTTGAAGCAAACTACGAGAAAGGCTTAGATGACCAAGTCTATTTCAATAATAAAGACATGAATTGGGATATGAACTTAAAGATCGGCTATAAAGAAGCCGATTGGGCATGGCGTCCATACGTTGAGTTTGGTAACGTGTCGGTATCTTCAACGTCTGATGACCGTCAGTTACGAAGCCGTGTAGGTGTGACTTACAGCTTCTAGTTTCAGCGTTCAATCTACATAAAAAACCAGCGATTATGCTGGTTTTTTATTGGGTGTAAAAATAAAATTACAGACTTAATTTATACATAACACCAATGGTGACATTAGCATTTCTCGTGACTCTTTTTTGTTGAGCCAACAATAACTCTGCGGTAGAGACCGCATCCGCTAAAGCATTGTGGGCGTTATATTCTGGTAATCCATATCGCTTACGAGTACCTGATAACGTTAAATCAATATCATCATGATGACTTATCGCATTTTCTAATTTCTTTTCAATGCACAAGGTATCTAACCAAAGTAAAGGTAGCTCTCGTAAACCATAACTGCGAGATAAGTAATGATTAATAAAATTACTTTCTACCACACAAGCATGAGCCACAATAACCTTGCCTTTAGCCGCTTCAAAAAATGTTAGCATCGCATCATGAATCGACACGCCCTGTTCAAGCATTTGCGGAGTGATATGGTTAATCACTGCCGTTTCAGGCTTAATCTGAGAATCATTCGTCAGATATAAGTGTTGAGCAGAGGCTAAATCAATCTTGCTGTTCACCACATCAACCCAGCCCATTGATAGAATTAAATCACCTTCGCTGTCTAATCCTGTGGTTTCTAAATCAAGTACAATGTAATCACTGTTTTTTGCTAAATCAGAAATATTAGGGCAAGGCTGCTCAATTAAATCATGCAGTACTTTAGGTAACTTAACCGTATTGATGTACTCTTTTCGTTTTCTTTTTATTCGCTCTAAAGGGTGTAAATACGTCAGTAATGCTTTCATTATCGACTCCCAAACCGTACTTTTGCGCCTTCTTGTAAATCTGCAATAATTCTAAATGCATCTTTTAAATGTTTTCTCTCAAAGCTGCCAAAGCTGTTTGGATCAATATTATTGTTCGGTTCTTCACCTCTTTTGAGCGCTTCTAATTGGTGACTAAAACGATAAGAAAGAATGAATTCATACGCCCCTAAAATATTTTTAAACGCATCATCACTCAGCATACCCTTCTCGTTCGCCGCTGCAAAACGTTCATCCGTAGCAGACAGATCACACTCCACCGCTAATCCGTAAATTCGAGCAAGATCAATGACCAAATTAATCGCGTATTTTTTTACGTTCAGCGTTTTCTTGTTCTCGCCTGATTTCTCTAACACCAAGCTATTGAAGATACCTAATGGCGGATTCGTATTAATGGCATCTCTGACTAAGGTACTCAAAAATTCACGATTATTACGGATGTTACGGTGCAGCTCATCCCTTAATATCGATTCAAATTCACTGTTGCCATAAACAGTGCGGATCTCTAAAAATACACTGATGTTCAACAATCGCTCGTATTCTGGATTCGCGACCCATTTTTTATAATAGTGTTTCCATACATTCAGTGGCTGACACCATTTTGGTGTAGCGGCCATGAATTTTCCCGGACACAATGGGTAATCACAACTGTCTAGCCCATTCGTCACAATCATCGCTAAATGCTTAAAGTAAATTCGGTCATTTTCTGTCGCATCATCGGCAAGCACAATCGCACTGTCTTGATCCGACAACATATGCACTTCATTTCGAGCGTGAGAACCTGCAACGATCCATGAAAAATCACACGGCGGAGGGCCTAATTTATCCATCGCTATTTGAATAATTCGACGAGTATATGCATCCATAATCATCGTCATTACTTTACCAATGATTTCTGGAGACACTTTACCTTCTACTAACGCTTCAAAAATCGCTTGGCGCTCAGGCGTAAAACTCGCCAATGATTTTATGCTGCCTGCGTATTTTATTTTTTCGATTAAGAAAATAGCCTGAACACGGTGATTTTGAACCAGATGAGAGGTGGTTAACAGCCCCACCACTTTATTGTCTTTTACTACGGGTAAGTTACGTATATTAAATTGCATCATTGCCGATGCCGCATGCAGAACCAAATCATCAGGCTTAATGGTTAATGGCGAATGCGTCATCACATCACGTATTGGACGATCGTACGCCACACCATGAGCTATCACTCTTTTGGTCATGTCTCTGTCCGTAATTAAGCCAATGATCTTGTCATCTTCATAAATAACGGCACACGGCGTTCGATGTACAATCCGCATTTCATGGGCAACTTGCTGAATACTTTGATCTGATGTAACGACCGCAACTCGACCACTCGCAATATCTTCCACCTTACGAATAAACAACCCTTTCTCTTTGTTTGACCAGACCACATCAAGTGCCGATTTCAGACGAACTTGCGCTTGGGACGCAAAATGCTCGGCACAAGCAGGGTAAGTTTTAAACAACACTTGCAGTGCTGAATGAGGAATAATGTACAACAGCGTATTATCTATTGCAGTGGCTTTATACCCTTGCTCGTTATCCATATCAGAATTAAGGAAAGTAAAACCAAACAAATCTTCCGATCCTAATCTGGCTCGTAAAACTCCATCCGATTTTCTCTGCTCCATAGAACCGGTTCGAATGATATAAAGCGATTTTTCTTTCCCAATTTCACACATCTCAACCACTTCCCCCTTACTTAAGTAAGTGATTTGAATATGTGACGCCAATTCTCGCAATGCGTCTTTTGGAATTTTGTCAAAAGGGTCTATTTGACCAATAAATTGGATGATATTTGGCAAAAGGGATTGGGGCATACTAATACTCTCCATAGCTTAATTAGTATTATTATATAACTTATAATCGGCAACACAATTTATTCAGACATAAAAAAAGCACACCTAAGTATGCTTTTTAAGAAATAATGGTCTATTTATGTCTTTTATGCCAAACGGTGCTTAGATTCTTGCAAATGATTCGCTGATGCTTGACGGGCTTTATCGCTGTTTCCTGCCATGATTGCTTCATAAATCTGGCGATGTTCATTAATACACGTGCTGCCTTCTTCCGAAGAATGAACAATAAAGTTAACAAACATTGTTGTTAAAATATTACCGAAAGGCAAATAGAAATCATTGCCGGTCGCGTTAAAAATTAGACTATGGAATCGAGTATCTATTGTCGTCCAATCTTCTTGAACAAATTCGTCGGCTTCTGATACTTCGACCATTCTTTGAAACGTTTCAGACAACTCAATGCGTTGTTCTGCCGTTGCAAATTTCGCGGCTAGTGCACATGCTTCTGGCTCAATCGCTCGTCGTAGACCTAAGAATTGAGAACAAAATTGATCAACATCTGTTAATCCATCCATCCACTCAATCAATTGTGGATCAAGAAAGTTCCAATAAGCACGGTCTACAACTCGAGTTCCAATTTTAGGACGAGATTCTAACAACCCTTTTGATGTAAGAAGTTTTACTGCTTCTCTTAATGCCGTACGACTGACACCAAATTGTTCACATAACGCCATTTCACCCGGGATAATTGAACCTTGTGGTAACTGACCAGATAAAATACCACGCGCGATTTCACGGGCAACTTGTACGTGTAGACTGCGTTTTGAGCCTGAGATTACATTAAAAGGACCTGACATATTTTCACTTCAATTCATTAATATGTATTATTTAACAGCACTATAGCACTGAATTTATAATGCGCCAAATAAGAGCAATGATAACGTGAACTCCCTTATACTCTGGGCTTTGACGTATTCACGGTATTTATTTATTAATACAAATAATCGAAAATCTAATCCTATTTTCATGCGTAAAATCACAGAATGAACCTTAACCTACCCATTTATCACTATTGTCATCCATTTTTAGTTTTATCTTCTTTGAATACATCAAGTGTTATTGTATTATTAATTAATCTTTCTTATTCTTAATATTTCAACCTTAGGTGATTCCCATGTCAATATTTTCACTAGTGGCAGATTCAAGCCGCTGCATTCATGTTCAGGTTGCTAGACAACTTGCTCGTAAAATATTGTCTGGCGAAATCAAGGAAAATGAAAAATTACCCAGTGAAATGGAACTATGCAAAGTCTTTGGCGTGAGCCGAACTGCACTTCGTGAATCAACAAAGTTACTTTCCGCTAAAGGGTTAATCGAATCGAAACCTAAAGTGGGAACTCGAATTAAACCACGCTCACAGTGGCACTTCTTAGATCCACAACTACTCGATTGGATACAAGACTTAGAAGATACAAAACCGTTTTTATCACAATTTCTCGGGCTACGTAAAGCCATTGAACCTGAAGCATGTGCATTAGCCGCAACTAACGCCACCGTTGAACAACGTAAAACACTTTCCGTCTTGTTTCAAAAGATGTCACTCGCTGCCAACAGCTTCGATTACGATGATTGGACTATCAACGATCATCTGTTTCATCAAACTGTCTTTCTCTCAACGGGGAATCAATTTTATGTCCCGTTTGGGAATATTTTATCTACTATTTTCAAACAATTTATCGATCACTCAGCTGAAGGCGGCCGCTTCTGTTTAGAAGAGCACAAAGCGATTTACGACGCCATAATGTCTGGCAACGCCAATCAAGCGCGAATTTCTTCACGTATATTATTAGATGATGAAAACCAAAAACTAGCTCAACCAGAGTTAGCCATCGCTTAGATCTCTACTCCCCTTATGGTTGGGGCTTAACACTGATTATTAGAAGGTATTATTGTGTCGTCCCAATCGTATGCTAGGAAAAACTTTTCACTCGCATGGCCCTTAGCCCTCAATGCTTTATTAATGCAATCCATGCTGATGATCGACACGCTATTAGTGTCTCCTTTGGGGGAAATCCCTCTTGCTGCAATGGGGATTGCCACTACCATTATCGCGTTCATCCTTGGTATTCAGATGGCCTTAGCAAACGGGACGCAATTGGTACTAAGTCGAGCGGTTGGGTCGGGAATGACAACGTCACTCTCTAAAGCGTTTTGGGCTGGTTTAGCTATAAATACAACGGTTGCGTTATTGTTTTTACTCTTACTCGTTTACTTTGAACAGCCTCTAATTCAAGCTCTAACTAAAAACGAATCGCTTCATGTACAGATCAGCAGCTATCTTAATATTTCAAAATATCTCGTTATCTTTACGGCGCTCACCCAAGTCATTATTGCTTTATTTAATGGATTAGGAAGAACTCACGTTCCTTTTAAGGGCTACTTAATTGAACTGCCGATTAATGCAATTTTATCTTATGCGTTAATTCACGGCTTTTCATCATTTGAAGGCATAGGGGTTGAAGGTGCAGCATTAGGCAGTATCGTTGCGATCTCAATTCGACTTCTTTATCTCGTACTGTGCGTACATTATGACTCTAATATTTCAATAAAACTCAATACAACAACAAGAACCTTCATTACCAACACACGAAAACACTTTCTCGAGATTTTTCCTGTGGCTGCAAACGTAACAATGCTATCGATAGGCGCGACGATTTATCAACTTCTCTACTCTCAACTCAATATCAATGCCTATGTAGCGATTACGTTGGTTATGCCGTGGATACGTGCCGGTACCCAGTTTATCACCGCATGGGCTCATTCGTCCGCTATTACGATTAGCCAGGCTATTGGATCAAAAAAGATGGATGATCTGACTAAAAACGTAAATACCAGTATTGATGTCGCGGTCGGAATTTCATTCATATGTGCTTTATTTTTTGCCGGACTCAGTCTAGTCATTAATGACATTTATCCTGATTTAGATGCCTCGACTTATCAAGCACTTGTCGTTATCGCCCCTCTTTATATTTTCTTACCCATAGCACGTGGCTACAACACCGTTCATGGGCATATATTAAGAGCATTAGGAAAGACAACCGATGTATTTAAAATCAACTTCACAGGGCAATGGATTCTCTCGATTCCATTATGTACGCTGATTATTGTCGGCTTAGATGGTTCTATATTTTGGGCGTTCGCCGTACAACCTTTTGAAGAAATCGTTAAGGCCTACCCATTTAGGCACCTTGCTAGAAAGTCATTAAAAGAATTTGATTTGCAAAAAGCCAGTAAGCTCATGTACGACTAATCACTCTTTATTTACTCTGTCTCTCTAACATAAAAAGACCGCTGATTACTTAGCGGTCTTCTTCATTAGTCTAGTTTTTCTTTAACTTACTTATTCAACTCAAGTTGACTAAACGTAACGCTACTGTAGTTGCCCGCTTTTTTGTCGGTTGCAAAATCACCAGTTCCGGCACAGCCTGTACCCCAAACTGCATGAGATTCACTCACACTACATTGACCATAAGCGCCTGCTTTAAAGTAGAAATCATCTTCTGCGTAACCTGTCGGTGAATCTAGCTTATCGATACCTTTACTAAGATCAATTTCATAAGTGACCTTATCATGGCGTGCGGTTTCAAAAGTCAGGTACATCATGGTCTCTTTTACTTCAACGCGGTAGCTGAACTCTTCACCTAGTGCAATGCCTGCTTTACCCGGCTCTGCTGAGTTATCCCAAGTGTTCCCCCAAACAGGGTAAGCGATATCTGCACGATTAGGATCATTCTTCTCTAAATTACGTTCATAGTTCCAAAACACCGAGCCCATTTCTTGTCCTGGGAACTTCTTATAGAAAATTTTCAATGGCTCGTTACCGTAACCATAGCCAGTACCTGCTTTAATAAGCTCATCGTGTTTCTTCGCGTGGATCTGACCAACAACAACGGAATATGCAGGGTATTTATCAGGAAACTTAGCGTTGACCGGAACATGGTTTACTTTTAACGTTGCCTCTAACGTACCGCCAATTGCACTGTATGCGCTCGCGCTAGGATGACTTGATAGCGCCCATTGGTTTTCCTTATCGGCAGTATCAATCGAGAAATCAGCACCGCGTGGCATCTCACGAAGCTCTGATCGTGCATTTTTTGAGTTTTTGGTTGTGATCGCTTGGTTTTGAACCTCAAATACAAGATTGCCTTCTTTATCTAAATGGAAGAAATCCTTATGTGAGTAGCTCATCATCGCTACTCCTTCTATTTCATCAACTCTTCCATCTTCATTAATGTCTGATGGAATGGTTATCTTCCAATTACGCATATCAAAATTATCAGCGGGAACTGGTTCTACAACACCATTATTCGCAAAAGTGACCATTGGCACAACAGCCAATAATGCGGCGGTTAGCCTATTTTTCTTTAACATTATTCAATCCTTTATTGGTAATGAGTACTGAGTTATACCTCAGTGAAAAGAGTATTATTTAACGTCTTTATTTGTATTATTTTATCACATATATAAAGATAGAAATTAAGGGGGTGTAGATGTGAGAAGTTAATCATGATTGATCTTAAAAATAGGGATAAAACTTAGATATTGATAACATTTACAATTATAAATAAGAAAACTGCCGTTTTTTAACATCAATATCTTAGATATACCGAATATTAAAAAAATAATATTAATCATATATTTAATTGAAAATAACTACGATAAATCAATATAATGACAAAGATAAAGTTTGAAGAGTAAGCGATAAGATAATGAGGTGCTATCGAGGTTAATTAACGAGCCTAACGCGAAGAATAGATTTATGAAAAAAATGAGAAAGCAGATAAAAAATTAGCCCTACTAAAGCACTCTAAGACTTGGTTGCCCTGAATACGCTAGTAAGGCTATGTGTGATTACTTCTCTAGTTTAGTGAAGTAGTCAAAGATAACTGGTACATCGTTTTGACCTAAGCCAGCATCAACAGCGGCTTGTAGGTTTGCAGCTGTACCTTGAGCGATTAGAGACTCAGTACCTAACTCTTCACAAAGCGCAAGGAAATAACCAAGATCTTTATTTGCGTTTGCAACAGAGAAGCCTAACTTCTCTTCGCCATCTACTGCGTAGAACTTACAGAACTGCATAAACGGAGAGTTAGATGGACCTGCTGACATGATATCAAACAGTTGTTGACCATCAACACCAGCAAGCTTAGCAACAGCAAACGCTTGAGACATCGTTGCAACGGTAGTCATGCCCATGAAGTTGTTCACAAGCTTAGTCACGTGACCTGAACCTAAAGCACCTAGGTGGAATACGTTTTCGCCTTGCTCTTCAAGGAGTGGTTTAACTTTATTGAACGTATCCATATCACCAGCTGCCATGATGTTCAAAAGACCATCTTTAGCGTGTGCAGGTGTACGACCTAAAGGAGCATCGATCATGCCTGCGCCTTTTTCTGCAAGTGCTGCACCGATTTTTTTAGTTGAAGCTGGAATAGAAGTACCGAAGTCAATTAATACTGAACCTTCTTTGATACCAGCAAGAACACCATCTTCACCATAAACAATTTTTTCAACAACAGCTGAAGTAGTAAGACAAAACTCAACGATGTCACTTGCTGCTGCTAATTCTTTTGCAGAAGTAAACGCTGTAGCATTACCACGAGCTGTAACGCGTGCCATCGCTTCTTCGCTAAGATCCATTACGTTTACGTGGTAGCCGCGTGTTTGTAGGTTTTCTACCATGTTGCCGCCCATAAGACCTAGGCCGATGAAACCAATTACAGGTTTAGTCATGTTGAACTCCAAATATGTTATTGTATGATTATATGCTCATTATAATAACGGGGCATTTCGTTTTTATCAATAGTTTTTAAACGATCATTGAACTGTTAATGGTGAAGTGTGATGTAGCCCTATAATTTATCACTCGCACCAATAAAGCCAAGGCATTCACAACCCAAAAAGTGCCTATTTATAAGGTGTTAAACCTATTAAATAGTTACAATGTACATATATAAATTTTATCTCTATCGTTCATTTTTTTCAGTAAATCAATCTAATTACGAAAGTAATAACAAACTCATTAGTAACCATAACAACAAAAAACACGCACAATTGTATTACTTATTAACGTAGGAATATGAAAATTGTGTCATCCATAAAAAAACCGGATACTCTATGCAAAAGTATCCGGTTTGGTCTTATTTCCCAATCGGTAAATTAAATCATTCGTTTAGATTAAAGCTGTGCGAACGATCCAGTCCATGTGTATGTATTTCCACTAAATTCAACCGTATGCAGCGCTTTCTGTGCATCTTCAGCTTGGTTTGAAATACCGTAATGGTAAGTATTGCCAGACGTTGTTTCAATGCGAACAACAGTCCCAATACTGTTATGGCCCACCACTGAAACCGCTTTTACCAACCCACGAGCACCAACAGACGCTTCAATCGATTCGTTAAAATAACCGTGTGTTTCTAATACTGATGCAAACACATGGTTTTGACCTGATTGGCGTAAAATCAGTGCAGGTTCACTCTTCAGGTTAAAGTCTGGATCATTTGCGCCAGTGCGAGCAAAAATCACCTCGCTCCCCTCTACCGCACTTGTTACTAAGCTGTAGTAGCTGCTGTCGTGTAACCAACTCACTAATGAACTGCCTTCAACTTTACCTGAACCGATATTCCATAGATGCTGATAACCGTTATCTTCACCTAAAGGTTTCAATGTACTTTCAACTTGGTAATCGAAATCGGTACGGATGATTTGGCCTGAATGGTGAACTGGCAAATCATATTCATGCTCAGCATCTGCTTCAATGCGGTACACATCAATCACCAATGGCTTTTCAAACTCAGGGAGATCCGCAAGGATGATACTGCGCTGCATATCTACGCCAGTATAGTAATCAGAAATCGTGCCGCTCATGCCTTGCAGCGATTGGTCATCTGCAACAAAGAAGTGTTTCTGACCAAACTTAGATTCTGCCAATGCCGTATCAAAGTTATTCTGTGTTTTCTGATCCACTGTTACGGTGTTGTGAGCAACTGTCTGCTTACAATACGTTTTGTTTTCTGGAATATAACGGCCACCAAATTTAGGCTCTACGTTTACCCAACGACCAAAGCCGTAATCGTGCAAGACTTCATGACCACGGTTAAACACACTTAGGTGTAAACCATCGTAGTGACCGTGATCTAATGCTGAATGGTATTGATGATCAGAACCGTGCTGACCAAACCAAATTAACGCCATGGTGTCGTCGTCTTTTTCATCACGGTGACGAAGAATGCTTACGCCGCCTTTTTCGCCTTCTGGGCCATCAGTAACAAATAAACTGCCCCAGTTAAATGGTTTGATTTCATCAGCTTGTTCAACCGCATTTGATAATGTTTGACCTGAACTATGAACCCAAACATCTTGTTGGTGATCAGCCATACCAAGTAACGTTTCTGTTTGCTCATAACGGTGATAACACACTGACGTTGCCATGATTACCCCTTCATCGTTGATAGAAATCGTTTTCGATGAATCGTTCAATGCCGGTAATGTACCGTCGGGAAATGCCGTTTTAAAGACAGAGTAAGATGTCGTTTTAATCACTGAATCATTAAATTCATAAATACCAATTTCAGGCTGACGACGTTCAATCGCTTCAGCAAACAAGTAAATTGGACGCAATGAGAAACGGTGATAATAAGGACCTTCCATGTAGTAGCCATCTGGCGAAAACAGTTGATCAAGTTGTGCTAAGAAGCCACCACTCACTTTATCCATTTTCAAACCATATAACGCTTTATCTACGGATGCTTGGTCATTGATTGCGTAACCACAAATACCAACCGCAGCAACGGCCCATAGACCGTGGTTGTGTACGATATCGAAATCGTGCGCGTAAGTTACGACGAACATTTCAATCATTTGCTTTAGAAGATCATCTTCGATTAAACGTTTTTGTTCTTCTGAAATCGTGTGGTAAATACAGCTGTACGCACAAGAGGCATAAAGCATCCACATATTTTCATTCAATGTCTGGTGAAACAGTTTACCCGGAGGATTAGAATCAAGGCTAACATTGCTTTCAAGCGTTGGGTACACCGTTGCATACGCCGTTAGCATATCAACAATGTAATCACGATATTTATTTTCTTCTGTAATCAAAAACAGACGGCCAGCAAGATCCATATGGATGTAGTTTTGCTTATGACGGTTATGTTCGTAACCGCCACCTTCGCCGTGACCCGGAACTTCAATACCGACTTCTGCCATGTAAGCATCTGTTTGTTTCATATCACGAGTAAGGGCTTTTCCTAACAGGCTATCCTTGCCAAGTTCTTTACGAAGCTCAGCGGCTTCTTCAAAATTCAGTAAAAGTGGTTGATAGCTCATTATTATTTCTCCTGCTTAATCGTATTTTTTTCTAATGAAGACGTTTCTAGCGAATAGAAGCCTGTCCAACTGTATGATTTACCATTTAATTCTACGGTGTGCGCGGTATTCTCTGTTGCACCAAACTGATTACTTATCATCACGGTTACATTAGAGTGTTCTGTCTGAATTTCAACAACCGACCCTACTACTGTGTGACCGATAACCTGAATATTTTTTACCACGCCGCGAGCGTTAACAGATTGCTCAAATTCTTCGTTGAAATAACCGTGTGTTTCTAGCACTGATGCAAATAACGTTGATGGTCCTTTGCTACGAAGAATAAACGCGGGTTCACTACGCAAATTGAAGCTTGGATCATTCGCACCAGTACGAGTGAAAATTACTTCATTGTTAGTGTTAGTGCTTGTGCCTAACCATGTGTAATAAGTATTATTTTGTAGCCAACTCACCAGTGCCGTATCGCTTACTGCACCGCTTGCCACATTCCACAAGTGTTGGTAACCAAAATCACTGCCTAACGTATTCAGCTCTTTGTTCGCTTGGTACTCAAAGTTAGTACGTACTATCTGACCTTCATATTGGTGAGAGTAATCGTATTGATGCTCTCCTTCACCGACTACACGATAAAGATCAAGCAACAATGGGGATTCAAGTTCATCAAGCTTCAGCATAAAGACGCTGCGTTGCATATCAAGACCATCGTAGTGATCACTCGCAAATGCGCTCATACCATTAATGCTTGGATCTTCTACTTTAAAGAAGTGAGGTAAGCCATGCACTTTATCTGCACGTTCAACATCAAAGTTATTCTGACATGTCTCATCAATCGTGACTGCATTATGAGCAATGGTTTGACGAGCATACGATTTGTTTTCATCAAGGTAACGACCACCAAATTTTGGTTCAACGTTTACCCAACGACAGAAACCATATTCGCGCAACACTTCGTGACCGCGATTAAAGAAGGTAATACCCAACGTATCAAAATTACCATGCCCCATACCGTGCTGGCCGTAGTTCATAACAAGTTGAGAGACATCGCCTTTTTTATCCTGCATACGGATAAAGCCTTGTGCGCCAAAGTGGCCATCTGGACCTTCATTTAGCTCAACACTCGGCCAAAAAGGCATATTGATTTCATGCTTTTCTGATGCTTCTTCGTATGCTTTTGATAATTCTAAACCACAAGAATGCATCCAAACACGGTCTTGTATTTTCGCCATGCCTAAGATGTTGTCATCAAGTTCGTAGTGTTTACTGTAAACACTCACTGCAACCTGAACCCCCATATCCGTAATGCCCATAGTACGAGATGAGTCATTTAATGCAGGAAATTCACCATTTGGGTATGCGGTTGAAAGCATGGCTTGTACTGTGTTACCAATCACTTGCCCTTTGAAGTTATAAATATCCACTTCTGGCATGTGGCGGTGAATAACTTCAGCAAACACACACGTTGGACGAATCGCGTAACGGTGATAATAAGGCCCTTCCATGTAATAACCAGAAGGTGCAAACAATTCAGAGATTTGAGCTAAGAAACCGCCAGTTTCATTACGATCAATACCATAAACAGACATCTCTAAATAGTCACGTTTACCAATAGCTAAACCACAGATACCGACAGCAGCCACAGCCCAAATACCGTGGTTGTGAATACGGTCAAAGTCGTGTGCATATTTAACGGTAAACATATCAAGCATTGGCTCAAAGATACGCTCAACAACCGTGCTTCGCTCTTCTTCTGTCATCGTTGATGCAACACAAGAATAAGCAAGACTCGTAAATAGTAACCAACAATGTTCATTTAAGATCTGGTGAAACAAACGACCTGTTGGGTTTGTGTTTTTTTGTACATGGAAGTCAAATGTTAGATATTTATCCGCGTAGATTGCGAGTAACTCTTTCACAAAGTTCGCGTATTTCTCTTCTTTAGTAACCAGAAATAAGCGACCAGCAAGATTCATGTACGTGTAGTTTTGTTTGTGGCGATTATGTTCATAACCACCCGCTTCTCCGTGACCAGGAACATCTAACGGAAGCTGCATAAATGCATCGACGTCTTTTTTATGTGCTTCAATGGTTTTACCCATTAAAGTAGAACGCCCAACCTCTAGGTGAAGTTGTTCTATTTCAGCATCCGTAAGTAAAATTGGTTGTGTCGTCATATTCTTTTTCACCCTCAATCTCAATAAAGAGTATCTAATCTCTAAACGCTAACTAAATTATCAAACTGCATATAAAGTAATACAATATTAGCTTTAGTAACACCCTAGTGTTATCAAACAATGATGACAATCACACAAAACAACTCAACTCATTGATTTTAAATAATATAGATTTTGTAACAGGTCGTTAAACATTCGATAAAGTAGAGACGAAAGAAATTGTTATTTGATTAACATCACACAAAATAAACTATATTGTATTACAAATTAAAATATTAGCTTATAGTTATTCCCATCGAAACATTAAATTTAGTTGATACCTTTATTAGGAGAAGCATTATGAATAATTTTTTTAAATTACAAGAAAACCCTTGGGAAGAACTAGGTGGCGGCATCAAGCGTAAAATCGTTGGTTACACAGATGAACTAATGGCTGTCCACCTATGTTTTGACAAAGGCGCAATTGGTGCTCCTCACTCTCACGAGATTCATGACCAAATTGGTTATGTTGTTAGTGGTAGTTTTGAAGCCGAAGTCGATGGTGTAAAACAAGTATTAACCGCTGGCGATGCTTATATTGCTCCTAAACATTTTATTCACGGAGCCGTCGCTCTTGAGCAAGACAGTATTTTACTTGATATGTTTTCACCTGCACGACAAGATTTCTTAAAATAATAATTAGCGCAACCTCAGTTGCTAAGGTAAGCATATGAAATCAGTAAACATCGCGGTCATTGGCGAGTGCATGGTTGAGCTACAGAAAAAAGAAAGTGAGCTTAAACAAACATTCGGTGGCGACACATTAAATACCGCGCTTTATTTATCGCGTTTAACGCAAGAGAAAGGCATTAACGTCAGCTATGTTACGGCGTTAGGTAATGATCCTTTTAGTATTGATATGTTAGAAAAGTGGCAAGCAGAAGGCATCAATACCGAT
Source organism: Aliivibrio logei (assembly GCF_001691055.1). Classification (NCBI taxonomy): domain Bacteria; kingdom Pseudomonadati; phylum Pseudomonadota; class Gammaproteobacteria; order Vibrionales; family Vibrionaceae; genus Aliivibrio; species Aliivibrio logei. Next base: position 434,471 of record NZ_MAJU01000004.1, read on the forward strand.
CTTGTTACTCAATTTGATGATAAACAACCTGGCTTGTACTACATTGAAACCGATGATATCGGTGAGCGCAGCTTCTATTATTGGCGTAGCGATGCCGCAGCAAAATATCTGTTCGACCAAGAAAATACAGCACCGATTTTAGATCGCCTGTTTTCTTTTGATGCAATTTATCTCAGTGGGATCTCTATTGCTATCCTCACTGATAACGGTCGTCACGTATTATTGTCATTTTTAGAGCAATACAAAGTCCAAGGTGGAAAAATTCTTTTTGATAATAATTACCGCCCTAAACTTTGGAATCAGCAATCTGAAGCCGTATCATGGTACTTAAAAATATTAGCTCTTGCTGATACTGCGTTACTCACTTTTGAAGATGAACAAGCCCTTTACGGTGACGAACACCTTGAACAATGTATCGAGAGAACCTCAAAAGCAGGCGTTAGTGAACTCATTATTAAACGAGGCAGTAAAGATTGTTTGGTCGTACAAAACAATCAAGCAAACTATGTCGCTCCTTACCCCGTAGAAAAAGATAAAATTATCGATACAACAGCCGCGGGGGATTCATTCAGTGCAGGCTTTTTAGCAAAACGTTTCTGTGGTGGCAATGCACTTGAAGCAGCCTATGCCGGGCACGTGGTCGCAGGCACGGTGATCCAGTATAAAGGCGCGATCATTCCAAGTAATGCCATGCCTGATTTATCTTTATAATTTTTAATACATTACCTAAATAATTAGTCAAATTTAGGTGCGTGTCTTTAATCAAATTCAACATGAGAGTGTAATCATGACAACCTTAAATGAACAACTAGCAAGTCTTAAAGTTATTCCTGTAATTGCAATCAATAAAGCAGAAGACGCGATCCCGCTTGGCCGTGCTTTGGTTGAAAATGGCATGCCATGTGCAGAAATCACATTCAGAACACCGTGTGCAGCAGAAGCCATTCGTGCTATGCGTGATGAGTTCCCTGAAATGCTGATTGGTGCGGGTACGATCTTAACCAATGAACAAGTTGACCAAGCAATTGAAGCTGGTGTTGATTTTATCGTGAGCCCAGGTTTTAACCCACGCACAGTCCAGTATTGTTTAGATAAAAAGATGCCAATCGTACCTGGTGTAAATAACCCAAGCTTGGTTGAACAAGCAATGGACATGGGTTTACGTACACTTAAATTCTTCCCTGCCGAAGCATCGGGTGGTGTGGCTATGCTTAAAGCATTAACCGCCGTTTACCCTGTGCAATTTATGCCTACTGGTGGTGTTAGCTTAAACAACATAGATGATTACCTTTCTATTCCTGCCGTACTTGCGTGTGGCGGAACTTGGATGGTACCAACCAACCTTATTGATGAAGGGAAGTGGGAGGAACTTGGTACTTTAGTTCGTGATGCCGTAAAACGCGTCAGTTAATAAATGCTTACTCTTTATCTAGCGAGCCAATGGCTCGCTTTTTTAATTCTATGATATAAAACAAACTCTGCTTTTTATTTTACTCCATACTGATACCCGTTTTACTTTTCACGTAAAAAAGTGGGAAAACCAAGTATTTCATTTCAAAACACAAATCAATTTGTATTATTATAATAACTAATTGATTTTCAATAACTTAAAAGACAAGCCCACTAAATTAGCGATAATATAAGTAAAAACAAGCATGAAGCACGTAATTAAGATCAAAAAACATGCGGATCAGATCACGATAAAGACATATTGTAGTACAAATAAAAAATAAAAAGGGTAGTCTAGATATCAGTTAATTATGATACTTAAAAGGCTGAAAAAAATGACTATTGATACTCTTGTTGTTCTCGCCTACTTCTTCTTCTTAATCGCAATTGGTTGGATGTTTAGAAAGTTTACAACCTCTACTAGTGATTACTTTAGAGGGGGCGGCAAAATGTTATGGTGGATGGTTGGTGCAACCGCTTTCATGACACAATTCTCAGCATGGACGTTTACTGGAGCTGCAGGACGCGCTTTCTCCGATGGTTTTGTTATTGTAATTCTGTTCTTAGCCAATGCATTTGGTTATTTCATGAACTACATGTACTTCGCTCCAAAGTTCCGTCAACTTCGTGTTGTGACTGCAATTGAAGCAATTAGACAGCGTTTTGGTAAAACTTCAGAGCAATTCTTTACATGGTTCGGCATGCCAGACAGCTTAATATCTGCGGGTATTTGGCTAAATGGTCTCGCAATCTTTGTTGCTGCTGTATTTAACATCCCAATGGAAACAACCATCATCTTTACCGGTGCTGTGTTAGTCATCATGTCGGTAACCGGTGGTTCTTGGGCCGTTGTTGCTTCTGACTTCATGCAAATGTTAGTTATCATGGCAGTTACTATTACCTGTGCTGTTGCTGCTTACTTCCACGGTGGTGGCATCACAAACATTATTGATAACTTTCAGGGTGACTTCATGTTGGGGAATAACCTCAACTACGTAAGTGTATTCGTGCTATGGGTTGTCTTCATCTTTGTAAAACAATTCGGTGTAATGAATAACAGTATCAATGCTTACCGTTACTTATGTGCTAAAGACAGTGAAAATGCTCGTAAAGCCGCTGGTCTTGCTTGTATCCTAATGGTTGTTGGTCCTCTTATCTGGTTCCTTCCACCTTGGTATGTAAGTGCATTTATGCCTGACTTTGCTGCACAATATGCGTCAATGGGTGACAAGGCTGGCGATGCTGCTTACTTAGCATTCGTACAAAACGTTATGCCAGCAGGTATGGTTGGTCTATTAATGTCAGCGATGTTCGCAGCAACGATGTCTTCTATGGACTCAGGTTTAAATCGTAACGCTGGTATTTTCGTAATGAACTTCTACAGCCCTATTCTTCGTAAGAATGCAGAGCAAAAAGAACTCGTTATTGTAAGTAAACTAACTACGATTCTAATGGGTATCATCATTATTGCGATTGGCCTATACATTAACTCGTTACGTCACTTGAGCCTATTTGATATTGTAATGAACGTGGGTGCATTAATTGGTTTCCCTATGCTTATTCCAATCTTCCTCGGTATGATTATTCGTAAAACACCAGATTGGTCAGCTTGGACTACATTGATTGTCGGTGGTTTCGTTTCTTACATCTTTGGTATTTCTCTACAAGCCGAAGATATTGAACACCTATTTGGTCTAGAGCAAAATCTAACTGGCCGTGAGTGGGCAGATCTTAAAGTTGGCTTAAGCTTAGCTGCACACGTAGTCTTTACTGGTGGCTTCTTCTTAGCGACGCAGTTCTTCTACAAACCGTTATCATCTGAGCGTGAGAAAGAAGTTGATACACTATTCACAAACTGGAACACTCCGTTAGTTGCTGAAGGTGAAGAACAACAAAACCTAGATACAAAACAACGCTCTATGCTTGGTAAACTTATCAGCACAGCAGGCTTTGGTATCTTAGCGATGGCACTAATTCCAAACGAACCAACAGGTCGACTACTCTTCCTATTATGTGGTTCTATCGTATTAAGTGTCGGTATTCTACTGGTGAACGCATCCAAAAATGGAGCGGCCCCAAAGACAGCTACCGTTAATGACTAACTAACACCTAAATCCCTGTAATTAAAAAGCCTTGCTAGCTCCTAGCAAGGCTTTTTTATGTTTGATTGTCTCGTCCTGAAATGTGTTTACACTTAGGACGTTAGGCATTTAACGACTTACCATTATAAATCTGTCTTTTTACGGTTATTCAATGACCACTAGCCTTAGCTAGAAAGGGTTTCTTTGATTTCATCAGAACTAAAACCATGAGAATAAAGGTAGGCATACGCTTTGCTTTTTTCTTTTGATTTACTTAAATCAAAGCGTTTTTTATCCAATCTTGCTTGGCAGTTCTCGTAGAAATCAATGGTTCCATCCAATTCTAATTTTTCAATTTCTTCATCAAAATTCGATATATCAATCAGTTTTTGTTTTAGCTCTCGTTTGATAATTGACTTGCCTTTTAGCTTACGAGCCAGCTTTTCTATTTCTTTTACAATATCAGCTTTATCGGCTTTAATTTGCATTTTTGATGACAACGTTGACGCCACAGGGTGAGATTTTATCGCTTCTCGAACGTCTGCTGATTTAAACCCATATTTGGTTAAGGTTGCGTACAATTTATCACTAGAGAGTGACTCTAAATTCATGTCCGCTAATCGATTATTAAGTAAAGTAACTTCGCAAATTTCATCGCGATTAGTCACATAAGAAATCGCCTCGTTAACAATCGATTCATTGATCCCTTTTTCTCTCAACTTAGACAAAATGAACTGACTGCCTTTTTCAGAACTAAAAGCCATCTCAACAAATTTAATGGCAAAATCGTTATCTGGTTTTAAATAACCGCGTTCAACTAAGTCATTCAAAACCGTATCAATCCATTCTTGATTATCCGTTTTCGCAATCAATTTCTTTCGTAATTCGTTTATGGTTCGATCTTTAGCTTCAAGGTGATAAAAGGCACTGCCATAGACATTATCAATGGTTTTAGCTGGCTTAACGGGACGTTGACTGAACATGGTAACCTCTGACTTTGGTGAGCTAATGAGATCCGAATCTAACGTATCTCAATCTAAGATGCCATCTATTACGCTAATTACGTCATAGATGATGGTTAAGGGGATTTATTTACAGTGTTCCGCAATAATTCTAGCCAATGTCTTTATCCCGTTGTTCCATTTTTCATTATCGCGATAAGAGGCAAAGCTAATACGGATGCAATGCTTAAATTGATCTTGAGTACAGAACATGGTTCCCGGTAGTACACTGATTTTTTCACCCAACGCTTGTTGGTAAATCTCTGTACCATCCGCTCCAAGCGGCAAGGTTAACCAACATAAAAAGCCCCCCTCTGGCTGAGAAAGATAATAATGCTGCTTTACGTTCGCATAGCTATCCAGAGCTTCTGTTAATTGTTGATACACTCGCTTTTGATTACTTTTATAGCTGCGCTGTGCTCTATGGATATGCTGCTTATATTTGCCTTTTTTCAAGAAATCACTCACCGCAGATTGAATCAGATTTACACTGCCCATATTTTCAGACATCAATCGCTTTTCTACTTTGGCTTGATACTTCCCAGCGAGGATCCACCCGATCCGTAACCGTGAATCGAGAGTTTTAGATAATGAATTACAATAAATCACTCGATCTTCGGTATCCAATTCTTTGAACGTTTTTACCGTCCCTTCATAAGATAACCCACCAAACACATCTTCTTCGATAAAAGGAATGCCAGTTGTCGCTTTTAATAATGCTTTGCGAGCAGATTCAGATTGCGTATAACCCGTAGGATTATTATACGTAGGGTTGATTAAAATCGCCTTCACATCCCACGTTTTTATCGCTTGTTCTACTGCCTCAATATCTAACCCATAATTAAAATGGTTTGGGATCTCTATCACTTTTAATCCCAATGATTCAAGTAATAACAATGAACCGAAATAGCAGGGAGAATCAACAAGAACAATGTCTCCAGGCTTTGTTAGCGCTTGCAAACTTAAACTGATGGCTTGCTGAGCACCGTGCGTAATCAACACCTCACGAGTCGATACAGAAATGCCTAAATCCTGAGTGATGTTCGCAATGTACTTAAGTAAAGAGGCATTACCCGGAGGCATTTGATAGCAACTTGGAATATTCGCTTGTTGACGACTGTGACGGCCAATCTCTGCGTATAAGGTTCGTATCGCAGGGAAATCAATATCAGGATGAGCCGAGCCCATTGATAATAAATTATGTTCATTCGGTTGACTTAAAATGGCCTTGCTAAGAGATAATAAATCAATGTCCGACGGCGCATTTGACGTCTTTGCTTGAAATTCTCGATGGAAATTAATAGTTGCCACGGTATAGCCAGAGCGATCACGAGCTACCAACACCTGCTTTGCTTCAAGCTCTTCATAGGCTCGAATAACCGTGTTTTTTCCTACCGACAACGTTTCACTTAACTCTCGAATGGAGGGCAGTTTATCTCCTGAAAGATACAATCCTTTTTCAATACCTTGTTGAATATGCGCTTTCACTTGCTGGTATTTTTTCATCGTCCCTGCCTGATCCCCAATATAACCCACCATCTGTACCCAATAAAATAAAGGAAACTGTCTCTTACCTCAATAGCTGTGCCTAGTTAAAGTACGCAAAAGACAACAATGAACAGGAATCCTCATGCTAACTAAATACGTCCCTTTTATCTTCGTCGCCTTATGGAGCACTGGTTTTATCGGTGCTCAATATGGACTACAGTTTGCAGAGCCTGCAACTTTCCTTCTTCTTAGAATGATCGCGAATATCATCATTTTCATTGCTCTGTTATTCATATTCAAATCTCATCTTCCAAGAGGAAAAGAAGCCATTCACTCTTTGATTGCTGGCGTATTAATTCATGGGTTCTATTTGGGTGGCACCTACCAAGCGATTTCTCTTGGTATGTCGGCTGGCTTATGTGCGTTATTAGTGGGTATTCAACCTATTCTTACCGCTGTATTGTTGGTTAATTTTGGTAAACAACGTTTACTTCCCCTGCAATGGGTCGGTCTATTCCTTGGCTTACTGGGGATCACGTTGGTATTGCAAGGTAACATGGAATGGCAAGACACCAGCAACCAATACACTGCGTATCTTTTTGCCTTCATTGCCTTAATTGGAATTACTTTTGGCACGTTATATCAAAAAAAATACTGCCAGAATTCAGATCTCATTGGCAGTATGGTGTGGCAATACAGCGCAGCCTCACTGGTCTTTTTACCTGTCGCGTTATTAAATGAAACGATGGTAGTGACATGGAATGCGCAATTCATTTTTGGATTAATGTGGTTAGTGTTAGTTGTCTCAGTTACGGCTATTCTATTGTTGCTTTATATGATCAAACAAGGTGATTCTTCAAGTGTGGCTTCTACCTTTTATCTCATTCCGCCAATGACGGCATTTCAAGCATGGATAATCTTTGGTGAACACTTTGATACGCAAGGGGCGGTAGGATTCGCGCTTGCTGCTGTCGCGGTCTATTTAGTAATAAGAAAGCCCAAAGTACACTTAGTGGAGGCTATTAAATAAATTGGGATTTCTTCGCCGCGTTTGCTTTCTCTAATGAAGACAGCATTTGGTTCAATCGCTGAGGAGAAATCGCCGTTTTATGATAACTAACGGTCACATAATCGTGTTGTTTAAATGGTGTGAAATTTGAATATTCAGTTCGGTGTTCATAATAACTTTTTACAATGGAATCGAGTGACACATAACCAAAACGTTGGTAGGTTTTTTGTAGTCGGTCTGCAAACCGTTTGATCTTATAATTATTATTACTCATAAATGAACCAGTCATATTAACGACCAAAATACTCGTGCTGTTTAACATGTCTCACTACTTTGCCATAAACCGATGAAGTAATGATTAGCACATAGAAAGGAGATCCGAAACAAGGATGCTAAATAGAGGTTCTAACCTTTTGAAATACTGATAATTATCATCCATCCCTTTATTTACGGAACTTATCATGGTATTGCTACTCCATAGCAGTAAGCAACTTCAACAATGAAAGGCACAAAATGACTTCTCTTGTTCATGTAAAGCACGTATCTAAACAATATTCTGACTCAAGTCAGCAAGCGATTAATGACATCAGCTTTGATCTTAATGCAGGGCAAGTCTTAGGCTTACTCGGCCACAATGGAGCAGGAAAATCGACACTGATTAATGCCTTGCTCGGCGCACACCGCTATCAAGGTAACATTCGCATTAATGGGCTACACCCCATCGACCAACATGCTGAGTTAATGCAGCATCTTGCCTATATTTCAGATGTAAATGTCTTACCTGAATGGATGAGCGTAAAGCAATTATTAAAATACACTTCTGGTATTCACCCAAGTTTTGATATTGATAAAGCCACCGCCGTCTTAGCAAACACCAACATTCAATTAAAAAGCACCATTAAAAGTCTGTCTAAGGGCATGAAAGTACAAGTTCATTTAGCCATCGTGATAGCAACAAACACGAAAGTGCTTATTTTAGATGAACCGACATTAGGCTTGGATTTATTATACCGAGATACCTTTTATCAGCATTTAACATCTTGGTTTAACGCCGGTGAACGCTGTCTGATTATTGCCAGTCATGAAGTGTCTGAAATTGAGCACCTATTAACGGATGTTCTAATATTAAAGCAAGGCCGAATCGTGAAACAAGAAAACATGAATAACATTCCACAAGGCACGTTAGCCGAACTCTTTATCACGCTTCAAAAGGAGTCAATCTAATGCGTCCATTTCTATTTATGCTTGAAAAAGAATTCATTGAACACAAAACAGTTACGCGTGTTCCTTTATTTATCCTTCTTTGCGGCGTGGCACTTTTCATCAGTGTGATGATGAACACAAGCCTACAAGATAACTTATTTATCTCAGTTCAAACTCAGGGAGATTTCACGCCATTTTCGACGGAGTTTTCTGATGACTTAGAAATGATGCTGAGTTTTATGGCTGGTATTTTGTCGTTAGCGTTAACGACAACGTATTTCTCCAAAACACTCCGAAAGGAACGTAAAGAAGGCAGCTCTGCATTCTGGCGCAGTATGCCAATATCAAGCCAGTACACACATGCCGTAAAACTGACGTTTGGTCTGATTGTAATTCCGTTGATTTTCTCTTTACTCGTATTGATTGCAAATCTTTTCTTCTGGATCATTAGTTTATCAAGTGACACGGTTTTAGTGATGCTTCATGAGCACGCGTCCTTCATCTCGATTATTGCTAACTGGCTGCAGTTTATGGGGCGAATGATGTTAGTTAGCCTTGTAATGTTACCGATGGCAGCGTTAATCCTTAGCATTTCACAAGTCAGTAATTCACCATTAATTGTTGTCTTTTTAGGAGGTTATGCACTCAAAGTAATGTCTGCATGGATATTAGGATGGGACGGCATTGCGGTATTCTTAACGCATATTTATAAGATACCAACAACAATTTTACTCTCGAACACACCACTAATGAGCTTTGCGCACGCAGGAATAGGCTTTCTAACGCTTTATTCATTGCTTGGGGCTATTGCGCTCTTTGTCAGTATTTCATTGTATCGTACGACTGAAATTTCTTGGCAATCACTAAATCCAACTTGGTTATTTAAAAGATAGTTGATTAACTTCTACCAACGCACTCCAACAAAAAGGGAGAGGCTAATTAGTCTCTCCCCTTTCTATTGAGTCACTTTTATCGTTTTACTTTTAAATAAAACTCATTGAGTGGCATCGGTTTAAAGTACAAGAAACCTTGATGCGATGAGATGTTCAAATCATTCAGGATCTTTTTCTGATTCTGATTTTCTACCCCTTCCGCTACCAGGTTTATGTTCAAATTATTCGCCAATAAAATAATGTTCTCTACTATTTTCAGAGACTGTTTGTTTGTTTCAATATCATCAATAAATGATTTATCAATTTTCACAAAATCAAATTGGTAATAATTCAAATACTGCAATGATGAGTAGCCCTTTCCATAATCATCTAACGCAAACTTCACCCCTACCGCTCTGAATTTTTGCATGTATGAGATAATGTTGTGTCTGTCTTCAAACTCAGTCGATTCTGTGAACTCTAATACCAATACAAACTTGTCACACAGTTGTTTACACAAAAGGTATATGCCATCGTCATACAGACAGCTTTCCGTTAAATTAACGCTTATCCTTAACTCACTTTTGGGGCTGTTTTGATAACACTCAATTAATTGACCTAACAACGATTTTGTCATCGCATTCATCAAACCAAATTTTTCAATTTTAGGAATAAACTCAAGTGGCGAGATTATCCCCCTTTTTTCGGTTATCCAACGAGCAAGCACTTCTCCCCCGATAATGTGTTCTTTTTCATTTACGATCGGTTGCACAAATGGCTTTATACTATTGTTTTTTATCGCTTTTCTTAACGTAAAGAACTCTATATTAAACAGCGTATTTTTTACGGACAACGCTTTTAGCAAAGCCATCACGAGCAGTGAAATAACAATAACAAGTCGATTATCTATTAAGTAATTCTTCACTGAAGACGCCGCATCGTATTTAAGTAAAATTAAAAAATCATACTTTGCCGATGGATAATTATCTTCCTCATTGGCTTTGTGTAATCCAAACTGGTTCTCTTTTGATATCGTGTACTCTTGATTAGACAAGATGACGTTTCCCACTCGGTTTTCTTCTAAGTCAAACGGAATACCTTTCATGAAAAATTGAATGCCATTGGCCTCATCATAGCGATGATAATACGAAATTGCAGGTAGACTAGTTAATGTATCTTTTTCTTTTATATTAATTTCTTTTTCTGGAACTGCTTTTTTTGAGATGTTCATACCCACAATTGAACTACAATAATATTGACCATTTCGAATAATAGAAATGCTGTTTATCGTAGGACTTAATGCCACTATCTTTTGCAAAGGTATCATCATCTCTTGGCAATTTTTATCTTTAAACTGATCCAGTTCTTGAACCGTTTCTTTTGCTTTATCCAACTTTATTTCGATTTTTGCTATAGTGCCTTCAACATTAGATTCAACGAATCTCTTGTAGTCGGAAAAAATTACATATTTAGAAACTATGAAAATAATAAAAATACAAACGATGTACCTATTACAAATAAATTTCATTTAGTTTACGCTTCCAATACCGTCACTCTGTTTCTTCCAGAATGCTTTGATTGATACAAGGCTGTATCTGCCAGCTTAAATGCCTTTTTAAAAGAGAGCGTTTTACCTGTAGTCGCTCCAATAGACACTGAGACACTGATTCCTGCAATCGACTCTATCGCTATAGAATATCGAATGGCTTCTGTTCGATTTAGTAGACCTGTGTATGAGATGTCATTTAATACAATAACAAACTCTTCACCACCCCATCGAATCGCCATGTCACCTCTTCTCACGTATTTTTTAATTCGATGACAAACTTCTTTAATTACTAGATCACCGTGAAAGTGACCATATTGATCATTAATTGCTTTAAAATTATCAATATCGATAATGATAATCGATTTTCCTGACGTTCGATTCAGTTTTTCTTCCTGAAAATCACGTAGATATAACCCTGTCATATTATCTAACCGATAATAATATAGAAATCGATATAGAGAACTCTTAATTAAAAATAGCACACATGTTACAACCAAGGAAACACCTAAACTTAACATCAATAAATTCACCATGTTTATAGATAGAATTATTTTGTTACTTACCGGAGTACAAGGTATATCAATCAAATCACTGGATAAGGAGAAGACATGATCACTGCCATAGTTCAAAAAACTATATCTTTTTTTATTAAAATTATTTAACCAATTTGAGAAAACACCGACTTTCATGTCCAAAAGAAATATGGCTCTTAATTTTTTATTTTCATAAATTGGATAAAATATACTTCTAACATTTTCATCTGTAAATTGCTCTATATAAGGTTCTGTTAATTTAAGATCACATTGAGCAAAAGCTTGATAACTTTTTGACATATTTTCGTTATCTAGAATCCTATCAATCCAACTTAAATCTGATACTTCTTTAGAGTTCAATCTAACATGAACTTCATGCAATGGCTTAAAATGGGCGATGTTAATATTAGATTCAAGTTTTTCTAGGATCGCTATACTCCAATAATCATCACCAATATAGTTTCTCAACTCTGCCTCTAATAAATTAATACCACTAGATAATTTTTTAACCTTACTGTCTTCATCAACCATAATAGAAACATTATCACGTACATAAGTTCCTTTATTAAGATCTATCATCGTTGTATTTAAATAGAAAGGCGTAATCTTTCTAACTGTATCATACAGCTTTGTGATTTTTTCATGAAACTCCATTCTAAATGAATTAGCTTCTAATTTGTTATATTGATATAATATACAAAAAGACAATAGAAACAAGAATAAGAATACCTTCAAATAAGTACTATCCATTATCTTACGCATTATATTTATTCCTATCTAAAGTCACACGATTACGCCCCATTTTTTTTGATTGATAAAGAGCCCTATCTGCTCTTTTTATCGCTTCCAAAGCCAATTCAGATTCTTGCTGTTCAGAGCCTCCAATAGAAATTGTAATATCCATATCTTCTATTCGTTCATTTTCTATTCTTGCTCTAATCATTTCAGCTTTATTTTTAAAAGAATTAAAATCCATTTGATAGAAAATAATAACAAACTCCTCACCACCCCACCGAATCGCAATATCATGATCTCTAATGCTCTCTTTTATACGTTGGGTTACGACTTTGATGACTTGATCACCAACATCATGTCCATAGTTATCATTAACTAATTTAAAGTAGTCTATATCTATAATTAGGAAAAAAGCTTTCTCTACTCGTTTCAATTTATTCTCAATAAAATCTCGACGCAAAAAACCGGTCATCCGATCATTACATTGAACACTGTGAATTTTTAGATAAAAACGATATAAAAATGTCGCAAATACATAAATAACAGAAGTAATATAAAAACTAATGGCTAACAGTTTGAATATATCTATACTCACAGTTAATGATGCATTATTTAATGTGTACGGTATATTTATATTAAATGTAGCCCAATCAAATCCTTTAGCTTCAGTAATATACCTCCATTTTTTATTACTAAAGTCATTAACTAATGAATCGTTCCACCCGTCTTTAATATCAACAATAATTACAGACACCAAGTTTGAATTTAAATAGATCGGATATATAACAGAATATATTTTTTCATTTGATAAGTTTTCTTTATAAACATCTGTTATTCTTATATCATCATTATGAAACCCTTTATAAGTTTCATTTAAACCTTCTAGTTCTACTATACGATCTAACATTAATGTATCATTTTTTGATTCATAATTAATTTTAATATAATTATCTCTTAACGGTTTATAGTAGGCATTCCCCGTATATTCATCATCTACATCATGAATTTTTTCAAAAATAGCAACCGTCCATATATATTTTTCATTCATAACTTCAGATAAACTTTGATACAATAAACTTATTGCTGGTGATAATACCTTCACCTTTCCGGTTTTATTTACAATAACACCTACGTTATTGTCTTCTTTATAAATACCAGAATTCCTTATTGTTTCATTTGCATTAATATAATAGCCATGAGTTCGCTTAGTTATATCCACTAGCTCTTGATATTTAATATTAATTTTCTTTTCTAAAATTCCAATCGATAATGCATTGTAATAGAACAAAGATGAGAAAACCCCAAAAAACAAAACGAAAAATAAGCAAAGTTTTAAAAAAAACATTTTCTTTATATTATTCATAGATTTTATTATTTATCACTAATCATTTATAATTAAATGCAGCATAAATTAGATAGCATGATGCACTACAAATGAAAGCACTCATACGATCCATCATCGCTTTCAACATATCCTTTATTTTTTAAATACGAGTCACTCGTACTTTGCTTGCTCTGTTATTATCAACCGAGAGTACTTCAAAATTCCATTCTTGGTATTGAACTGAATCACCAATAGTTGGAACATTGCTCGTCAACCACATAAACATACCGGTTAAGGTTTGATAGTCGGCCTCTTTCTCTTCAGGTAATGTTTTTAGATTTAATGTGTCTTTTAATACCGTGATTGGGATGGAACCATCGAGTACCCATTCTTCATCTGATACTTTATCAGCCCATGAATCATTTGGGTTTTCTGACTTAAACTCACCTGCAAGCGCTTCTAATAAATCTTTTTGAGTTACAATACCTTGAGCATCACCGTATTCATCCACAACAAGCGCAATTTCTTCGCCTGTGGTTCTTAATAACTCAAGCAATTGGCTGCCGAATTTGTTCTCTAGAATCGTTAAACATGGCAACAAGTTACGCATCAACCATTTTGTACGATGTTCTTGATGAGACGCTTTTAATAAGAATCGAGACGTTGTGAAACCCAGAACGTGATCCATGCCACCGCGCGTTACGGGATAGATTGAATAGTCTGAACGCAACAATTTAGGTAGGTTTTCATCCCACGATTGTTCTGTATCAAAATAGACTAATTCACTTCTTGGTGTCATTAATGAAGCGACTTTTCTATCGTCTAAATGGAAGATATTGCGCATCATTGTATGTTCTTGTTTTTCTATCACGCCTTGCTCTGATCCTTCATGCAATAGTGCATGAATATCGTCTTCAGTAATCGACGCTTCATCCGTGTTAGAACGGCCAAACAAACGCAATATCCCATTGGTAGAAATAGACAATAGGAAGACAAACGGTCTAGAGATTAATGCAAGCAACCCAATAGGGCCTGCAATTAACGTCGAGATACGCTCTGCGTGGAACAGAGCGATACGCTTTGGTACAAGCTCACCCACAACAATAGAAACGTACGTAATAATAACTACCGTTGAGATTGTTGAAATCGTCGGTGCAAGGGTTGCAGGAACGCCTAAGGATATAATCAACTCAGACAATGGACCCGCAAGGGCGGCTTCGCCCAAAATACCGTTAAGGATACCGATAACGGTAATGCCTATTTGTACGGTAGATAAAAATTGTGTTGGGTCTTCACCCAGTTTTATCGCTCTTGCCGCAGACTTACTTCCTTCTGCCGCTAATTTTTGTAATCGACTCTTTTTTGCTGTCATCAATGCAATTTCTGACATAGCAAACACACCATTAATCACAATTAAAAAAAGTAAAATGGCAATATCCAATGTAAACCTCTAACTAATAAATAGACTATTACAGCTAAAATAGGCTGTAATTTTTATATTCTTATATTCCTGATTTGCGATTAGGTCAATAACTATATTGACCTAATTTTAAACGGCTGTTAATAAAGTTATATATAAATTCATAATATAATATTTATCGGCAAGTTAACCTCAAAAATGGCGTATATACTGTTAATTTTGATCGAGTCGTTTAATTAATTTTGCGGGTACTCCACCATAAAGGCAGTCTGCAGGTACATCATGATTAACGACTGAATTTGCCGCAACGACCGATCGAGCCCCGATGGTGACGCCTTGGTTTATTACGACACTGCCTCCGATCCACACATCATCTTCAACAACGATTGGCTTGCAAAAAGTCTCCCAACGTCGACGACTTTGATAATCAAGCGAGTGTGATGCCGTATAAAACTGAACATTAGGCGCAATCAATACATTATTACCAATGGTTATTGAGCCTCCATCAAGCATGATCACATTCATATTAATAAACGTTTGGTTACCAATAGAAATCGTTTTACCAAACTCACATGAGAACGGAGATTGAATAACGCTTTGACCAAATTGAGTAAACAATTCACTAAGTAGCTCACTGCGCTTAGGTTGATCCGTTGCTTGGTTAAACGCAGATAAGGTTTGAGTGGCGCGAGTTCTAATGGCATCTATTTCAGGATCACCACCATTAAATATCTGTCCATTTATCATTTTCTCAAACTCTGTCATTTTTCTTCCTTAATCAAAAAAATCGAATAGACCTATGGTTAAGTCTATTCGATTAGAGTTAAATAAAAAGAGTACAAACTCGAATAAAAAACTTCCTATTTTTATTCTTTCTTTATTCTAATCACACGTGGTTTGTGTGCTGAAGAATAGCCGCTAATGGCATTGGTTGTATTATTTTTTGTGTTTTTAAATGATTCCAAACCATTGGCGCAATACAAACTATCAACGCGATGTTTGAAATTGGCATGGCTAGCCATACTCCATCAATACCAAACCATTTAGGTAGTATAAGTAAAAATGGCAATTGAATAATAATATTGCTGATTGAGATCACCATTGCCTTCTTACCTTCATTCACAGATAGGAAATAAATCGTCACCAACACAATAATGCCATCTAAGAAAATAGCGAATAAATGGTAACGAATACCAACAATGGTTTCCGCAATTAATGATTGATCACCATTTGTAAATAAAGCCGTCGTAAATTCTGGTGAAATATTCAATATACCGACCCAAGCAATGCCTGTAATTGTGACCCACTTGAGTGCCAATTTAAATATTTGGTACACCTTCTTGTTTTCTTGTGATCCAAAATAGTAACTGATCGGCGGCTGTGCGCCTTCCGCAATGCCTTGGGCAAGAAGGTAATACAACATAAATAGGTAGCCAACTATCGCATATGCCCCGACTGTCGTTGCCGAGCCATAATGCATCATTAACGCGTTATGCATAGCAACCACAAAACTGCCGTACATATACATAACCAATGCCGAAGAGCCTAACGCTAAAGATTGCTTTGCCTTATTACGAGAAAACAACACTTCTTTCATCGTCAATTGAATACTTGAGCGCTTAGTAAAGAAATAGTGAATACCAAGCACTGTAACAACCGCTTGTGCAATCAAAGTGGCTAATGCAGCCCCTGATAACCCTAAGCCCATCACGCCGATAAATAGATAATCCAGTACGATATTAATTAATGCACCAACCACCAATAAAAAAGTCGCTACATTCGGTGATTCATCGTTTCTCACCAGCATTGGTAAAGCCGTTGCACACGCAGTAAAGAATCCACCAAACATTAAGACATTGATGTAATCCACCGCAAACTCAAAGTTTTTACCTTCAGCACCTTGGGCATGCAAAATATTTTCAGCCAAAAAGACAATACAAATAATCGCAATAAGGCTTAATATGACGAGTAACCAAAACCCTGTCGTTAACGCGACTTTCGTTTTTTCTAATTTATTTTGGCCCCGATAAATAGACATAACACTGCCGGTTCCCATGCCTATCATGACACCTAAAGCGCCTAATATGCATATTGCTGGCCACGCCATATTAATACCAGCCAGTCCTTCAAATCCGATATAGTGACCCACAAAGATCCCATCGATAATTTGATACAGTCCACTCACCACCATTGCAGCTATAGAAGGGATGGCATAACGCCAAAAAGTACGAGTAATGGATGAATCTGCATGAAATGTTGTCATAATTTACCTCAGTAACAACAATGAATTGAGGCGATTCTATGACAGTATTTAAGATTGAAAAAGTTGGTATCCATCCGGTTTTCGGATAGATTGAGCGTTATTAATAACGATTGATGCTTTACGCTTATTGACAGTCACAAACTGTGTTATAAGCTTATGATATAGATAAATTTATATTAGTTAAATACAGAGACAAAGGGCTGAATTATGGTTTCTAAATGGGCAAAACGATTTTTCCAGATGGCTGAATTAGTCGGTTCTTGGAGTAAAGATCCCTCAACACAAGTGGGTGCTGTGATTACAAAGCACAACCGCATTGTGTCTGTTGGCTTCAACGGCTACCCTCATGGTGTATCAGACAGCGCAGATACTGATGATCGTGAATTAAAGTATTTAAAAACACTTCATGCGGAAGAAAATGCGATTTTATTTGCTAAGCGTGATTTAGAAGATTGCGATATTTGGGTAACCCATTTCCCTTGCCCTAACTGCGCGGCAAAAATCATTCAAACGGGTATTTCAAAAGTGTATTGCCCAGAGCAAACGGAAGATTTCTTATCTCGTTGGGGTGAGAAGATTCAGATCAGCCAAGATATGTTTTCACAAGCAGGTGTAGAAGTCACTTGGCTACCGCTCGATGCATTAAAATAAAAAATCGGATAAGTTAATTACTTATCCGATAATTTTTACCCAATTAACAAAAATATAATTATAGAAATAAACACAAAGAATATCTCTTTGTTTATCTAAAATTATTCTGTTAAATATTACTTCTACTTTCTTTATCTAAACTATTAGAGAATGACAAATAATAAATCGCCACAATTTATTAACCACAATAATTTACTAAAGAATTATTTTTATAGTTATGCCAACTTACGTTATTATTATATTAATACAGCCTTTTTAAATTGTTCATTAATCGGCATTGATAAAACAACCGATTTTGTTTCACCTAATAGGTGTACTTGTTCATCGCCAATACGGTGACAAGGCACTTTAATTCGCTTTAAAAAACGCTCAATTGCTGTCGATGTTACTGTTACATATTCAGTAATACCATGGCTTATTGCGTGTATATAGATTGCCTCAAAAAGCTTCATTGTGATTTCGCTTGCTGACTCATTCATTTTGGAACTATGTTTTCCAACAGCAAAACGACTTAATTCCACAACGCTAGGATCGTTTGGTGCAGCTTGATCACCAAGTAATTCAGGGAATACTGTTTTCAACATATAATCACCTGTCGTTGGAATTAAACGCCAGCATCCATTTACCTTTTCTGCATCATCACAAGCGTATATATATGCCGCTTCAGAATTATCATATTGATCGGATTCAAGATCATTTTCTGAAAGTAAGTCCCACTGTAATCTTTGTTTAAACACTTGATAACGTAGACTAAGTATTCCATTGTATTCATGGATAGGAATAGTAGTAAACTCGGATTTTCTTATCATTATTGTCATCCTGACCCCCTTTAATCTTTTAACTGACTATAGCAGGCAAATTTCCTCCTTATAACCTGTACAATATTACAGGAATGAATCTTATTTTTAGAGCACAAAATCATCTTTAATGTGTGAGCAAAATCGGATTTATGACGAATTATTCTCTCTAATAATTTAATTTAATGTTATATACAATATTAACACTTAATGGGTAATAACACCGCTGTACCGTCAAGTAAAGGACATAGATTTGAACCTAGTCAACATAAACGTAACGCTTGAAATCATCAATAAAATTCGATTATCTCAAACCAACAACGACATGAGTTTATGCCTACAAGAACTAACTAAGATACTTCATTGCGAGTATTATTTATTAGCTATTATTAGTCAAAAAACCATGATCAAATCTGATATTAAAATTTTAGATAACTACCCATTATATTGGCGAAACTATTACGATGAAGCAAATCTTATTAAAGATGACCCTATTGTTGATTATAGCTTTTCTCATCACTCCCCTATTAATTGGAGTATTTTTGAAAAACAAAAAAAAATGAGTAATCAAATAAATGTGATTGAAGAAGCTAAAATATCAGGGTTATATTCTGGATTCAGTTTCCCTATTCATACAAAGGATGGGGGATTTGGAATGATAAGTTTTGCGAGTTCTCAAAAAGAAAAATATATCGATAACCTTTTTCTTAATGCCTGTATGAGCGTTCCCTTAATTCTTCCTGAATTATTAGATAGCAATCAGCGAATAACTAAAGAAGAACAACAGGTACACACAAAGTTAACAAAACGAGAAAAAGAATGCTTAATTTGGAGTTGTGAAGGTAAAAGTCGATGGGAAATTTCAAAAATATTAGGTTGCTCTGAACGAACGGTTACCTTCCACTTAGCAAACTCACAGCTAAAGCTTGGAGCAAATAACCGCTGCCAAAGTATATCAAAAGCGATCTTAACAAGAGCAATGAACCCGTTATATTAATAATAGGATCCGACTATGTAGAATAACGCAGTCGGACTTCTAATTTTCATATTCAGTTCTTGATTATATATACGAAAAAGCATCAGCAAACATTTGATCTGGCCTTGCATTTTTTTCTAATATCAATTGCTCTTTTACTGCCTTAGCCATCATGAACGGGCCACACACATAAATATCAAATAATGTTAGATCCGCAAAGTCACCCATTACCGCAGAAAGAACCGTTCCTTTTTTTCCTAACCAACGCTCTTCACTATCTTCAATAACCACTGGCACATAGTGCAAATTACTATGCTGTATTGATAATGTTGCCAATTCACTATCTGCATATAAAAAATCACTATTTTTCACTCCCCAATAAATGTAAATTGGCTGAGTGAATCCTCTATTCAAACAATTTTTTAGGATACTATTAATATAGGAAAGCCCTGTACCACCCGCAATTAATAGTAGTGGTTTACTGCTATCATCACGTAACCATGCTTCGCCGTGAGGTGCATCAATTTCGATATTCTTATTTTTAATTAAAGCATCTACAAAAAATTCCATTGCATCTAATGAACTACTTTTATCGGAACTACCAATATGTAACTCAATAGATCCTTTTTCTGTTGGGCAATTTGCAATCGAGAATGGTTGTTTTTTATCATTTAAATCAATAAATAGGTATTGGCCCGCTTTAAAGTCGATAACATTAGCTGGTGTTATATATACTTTGTATATATTGTTTTTTACTGATTCTATTTTTGATACTTTACAGTTAACTCGCATATATAATCCTTATCTCGTTATCTATTTCAATGTACTTGCCATAGAAAGAGCGCACCCTTTTTGAGCTCGAGTATTTAACCTTCTTACTATTTCAATCGTTGTTCCTGGGTATGGATCTGGTGCTTTAATATGGCGAATAATACCGACATCATCCGTCACAATAAAAGCAGGATAACCAGTTGATGATGCATCCATATAGCTCAACAACCCTAGTTCACCATCAGTAACAGGCTGTAATGTCTCAGGATCAAGCGCTCTAGCGTACACCCACGGTGGTACTCGCTTTCTTTGAAATTCATCTTCAAAAAAACACGTATTTAGCTCAACTTGATTAAATGTATCGCGAATTTGATTTACATTATCTAACTGAAAGGTATCCATCACCATTTGATTAAAATCATTACGATTTAAAGACTCATTTTGATTCGACTTCCATCCCCCACCAGTAATGACATGTAATCGCTTCCCAGCATCGAATTTAATATTATGCTCATTCATGTATTTGCATAAGAGATACACAAAATAAGGAGGGCCAATTAAGCACATATCTTTTTTTGTCTTATAAATACGAAATAAGTGATGCACGGTTTTTTCGAAATCAATATCATCATCATTCACGGTAAACTCAGTGGGATAAAGTAACTCAACCAGACTCATCACATACTTAAACCAAACATTATTAGTATTAAAACGATCAGGGCCAAGATTAACTAATTCCATTTGATGCTCAAACCAATCACCGACATATTTCATTCCAAAATTAACAGAACCAAGTAGACGTTCAATACTAAGGCGATCGCGGGCAATATGACTTTTAATACCACTAGTGCCACTGCTCGTATACCAGTTTTCAATTTCATCCTCACCTAATGTATGCAGTTTTAAATATTTAAAAACAGAAGTAGGAAAGACTGGAATATCATCAATTGAATGAATATTTTCACTCATATGTTGAGTTGTACAATATTCCCGATACTCTTTACTTCTATTGTAATGATAATGAAATGCCTCTCGAACCAGTTTATTTTGAATCTCTTTCTGCTCTTCAAATGTCCATTCTTGTGGCGTACTCATAAATATAAGATCATCAATTTCTGAACTTGCTATAATGTTATTTTTTTCAATCGTTGCTTGACTATTCATGTGACTCCTAAGCTATTGAAGTAATAAATATGTATAAAAGAATGGCAGAGTTAATTCTGTCATTCTTTTTATATACTCTTAAGCAAGGTTTTTAACTATTTTTTGATTCACCATATCAATAACGTTTTTAACATTATTTTTATCTAACATTGATTCAAAAGAGAGTAGAATAGTCTTTACGCCTGTTTTTTCAATGGCAAGTTTCGTTGATTCATAATAATCATTATAAGTACCAATTGCGTTTTCTTTAATGATTGTCTTTATTTTTTCTTCATGATCAATATTTGGATACGTTTCAATAATGTAGTCATGTACATATTGTTTTACTTCTTCACGAGCAACATCACCATTTTCATTTAAATTAACCATCAGCGTTAATTGATGTTCGATATTTGAAACATCGATACCATATTGTTTTGCGGTTTTATTATAAAGTACCGAATAACTTTCTTTAATAACAAGGCTATCTTCCCACTTAAACGTTAAAGGCAATGCTTTTTTAGCTGCCCATGAGACCACTTCTTTACTGGTTGCAACCACGTATTGTTTAGGTCCATTCTCACTAAAACAGTGGGGGTTTATCGACACCTTCGGAAAGTCATAAAAATCATTCTGAGGATGGCAATAACCCGTCGTTAATGCCTCATTTATAATCTCATAACAGGCTTCAAATTGTTGCTGTCTAGAGACTAAGTCACGTTTGAAGAAGAGCATTTCAAAATCATTTTCACTGTCACTCAAACCAAGAATAAAACGGCCTTCAGACATCTGATCTAATAAACTCGATTCTTCTGCTACACGTACAGGATGATGAGTAGTAATCACTTGGTTTAAAGAACCAATGTGCAGTTTATTTGTTAACCCGAGTAAAAAACCAGCCGCTGTAATTGGGGCACCAACGATACCATTAAGAGAAAAGTGATGTTCATTAATAAAAACAGTATCAAAATGATAATCATAAGAATCAACGAGAGCGATCGTATTGATCATATTATCGAGTGTTTCTTCTGAAGTAGATCCATTAGATTGAAAATTGAGGAAAAATAATCCAAATTTCATAATGTATTCCTTACTATATTAAATTTAAGTACGTATCGTTACTTAGGGTCTTTCAGAAAAGGGGCAACTTGTGTCATAAAACGATCCATAGAAGCGACAATTTCATCTTCGCTGCCATTTGCTTCAAAGCCACAGGTAATATTTGTAATGCCCGTAGCATCAATGTCTCGTTGAATGATGTCGATACATTCTTTAGGCGTGCCTACCGGATTAATTTCATGACTATAATCCACACGTCTATTAGTATTAGTGTGGCCCTGTAAAACAAAGTCTCGCCACTGACCTTTGTGGTAATCGTAGCCACGAGTTTGATTACTATCTTTAAATATGTTCGTCGCATTGACATAAGAGTCATACCAATTAGCGAGGAATGATCGGCACACTTCACGAGCTTTATCTCCATCATGATCAACGGAGCAAATAAATGTCATCGAATGGTCAATAGTCGCTATATCGTGTCCATATTCTGTCGCAATTTCATTATAAAGTTCCATTTGAGCTTTTTTTTCATTGGTTCCAATAATCCAACTTAACACCATGGGTAATCCTTGCTTAGCTAACCACTCGGTTGTACTGGCAGATTCAGCCGTCATGCACGTTGCCACTTCTTTGGAATACCCTTTTGGATAAATATCAACATCAGGAAACTCAATATATTCATTATTTGAACTTATCATTCCAGACTTCAAACTTGTCGTTATCATCTGATGAAAATGTTGTGTTATTTCGCGTGAATCTTCCATATTGACGCCAAACACTCGGAAATCTTTATGATATAAACCTCGGACAACCCCAAAATTAAAACGCCCCTTGGACATTTGATCCAATAACAAAACATCTTCAGCTTGTCGAACAGGGTGAGCCGTTGGTATTACAACGCCCATTGTTCCAACATTCAGCGTTTTTGTTCGGCCAAGTAAATTAGCAGCGGCAACAAACAGATTACCGGTAAGACCAAATTCAGTAAAATGGTGCTCAAGAATCCAGTAAGTATCAAAACCAAGTTCTTCGGATGCAACACCGAGTCGAACAAAGCGATCCATCACTTGTTTATGGCTTTCACCTGGTGGCTGGTATGAAAAACAAATATTTCCGAACTTCATAATATCTTCCTTTATTTTTATTGAATGGTTTATTTAGCTATGATAATTACGCGAATTCTAGAGACTCATTTTCAATTTGATTTTTTAATCGACGCTCTTTTACAGTCACGCTCGTTATGTCTTCGAATCGTGGCTCTGTCATATTGACATCAAGATCCAACGAGCCATGGTCTAAAGCGATGGCCGCTTTAGTTACTGACTGATAAAAATTTCGTAATACGACTAAGTTCTCACCTAAGTCATGAGAGCTACCAATTAAAGAATAAAGTTTACATTTCTCTGAATTAAGGCTAATAAGCAGATCCAAAACTTCACTTTGCTTGACCCAATTATCATCATTAGCAGTAAAGGCAATAAATGGAATATCCAAATCTTTCATTTTATTTATCGTCGAGCCTAACGTGTCCCATTGGTGCTTAAAGCAATCCGTAACAAAAACTTCTGACCCTAAATTATGCCCTTCAAAATCAAGATCTTCTGGTAGTTGTTCAATTGGCAATTGCAGATAATCGTATTTTAGAGCTTTCTCCAACGTATCACGAAGATTTACAACCCCCACAGCGGTCACCAGAAAGGACAAGTCAATTTCATTTGCTATTTCATAAGCAATTCGAGCAGATAAACTGGCAGCAATAAGGCCTAAATTTTCAATATTACGTCCTTTAAGCCAGTCTATTACTGTTAATAAACTGTCTTTACCAATCGACATTGAAAATTCATTAATGTTACCGCTACTTAATCCAACATGATGAAGAGAGTCATAACGAATAACATGAAATCCATTACTTGAAAGATATTCAGCCAATCCCGCAAAATGATCCATTCGCCGAGCAAAACCAGAAGCAATCAGAATCGTATTATTCTTTTTTAATGTATTTTCTTTGGGTAATGTTTCCCAAACTCGAAGCGTTTTATCATTTTCAAGGGAGATAACATGATCAATTGTTGAGAATATAGTTTCCATATAATTTCCTTTTATATTAAGGGACAAAGACTAGAAATTTATCTTCTTCTAAATAACGTGTTTGTTCTATTTCGACGGCAACATCTTTTGTTGTGTGATTGAACGGCCTTTCTTGTGATACGTAGTTAACAAGATACTGCAATGGGCGCATACCATCATGCGCACCACCAACGCGGAATATATTATTCATACCAGATTCAACAATACGTTCAGCCCCATGCTTAGCGAGTTTGTCTCTGTATTTAAATGATGACTCCCATGGAGCAATTGAAACGGTTTGTGTCGTATTTTTATTAATGAAAGGAAGAATATCTTCAATACTAGAAACCTGATGAATATATACCGACCGAGATAATGGTTGATTCCCAAACGCATCTAAAGGAGATTGAATAATTATCCAACTTTGATTTTCTCCTTTTCTAACTTGATAACCCGCAAATAAACACTCTTTCTCAGTTAAAGTGAAAGCGGCTTTTTCATCAAAATTTTGACATCCTTTAGGTAATATTTTGGCATACACATTTAATTTTTTTTCTAGTTCATCAATAAAAAAGTTTAATTTATTACCTATGTAATAAATGTTTTGCGTAGAAAAACACGCTTGTTGATCATAGAAACAGATATCATGAGCAACGCCTGTCGCAGCGGCTGTTATGTCTTCAGGATCATCAATGATGCTCAAACTTTTTTTAGGCCCAAATTTCACAATATCGACATGATGTGGCGAATGCTTTACTGCCCATTTAATGGCTTCACCCCCTCCCCAGGCAACAACAACATCAGCATGATTCATTATTTTTTTCGGCAATGACATATCTTCATTATGTGACCAGTACATTACTGACATTGAACGAGTAATAGGGTGATCGGCATTAACATCGATAAAACTTGAGACTAAAGCGGTAGCAGTAAAAGGATCAGTGGAAGACGTTTTAATAATGCATTCATTCTTAGTCAAAATAGCTCGAAGAATGGAGGTAACTCCAGATAAGGGGACATTACCTGCCAGCAAATGTACTGATTTTCCTTTTGGTAATGCTTTAATATAACAATCCCCTTGAGGGATCCACTCATCAATAATATGCAATGATCCTAAGTCATGTTGGACAATGTCATATAAGGCACTTTTAGAGCATAACAACATGGCAATCCAATTCGCTTCTAGTTTTGCCATTTCATTTGAATAACCAAGAAAATTTTTCAAATCTCGAATATATGCCCGTCGACGAGTATATTCTTCACTTCTCCATCGCTGCCCAACCGTATATAAAAAGTTAACTACTTGATTTAATCTTAAATTATTAATAACGTCATTATCAATGATGCTTTTAATATGATTATCATCAACAATAGAAATGGATACCTTAGTATCATTTGTTAATATTAACTCTCTCAAGTTCCCTTCATCTTGAATCACACCGCCGATGATAATTGGAATTTTTTTAATCATTTCATTCCTTATTAATATATTTAAAATAATGTTAAATTTTTATTAAATGACTAATTTATAACTGTTTAAAAATCAACTGAGACTTAAAACACAACGAACCGATTGATAGATTAAGTAAAAATCTAATTTTTTATTTATCTGATTTTTACTAAAGTAATTCGTTAATTAACAAACACGATGATTATCAAATGCATATACTAGAAAAATTATTTAATTTAATCCTTTGTTTAAAGCTTGATGGAGAATATTTATAACCTACTTTTTAAGTCATTGTCATCACTCTGCTTCCTTATTTTAGAAAACTATAGCAGGGTAATTATTTAGGTAAACCTGTATAACTTTACAGAGTATCACTTCTAATTTAACAACATAAAACGACATTAAATATGGAACAGAAATCACACTTAAATGTTAATGTAGCGTTATTTCATTGCGTAAATAACAAAAAAACAACAAAACAACAAAAAAACGCGACATTGATCACATCTAAGATATTCATACAACATTGTTCATTTAATTTAATGCTATAAGCTTTTTATAATAACAAATATAACAAGAAGCAAGATAATAATAACCGTCAGATAAAGAGAAACGTAATGAACTATATCGCTCCTCATGACACATTAAAAATCATCACTAAAATAAATTCATCAAGCAGTAATGATCAAATTAATCAATGCTTAATAGAAATAGCTAACATTCTTAATTGTGAATATTATTTATTTTCTATAATTTCTAATAAATCCATGATAAAACCAGATGTGTTGATCTTGGATAATTATCCACAAAAATGGCGTGATTATTACGATAAAACCAATTTAATTAAATATGACCCTATTGTAGATTACTGCTTTTTTAATCACTCGCCTATTCTTTGGGATATATTTGAAAAAAAAACACTCAAGACAAACAAACCTAACGTAATCCAAGAAGCAAAATCATTAGGATTATATTCAGGGTTTAGCTTTCCAATTCACTCTATAAATGGAAGCTTTGGAATGATTAGCTTTGCTCATTCAAATAAAAAACAATCTACTGACTGTCTCTTTTCTACGGCTTGTATGTATATACCCCTTATTATCCCAGCTCTTTTAGATAGTTATTACCGGATTAACAAAAATGATACTGACTCAACTCATTATTTAACAAAGCGAGAAAAAGAATGTTTAGCGTGGGCTTGCGAAGGGAAAAGTACGTGGGAAATATCGATCATTCTTGGATGTACTGAACGTACTGTCGCGTTCCATTTGACCAATTCACAAACAAAACTTGGCACTAATAACCGCTGCCAAAGTGTATCAAAAGCAATATTAACAGGAGCGATGAACCCAGCGTATTCATAACCTTGCTTCCCTAATTTCTTTTTACATACAATTCGGCCTACTTAACTTAAGTAGGCCGAATGCAGTAAAATTACATGACTCGTTAGCAAGAATAAGTAACGATGCTAGTCTTCTTTTTTAGGAAACGTTTTTTCATACATCTCCATAAAATCTTGGCGGATAAGCTGTTCTAAATGAGAGGCTTTTTCCGTTGGGCAGAAAATAACGTAATACACTTTTTGCTCCCCTGTCGATGTGCTAGCAATATGGATATGTGGCTCAGAGCCAGGTAAATCAACCCCCGCATGCTTTTCAATAACGCCATTATAGCGTCGAGCCACCTCAATAAAATCTTCACAGTGCGTATCTATTTTTTCTAATAAATCGGGCAAGGTTGGGTATAAATTAACAAAATCTCGCACACAAATAGAAAACTTATGATAAACATAACGCTTCATGAAATTAAGATTTTTAACGGGGTAAGTGAAGAACATACTATTAGGTAAGGTGGCGGTTTTTCCGGTGTAATTATACTGTCCGTGGTGTAAATCGATTTCTTGTATTACTGTCGCCATCATATTGTGCTCAATAACTTCCCCACACAATGTTCCGACTTCTATCCAATCACCAATTCTAAAAGAGCGAGAACTTGCTCGCTGAATCGATCCGGTAAAACATAGAATGATTTCTTTAGACGCCACCACTATCGCCACTGCTATCGCCGTTACCGATAAGGCAAATTCATTTATTTCTGACTTCCATAAAATGAATAAAATAATAACAATAAAGCTGAATGAGCCGTTTTTCGTGCGTGATATCCATTTACGCTGATCTTCTGTTAAGAAAGCAATATCACCACGGATCCGTTTAACCGTAAAATGACGCACAAGTAAAACAAGGCTAATGATAAGAAGACTAAATACCATTTTGTGCGCCAATAAAAAATCAATGACAGTTATCAGTTTTTCCACGTTCACCTCGACACCTTATTCTTTAATCACCATGGTTTTTCAATCAGTCAGTAATTGAGACCAGTTTAATAAGGTAAATATCCCACAGGTAACGTTAGAATTCATCTTTCCTACGCGATTTCTTTCTCTTTATTCACGTTAATTCAATTTGATTACTGAATATGCTCAATAATACGTCACATTCGAGCATTCGCCTTCAATGATTCTTGCTTCTTTGTCGACTTTTTTACTGCGTGTTTTTAACATAATAAAGCCGACCACACTAAATCCAATGGCAAAGATCAGACTAGATACCAGAACAAAAAAACCTACGAATAAAGCAAATATCGTCGCTATCATTTGTTTCATATTTTTACTCTCTTTATAAATGAAGGTTCACTCTACCATTCCATTTCTGAATAGAAGATGAACAAACCAGAGCTCTTATTATACTCGAACTGAGATGTTGTAAATTATCTCCTTTCTTTCCATTTTCATTCTAACTAGCCTTTGTTTAAACCATTTATTTTATATAAAACAACAAGAAGAAGATAACCTTAAAAAATTGATTATAAATGCGTTAAATGAAAACGACTCATTACCTTTGACAAAAATAAAAACGCACCAAGAGCCAATAAAATGGCTTCTAACAATATTACGTTACCTCAAAGATGTGTGATCACACAAATTATCAACGTAGCGAATATCGCACGTTAAATTAAGACATTACCCTATAGCCACAAGATAATAAATGAGATACATTCCCATTGGCATCGTTCCCATAAATGCGGACGATAAACCCCACATACTGAATAACAAGAAAAAGGACACCTATGAAACGCTTAATATTATCAACAATTTTAATCACTTCTTCATTTTTTACTTTTGCTAATGAGCATGTATTTACGTCTGAACAATGGAAAGAAATAAAAACCGATGACCCTTACTGGGATTACTTAGATCAGATCTGTACCGAAAAACACCCAGGCTCTCGACCACCTAATGTCGCAGATATCATTGCTTTTACTAAGGAATTTAAAAAAGAATCTCAACGACCACAACTTTATACTTTCCTCAGAGAAACATTTGGCTTTGCTGATTCGAGCGACCCTAAAATCCAATCTGCTTTTGAATTAAACGGCAAGCACCAAACTATCGCTTTGCCTTTTTATTTTCATGATCAAATTTCGTTCTACAATCCAACGACTCTTTTTTCTATCGCACT
Organism: Aliivibrio logei; assembly: GCF_001691055.1. NCBI lineage: Bacteria > Pseudomonadati > Pseudomonadota > Gammaproteobacteria > Vibrionales > Vibrionaceae > Aliivibrio > Aliivibrio logei. The sequence goes on from NZ_MAJU01000004.1 coordinate 463,830, forward strand.
GAATGAAGACGATGAGTTAACCGCTCAGCTCCCACTGGTTGATGCCACAGGTGCTCGATCAAGCCTAATAACATTAGCCCCTTCTCTAGGTGAAGCGAAAACGTTCTGTATTTTAGAAAACGAAAATAGTTAATAAAAAGCACCATCAATGGTTCACATCAACAACATCATTTCCATATTACATTGATCAAAACAAAAGAAATCAGCTAAAGGGGGGAGCACCATTATCAGATGCCCTGTTAACCATTTTTCATTATTAACTAAGAGTAAATACCATGAATCTAAAATGCGCCGTTGCTGCTGTCGCTTTTGTGATAGCACCTCAAGTTTATGCTTATGATCGCTATTCTATTTTTGAAGATTATGTCGATCAACAGTCGGTCATAAGTAACGATTTACGCCTACATAGCTTTATTAAGATCGTCGAAGATAAGGAAAGTTCCGTCGGAGAGTACCGTTATAATGAAGAAAATAAAATCACTCAACGTAAGTATCTAGACAGTATTTTTAACTACGAATATAACCCTGATGGAACAGTGAAAGTAGCAAAGGCTCTGATGAAGCACAATAACCCTAACTCTCATATAAAGCATACAAAACAAAACTTTATCTCTGAATACGAATATCAAGAGCTCAACAATACAAAGGCCGTTAGCATTGAACGTAAGAAAGTGTTTAACGATCATGTTTCTAATTTAGAAGGAGCACCAGAAACAACCTATACCATTAAATATAAATACAACGATGATGGTAATTTAATAAAACGAGTTCAAAAACCAGATGACCGTTTAGATAAATCGAAACTCGTTTACCGCTATTCCTATTACTCTAACGGACGCCTAAAAAGAGTAAAAGAAATTAAAAAACTGAATCATACCGTTTTGGATAGAAATACCCTGAAGTTGGAATACTACAGTAACGGCGAGATCAAAAAAGCCACCCATGAGAAAAAAGACCATATTATTAGAATGGTCGAGTTGGATTACATTGATGATGGTTCATTGATATATGGCGTTCACTACGTGGATCCAATAAAAGAATGGAAAGTTGATATGGACTTCTTTGGACTTGCTTTCCTGCCGATTAAATATCTTAAAGAAACCAGCGGCGATAACGTCACACAATATCAATACAGCTATCAAAACACCGATGGCGATCAATTACCTGATGCTCTCGATGTAAAGCTCACGCTACCAAACAACCATATCATTGATCTTAAATACCGCTTTGAAAACCATCGCCCTTAGAGCCGTTAATTAGAAAACTGATAACAATAAAGTCGTTTAACTTTCGGCATTATTAATGATTACGACAAGTAATCTCATTGGAATTTGCTGCCAAAAATAAGCCGTAATAACACAATAAATCATAAGAAAACCTCATAATATAAAGGTACACATCATGAATAAAATTATGCTCACCATCCTCTTTCTTGCGTCTATTTTTACATTTAATGTCTCTGCAGAAGAAGATCCAGCGACATATTACCAATGTTATTTTAATCCCATTTCTTGTTTCTAACCGTTGTAATGAATAGAAATGTTACCACCTCTAAACCACATTCATTCTTTAATTAGGATCACTCATGAAATCAAAAGCAATTAAAACATTACTATTGATCGTTATATTCGCTGCTTTTTATATTTCTTTTCAAGTGAAAGCAAATGTAGAGCCCATAGACCAAGTCCCTAGTCATCGTTTCGATACAGCGTGGCGACTTCATTTTGTGCGCGACTACGCCGAGTTGATGAAAACAATCCCAGATCCTCTTGCTGTTACGTCCAAAGAACTCAAAGCCGCATTAACAAAACATGGTTATTCAAACATTGACCCTGACGCTATTTTCTATAATGAATTTAGAGGAGCGATGAGCAGTTCACGCAGTTATAATGGGTGGGCACACCATGAAACCCCTTCTAAATCTTACACGGTAACTCAAGCCGTCATGTTAAATGTCTTCAATGAATTTAGGGACTCGTTCCCTGATACAATCAATCTAGATACGGGAATATATACCGAAGGCGCAGAGGGCGTCATGTTCGATGAGCGTAATGAAGTACGTCTGCTCTCGTCTGCATTATGGGATATCACCTATTCAGATTTAGACATTCAAACGTCTTACACTGCTGAGTTAACTCGATTTTGGGCTAATAATAGCGAACGCTATACTCAACTGATGCGTGACAGCTTTGCTTTTTCAGCACATCAACAGTATCAACTTGGTTTACTAGAACAAGATAATTACCAACTCGTTCTTACTCTGTTAAAACCAGCTCGCCCTGCAAATATTCACGTTTATCGGTTCGATATTTATGGGTATGACGCGACAGACATGTTGTTAATCGAACAAGCAGGGCAATCTGGAGGCGTATTATACATTCCGGGAAGTGAGCAACCCTTTGTTGCTTATCGTACAGAACGTCAATTGAAAAAAACGATGTATAAACGACTCCAAGATCCTGCGAATAAGAAAGCGTTACTCAACCACTTTAGCCTTTATTTACGTCAAGATGGAACGACATATTCTGGTGTAGACAGTGCGTTAACTCAACTCGTTAATGGCAATTGGAATGACCGTTATTTTATGATGAAACACCACCCTGTGACGGGCAATGTCTTTGCCAGAATGACTGAATTGCGAAAAGCACGCATGAGCAGTGATGGAGACACCATGATAAAATCGAATGCCGAGTCTCAGCGTGATTATATCTTGTCTATTGCTAACAGCTTGGTCATCCTTTTCCCAGTCGTTGACATATTAATTCCTGAACTTGGTATTCCCTTAACTCTTTCTTTGAGTAGCACTCAATTTGGACTTAGTTTAGATAAAGCAGTCAATGGCGATTCGTTATCTGAACGGCTGACAGGAACTCGCATGAGTGCCGTTAATGCCGCCGTTCTTGGCACCGCCACCATACTTCCCGTGATGGTAAAATATGGTCAATCACTCGCCCTTTCTGCTGAAAAAGAAATTAGCTTACTGCCCAACCGAGTTCTTTTAAATGAGGGGGTTTCTGCTCACACTTTGAATGATTTTACATCAATGCCTCGAATTGTGATTCATCCTCAAACAGGCGAAGAGTTACTCGGTGTTCAGTTAACAGAGAGTGGCAGAAGTACCTTATTAAGAGCCGATGGATTTGGTTATTTTAAAGAAATAGATCCATTAAGTGGGAGACTGATCAACGATAGTCGTGTAGTTCGAGCACTTAATATAGAGAATAATGAACCTCAATGGCTTGAACGAGGTGGTTTAAGAGGAGGAAATGGTGGCAGTGGAGATATCGAAACCAATGAGATCTCTTCAGATTATACGCCAAACCATAGCCAACAATCGGAGATCTTACTGCCAGAAGATCTACCAGAGCCTCAAGGCATTGGAGGCTCTGGATATGCAGATATGACAGGGGGACGAGATCTTGAAGCTTACGAATTAGAGCAGCAAGTCAACCCTTATGGTTATCTATCTGATACAAAAGCATTACACCGCTTAAGCACTGAAGCGCAAAAAGAAATTCAGAACCTCCCTTTTTACAGAGGATATCAATCTGAATTAAATGGGTCGCGCGTGTTCCGTGGTGATACACGACTACCTGATGAAATATTCCATTCAGGTTTCAATCGTAGAATAGAACCCGTTGAGTATGTTCAGCTCGCTCATCATACTCGTGGTATCCGTGGTGTTATTTCAACCAGTACAGAACAATCTGTTGCAGTCAATTATGCTTTAGATAGTCAGCGTGGGTATGTTTATGCGATTGAACTTAATCACGGCGGAAAAACGGTAGATACGCTATTACGAGACGAATCATTGAATGAAATAGCGACACTGAACATTCCACCAGAAGACATCATGTTTGCTGTTGGGCCATTTAATAGTGTTAATTCAAGCTATCGAGAAGTCGTTGAAAACGCCGCTTATCGCACTGCAGAAGTCCGAATAAATCCACATTCAACCGCCTCAACAGAAGCCGCAGAACAAGCTTTTGAACGCCTTAAAAGCACGCTGAAATATGAATTAAGTTCAGGGATGTCATTCGCTGACCGTTACGCCAATCGCAGTGACTTGTTATGGTACGAAGATGAAATGCTTGAAAACACATTAAACAATGAGTTGTCATTACCCGTAAATCATTAACCAAATAAGGTGATAACAATCAACCAAACGATATGTAGCACTGAGTAATTCTCTCATTATTTAACATACCTTAAACGCCCCTTATTTGGACTAGGGGCGTTTAATTATCCCCTTACTATTTACCACGATCCCTTGCTAAGGGATTATCCTCCTTTCAATAAACTCATTATTAATGAATCGACCTTGTACATTTACTAATCAAAAACACAATAAACTAACGAATCAACATAAAAATCTACATTTTCAGATAGATCACAAAATAATAATCTAGTTATTAACTAAATTGTTTTTAGAAATGCTTATTGATTCGTATCAAGTACTCTAAAAATAAATCGCTCAGAATACCCCTAAATGGTTACTAGTTTAATTATTCACTTTTTACATCTTATCTAAAAATTATAATTGAGGTATTTATGACGCAACCGACTGAGCAAGCTCGTAAGGTCACTATAGGCAGCTACTTAGCACTTGCCTTCGCAGTAGTGTTCTTTTCTGGCTTAATGACATCTAACGAATGGTATGGAGTATTAGACTTCACGACGTTGAATGGTTCTTTTGGACAAGTGGCTTATTCCGTTTCTGAAACGGCAGATGGCGTACAAACAGCAACAACATCATTACGCGGTAAAGGCGGTAGTGGTGCTCGTGACGGTTTCATTTTTGCATTAACTCTTATTCCTACCGTTATGTTTGCATTGGGTATGATTAACGTTCTTGAGCATTACGGCGCACTTGATGCGGCTCGTAAGCTGCTTACTCCTCTTCTACGTCCTCTAATGGGCATTCCTGGTAACTCTGGTTTGGCTTTAATCGCCTCATTACAAAGTACCGATGCAGGTGCCGCAATGACTCGCCAGTTAAAAGATGAAAAGCATTTAACCAAGCGTGAAACCGATATATTCACTATGTTTCAATTTACAGCCGGTGCTGCCATTGTTAACTTTTTCTCTTCAGGCGCGGTTCTATTTACATTAACGAATCCTGATGGTTCTTTAGCGGTTCCCTCTTCTATTGGTTTAGCCGTTATTGTGATGTTTGCGTTTAAATTTGTGGGTGCAAACCTATTCCGTATTTACCTAAATATTACAGAAGGTAAAGAAGATAAAAACAGTGATAACAACGATAAAAAAATGACTGAGGAGACAGTATAATGAGCGACGTTAAAGCGAAAAAACCAATGGTGACAGACATCTTCGTTGAAGGCGCAAAAAAAGGCTGGGTTATTGCAACGACGTCTACTGTTCCTAACGTATTAATGGCATTTGTTATCATCAAAGCGCTGCAAATTACGGGCGCGCTTGATTTAATGGGCACACTGTTCTCTCCTATCATGGCTATCTTTGGTTTACCGGGTGAAGCTGCTGCAGTATTAATTGGCGCATGGATGTCAATGGGTGGCGCAGTGGGTGTGGTTATCACACTATTTGACCAAGGTATCTTAAACGGTACTCACATTGCGATTCTTGCTCCTGCAATCTACCTAATGGGCTCACAGGTTCAATACATGGGTCGCATCATGGGTCCTATCGGAACTGAAGGCCGTTACATTCCAGTAATGATTGCTATTTCAGTATTAAACGCATTTGGTGCTATGTTTGTTATGAACATGATTCTATAAGGATTGATGATGAATTTTTCTCTAAACGATTATCTAGAAGAGCTACGCCCTCTTATCAATGTGGATTGCGGAACGTACACCGTTGAAGGCATCGAAGTGATTGCTAACCACATGGCGGCAAAATACGAAGCGATGAACGGCTGGTCTGTAAAGCGCATCGATTGTGGTAAAGCAGGTTTTGGTCTTGAAGTTCGCAACAAGCCAGACGCTGAACACATTGATGTGATGATGATTGGTCACATGGATACGGTTTTCCCTGTGGGTACGGCGGCTGAACGCCCAATGTCTATGGATGCTGAAAAAGCCTACGGTCCGGGTGTTTCTGATATGAAATCTGGCCTATTGAACGTGGTATACGCACTTCGTAATCTAGACCAAGCCGTATTAGATAAGCTGTCGATTTGTGTTTGCATGAATCCAGATGAAGAGACTGGCTCATTAGATTCAGTTGATTGGATCCAAGAAACGGCGAAGAAAGCGAAAAACGTATTAGTCGCAGAAGCGGCTCGTGCGAACGGTGGTTTAGTTAAAGCACGTAAAGGCATGGCTAACTACAAAGTAACGTTCAGTGGTAAAGCAGCTCACGCAGGTAATGAACCAGAAAATGGCCGCAGTGCAATCACTGAAATGGCAAACTGGATCTTAGCAGCCAATGCAATGACGAATTTTGAATCAGGCACTACGCTAAACGTGGGTGTTGTTTCTGGTGGTGCTGGTGCTAACATTGTTCCTGATTCTGCAACAGCAGTGATTGATGTGCGTTTTTGGGATAACTCAGAATACGATCACGTTGATACGACATTAAATGGCATGACTCAAACTCCATTTGTTGATGGCGTTTCTATCACAGTAGAACGTGAAGCATACAAACCATCAATGGTGCCATCAGTACAAACTGAAGCACTAATGGCAGTGGTTGAACAATCAGCACAAGAGCTTGAGATTGATATCAATTGGCAAGAAGTCGGCGGCGGCTCTGATGCCAACAACACGGCTATTTTAGGTATTCCAACACTTGATGGTTTAGGTCCTATCGGCGCAGGCTTCCACAGTGCTGATGAGTACTTACTGCTTGAGTCAATTGAACCGCGCATTAAGTTATTGATGAGTGTGTTGACGAAATTAGCCAAGTAATATCTAGCTGATAAAAATAAAAACAGCGAGCCTAAGTGCTCGCTGTTTTTTTTGTTTCTTATTTTCGTTGAGATCGCCACCAATCAGCTAAATGCAGTAAGCCGAATAACCCATGACCATAAAAATAAGCCTCAATGAAACCCACGCTGGTTTTATGGATCTCAAGTAATTGCGGACTGAAACTGAGATTGCCATTACTCGCCGAAATGTACCACATAGCACCAGTTACTAATGCCAACAGTAACGCCAATAATCCCAATCCCTCAATTGTTGCCGCTAACCCACCTGGGCGCACCTCTGGTAAGCGAAATGTACTCAAGGTTTTAATGTCTTTCTTAATCTCAGAGATGTCTTTATATAGCCAAGGATAAATATCAGACATTTTTCTACGCTTAATAATTTTCCATGAGAAAAGCAACGTGATTGGGATTAAAAGCAGACCGCCATAGGCATGAATATGACTGACAACATTAATCTCAGTCCATAATGTATCTGAATGAACATGCATAAAATTAGAAGTAATTATCTGTAATAATACCCATAGCATAACGAGTATATGAAGTATTTTTTCTGAGGTTGGTAGTCGCTCGAATAATACGTTAAAACCATCTTTTAAATGTAAGCTCATAATGTTGCCTTTTAGCCATTAAATCAAACTTAAGTGAGAGACTCGATCATAGTCCTTTAATGGTTAAGTGCACTAAAAATTTTGAAGTTAACACCATGTTCAGTGAGGGATCGTCTTCATATACTGCTTTGGCGTTAGACCAAATTGCTGGTGAAAACGTTGGCTAAATCGACTTTCTGATTGATAACCGCACTGCAATGCTAAATCCAGTTGGCTTTGTTTTCTTTCTTGCATTAAAGACAAGGCATGAGTCATCCTCACATTCGATAATACCGTTCTAAAATTCGTACCATCATGATGCAATCGACGAATAAGCGTGGCACGGCTCATTGAGAACGCATGGCTCACATCTTCTAATTGATGAGCTTCTGCAGGATCTTTGGAAAAATACGCACTCAACTCATTTTGAAAAGAAGCGTACGATTCAGAGAAAAGCACATGCAACACGCCTAACTCAGCTAATTGTTGATAAAATGCCAGTAAATGTAATTTTTGAACGTTAGAACTCAGCGCTTGCTTACTCATATCAATCAACATCGAAAAACCATAAGCTAATCCAGAAGACACCTTAATCGCATTCGTATGCAAACGATGAGTTTCGTGCGCTTTACTCTCTTCAAGCATGTCTTTAGAAGGCGCTAACAAAAAACACAATTGCACCGAATAAAAAGGCTCATGTGATGGTTTATTGATAAAATTCAACTCTTGATTTGCAGACGTGAGTAACCAAGATTGAGTATCGATATCATAAGATTCTGTATTTTGAAAAACCGTCTTTGTTCCTGATTTCACCCAAATAATACTCGGAGCATAAATATGGACGTTACGTAGAGGTTGATCATTCACCCCTGAATACGTTTGTATTTTAAATAACGCGTCATTCATTATTATGCTCCTCGTTTTATGACTTTCTACAAATGTTCTAATAAAACACTATTTACGCACATAAGTTGCTGTTAAAACGGCTTTACCTAGAGCCATGCTATTTAGAGTATAACCGACAACAGCAGGTGAAATATCCGCAGGTAAATCAATTTTTGCTTTTGGTAATGCCCACACAGTATATTGGTATCTGTGCATTCCATCACCCGCAGGAGGACATGCGCCACCGTAGCTCATCGTACCAAAATCATTCTTAGTTTGTAGCACATCTTTCATTGGTGAACCTTGAGCAACACTGCTTACATTCGCAGGAATGTTAAGCGCTAGCCAATGCCACCAGCCACTGCCTGTTGGTGCATCTGGATCAAACAACGTAATCGCGAAACTTTTAGTACCAGCAGGGGCATCTTTCCAGCTCAGTTGAGGCGAAATATTCGCTCCCGTACAGCCCATACCAGAGAAAGTAAATTCACTGTTCATCAATTGTCCTTCATGAATATCTTTACTTGATACTTCAAACGCTTGGCTAGAAAAAGACGCTAAAGTAAGTAACACTAATAATGCTTTGTTCATAATAATTTCCTTTACTTTTAATAATAGAGTTAAGTAAGTACAGGGTTATTATTAGATATTTAGCACACCCGCAATTACCAGAAAGTATCAAATATTAATAATAATCAATCAAATATGATACTTTTCGTTTTATTTTTAAATAAAGTGATTAATTGACGATTTTTCATCCGTAAATTAAAGAAACGATTTGATATTCTTTTCGCTTCTCTATCAATTACCTGCTTATCTATAATTTCAGTCTTTACGTTTTATTCTAAGAACTTACGTTAATTCCTTTAAAAAAAACGTAATTAAAAACAAAAAAAAGATCAGCAATGGTAAGTGACGTACATCTAACTATTTGGATTTTTACCTATCAACTGCATCGAATAGGAGTATTGTAATTATTCAAATATTTCGATTAAATATTAATGATTAGAGGTAGTTATGAGTTTATTTTATGTTGATAAGAATGTGCAAGATAACGGAGATCATGAAATTCACACCGCAAACTGTACTCACAGTCCTGGTATAACAAAATGCGAACCACTTGGATATCATACTGCCTGTAGCACGGCATTAAATGCCGCTAAAGCAATCTACCCACAATCAAATGGCTGCTATTATTGCTCGTATTCAAGCTACACGTCTGAAGATAAATAAGTTCGATAACAAAACATGCTAATTTACTAAGAGAGTTCAAAGTATTAACCACTTTGAACTCCTCCGGCATTGGCTGTAAGACTCAATTCTTAGCGAGTTAACCGCCACAATCTACATTCACCCATACTACTTTCACCCATACCTTTTCTGATACTCTACCCGTGATGATCAATCCTGCCTATTTCGAATATCAATGGTATACATCATCGTTGAAGATTCCGCATCTCCAGCAACCGGAGGCGAAATAACGCCAAACGCGGTATTTTCAAAAAAGAGATAAAATAATTTACTGCTCGAACCACCGTCATTCAACCCTAACCAACCTGAGCTTTGTTTTCCTGATAATGGTGGGAAAGCATAGTAAAACGACAATAACGCATTCCCAAAATCTTTATCCTGCGTATCACTTTCCCAATATTGATAACCACCTTCATCAATAATGTATGATTCAGATAAAAGGTGACTGATATCTTGTACTGATATATTCGCTTGTTGATTTGGCTCTAACGTAAATTCCACCACCTTGTAATCATTACGATTGATAAGTATAGAATCAATTTCGTTATCGTCTTCTGTATCACAAGCCGCCAACAGCCCTGCAGTAACAATGATGCTTAATAGCTTACTTTTATTCATGAAATAAATACTTAAGTCCATTTAAAATAGTATAGCTAATGATAACTGCATTTGATAAAAAAAAGCCACTTAGTCATTAACTAAATGGCTTTTTAGCGCATACACTTAGGAGCAATATGCTTTGGGGATGGCATTATCTTAAGTCAAACTCATCCTTTAAAAAAGTGAACACTTCACCCAATATCATTTCCCCTTTATACTGAGTTAACGATGCTTTATTAAGAATGAGTGATGTATGAAAACCAGTGAGATTCTGCTTGGAAAACTCAACACTGAGTTTAAGACCGTATCTGCCATGATTGAGATTTATTGTAAAAAGAATCATCGCTCTCATTCATTATGCGAAGAATGCCAAGCCTTAATGGATTACGCCGAAGTCCGCTTAGATCGCTGTCCTTATGGGGAAGAAAAACCCACGTGTAATACCTGCCCTATTCATTGCTATAAGCCAGAGCCAAAAGAACAGATGCGTCTTGTGATGCGTTTTTCTGGCCCAAGAATGCTATTAAAACACCCAATATTGGCTATCCGTCACTTACTGTCAGAAAAACGCACCGTGAATCCAAAACCCTCCCCACATTGCTCTAACCGTCATATACGCTTACAAGAAGGTGACAAATAATGCATTGGACTCTTGATCAATTAACGGCATTTGTTACTTCAGTAAAATGCGGTTCTTTCTCTGCCGCTGCGCGTCAAATGGGGAAAGCACAATCTCGAATTAGTACCGCAATTTCAAATTTAGAAACCGACCTTGGATTTGAACTTTTCGACAGAAGTGCTCGCTTACCGGTATTGACTCAAGACGGCGAAGACATGTTCATTGAAGCTCAAGCAATTTTAGAGCAATGTGAACGCCTTCAGGCACGAGCAGACACCGTCGCGACGGGACAAGAAATCGCGTTAACCGTAGCAATAGATGAGGCGGTTCCAATTGACGTATTTGAAGATTTCTTTCAAAAAATATCAGTGAAATTTCCATTATTAAAATTAACCATCATTAATGGGTCTCAAGATGATATTGCTCGATGGGTTGATGAGAAGAAAGCGGATTTGGGTTTTCTTTTTCGAATAAATACGTTGTCTGATTCTTTAGAGTATTTGTCTCTTGGCTTTTTCAATCAAGCGCTCATTGTGTCGCCACAGCATCCATTAGCTCACTGTAAAAAGCCGACATTAATTCAGTTAAACCAACATCGCCAGCTCGTTATCCGTGATCGCGTTGGCCACTCTCAAGAAAAAGCGATTTCAGCAAATCATTGGTACATAGACAGTTACTATTACATTACCGCATTGGTCATAAGAAACGTCGGATGGGCGTTAATTCCGGAGCATATTTTAGAGTCTGTGTGGTATAAAAACCAAGCGATTAAATTATCTACTTATCATGTCCCACAAGCCCTAAAAATAGAAATTGGCATGGTTAAGCGCAGAGACAGTGGCATGGGAACTGTGATGGAATGGATGGTCACGGAAATTGAACATACTTTTGAGAAATTATAAAAAAGACAAACACTTATGAAAACACAATTAAAAACCTATTTACTTAACAATGATTGCGTTGACTTATATGATCTTTTTCATCAACTGCAACCCACTTCAATTTATGCAATTATAAACACGCTACATACACTAAAGTGTGAATTACAATTAACCACAAAATTAAGCCCTCTTGTCTCTCAAATCGATGGGCTATTACCAAAATTAAACGCAATGAACGATCCAAGCGAGCAAGTTGCACTGCTTCGTAAGGAAGTCGATATAGCTCAACGAGGCCACAGCATGAGCCGCTACATTCACTTAGTCGATTCACACCAAACCTTCACACCTAGCGTTGATGTCGTATTGTTTGGTGACTCAATAACGGAATGGGGTCCGTGGCAAGATGTCTTTACTGATATCCCCCATGTAAACCGAGGTATTGCAGGGGACACGACCGTTGGAATGTTGCGCCGAATAGAAACAACTCTCGCCGTAAACCCTAAATTAATTTCGGTTATGGCTGGGATAAACGATTTAGCGCAAGGCTTTTCAGTGGATAGTGTATTTGAAAACTACCAAACCATGCTGACGTATTGGCAAAAAAACAACTGTACGGTGTTGGTACAAAGTACCTTGTATTGCGGTTATCGCTTAGTTCATCTCAACCCTCAAGTGACTGAATTAAATCATCGTTTAGAGGCTTATTGCCAACAGAATGACGTTACTTATTTAAACGTAAATGCCATTTTAAGCCCTGATGGATTTTTATCTAATGACTATACCTGTGATGATTTACACCTCAACGCATTGGCTTATTCACAATGGATAAATGAGCTTAAACCCCAATTAAACACATTACTAAATCAATAATGAGCATAAAAAAACCCGAGAGAGCAATATTGCTGTCTCGGTTTTTTTCGTTTCTATTTACACTCGCAGTGTTTTTAAATCAGCCAATACATTAATCATGGAAGGTAGGATTTTATGCCCAAGTTCTATAACTTCAGTACTTGGCTCAACAAGATCAGGGATTTGATATGTGATCATATTCGCAGCCACAGCAGCACGAGTACCGTTATTTGAATCTTCAAATGCCAGACAAACATCAGGAGCAATGCCCAAACGCTCTGCGGCTAAAAAATAAATTTCAGGATGCGGCTTACCATGTTCAACTTCACAACCTGTCGCTAGAGCATCAAAATAGCCATCAAGTCCAGCTAACTCTAGTTTTTTAATCGCGATATCATGCTGTGTAGACGTAGCAACAGCCATTGGTACGTTATTCGCTTTTAGCCAATCTAATAGCTCAACTACCCCTTCTTTTACAGGGATAGCTTGATGTTTAACCACCGCAGTATAACGTACTCGCCACTCTTGATTTAACGCAGGGTAATCAACACTTGGCCCATAGCCTTCACGGAAAAGTTGCTCAATACGTTTTGCATTACAGCCTATAATTGAAAGATACAGATCTTCAATAAACGGAACATTTTGAGCCTCACATGCCTGTTTAAAAATAGACATACACACACGCTCGGTGTCTAACAGCAGTCCATCCATATCGAAAATTGCAGCTTGAAATGTCATGGGGAAACCTTATGTATTAATAACAAAATAATAGAACAACATGACATATAGCAATAATACATCATGTTCAATATGCTTTGGGAATGCGCTATATTAAGCCAGATCAAGCATCAAAAAAAGTGAACACTTCCTTTAATACCCTTCCCCTTTCGCATTGAATTCAAAACGTAATCCATTACGCATAAAAAACAACACGCAATGCTAATAATATTAAAACCACACCAGATAAACGATCAATCCACTGCGCTTTACTTCTTAGCTTATCAACAATTTTTGGGGCTGATAATAAACAACTAATTAATGTATACCATAAACCATCGATGATAATTGGAGTGATAACAATAATCGCTTTATCTATTGGTGTATTACCCGCAGCAACAAATTGACTGAATAACGCCAAAAAGAACAAGGCTATTTTAGGGTTCAATAATGAAATTAACAGACCTTCTTTCGCCGACTCAAGCAACGTAACCTGCTCACCTGATTCCAGTTTTGCAGCGATACCACCCGTTGAGCGTAAAGCGCCATACCCTAAATACGCAAGATAAGTCGCTCCTAAATAACTGATCGCTTTAAAGACTACTGGCGATTGCTGCAATACCACAGCCAAACCAATCACCGTGATAAAAGCATAAATACCAATACCAATAGAATGCGCCCATGCCGCTGCAATTCCGTTAATACGGCGACCAGATAACGTATGTTTTGCAACCGTAGCTAAACTAGGCCCTGGTGACATCGCACCGAGCATTGAAATCAATAATAATGAAAACCAAATAGTTAATGTCATTTCTTCCCTTAAATTATCTTTACAACATCGTCTCATTCACAATAAAATCTCACCTTCGGTTACAAAGACGAGTTTACAATGAAAAGATTCATACCACTTTTATTGCTAGGTGCGACAACATCGGCACAAGCAACAGACACTTTACACCAAATCTATATTCAGCCAAGTCTTGCTAACCTGAAAATTGATGGTTCCCATGTGGATGGTTTAATGACTCAAGTGGGTTATAACTACCATTTTGCGCCAATGGTGGCTCTGGATCTCAGTTATTACATGACGGAATCAATGGATAATGTCACAAGTAACAACGACAGTGCCGCTGTTGATGGCGCTTCAATTGCCGCGAAGATGTATTTCCCAATGTCTTACTATGGCTCTTTCTATGGAAAGATGGGACTAAACCGTACTAACGTTGAATATAAAAATACGGTAGGTAACCAAACCATGAAACAAGACTCAACAACCACTAAGCCTTACGTTGCTGTTGGTGGTGTAATGAAATTATACCCATCAGTCACGTTCAATGTTGAATATCAATATATTGACTTAGCGTCTGGCGATTACCTTTCGGTTATTGGTGCAGGTGTGAACTTCATGTTCTAGGACTGCTTTGATGTTAATCTCTGCATTAATATCAAAAAAAATGGGCGCTTCCAATTCTCATTGGAAGCGCCCATTTTATTTTTAGTTATTCTTTTTATGCAGCGACTACTTCTTTCGCATCCGCTTTATTTTTCAAAAAAGCGTAAGTGAAACCAGTTACCGCAGTACCTGCAGCTATCGCTACCAAGTACATGAACACGGGTGTAATCGCATTTGGAATAAGAAGAACAAATAAACCACCGTGTGGCGCGAGTAACTGAGCACCAAACAACATAGACAGACCACCCGTTAATGCACCACCTGCCATACAGCTTGGGATAACACGCATTGGATCTTTCGCTGCAAATGGAATCGCACCTTCAGAAATAAAACATAAACCAAGCACGAATGACGCTTTGCCCGCTTCACGCTCGCCCGCTTCAAATTTATTTTTAGCAAGAAATGTCGCTAAGCCCATACCAAGTGCAGGAACCATACCTGCGGCCATAATTGCGGCCATTGGACCATAAGTTTGTGACGCTAACAGACCAACACCAAACGTATAAGCGGCTTTGTTTACTGGACCACCTAAATCGAAACACATCATACAACCAAGGATAACACCCAGTAATACCGCGTTAGTTGAACCCATGTTGTTTAAGAACTCAGTCAGTGCAGACATGATGCCTGCTACTGGGCCACCAACGATGTAAACCATGACCAAACCGGTGAACAAACTCGCTACAAACGGAATGATTAGAATAGGTTTTAATGCTTCCATTGATTGAGGAAGAGACACTTTATCTGCAATGAATTTTGCTGCATAACCCGCAATGAAACCGGCAGCAATACCACCAAGGAAACCAGCGCCTGTTGAGCTCGCCAACATACCACCGATTAAACCCGGCGCTAAACCAGGGCGGTCAGCAATCGAGAACGCAATGAAACCAGCAAGAACAGGGATCATCAAGGCGAAGGCTGCTCCACCACCAATGTCCATTAACGTTGCTGCAATCGTACCGGGTTCTTTAAACGCTTCAATACCAAACACAAACGAAAGCGCAATCAACAAACCACCTGCAATTACAACAGGAAGCATGTGTGATACCCCTGTCATTAGGTGTTTGTACATGCCTTTACTCTCTTCTGCTTGAGAAGATTGAGCCTTACCAGACGCTTGGAAAACCGTTGCCTCTGAAAATGCTTTATTCATTTCTTGTTCTGTTTTCTTCAGAGCAAGTCCCGTACTTGTTCTGTACAAACGCTTGCCATTGAAACGCTCAAGAGGCACTTCAATATCCGCAGCGATGATAACAAGATCCGCATCCGCGATATCTTGATCAGTCAGCTGATTTTTAGCACCCACGGAACCGCGTGTTTCTACCTTAATAAGATAACCTTGGCGTTTACCTTCTTCTTCTAGTGCTTCTGCTGCCATGAAAGTATGGGCAACACCCGTTGGACAGGCCGTAATAGCAACAATCTTTTTAACTGCATTTGAATCAGCAACAACCTCGTTGATTGTCGTTACTTCTGAAGCCGTTAGCTCGGTTGCTGTATTTACTGCGTTTTCTAACCACGCTTGTGGGTTAGTCGTGCAATCAGAAATTGAACCTTGATGTACTTTTTTGCCTACAAAGCGTGTCGTATCAATATCGGTACTCGTTGCAATAATAATTGCATCGACGGTATCAATAATCTCTTGAGTTAATACATCAACAGGTAACACACTTGATTGACATTCAATCGAGGCTTTCCAATTTAGTTTCGCTGCTGCTTGTTCTAATAAACCAGCGGCGATAATGCTGTTTGCTACACCACTTGGGCATGCTGTTACGATAGCTATATTTTTCATATTCTGTCCTTAATCTATGACTAAACGCGGTTACACGTTTGAAGAAATAGGGTTGTGTAGGGTTACTTGTTGTTGTAATTCTTTTACGTCTTCGACATTAGGTACACCAACGCCAACCTGCGATACAGCTAAAGCTGACAGAGCGGTAGCAAACGATAATATTTGAGCACGTTCCCACTGATTAACATGTCCCCAACACAAACCGGCAACTAACGTATCACCCGCACCAACGGTACTAACAACGTTCATTTTCGGTGGTTGAGAGTAGATCCATGACGCATCAGATTCTTCATTTCCCCCCAGCCACATCACGCCTTTTGAGCCCAGTGACACGACAACATTCTCAATACCTTTATCAGCAAGATCTTGAGCCGCTTGTTGACACGCTTCGGGTGTATTTAATTCACGTCCAACAAATTCAGACAATTCTTCATCGTTCGGTTTAATCAACCACGGATGAGCATCTAAACCCGCCGCTAATGCAGCACGACTGCTATCAAACATCACTTTCTTGCCCAGTTGATGCAATTTTTCAATCCATGTTGCACACAACTCAGGAGAAACACCTTGTGGTAAACTCCCTGCAAGCACAAAAAACTCATGCGTTTTTGCTAGCTCAAATAAACGTGATTCAAATTCAGCAATCGCTTGTTCTGATACGTCGACACCAGGGAAATTGATGTCACTCACTCGGCCATCTTGCTCAACAAGTTTCACGTTAATGCGTGTTGCACCATCAACACGAACAAATTGATCGTTTGCGTTCATTTCTTCAAATAATTGACAGAACAGCTCTTCATTATCACGACCAAGAAAACCGGTAACAGTAACTTCAGCACCTAAATCAGACAGCACTTTTGCCACGTTAACGCCTTTCCCTGCTGCATGAAGTGAGCCTTTACTCACTAAACTTACAGAACCGATAGATAACGCATCTACGCTACCCGTTAAATCCAAAGCAGGGTTTAGCGTGATAGTAACCACTTTGTTTTTTTGAATAGACGTCATTAATTAACCCTCGCCCAAACCAGATTCGATGGCAGCACCAATACCCACTAGTGCTTCTTTTGCATCAACGCCATCCGCCGTAAATTGCAGTTCATGGCCGTGCTTCACACCTAACGCAATCACTTTCATTAAGCTTTTTGCATTTGCTGATTTACCATCCCCATTAAGATTTAATACTGTAATTTTTGATTCGTATTTCTTCGCTTCAGATACAAGCATCGCTCCTGGACGAGCATGCAAGCCATGTGCATTCTTTATTGTAAATACTGCTGTGTTATCCGCGCTTACTTCCGCAACGATTTCTTCAGAAGAGGTTGCGAACATAGCTAATAACTGCTCAGAATTAGCAGATAATAATTGATCTTGTTTCTGTTCAAACACCATTTTACTAATAATCGATAAAAACGATTTGTGTGAGGCATTACAAGACGCAATAGCAATTAACCCTTTCACCGCTAATCCATTAAACTCACACCCATTAGCAGTCGTCACAATCGACATACCAGAGCGTTTAACGCCTTTGTCAGTACTCACTAACCACAAACCATTACCTAAGTGAGTCGGCTCTTTTGTTACTAACTCTGCAACAAATTTATTTTCAGCATTACCGCTGTTTCTTAATAAACCACCGGCAACCGCACTCATTTGAATCATGTCACTTGCCGGAAAAAGCAATTGAATTAATGACGCATCAAAATCGGCTTCAAACTGAACTTCACCATTAAGCAAAGCAATAATATCGGCTTCGCTTTTCGCTTGTTTCAGTTTTTCTTCAACACCATCTGCCGAAAGCACTTTCGTCAGTTGCTTTAAGATACCTAAATGTTCATCTGATTTAGCAGCAATACCAATCGCGACATAAACCACATTGCCATCGCCCCAATTAACGCCTTGAGGAAAGTGGTGAACAGCAACGCCTGTTTTGTTTACTAGTTCACGGGTATCTGTTGTGCCGTGTGGGATGGCAATACCATTACCCAAAAACGTTGAATTTTGTTGTTCACGGTTTAGCATGCCTTCTACATACTTTTCAGCAACTAATCCTTTCTCTGTTAATTGCTTTGCGATTGCCTTGATGGCTGTTGTTTTATCCGCTGCCGCTTGTTGCAACGTAATGTCATTCTTTGTCAGTGTCAGCATGGGTCTTCGCCTCTCGCTTAATGTATCAAATCAATATGGGTTGCTTTATATTTTGCTGAATCGTTTCAGCAAAACATTAAAAAAAAGTTCAGCAAATATTTCCTATTCAAAAATAAGTCATAAGAATAAAAATAGCGCAAATGTCACGCTTTTCAAATTTGCTGAATCCTTTCAGCTTTTATACTGAAACGATTCAGCATATAATTCAACCCATAAAATGATTGGATCTAAATTTATATGATCCGACCCACAGAATTAAGGATCTTCACCATGACATTAGATCAAATAGCCAAACTTGCTGGAGTTTCTAAAACCACTGCAAGCTATGTCATTAATGGTAAAGCGCAAAAATACCGCATCAGTGAGAAGACGCAGCTCAAAGTAATGGCTGTCGTTGATGAACATAATTATCGCCCAGATCATGCCGCTTCAGCTTTACGTGCCGGCAGCAGTCGCTCATTTGGATTAATTATTCCTGATCTTGAAAACACCAGTTACGCAAAATTAGCAAAGCTATTGGAGTTCAATTCTCGTAAAGCTGGCTATCAAATTTTAATTGGCTGTTCAGATGATGACCCTGAAACGGAAATGAACGTCGCACATACGTTAATCAGCCGTCGTATCGATGCTTTATTTGTAGCCAGTTGTTTGGTAGATGGCAGCGACTACTATTTAAAGATACAAGAACGAGGCACTCCAATCATCGCAATTGACCGTTCATTAGATGATGAGCACTTTTGTTGTGTAATTAGTGAAGATTTTGATGCGGCGTATGAATTAACTCAATCGGTGATTAACGAGAACGTAAAATCAATTGGTTTAATTGGTGCTTTACCTGACTTAAATATTTCTCGCCAACGTCATTCTGGTTTTGACGCCAAAGTGACAGAAAAAGGACTCTCAAGTATCACCGGTTATGGTGAGCACTTTAATAGTGAGTCAGGCAAAGCGATATTTGAGCAGTGGATAAAAGAAGGTACAATTCCAGATGCAATTATTACCACCTCGTATATTTTGCTTGAGGGTATATTGGATGTACTTATTGAGAAGCCAGAGTTGATGGGAACCGTAAAACTCGCTACCTTTGGTGATAATCGTCTACTGGATTTTTTACCGATTAAAGTTAACTCTCTACCACAACAATTCGAACTGATTGCAGACAGTGCATTAGCGTTAGGCTTAAATGCTTCGGCAAAACGTTATCAAGCAGGAATTGAGTTAATTCCAAGGAAGATTGTTATTCGTTGATAATTATACTGGTTGTTGCGGCAGCCAGTATTTACGACTCCTCCAAGTTTTAGTCCCTTACTGAATTTCATCGATTGTTTATCCAACTCGGGATCACTGTTAATAAATATAATTAAGAAATTTAGCCAAAAAGCCAAAAATAAAGACCCCTAACCAACTCCATATACCGCTCGCATTCCACCACATAAAGACTTTAAATTTCTTTGAGTCTGTTGATGCTCTTTTTCTAATAAATGGATAAGCAATACAATAATCAATGAATCGACTACCAACATCCCAAGATGCTTGGTATTGAGGTCGCATATACCCATTTCTGTCATAATATTTATCAAGATCTTTTGCTAATTGCTTATCAATAAAAATAATATGTTTAAAGCTCCCTAAGGAAATTGTAGGTAATATTATAATCGCGCTCACAGCCCAAGCCATAGCTAAAGCAGCAAAAAAAACAGCAGGAATCATTATCAAAAATTCAAACCACATCACATCCAACATTTATTCCATCACCCATTCATATATGTCATAAGCAAGATCTCCACCAGCCTTACCCGCACTACCACCGATACCGCCACCAACAGAACCTCCGGCGATGGCACCAGTAATAGCAGCAACAGCAAGTACAGGAGCTGAGGCTGTAACGCCAATAAATAAAGCAATACCAGAAACAACTACGACCCCAAGTCCAGCACCTACAGAACCAGCTTTTATTCCTCCAACGGCCCCACCAACAAACCCAGCGACTTCACGAGTCGTTGTCTTACCACAATCACCAGAGCTATCAACCTTACACGCCTGATAAATATTATCAATTGCACTATTCGCACCAATCAATAAACCTACATATCCCAACCCTCTAGAGGCTAAAATACCTATCGCTATATTTCCAATACGTTTCAAACGACGCATAACTTACGCATAAATATAAGCAACGATCACCACAATAAAAAACACCCAATTCAGCCACATAAATAAATCAAACGTAATTTTTTTATTTTTCCTTCTATGTCTAATGAATGGATATACAAGACAAAAATAAGAAAATAAACCACCAGCACCAATGCTTACCATTGATATATAATGCTTCTTTTTAAAAGATTCAGACTCTTTTGCCAAATCATCTACTAATTGGTTTATATGTTTTTTATCTCCTAGGCTATAAATAATCAAATGATACCCAAATGGAAATATCCATATTAACGCAAACAAAGCTATATATGACACTATGTTTTCAATCATTTTAAATACCTTTTAAAACGCCGTCAATTGCGAATGAATTAAATCGACTATCAAGTATGTATTCCTCTATTTCATCATTAGCAATAGATTCAATTTTTGAATCTATATTATTTAAAATGCTTTCCAATGGTGATAGTTTATATAAATGTTTAACAGCAGATTTCGATATTCCTGAAGAGATAGTGCCACCAAAGAATGCAGCACCGCCAACGATGACCATAACAATAGGAGCAGAAGCAATGCTAAAAAATGTAATTATACTACCAGCAGCAACACCAACGGTACCACCAACCCAACCACCAACAACACCACCAGTTTCAATGACCGTACTTCGAACGCATGATTCAAGACCCTCACAGTCTTGAGTTACGTTATATACACCACTCATTACACTCAATCCTACAGCTACATTACCAGCAGATTCTGCATGTTTAACCCATTTAGCCGTATTAGCAATACGCTTACCTAACTCACTAACACTACCTTCCTTCAATATTTCATCAGCATTATGGATAAGAGACTTTGTTGAATTAACCCCTAAGGTCTTCTTAATACTTTTATTCACTGGAATATTAAGTGTTTTCTGAGTTAATTTATCTAACTGTTTATCCAATATTTCTTTTAATGTTTGGCGCTGCTGCGTAAAACTAGAACGGTCAAGCTTTTTAGATAACATATTCAGGTATAGTTCATCCAACTTAGCTAATGTTGAAGATACATTTTCCAAATTCTTTTTCATTGCAGGAGCTACGGTTCCGATAGCGGTTCCCATATACGAAAAACCATCCGTTGGCATACCTGCATTCCAATATTCAATCAATTTGTTTTCAATAACTTCGAAATAAGTTTGATGAACTTGTAATTGTTCTTCCGTCAGTTTACATAGCCCTTCACTTGCAACCCTACATTCTTCTTTTAATACTATTAGTTTATCAATATCCTCTTTCTTAACTGGCTCCATTGTTAATAAGATAATCATTTCACCCTGGCGAACAGGCTCATTCAAGTGAGTATTATACTTTTGAATAAGGGCTTTATGTTTATCCAATGTTTTTTCTGTATATAGGCCAGAAAATAACTCTTCTTGCGTTTGGGTTTTATCTGCCTGCATCCAGCCTAGATAAAAAATCTCAGTCTGACATACTGGCGTCCCTTCACCGCTTACCACGTAATCATTTCCATTGCTGAATTTTTCATCAGGTAAAGTAATCTTCATGATATTAGCTCCTGATTTTTCACTTGTTGATGAATTCCTTTTATCCGCTCAGTTAATGAGATGTCATTTTTCTCTAACTTTATGCTCATCCATTGAGGCTCTTTTTCTAAGCAACCCGTGTCAATTCTCATGCGTAAATAGCCTTCGTATTCTTGTGCCATTGTTGGATTGTATTTATCCGCATCTAAAAGAATATCCATCGCTTGATGTGGTGGTGGTAAAATCGGTTGATATTGATGAGATATATCTTCTAATAACTGGGACTTTCTAATCTCATCCATTAAAGCAAGCTGCGTATTATCAATTACGATTGAATGCATCTCTTCCACTTGAGTGCTAGGTACAGTATTTTGAAATACAAACCAAGAGCCATATTGATGCCATTGAATAGATAACATCCCATTAAACATTTGAGAGAGCTGTTGTGGCTTTAATGCGATTAACACACTTGATATCACCCTAGGATCAAAAAATCGTAATGTCGCTTTATTTCCCGATTCTTTAATAAAGGTATAAGCATATAAAGCCTGCTGCTGAAACGCTTTAAAATCGAGAGAAGATGAAAATAAACTCCCTGATGGCTGTGCAATAAACCGATTCAAAAAATCATCATGACTTTCATTACCCGTTAATTTGATAATAATTGGGCTGCGCGCTTTTAACTCATGGCCTAACAGATAATCCCATTCAAGAACTGGATTTTGTTGGTAAACATACACTAACAGATCATCAAATAGGCTAGGTTCAATAATAGCGTATCTATGACTGGTCATTGCTTGATATTCAAGGTGTCTGACTATTGAATATTCATCTAGTTTGCATGTACGGAGCATATTCCTTCTCCATCACAATGACACTCTTCAACAATTGCACTTCCTGTAGTGACTTGCTGCTGATAATTGGCAACTTCTAACACTTCACCATCATAAGATGTCGCATTCACAGCATTAGAAACTTCTCCAGCCAGCTCAACCTCTTTTCCCATAGGCAATACTGCTGCTTTTCCTGCATAACCGCTGCCACTTCCTGCGCTACCGCCGGAGTTAAGATTGATAGCCGAGCCAATTAAGTGCACACCCGCAGGGTCTATCTTTACAACACTGCCACCAGCTTTGATGGTAATTTCAGTTCCTGCCTCTATAACAATTTTCTGACCTGCTTTGACATGTAATTCTGAACCAATATCCTCAAGTTTTTTCTTACCCACTTTAAGGTGTTGAGAACCATTTGTTTGATGGTGGTCATTACCTTTAATCGTTATAAACTGGTTACCGTCAATCGTCATATTCTTGTTGTTTTTTATCTCTTTAAACTGATTGTTATGTATTACTTCATGATCATCATTGAATATTTCGATCGTTCTATCGTTCTTAATTTGAACATCAACATCTTTTCCGGCGTGAAGGTAGATTTGTTCATTATCTTTTTTGTCTTCAAAGCGTAATTCATTAAAGTTATCTCCTCCAATAGAACTTGATGTCTTAAACGTACTGCGCGTTTTATGCTCAGGTAATGCGTAAGGGGGTTTGTTCTCTCCATTATAAAGAGAGCCTGTAATTATCGGTTTATCGGGATCACCATGAATAAAGCTGACGATAACCTCGTGCCCTATTCTTGGTAAGATAAATTGACCGTATTGATTGCCTGCCCAACCTTGCGATGCTCTTAACCAACAACTGGTCTTTTCATTTGCTTGCCCATTTCTATCCCAATGAAATTGAACCTTAACTCGACCATGCTCATCACAATAGATCTCTTCGTTCTTAGGCCCAGTAACAATGGCGGTATCTACGTTATGGATTAATGGTTTACTTTGAGGTTGGAGTTTAAAAGGTTGGATCCAAGGTATGCAGTGAAAATTGGCATAGTATTCAAACGCACCATCAGCCAACTCTTCGAGTACTTGCGGCTGCTTACCAACGTGATAAACCTTCGTTAACAACCATAAATCATTCCATTCTGGATTAGGGTGTTCTTGAATCGGTTGAAAATACCCTACGGTTAATTGAGCGCAATCACTCTTTCCTATAAGTTCAATATTCTCAACTCTATGCTGCAGTAAATTCAAAGCCGCTTGTTTGTTTGATGAACCTTGATCCGTAGGATATTGATAGTGCTCTAATGCTAATTCAGACGCATGATTCTCTGCCTCATCAACGTGAGCCTCTTCAATAAAATAGTAGGACGGTGTATGGAAATTAAAATCACGAACAGAAGTCTTACCAACACCAATCTTTTTCTTTTTGATCAATGATGTAATGGTATTACCGTCTTTAGTCATTCCGTTATCAGCAACAACACATAAGGGATCAAGCTCAATATGGATCTCTTGGCCATCAGAGATAATCAGCATTGAACCGTCTTCATTATGTTCAAAAAATGAGGTTAATCCTTCTTCTGCCATTAAGCGGTGAATAAATGAAAAATCAGATTCACCATATTGAACACAGTATTCACGGGGTTCATGTGCATTAAAAAGATCTATCTCATATTGGTGGCTTAAAATACCAGCCTGGTGGTATACCTCTTTAATAATATCTAACACGGTTTTATTTTGAAATATTTGAAAATTGGTTCGATATTTTAAAAGAGAAAAGACAGGGACAAGAGTCAATTTATACGAGCTATAACGACAAGACGTCGTTAATTGTTCTATGGATTCAACCACGCCATGAACATAACGAGGAAGGCGTTCTTTTGCATTATTATTTTGATAATGTAGTACTAATCGCGCGGGAAGTTGAAGCCATGTACCTAAGTTAAGAGCCGGATCTTCGCATACAAATGTCACATCAAACGAGTAAGCATCACCAAGACTCTCTTGCCCTTCAAATTCATACACTTGTAATAATATATCGATAGTAGCCACATCGAGTTCAAATTTGGCTTGATTAGCACCCTGCATAATTGTCCTTTTGTTTCGTCCTGAAACACTGCTGATACATTACTGCTTTTATTTATATCTAAACGCAAAAAATGGGAGAGCCAATATCATAAACAGCTAGGGGCGTTTACGGTATCGACTCTCCCAAAAATGCGAGTTACTACGCTTTCATTGCTGTACGCCAGTCATCATTACCTGAAGTACCAGAGACTTCATGTGTCCAATCAATCGCACGGTACGTCATAAATACGTCTTCTAGATGAGTGAAATGTGCTTGGCTTGGATCTTGACAGTTTGGCATTGATGCGGTGATATCAACGATAATCGCGTCATGCAAAACAGTAGTGAAATAATGCTCTTGAGTACCCGTTGCAGAAGTGCGATACCATTTGATTTCTACCTTTGGTAATCTTTCACCAGACGTTAATGCGTTATACATTAGTGGTGATGCTTTATCGAATACCTTAGTAATACGTACAGGCTTATGCACACGTTGACCCGTTGGTTGGCCAGATTGTGGATCTCGAGGCAATAGCACTTGATGTTCAAAACCTTGAACTAGCACTTCATCTTCATGCCCTTCTTGGTAAATATTACCTACTGAATCTTCAGTAAATGTACCGGCAGTGATCAGTCCTTGTTTTTCGCCTTCGATGCGCATATAAGCTGGGGTTGGCATACTATCTTCCTTTTAAAATAAATAAGTAAATGATTCACAATGCTTATAGCGAAAGGTGTGCCATTTTTATTTATGTTAAAAATCAAATAGATAAATAATTCACTCTGTTAATCGCCCCTTTATATTCTTGAAAAGCAATCAAACCATTTTTAAAAACAATCAAACTAAATTTCATGCCATTTAAAATAGAATTTCATACCTATAATTGTATTTAAGAGGCAATTCACACTAATTTAGTTGCTATCATTTTTACCTAAAGATCGAAACGTTAGATTAATACGCGCGCTCATGGCACGCTTTGTTTTAGGGATCGCGTGTTTCCAGTGATCTTGTAAACAACCGTCCATTAGCACTAACGAGTTATTTTTTAAATCGATACTAATATTTTTATATTTATGTTGATTATGCTTAACTAAAAACCGTCGGGTTTCCCCTAAACTGTACGAAGCAATCGCGGGGTTTTTACCTAAAATCGCTTCATCATCCGCATGATAACCAACCCCATCGTTTTCATTTCGATATAAATTAGCCAATACGCAATTGAATTTATATCCAGTCTCTTTCTCAATTTTATTTTTTAACACCATAAGTTGAGATGTAAAAGGGACCGCTTTTGTTAACGCTTGATAGCCTCCATTTGCAACGACACCGTACTCTCCATACCAGCACGTTAATCGCGGTTGTTTATACTCTTTGCCAAACAACGTAATCGTTTCTTCTTTCCAGTCACTGTTGATTTGTAATTCATTAAACAGATTCGTTGCTTCATCTTCACTTAAAAAATTGTCCCAATAGGTAATATTCCCATCATTATTCAACAGAGTTAGGGGCGTATTTTCAAAATCAAATGGCAACAACATAAGTATCTCCAATAAAAAAAGCAAACCGATTCAATTTGCTCTTTTTATTATAATCATCAATAGCTATAAAATAGTAAGAACTTCGTCCAATGGACGTCTTAATTTTTGTGCCCAGTTATCTTCAATCGCATAACCGACGGTTATCAACATCGTTGGTACTGAATTATCTGATAATCCAAACGCCTTTTTTACCCCTTCGGGATCAAAACCAATCATTGGACAAGATGATAACCCCATGCCTTCAGCCGCAAGCATCAATGTCATTCCCGCTAGCGACGCCGAACGTATCGCTTCATCTCGCTGAAAGATAGAATTATTGGTATACATATTTGAAGCTGCATTAACCCAACCATCAACAATCCCGGATGAAATAATCCCTTTCTCCAGAGAAGGCGCTAACGAATGAGCCAATAATTCTTGTGGATGTAAAGTACCGCAAACAATAAAAGTCACCGACGACTCTTCTATTTTTTGTTGCCCATAAGCAAGCGCCTTTAGCTTCACTTTTGCGTCTTTACTTTGAACAGCAACAAACTCCCAATTCTGTAAGTTAAAAGCCGAAGGTGCTTTTGTTGTTAACGTCATCAACGTAATAATCTGCTCTTTAGTCAGCGATTTACTCGGATCATAATTATTGATTGAACGTCGATTATTTATAATGTCAGTTATATTTTTCATATCTATAATTCCTTATAATTAAAGTGCTGAGTACTAGCTTTCACCCTGAACAGGATCTGTATTAAATGCATATACTGCAATTTTCCATTCACCATTAACCTTTCTCATTACAAAAATCTCTCTATTCAAATCAATTAATGTATGTTGGTTATCCAATTCGGTAACCACCGCACCTCGATGATGATGCGTTCTCACATAAGCACTATCACCTTTTACATTTATGCTATCAAAGGCAAAATCTGTTTCAAATTTTTCATTCTGAAATAAATTACTATATTGATTAAAGCGTTTTTCAGTCGTATCAGCTGTGCGCTTACCATTCCATTGAGAATAACTTTCTGGTGCAAATAATTCGAGAATCGTTTTTGTATCTCCCGAATTCAATGCAGTTTGGTATTGAATTACCGTATCGTATACACGATTTTGTTCTTTTGTAAGGTTATTTAAGTCCACTTCTGCTGGTGATATTTGATGAGTATTTGGTTGAAATTCAGTTTTCGCATAAGTGATAGGAGATAGCACAAGTAAAGCACTAAGTATTAATGTTTGTTTTTTCATTTCATTTACCTTCTTAATGGTGTTTAAAGCCCATTTAATTAGACTTCAAACACGTAAATATTTGGTTATACATCAAAGTTCACATCTTAAATAAGACGCGAACGAGTGATAATTAATTAGTGTTTCACCACAATTTTACCGACCGTTTTATTGCTATCCATTAGAGCGTGCGCCTCTTGGATGTCTTTTGCTTCAAACACAGCAGACGTAATGTCGGGCATTTGACCTGTATATACTTGATCTGCAATCCAATTTAATGGCGATTCATCA
Organism: Aliivibrio logei; assembly: GCF_001691055.1. NCBI lineage: Bacteria > Pseudomonadati > Pseudomonadota > Gammaproteobacteria > Vibrionales > Vibrionaceae > Aliivibrio > Aliivibrio logei. The sequence goes on from NZ_MAJU01000004.1 coordinate 492,154, forward strand.
AGGGGTAATGCTTCTGTTCCTAGCATTCCACTTTGGAAGAAGCTCAACTTAATCGAGCTTGGTAAGTCACTCATTAATCCAAAATTTTCAATGACTGGTGAACCACCCAATAAACCAACGACCGTCACTTCACCCCAAGATCGCAGTGCTTTCATCGTATCTTTCACCGTTGATGCACCCACCACGTCTAATGCTTTATCTATGCCTTGTGGATACAGCGTTCTCACTGTTTCAGCAATATCACCCTCATCAATCACGACGTGATCCGCCCCGAGGTCTGTCAAACGCTTTACATGACTCGCTTGACGAGTAGTGGCGATAACCGTTAACCCACGCGCTTTGGCATACACTAATCCCGCCAAACCTAATCCTGATGTCGCACCTCGAATTAATAACGTTTCACCCGATTGCACATTCAATGTTTTATCCAACGCTCCCCAAATAGTTAAATATAATTGTGGTAATGACGCCAATTGAACAAAACCAATATCACTCGCAATACGCTGCACATTGCCTTTATTTACAGTAATAATTTCAGCATAGCTGCCATGTCGAGAAAACATCATTCCGCCCATTGCCGTCACCACTTTATCACCGGGTTTAAAGGTATTCGAAGGGTCTTCAATCACCTCTCCTGCGGCTTCAATACCAGGTGCTTGTTCTGCGTTAATTTGACCAAACGCGCCATTGCGGTAATACGTTTCTGCTTTGTTTAAGCCAAATGCCTTTACGCGGATTTTCACTTCACCAAGCGCGGTAGTTGGCTCAGTCACGTTACGAATGTCTAGAACTTCAGAGCCACCGGCTTGCGTTACGATAATTGCTTTCATTTTTTTATTCCTATTCAATTAATAATTTGTCTGTCTCGTTTCGATGTAGAGACTATAACCAGACTGAATAGAAAAAATTAGAGGGCGTTTTAGGAATGACTTTTCCAATTATCGTGGTAATGTTAATTTAATTGCCACGATAAATAACATGGATACTATCGAATGGATCTCAACTCTTTGAATATATTTGTAAATGTAGTTCAACACGGTTCTTTCTCTGCGGCTTCTAAAATTATGAATATTCCAGTAGCTACAGTTAGTCGACGAGTCAGTGAATTAGAAACCCAGTTAGATCAACAATTACTGATACGAACAACTCGAAAATTATCTGTTACCCACGTTGGCCAATTGCTTTATCAGCGCGCCTCTTCAGGGCTAAATGAAATATTTGATGCCGAACAAGCCATCAATGAAGAGCAAGAATATCTAAAAGGTCAATTGCGTATCTCTATCCCACCAGCTCTTTATGTTTTTGACGACATGTTCCATCAATTCAATAATACCTACCCATTAATTCAATTGGATATTTTCAGTACGGTTCGTAAAACAGATTTTATTGATGATGACGTAGATATTGTTATTCGCGTGGGAAAAGTGAATTATCAATCGGCCATTGCGAGGCATTTAGGTAAGTACCGTCACGTGATGGTTTGCTCACAAAAATTCCTCAATAAATACGGCATCCCAAAAGATCCTACGGCACTTGCTAACTTACCAATTGCCGCATGGCGATTTGGACATGGTCCTATAACTTGGCAGCTAGGTGAGCATTGCATTGAAATTACCCCTAAATTTTCATCCAGTGATTATGTTCATTCCCTCTCAGCTATTCGCACTGGTGAAATGCTAGGAGAATTACCCCCAATGCTTGCGAATCCACTGCTGAGATCTGGCGAATTTGTTGAAGTGCTTGCCGAATATCCTTTACCTGAAGTGGATTTACACATCATCTACCCTTCAAGGAAGCACTTATCTCGCTTAAGTAAAGTGTTCATCGATGACTTTATTCAGTTTTGTCGTACCCATCAAAAAGGCGACTCTCTGTTTAATATTTCACTGTAGATATAAACTAAAATCCGTTATTGCAACAAAACCAAACTATCCAGAACTCAAGTTAACTAATGCGTATTCTTAAATTGTAACTTCACCAAACGTTGGTACAAATCGCAACTGTTTAGTAACGATTGATGATCCCCAACATCAACCAATTGTCCTTTATCTAATACTGCTATTTGATCGGCATGTTGAATAGTCGAAAGGCGGTGGGCAATAATTAACGTAGTTCTACCCTGCATTAACGCCTCTAAAGCTTGTTGCACATGCTGTTCACTCTCACTATCTAATGCGCTGGTCGCTTCATCAAGTAATAATATATTAGGATCTTTTAGAATGGCTCTTGCGATAGCAATACGTTGTCGTTGACCACCAGAAAGTCTTACCCCTCGCTCTCCCAGAAAACTGCTGTACCCTTCAGGTAAATTCATGATGAACTCATGCGCATGTGCCTTTTTAGCCGCCTCAATAATTTGTTCATCTGTAGCATGTGGATTACCATAACGAATATTGTGGAAAACATCATGACTAAACAGTGCAGGCTGTTGTGGTACAAGTGCCATTTGTTTACGAAGTTCTTGTGGGTCAAATTGACGAATGTCGACACCACCGAGTGTTACCCGACCTGATTGTGGATCATAAAAGCGTTGTAATAATTCAAACAGCGTCGTTTTACCTGCACCAGAAGGACCAACAATCGCAAGAACTTTGCCTTCTTGTGCTTTCAATACTAAATCATCAACTGCAGCTTGATCGGGCCTTGAAGGATAATTAAAAATAACATTCTCAAATACAACGTCAGAAGAAAGTGATTGAGGGGACATCATATTTTGACTAGGAGCCACAATATGGCTTTCTACTTGGAGTATTTCAATCAGCCTTTCTGTTGCGCCTGCTGCTCGTTGCAATTCACCTAAAACCTCTGAGATATTCGCCAATGAAGAAGCAACTATGATGGCATAAAAAACAAAGGCACCTAAATCACCAGCCGACATAGAACCGTTAATCACATCGCTACCACCGACCCAAAGCATGCCAGTTATCGCACTAAAAACAATCACAATGACACCTGAGATCAAGATAGCACGCTGTTTTACACGTTGACGTCCAATTTCGAATGCTTTTTCTACTTCATAAGAGAACGATTTTCTTTCTTGCGCTTCGTAACTGTAACTTTGAACCGTTTTAATGTGCTCTATCGCCTCCCCCGCATAACTTCCAACATCGGCCATTGAATCTTGGCTTTTGCGTGATAAAGCTCTCACACGACGCCCATAGACAAGTATTGGTATAAGAATGAATGGTACAGCGACTAATACAATCAATGTTAGTTTTATGTTGGTCGTAAATAACATAATCATTGCACCAACACACATTAATGCACTGCGCATCGCCATCGAAAATGAAGACCCAATGATACTCTGTAGCAAAGTCGTATCAGTAGTGATGCGTGACATAATGTCGCCACTGCCATTGATTTCAAAATAACTGGGATGCAAGGTAATCACATGATTAAATACCGCAAGTCTAATATCAGCACTGACTCGCTCTCCCACTGAAGACACTAAATAGAATCGAAAAAAAGTGCCAATTGAAATCAGCACTGTTATCGCAAGAATAAATTGGATCGCACTTTTTAACTCTTGTATCGATTGTTGAGAAAATCCTTCGTCAATCAGGATTCGTACACCATGGCCTACAGATAAAGTCAGTGAAGCGGTACATATTAACGCGACCAGTGCTGCAGCGACTTTCCCTTTATAAGGATGAATAAACGTCATTAGCTCGAATAAAATACCTAGATTTTTACCTTTGGAATAAGATTGAGCGGTACCATTTGGCGTAAATTGAGTTTTCATAAACACACCTTGCGTTTACCCACTTCAATTGAAGTGAGTATTGAAATTGAATCTTTTGCTCAATTATTAGTAAGAAAAGGGACAATTTTAGGACTATCATTCAGCGATTAGGATCTCAATGAATGAATAGTTAACCCATTGATTAAAATGTAATACTGAAAGGAAGTAACTCAATGCCCAACACAGTACTAAAAGCGGTAATCACCAATAATGAGGTCTTAAATACCGATTTAGACCATTGAACATAGTTAGACTCATCCATATTTCTGTACGTCACTTTAAACCAACCATAACAAGAGATCGCAACAACGGCTAAATACTCATACCCAGTATGTCCAAAAGCATATAAGCCAAGTGCAACAACAGAAAAAACCAGCACATAAATCATAATATGTTGACGTGCTTTTTGAATGCCTTTTACCAATGGCAGTACCGGAATATTGGCTTGTTGGTAATCTTTCATTCTAAACATCGCAATGGCATAAGAATGCGGCATTTGCCATAAACAGAATAAACCAAACAGCAACACGGCTTCTAAACTGAGGTAGTTAGTCACCGCTAAATAACCAACTAACGGTGGGATCGCCCCCGATACACTGCCAACAAGTGTGCCGTATACCGAGGTACGTTTGTACCACATAGTGTAAAAGAATACGTAGAATACATAACCTAACAATACCATGACCGCCGACAAAGGATTGGCCATTTTATACAATAAGCCCGTTCCAATCAGTAGCATTATAATCGCAAATAAAAAAGCGAACTCTATATTAATTGAACCTGTCACTATTGCTCGATTACGAGTGCGCGACATTTTAGCATCGATATCTCGATCAAAAATATTATTCACTACACAACCTGACGCAATAACTAAAGCAACGCCTAACATAGTATAAATAAGCAATGACAGAGTAATTGATTCAGATTTAGCCGCTAGAAAATAACCGGCTAATACCGAAATTAAGTTACCCATTATAATGCCGGGCTTGGTCAGTGATACGTATTCTTTAAACATATCCGCGCCCTACATCATCATATTGTTATTAAGGTTCCACATGATCCAAATAGAACCTGCAATCACAATAAACACAATAACGGCAGTAAACACAAAAGACAGCATATTAAAGCGCCCTTTTTCTGTGCTATCCATGTGAAGGAAATAAAATAAATGTACCACTAACTGTGCTATTGCTGAGAGAATCAAAACAACAATAGTCACCTCACGAGATAAAACCCCAGTGTAGGCAAAGTAAAATGGGATCATAGTTAAGATAAGAGAAGCAATAAAACCAGTAATATAACCTTTTGCCCCTAAATCTAGGTGATCACTGCCCGATACAGATTGATTAGCCATTAGATAACCCCCAACAAATACACAATCGTAAACACACAAATCCATACAATATCTAAGAAATGCCAGAATAAACTTAGGCAATAAAAGCGCCCTTTCATCAAGTCATTCAAACCTTTGGTACTTAGTTGGAAGTAACACACACTTAACCAAATCAAACCGAAAGTAACATGTAAACCGTGAGTCCCCACTAGGGTAAAGAAGGCCGATAAAAACGCACTACGCTGTGGTCCAAACCCTTCTCTAATCAAGTGATTAAACTCATACACTTCCATTGAAATAAAACCTAAACCAAGCAGCGCTGTAATTAATAACCAACGTTTTAAGCCTGCCAGATCTTCGCGTTTCATTGCAATAATACCGAAACCAAACGTAATACTACTAAGCAGTAATAACATGGTTTCAACGAACACAAATGGCAGTTCAAAAATGTCTTTTCCGCTTGGCCCACCGGCAGTGGCGTTAACAAGCACTGCATAAGTGGCAAATAAAGAGCCAAACAAAATGCAGTCGCTCATTAAGTAAATCCAAAAACCATATTGCTTCATTTCATTCGCATCGTGATGATCATGATCATCATGTTTATGCTCAGCCGTTGGATTAGCGTACATAATCTACCTCCATATCTTCATCATCGGCATGTGTATTTTGTTGTTTTGCTTTTCTTAATTTGGCTTTATTGGCTTCTTCAATTGCCTTAATTTCTTCAACTGATACGTAATAATCACGATCTTCATCAAAACTATGAACAATCGCGGTAACAATAATTCCGACAAAACCAATAGCCGCTAACCACCAAATATACCAAATCATTGCGAAACCAAAAATCAGAGACAGACCCGAGATGTAAATACCCGTCGCCGTATTTTTTGGCATATGGATTGGAGAATATTCTTCTTCAGTACGTAATGTAAATTCAACACCCGCTTCACCGCGTTGTTTTTGATACCAAAATGCATCAATTTCATCACCTTTCGGGATTTTCGCAAAATTATAAAACGGCGGTGGAGACGACGTTGACCATTCTAGAGTTCGAGCATCCCAAGGGTCACCGGTTAAATCTAGATTTTTTTCACGGTCTCGAATACTAACAATGTATTGAGTTACCTGACACGCAACACCACAGAAGATAACAAAAGTACCAAATGCAGCCACAGCAAGCAGTGGGAAATATTCAGGGTCGATGTGTTGGCTCAAACGACGAGTCATTCCCATAAAGCCCAGCGCATAAAGAGGTAAAAACGCCAATAAGAAACCGATGATCCAGCACCAAAATGCACGTTTACCCCATGTTTCATTTAACTTAAAGCCTGTCGCTTTCGGGAACCAATAACTAACACCAGCGAAACAACCAAAGACGACACCACCGATAATCACATTATGGAAGTGAGCAATCAGAAACACACTGTTATGTAATACATAGTCAGCACCAGGAACGGCCATTAATACCCCGGTCATTCCACCAACAGTAAAGGTAATGAAGAAACCAATCGTCCATAGCATTGGTGAAGTAAACTCCACACGCCCACGGTACATGGTAAATAACCAGTTAAAAATCTTAACCCCTGTCGGTATCGAGATTATCATAGTGGCAATACCAAAGAAGGCGTTCACATTCGCACCAGAGCCCATGGTAAAGAAGTGATGTAACCACACAACAAATGCAAGAATGGTAATAACCACCGTCGCCCACACCAGTGAAGTGTAACCAAACAACTTCTTACGGGAGAACGTAGCCACAACCTCAGAATACACACCAAATATTGGCAAAATAAGAATATAAACTTCTGGGTGTCCCCATGCCCAAATTAAATTAATGTACATCATCATGTTACCGCCCATGTCATTGGTAAAGAAATGGGTACCGATGTAACGATCCAAGGTAAGTAACGCAATGGTCACTGTTAATATTGGAAAAGAGATAATAATCAATACGTTGGCACACAATGATGCCCAAGTAAATACTGGCATTTTCATCATAGGCATAGAAGGCGCACGCATACGCATAATCGTGGTAAAAAAGTTCACTCCAGAAAGCGTTGTACCTATACCAGATATCTGAAGAGCCCAAATCCAGTAATCAACTCCGGTTCCTGGGCTTGCTTTAATACCCGAAAGAGGTGGATACGCCAGCCAACCAGTACGTGCAAATTCACCCACACCTAAAGATAGATTGGTTAAGATCACACCTACCACAAATAACCAAAAACTTAAGTTATTTAAATATGGAAATGCAACATCACGTGCACCTATCTGCAGCGGTACCACTATATTCATTAAGCCAATGATCATAGGCATCGCTACGAAAAAAATCATAATCACGCCATGGGCACTAAAGATCTGATCATAATGTTCAGGGGGCAAATACCCCGCTTCACCAGCAGAAGATAATAATTGCTGGCTCCGCATCATAATGGCATCCGAGAAACCACGAATGAGCATAATTAAGGCCACTGCAATATACATGAAACCAATTTTCTTATGGTCAACCGAGGTGAACCACTCCGACCATAAATATTGCCATTTACCATAATAAGTAATGGCTGAAACAACGCTAAGTCCCACAATAGCGATTACCGCTAAAGTCACCACGATAATTGGTTCATGGTATGGTACGCTGCCGAGAGAAAGTCTTCCTAACATACTAATTTCCTATTCTTTGCTATTTGCCATGTCCATATGATGTTCTTTACCCATGCTTTTCTCGCTTGAATTTAAAGAACCCCTATATTGTTTCACCACATCAGAAAACAAATGGGCTGGAACACTAGAATAATAAGTCACGGGCACGTTTTCACTTGGCTTTGCCAGTTCACGATACGCATCAAAATCGCTCATCACTAACGCACCGTCTTTGTGTTTCAAGCTCTTAGCCCATTCCCCAAATTCCTTACGAGTTTCTGTAACATGCGCAGTAAATTTCATACCGGAGAAACCAGCACCGCTATAACTAGCAGAGATCCCTTTATAATCATTAGCTTCATTAGCAATTAAATGAACTTTCGTCATCATTCCGGGCATCGCATAGATTTGACTGCCCAAACGAGGAATAAAGAATGAATTCATAATATTATCTGATGTGACTTTAAACTGAACCGGAACGTCTTTTGGAAAAGCGACATAATTCAATGTAGCAATGCCTTGTTCTGGATAGATAAATAACCATTTCCAATCCAGTGATATCACTTCTATTGTCATGGGTTTTACATCGCTAACTAATGGCTTAGATTGCTCTAATTCATGCGTAGTGCGCCATGTAATAATGCCTAAAATAACAATGATAATGATCGGTACAGCCCAAACAATCACTTCAACTTTAGTAGAGTGTGCCCATTCTGGTTCGTACTTTGCTTCTGTATTCGATGAGCGGTATTTATAAGAAAAATAAACCGTCATCAAAATCACCGGAATAACGACAATCAACATTAATAACAGTGCAGTGATAATGAGTTCTTTTTCTTGAATACCAACAATCCCTTTAGGATCAAGTAATGCAGAGTTACATCCTGATATAAACAGAATTGAGCCTAGCAATCCTCCTCGTGACAGAATATTTTTATATTTTAAGACTTCCATTCTCAATCTCAATATTAAAAGTTGAAGACATATCTATATGTTACTCGCTTTAATGAAAATCTAATTTTTAGCTATAAATATCAAGTTTAAACGCTATTTTCGACGGTTCATTCCCTCTATCTAAAGTAACCATAACCGTTTATAAATTTGCATTAAAAAAGTTCAACATAAATAATCGTTATTACGAACACGCACACAAAAGTGTAACAGTTCGAAATTAAATGTAACATTATGTTACAACTAAAAACAAGTTTGATTAATGGTATACCTGTCTATATTTGTTGGTGATAACGCTTTTAAAAAGCGTTTTTTTATAGTTAAAGAAGATTAATATTCGTCAAAAACTGTAATATATGCATTTAATACAGACTAATATTAAGGTGAAAACTTGATATAATTAAAAATAAACACGGGCGTTAAATTTATATATTAGTGATATTTTTCAATCATCTCCTGACAACTCTCAAGGAAGCACTTAACTCGATTAAGTAAAGTCTTCATCGATGACTTTATTCAGTTTTGTCGTACCCATCAAAAAGGTGACGCTCTGTTTAATATTTCGCTATAGATATAAACTAAAATTGGGGGTTGCTCACACTCTTACGTTAATTCGTACAGTATAAAGAATATACAGATGCGAATTTAAAGGGAGAGTCAGTGAACGCCATTAAAGCCATGTTAACTGCCATGCTTGGAAGCTTTCGTGATCTTCTCCCAATTATTCTGGTCATCGCTTTCTTCCAACTCGTGGTATTACAAGAGCCCCTACCAAACCTTGGTTCTATTCTCTTTGGTTTGCTACTTGTTGTATTGGGTTTAACCTTTTTTATCTTTGGTCTAGAGATGGGCCTATTCCCTATTGGCGAATCGATGGCACAAGCCTTTGCCAGAAAAGGGAGCGTTGGTTGGCTATTGCTTTTCTCTTTTTGTTTGGGGTTTGGAACCACCATTGCAGAACCCGCCCTCACCGCGGTTGCAGCAGAGGCTGCTGAAGTCGCCGCAGAAGGAGGCATGATCCCGCACACAGAAGATGAAATGGACGATTATGCCAATGGATTACGATTAACCGTTGCTCTCTCTGTTGGCTTTGCCATAGTCATTGGGGTGTTACGGATTTTAAAAGGCTGGCCAATTCATATCATGATCATTGGGGGTTACATCACGGTGGTTGCCCTTACTTGGTTTGCCCCTGAAAACATCATCGGCATTGCTTATGATTCTGGCGGTGTCACAACATCCACAATTACTGTCCCCTTAGTTACCGCGCTTGGTGTCGGATTGGCCTCAACCATTAAAGGCCGCAGCCCGATGTTAGATGGTTTTGGGCTCATTGCTTTTGCTTCATTACTCCCTATGATTTTTGTCATGATATACGGGATGGTATTAGCATGAATAATCTCATTCTGTTCATCGATACTTTCCTATCTACCATCCGTGACGTATTACCGATTGTGGTGATTATTTTTGGCTTTCAATTTGCCGTGTTAAAAAAGCCAATTGCCAATTTACCTAAAGTTATTCTGGGATTCTTCTATGTGATTTTAGGCTTATCCCTATTTTTAATGGGATTAGAACTCGCGCTATTTCCACTCGGTGAATCAATGGCAACGCAATTAACTGCCCCTGACTTTATCTATGAAGGTAAAGACCTATTAATCCAAACGTTTGATTGGGTCGATTACTATTGGGTCTATATTTTTGCTGCCACAATTGGTTTTAGTACTACTATTGCTGAGCCATCACTCATTGCTGTTGCTATAAAAGCCAATGCGGTTTCTGGTGGCAGCATTAGCGTTAATGGATTAAGAATTGCTGTTGCTCTGGGTGTCGCTTTTGGTATATCGCTGGGCAGTTATCGTATTGTTGTGGGTGATCCTATTCATTATTACATCATGGTGGGCTACGTCATTGTGGTTATCCAAACCTTTTATGCGCCTAAGATAATCATTCCATTGGCTTACGACTCTGGTGGTGTAACGACCTCTACAGTAACCGTACCTTTAGTTACCGCGCTTGGGCTTGGGCTGGCCTCTACCGTTCCCGGAAGAAACCCGATGATTGATGGCTTTGGGTTAATCGCCTTTGCCAGTTTGTTCCCCATAATTTCAGTAATGGCTTATGCACAGATCAGTGCCTATAGAAACCGATCAAAAAATACCGAATTAATCGATTAATCAGGAGAAAGCCTATGCGCTTTAAATTGTTACTCGCTTTTGTAGAAGAAAGTAAAACAGAGGCGGTTCTTGACGCCGCCCGCAATGCTGGAGCAACCGGTGCAACCGTTATTAATCATGCTCGTGGTGAAGGGTTGAATAAAAAAACCACCTTCTTTGGGCTTACATTAGAAGTACAAAAGGATGTTTTATTGTTTGTCGTTGAAGAGCACTTAGCACGATCTATCTTAGAAACGATAAATCAAGTCGGAGAATTTGATACCGAATCAGGTCAAGGCATTGCGATTCAAATCGATATTGAAGACGCCGTAGGGGTCGCTCATCAAGTAGAAACACTCACCAAGGCTGTTGGGGAAAAACTATGAATAAAATAAAAGTAGAAAACGTCATGTCTAATACTTATGTCATGGTTGATGGGTTAATGACGGTAGCTGAAGGTATTCAACTGGCAAAACAAAAGCAAGTAAAAGCACTCATTGTAAAAAAACGCGATGAAGAAGATGAATATGGAATTGTTCTGATGAATGACATCGCCAAAAAAGTACTTGCTCAGAACCGCCCTACCGATCGCACCAACATTTATGAAATCATGACAAAACCTGCTTTATCAGTCTCTCCGGATATGAACGTAAAATATTGCGCTCGTCTTTTTGAACGGTTCGGAATTAGTCGTGCTCCGGTGATAAAACACGGTGAAATAGTTGGCATGGTCAGTTATAACAACATTGTATTAAATGGTATGGCAGAGGTGAATCCCTAACCAAAATAGACGTACTTCGGTGACTTAAAGACGATGAAGATCTTTAAGCCACCGAACCCATTACTCTGTTTTTTGAATGATCAGTGGTGCAAAGTCGGCAACCGCATTATTACCGGCACCAGAATGATCGGTGTATTCCGTATCTTTCATTATGGTATAAAATACATCAACAAAATCATCGTCATTAATGAATAAATCATCTGGAAGCAACGCAATAATTGCACTTGTCATTTGAGGAATGATTAAATAAGCCTGCGCTTCTTTATCAGGTATAGTCGCTAAAAAATCACTTGCCGCTTTTAAGATAGTTTGCGCTAATTCTTTGTAATCCGTTTTATCATCTTGTTCCATCAAGATAATATCCGCCGCACCCCAACGATAACGCTGCCAAAAAATCATGATTTGATTTGCAGGGTAAGATTGCTCGGCGTAATCAAGATACGGCATTTCAATCAGATCAATCGTTGGTTCATCACGATCAGGACTGACACCAGAAACAATCGCATACACTTCGGCTTTACCAGAGATCCATGGTTCATGATCATCCTTTAGCTGAATTTTTTTCAATATAGTCGTATTGATTTCCGTTGGCTCTGCTGGTGCACTTTGCATCATAGAGTAACGAGCGATTTTTTGTGCTTTCGGCTGTTCTTGTAATGCTTTTAACTCATCACGCATTAACGCCAAACCAGCTTTCAGTTCTTCGCGGTTATTGGTATCAACCACTAAAACAGGACGCTCTGGAATATCATAAATATCTAGGTAATGGACGTTGCCATCAACATCAAATGCTTCAATGTATTGCCATTCACTTTCTGCCCCTTCAGGTTCAAAAGCGAATAATGGACTTTGCCCCGCCTGCCAACGAGCAAGCATGCTTGGGTCAGCAAGACGCAATTCCAACAATTCGTCAGTATATTGCTGTAACCCGCGAGATTCGATCTCAGTATCATTAGCCGCACTCATTGCTGCCATAAAAGTTCGAGCTTGAGGCTTGGGTTGAATAGGTAAATCAGATAAAGAGGCACTTAATTGGTACTGATTAATCGTACCTTTTAAGCTCTTCTCTAATTGAGGAAAAGCACGACTCAGCTCCTGAGCTAAGTCACGTTTAGACACTTCATCTTGCGCATTCGCTGAAACAGGAGTCATCAAACAAAGTACGAGTAGCGCTGTTAATTTGTTCATACAGCATTCCTTTTTATAATTATTGTATGTATTTACATCCGTTTACATTTGTCCTTAAGCACACTGTAACAAAACCACGTAAAAATTAAAGTCAATACTCTAAAATAGATACTTAATACAAGATCTCACTATTGAAACAGTTAAATTTACCTTTTGGTAATTTAGTCAAAAGTGAACCAAACTATTCGATAGAAGCGAAAGAAATACGAAAACGCAGCAGTATTGTAATAGAAGGGTGTAAGCAGGTTGGCGACAACCATTTCGTTAAACATTGGGATGAGGCAGCATAATGACATTAGATACTTGGTTAATCTCGATTTCTAATTGGTATGAAGCAAAGCAATATGACCAAATAGAAACGCTTGAAACACTCTTATACTCTGCGCCTAATTCGGTGTGGGGGCCAACATTGACTGACGAGCAAAGTAAAGCAATAGCCTGTTGGTTAGATGGGTGTTTAAGAGTATTTGAGCACACCAAGTATAATAATACGAAGAAAGCATACCAAATGTTGCAATACGCCAGCGCTAAGTTAGAGGTGGCCGCCTTTAACTCTGCAACGGATATTGATATTAAAGATTGGTGCTTAAAACGATTACAACACCTCACGGTACTCAGCTTGGAGTTTTGTAATCAACAACAAGACCAATCCACATGGCATGAGAAAGCCCACTCATTAATTGAAATGCACGTTAAATTAATGGTGAGCCTTTCTTGGAATGAAAGTAGCGCACCAAATTTAATATCCCCCCATTAATACCTTATACAAAGACAATAAAAAAGCAGCAGATTAACCCCTGCTGCTTTTCTTTTTTATTTAACTCACCTTAAAGAAAGACAACTCTTCGCTTTGTTTTACAGCCAATAGCGCTAATTCTTTCGCAGCTTGTTGTGTCTGATTCACTGCCGCTACATTCTCATTTACTAAGTCGAATGTTCTCGTGGTATTTTTAGCGATATCTTCCGTCACATTGTATTGCTCTTGTGAAGCCGTAGCCACTAAGGTATTTATATCTGAGATGGCTTGAACAGATTGAGCAATATCATCAAAAGAAGCTTTCACATTATGAGATAATGCCACTGACTCTTGAATAGAATTAACATTTGCTACCATATTGTCATTTGCTTTTTCTGATTGCGCTTGCAGTGTAGAAATAATGCCTTGAATATTTTTAGTCGACTCTTGAGTTTTAGCCGCTAAGTTCCGCACTTCATCGGCTACCACCGCAAAACCACGACCTTGTTCCCCAGCACGAGCTGCTTCAATCGCTGCATTCAAAGCCAGTAAATTAGTTTGCTCAGAAATAGAACTAATCACATTTGTTACTTCTCCAATATCAATCGCGCTATTTTTTAGCTCTTCGATCATATAAGCCGTTTCTTGAACCGATTCATTAATGTTTTGAGTTAATAAAATAGATTGCTCTAGCGCTTTATTTCCTTCAGTTACATTATCAATTGCTTTTCTTGTTTCATCTTCAGCTTGAACCGCATTCGATGATACCTCTTTTGAAGTACTTGATAATTCACTAATCGCCGTCGATATTTCTTCTACTTGAGCTAATTCACTTTGAGTATTTTTAGCGGTATTTTGCATAACAGCAGTCAACTCTTCAGAAGAAGAACTCGTATTATCCGCTGAAATAGTGAGTTCATTAATAAGATTTGATAGCCTTCCAATCGATTTATTGAATTCTTGTTTAATTTTAAAAAATTCATTTCTAGATGGAACAATAGGCAACGGTTTTAAAACACCATCCGCCAATAAAGCAATAGCCGACGACATTTCATTAACGTTCTTATTGATAATATTATTTATAATAAAAAATAAAACGGCAGAACAAAAACAACCTATAAACGTTAAGATTAATGTAATTGAAATTAATCCACTTAATGATTCATCCAACAACTCTGTTCTTTGAGCAAGGAATTTTTTTTCTTCAGCAGAAATTTTATCAAATACGATTCTAATTTCATTAACATATTTTTCTCCATCTGCTTTATCTATAAACTCTAGAGCTTCACTTAAACTTTTAGTATTCCGAATTTCTATCCCTTGATCTATAACGTTTTCTTTCCAATTTGAATAAGTTTTTATAAGTGCATTTAATCTATTCGTTTGATCTGTCGTAGGATTATTAGAAAAAAAGGTGGACAACGTCTCAAGATCTGAATTAATTGAACTTACTCCTATCTCATAAGGCATTAGTGATGATTTTTCATTAGTTAACATATACCCCCTGAAACCGGTTTCTATGTTAATCACTTGCTCTAAAGAATGCTGAACCAGTCCCATAATCGTGTATGTTTTTTCTACTGCGTCGCTGTTCTTTTTAATCTCTTCATTTGAATTATCTACAGAAACATAAATAGACATAAATGAAATGAATGTCACAAAGAAAGCAATAATCATGAGTAGTTTAGTTGGTAAATTTGCTAGCTTATTCATTTTAACCTTATAATATATATTTTATAATTTGATGCGTCATCACGTTCTCTTTACAAATAACTAAGACTGCACATCACTTTTTTATTTAATGAAAACATAAAGAAAATCGAACTTAATCGGTTAATAATCGAATGAAAAAACAGAATAAAATCATTAAAAAAATAGCCATATAATATTGCTTTGATTTTTTTATTAAACCATTACTTTTCGCTTTCCTCTGGGGTATTTTCCTTAACAAAAGATCATGACCATGACTTCTTTTAAGGTTGTGTTTCATCCACCCCATATCTTCATCACAAACTTCAAACGTGCAATAAACATCACAGCCACTGACTAAATTATTAGTACATAAATCTAAAAATGATGTTTCAGAATTAGCGACTAATATGTGTTTATTACTCATTATCTATATTCCTTAATTAACTAACTAAAAATCCATAGAAAAATTAAAATTATAAAGACTAACCTCTATTTCTTTTTTGCAATCGCGATCAAACTCCAGAACCAATACCCTTCTGTTATACAGGCAATACTTTACATTCACACAAATAATGACAGTTTCGATTTCTTCACCACTAAAACATATCGGTTTTAATTCTATATGACGATGTAATTTAATATTTACAAAGTGATCTTTTTTAGAAAAATAAAATGATTCAACCATAAATTCGGAAAGAGAACATTGGTGTTTTTTCTCTCCAGAAATAAACATCATATCTTCAGATTCAAGTCTAATAACCCCAGAATAATTAATGATCATTTTATTCAAATCTTCAATGTAAAACATAAAATCATACCTTAAATAAATAATTTTAATTGTGAATGTGGCTGCTCTCGATATATCTATAGATTATTTTTTAAAAAGCACATTAATGAATTAGCTGTATCTAATTTATCAAAAGTACCGTTATGTTTAATACTTCTATTCCGATTGCTCATCTTTAGCGATTTTTCCATTTTCAAATATGAATACAGAGTAAGATTTTTTTTAGATTGAATAATGCTATTCATATTTACGTGATCCATTTCTATGGGATCAAATGAGTTATCAGTTCGATAACCAGATTGATATACAAAATAACTATCGATTATTGACTCTAGAGATAAGTAGCCAAAAACATTGACCGCCTTATGAAATCGGCCGTAAACCCTTTTTCTCAACATGTCCATAATTAGAATTCACCGTAATATCATGAATAAAAACACAATTCCAAGACGTAACAGTACACCTCAAAATAAACTACTTTAATTTAAGGAAATATGAAGCCGTATATTAATAAAATCCTACTTAACAAATGTAAGAGATTGTTAGATAAAGATAAGAAAGTAAGATAGGCAGTGGTTTGCAAAGATAGGAGGAAATAGTTTAGTATAAAAAATAACGTTAATACACCGAAACAACTTAGTCGTAACCAATTGATATTTAATAAATAATTTATGAAACGAACCGTTTCTTACATCTGTTAAATAAAGCCGTGTTTAAAACACATATGCATACATTTTTAATATGAAATACATTTAACTCATTATAAATGGTTAATATTAAGGTCATTATTTGTGGTCTAGTTATCATATGCGAGTTTTTCTCGATAAATAGACAATTAATTTTTTTTGAGCCAACTCAGTCTCATCTTTGGATAAACCTATATAGCGTAAACTCATGCTTTCAGATTGATGTCCAATAACGGTCATCAACAATCCAATATCTTTACCCGTAGCAAAATACAAATGTCGAGCGAAGCTCTTCCTTAATGTATGACACCCTACCTTTACATCAACACCAATCTCTTTCAATATCGCAGTCAATTTAGAAAAAACATACCAACAAGCTTGTCGAGTCAACAGTCCCTCCCCTCCTTTTGCACGATTACTTGAGAGCGTCTGACGATTAAAGATATAGTCATTAGCTAGCTCTTTATACTCTTGTTTTCGTTGTTTAAGAGTTATTAGAATAGATTCACTTAAATAGAAAGTTCGTGTCACAGGTGAAGCAGAGTCTATTGCGTGCTTTACTCTTTCATTCACTGTCGATTCCCAAGATTTAGGGATGAAAGAAACAATCAGCTGAGGCGGGGTAATATAGATAATACTCATTTTTTTGGACAACCCCCTAGCTTGATAATGAAAAAGCAATTCTTCCTTTACTTTTTTTAACACCCTCATCTTTGCTTTTGCTCTACGAGCCAATGTGCCTTTACTTTCAATGATCTCACACTGTCCATTTGATAAATTAATATTGCGATACTGTAATTTAAGAATATCACTAATCCTTAATCCACTTTCTATACCAATATTCCAAACAAGGGTAAAAGCAAGATCATGATTTTTTTTAAGATATCTTTCTGCATGTTTAAGATGTTTACGTGTTTTAATCGGTTCTACATAAGACATAGTTTTTCCTTTTTATAAACAATGACAGCGATTCAAAATAATAAAATAAAACAATTCCTCGATCCTCACAAAAAACGACACAACCCTATTTGTTAAAAACCATAAGAACATGGATAGTTTAGTGCTTTTCTGACTCTCATGTTAATCAAAAAATACGACTTACTTAAATTATGTATACGATGATAATCTAATCCGCCTATCTTTAGGAAAAACATCGTCATAATCCCTTGGTATTTAAACGACACTAAATAAAACCATAAAAAAAGCAGCAGGTGCTAGATCGTAACAATAAGCCCCTACTGCTTTTTTTAATTAAACTCGCTCAGTCTAAATAAGGCTATAAGACTAATTGCCATCTCTGTAATGGCGCTTTGCTGTTTATTCCTACTCTACCCCAACGATCAACCGCATCGACAACCAATACGCGATCCATTGGCAGTAATGCTTGCATCTGTTTGTTTGGTTTTTGAGTTGTAATAATCCAAACTGAATCGTCTTCTTCAATTAAGTCTTTCAACTGTGCTTTATCGTCTTCAGCCCACTCAAGAGCAGGTTTTGTTAAACGGTCAACCACAAACAATTGATTGCCAGAGGCAAAGTCTTCTAACTGCTCAGACAACAAAATAACCGAGTCGATATCATTCTCTAAAATCACTTTTTGCTGCTGGTTGATTAATTGACGTACCGACAACATAAACTGCTCTTGATTTTTTTGGATCTGCTCTGATTTATCAGGCCAAATACGTTGAAAATCATCACTCACAATCGCGACCATTCTGATTAAATTTGTTGGGTTTAACCATGCGTATTTTGAGGTCGTTCCATCAGATAAACGTAACGCTGCCACACCTTGTGCACGAGGAGTTATCGCTTGAGAGGCATCGACTTCAATAATCTGAATATTACTGTATCTTGCGTTCACATACAGAGGATCATCAGCCCATACAGCCCCAATCGTCACCACCGCTTGGGCTGTTTTTGCTGAATCTTGAACGGTTTTCGCCCCTTTATTAGCAAACCAATTGGGTAAACGCTCAATCCCATAACGATTTGGTGGTAAATATTTTGTCGTTAATGACGTCTCTTTTAATAGCTCGCTTGATAGCATATACGTCACAGGCGTTGCCGTTAATACATCTGCTGCCATTACTGCTTTCATGCTAAATAGAGATGCTGTACATACACTAACAACCGCTATCCATTTCATTAAATTCTGTTTCATTTCTTATCCTATCTATACCCATATTCTTCGATTATTGTTGAGGTCTACTCTGTTAATTCTTACGAATAATTCGGTAGGTGGTCGCAAGTAAAAAGAAGAAGGCTGAAACAATAATAATTGCTGCCCCAGAAGGCACTGGCAGCTCTAATTCCATTGGTAATACGGTGCCAATCAAGCACGATATTGTCGCTAATAACGCAGACATCAAGACAAAACTGCCCATGTTCTTAGTTAACAATCGAGCCGTCGCACCAGGTATGAGCAATAGTGCACCAACTAAAACCGCACCGACAATTTTTACCGATGCAATTGTTACAAGGGTAATCATCATGACAAATAAGTAGTCATAAAAATTGGTTTTGTAACCACGAACTCTGGCAATATCAGGGCTAATACAAGTTAATAAAATACGATTAAACGTCGGAATTAATACCACCACAATCAATAAGCAACTGCCTGCTAGAATCGCAATGTCTTGGTCCGTAACCGTTAAGATAGAACCAAACAATACGTTCTCTAGCATGTGAATATTAATTTTACGTGCTACGTACATCAGTAATGCAGCGCCCACAGCCAATGCCAAGGCAAGGAACACCCCAACTAACGTATCGTAAGGCACATTGGTGCGGTTTCTTACAAAATGCAGCAACAAAGCAAAGATCATACAGAAACTAAATAAGCCGATGATTGGGTTCTCTGCGGGCTCTCCCAATAACACGCCTAACGCGATACCCGTTAAGGCGGCGTGACCAACGGCTTCAGAGAAAAAGGCCAAACGCTTTGCAATCACCAACGTTCCCAACCCACCTAACAATGGCCCTAAAAGGATAGCAGCAACAATAGCATTAACCATAAAGGCATACGAAAAACTGTCACTTAAAAAGCCTTGCTCGACGCCATATAACGCCCACTGACGAAACAGTTCCATTATGCAGCCTCTCCATTGTTAGTTTTTGATGCATCGTACTGAGCACTTGCCCCCGTATAATGATTGAATAATCGCTCAATTTTCTCAGGTTTTAATACTTCTGAATAACAACCAGAATCAACCAAATTACGATTAATAACATGCACATGTGCTTTAAGGCGACGAACAGCGGTGACATCATGATGAACGGCTAATACGGTTTTACCTTGCGCGATAAATTCATGCATTAAGGATTCAAGATAGCGAACCCCGTGTTCATCCATTCCTGTGGTTGGTTCATCAAGAACGAGTAGATCAGGATTATCCAGTAACGCTTGTGCGAATAACACGCGTTGTTGCTCGCCACCAGAAAGTTGACCCATGCGGCGATCGGCACGGTTAGACATTCCAACGCGCTCTAACTGCGCCATTGCAAATGCTTCTTGGCTGCTTTTCTTGCGCCATAACGCACTTAAAAATAAAGGCACTCGCGTTTGATTCAATAAAATGAAATCTTTCACCGTTAGTGGCAAGCTAGATTCAAAGACTGCTTTTTGTGGCACATAACCAATCACGCCTTTCTGCTCTGGCCATTCAATATTGATTTCACCTTGAAACGCGGTTAATCCTAAAATTGAACGCAATAACGAGGTTTTACCACCGCCATTAGGCCCCATCACCACATGGCATTGACCGGCGTCAAAGCGTTGGTTAACGCCATCTAGAATGGTATTTTCACCATAAGTGAGCCCAACATTGGTTAACGAAATTGCTGGTCCTGACATTATTTAGCGTCCTTATCAGCGGCAAATTTCATGGCTTCGATTAAGGTGTCTAAATTTGATTTCATTTCGATTTCAACTTTGTCATCTTCATAAGGCCCGTGCGTCATGTGTGAAAAACGATACAGCTGAACACCAGTCGCCTCTTCGATTGTGTCGACAAAACGGTTTGGCATGTTCAATTCATAAAATAAAACATCAATGTCAGATTCACGGATCTTTTCAATCGTGCCTTGCAGTTGGCTCGCACTTGGCTCTACGCCGTGAGCGGGTTCAATGACTGCTGCCACATCCACACCAAACTCTTGAAGAATGTAACCATACGCATTGTGCGTAGTTGCGACCTTCATCCCCGCCGTATCTAATTCACCCAGAGAGAGCATTGCATCACGCTTCATTAATCGGAATTTTTTCGCGTATTTACGTGCATTTTTACGGTAGAACAAGGCATTTTCAGGATCAATTCGAGATAGTTCATTGGCAATGGTGTAAACCTTTTGAATTGTTGTAGATAGACCAACAAATGTGTGTGGGTTCACCGCCCCTTTACCGACCGATTGCCCCATTGCTGGCAACAACGGAACATCTTTATTCGCTTCTAATACCATTAATTCGCTGTTGTTTGCTGCCGAAATTACTTTTAACGCAAAGTCATCATGGCCAATGCCATTAACAACAATCACATCCATTTTATTTAAACGTTTTAAATCGTTTGGTTGAGGTAAATAATTGTGCGGATTAAACCCAGCATCAACCAAAGGAAGAATTTCTGCTTTGTCACCCACGACCGCTTTCACATAACTGTAATAAGGCTGTAAGGTAATACCAATCACCAAAGGTTTTGTTGTCGACATCGCCGACGCAGAAAACAAAGAGAGTAAGCTAAGCAGAACAAAAGAACGTACGTATAAAATAGATTTCATCATTATTATTTATCTTTTATTGGTATCAATTTAAATGGGAGTCATGAGCAGGGAAGATAACTTGTACCCACTGCTGTTGAATGAGTTCGCTTTTATTCCAAGAGATTGAATCAGGGGAGATAGACGTAGACATCAATTCAGGATGCAGCCAAAGCTCAATATCATCGCCTTTCGCGTTAAAAATGAATGACGCAGACCCTTCTTTTTTAGAGGTTAAGCCTAAATAAATGCCATTGCCTAAATGCTGCCATTGGTGCTTTCCGCGACGCTCCCAGCTTTGGTCTTGTACAAAAGGAGGCAACCACTCATCGGCTAAATAAGCGATATCTGGCCATGTATTTTCTTCTGTTGATTCAGCCTGAATATCGTAAATTTCTTCATAGGCTAAACGTAGCTCAGCAATCATAGCTAAATCGTCTTGCGCTAAATCGGTGATAAGAACTTGGTGTGATTCAAGCTTTACGCCTTCATCGTTCGATTGATGATATGGCAACGCGACCACCGCAATAAGCAAAATGCACCCAATAATGAGTGCGATCCATTTGCCTTCTGCGCTTCCATTATCTGGAGTAACAGATTGAATGATCATTTCTCTGAGATCTCGACAACATCGACTTCAACAGGACTTTCATGTCCAGAATCAAACACCAAATAAAAATCCGTTTCAGGATGAGTAAATTCCGCAATTGAGCGTTTATCTGTAGTGACTTTTGCAATCAAATTATCATCGTAATCGTACATATTCACATCATAATCAACGGCTTTGCTGCCATCACTGTAGCCTGTTTCACACAGCACTTGATTCGATTCAAACCAACAGCTCATTAATGGAAAATGAGCAAAACTCGCAGAAGAAAAAAGAAGAGAAGAAACAAAAAGGGTTTTCAGGTTTACTTTAGTCATGGATAAATCTCGATAAAAAAGCACCACAAACCTTTATGGAAAGTGGTGCTAACTGCATTATTGAAGTAGAGCTTCAAACGTTAAGTGAACATTTACACTTGCTTGTTCTGCAAGTGGGTGGTCTTTCAATTCACCTTTATAATTTGATTTCATTAGGTAACGACCCGCAGTTTCAGGAGTAAAAGTAATTTTTCCCTCTTTATCACTCACTACGTCTATTTGCTCTTGATGATTGCGGTATAACGTTCCTTCACGAGTAATATCAGCCGTTACACCTGCTTGAGGTTTACCATTAAAGAAGAATTGGAAAGTCACTGGCTCGCCTTCAATAATGTCAGACGGGTGAGTTAATGGTTTAAGCTCTAACAAGGTATTATCAAGCTTCATCGCTTCTGTTGTTGGCTTGCCCACCGTTACATAGCTTTCAGCACGAGTGAAACTCACTTGACTTACCACATCACGCGATTTTTTAGGCAGCACTAAATCACGGTCGGCTTTGGTCGCTTTAATCCATTTAACCGTATCACGACGACCCGCTTTATATTGGGTGTAGTAAGTTGGTTCATTATTGATACGAACTTTATGTGTGCCTTCTTCTTCAAAATAGAAATCAAACATTGAGCGACGTTTGCCTTTAACGACAAAGTTTGGACGCTCGGTACGACCATCAGGCATAACCACTTGTGCTTGATCACTGCCCGCTGGTTTATCAAATACAAACGTACCGTGTGAAGCGGTAACATCGAACGTAAGCCAATCACCACCTTCTTTAGAAACCGTAAAATGAGAAGGCAATACCCAACGAGGGTGAGCGTTCGCAGTCGTAGCAACCAGTAAACCAGCTGCCATTACGCCAGTTAATACTGCGGCTTTGAACTTACTGTTCATTAATGTTGTTTTCATAATATGTTTAATTCCCTGATAAATAGACATCTAAATTATTTTTTATAATGGATGGTGATTTCGCCAGTCTCTTCTGTTGGCTTTAACTGATAAGTCATATCACTATTACCGAGTGTCATTTTTTGACGTAGGTAATTACGGCCACCATGTTCACGTACGACTTCAATGTGTAACGTGTAATCACCTTGCTGTAAGGCTTGACCAGAATCATCTTTACCATCCCAACTAAACTTATATTTCCCTGCTGGACGAGTTGCTGATGTAACTGCATCGATTAACTCGCGATCATAACGACCAACTTTTCTCCACCAGCTTCTTAAATCTTTTAGCCACTCATCTTTACCCACCCACAGCTCGATCGTTTTAACTGATTTACGTTCGCTGTTTTCAATCCACACCGCTACATAAGGGCGTGCATACATGGTTGTTGTAATCGTCGGAAGTTCAAAAGCAACGTCAACTTTTGCACTCTCAGAAATAGCCGCTGAATTAACAAAAAGAGGCGTTGTTAATACCATTGCAGCAATTGAATGACGTAAATAGGTAGAGAGTGAAGCCATTGTGATGTCCTTATGGATACAAGATTAAAAGGGTTAAGGTACGGCAATAAAATACAATGCAAGCGTGATTGATGAACCTAATGCCATCCACTTCATTGATGTCATCAATGTTCTTTTTTTCGGTAAAATTAAGCACACACCCGTAAGTACAAAAAAGACCATTAATAGTGCGGTAATATCAATAAATGCCTTCCAGACCTCACCGCTGTTTCGTCCTTTATGTAAATCGTTCAATAACGCGATAACGCCATAATTTGAGCTTTCAATGTCTGCTACAGATGTTGTTAAATCAATATAAACAGAGGCGTTATAACCTGGGCCTTTATAATTTAAAGACAATTCACCCTCAACTAATTCACCGTCTTCAATCTCGGTAAAAACATCGACATTAGAAGGCGTTCCAGAGAGGTCGGAATGCTGATTTAAGTAATCAAGCAAAACGGCAGTATTAGGCTTATTCCACAGAACTTGCTGTTTTTCATCTAGAGCAAAAAGCACATCATGAGGAATAGAAAGAGTGGTATTTTTGATGTCTGGTGAACTGCTAACAAACCAATCAGGGCGATTTAGCGTGATCCCTGTGATCGAGAAAAATAAGACAACGAGTAAAAGCGCCATTGATACGTAAACATGTAAGCGACGCGCCCACAATTGTACTTGTTTGTTTTTAAGCAGCATGAATAAAACAGGATCGAGTAAGAATAATAGACGCTAATGTAATTGATAATGATTTGCGTTGACATTCAATTTACATTATTTACGTTTGTGGATTATTGACTGTCTATTTTATGGACGATGGAAAAGCCCCCATCATTCGATAAGGGCATTAAATACAAGTTACACCGAGTTATTGGCTGTCTTTCGTAACTGAGACAAATACTTTATCCACCCTTTCGCTTCATTTGAAGGGGTAAAATCATTGGCTCTTTTTGCATGAAGTAACGCTGAATCTATTTGGTTCAATTTGTAATAGGCTCTGACTTTCGCTAACGCGATATCTTCTGTTTTTTTGTAATCTTTTACTTTATCTAAGGTTTTCAAGCCCTGTTGGTGGCGACCTTCTTGAATTTGTAATTGGGCAACTTGCCAGTAGTAACGAGTATCCACTGTTGCGGCTTTTGACCACATGACTATCGCTTTATCCCACTCTTTTGCTGCTTGCCAATAACTTGCTTGCATTGTCAGTAGATCAATATCACTTTGTGCTTCATCTAGCTGACTAAGTACGTAAGCCGCCTTTTCTGGAATACCGCGTTGCGCATAAAGTTGAGCCAATAACTTCAGCTCTGATTGACTCAATTCTATCCCTTGTCGTTGAGCAAGAACCAAGGTATTTAACGCCTCTTTAGGTTGATTTAAGCGAAGTTGAATACTTGATAACTGCTGCCACCACGTCGCTTTATTTGGTTCTAATTCCAATAAGCTGTTTAATGTTGGGATGGCCGATTTCCATTGTTTTAATTGTAATTGTGCGCCTAACTTAAGCACTAACGATTGGCTTTTTTCGCTTTCTTTCTTATATTTAGCAACACGTTCATGCTTATTTAATGTAGAAAGGACCTTTTCCCATTGAGCCAGCTGGTAATGCGTTTGAGAAATACGGAACCATAAATCCCCTATATTCTGCTTTTCAGGGAGTGTTATTGTTAATTGGTAATAATGAGGTAAGGCATCAGAAAAGCGTTGCTCAGTAAGTAGAAGATCCGCCAACATACGCTGAGTTACCCATGCCTGCTCATCGGCTAACTGCTTACTATTCACCGCTTTTGAAAGATAACTAACTGCTGAATTACTATTGCCTGATTGCCAATGGAACACACCCAACATACGTTGAATATAGGCTTTATCGTAATCGTTAGAAGGCGTGAGTACTGCCAATACATTAATCGCCTCTGTCATCTTCTCTTGTTGTTGTAATTGCAATGCTCGCTGTACTTTCGCTGCGTTATATTGACTCAATTGTTGTGCTTGAGAAACGCAACTAAATAGAAATGCTAAGCAAAGTAAGA
This sequence comes from Aliivibrio logei, assembly GCF_001691055.1. Lineage (NCBI taxonomy): Bacteria > Pseudomonadati > Pseudomonadota > Gammaproteobacteria > Vibrionales > Vibrionaceae > Aliivibrio > Aliivibrio logei. The sequence continues at coordinate 517,994 of NZ_MAJU01000004.1, forward strand.
ACACAGAACTCAGCGTTAAAATAAAGCCACGTAAAGATCTCAACGAATCTGAAGTATGAGATAAAGATAATTTCATCATTTTGCTAACGTAAACTCCAATTTCACAGTTTGTCCAACTTGAGCAATGGCTTTCCCATCAACCACTTTTGGTTGATATTTCCATTTTTTCAACGCTTTAACTGCTTCTCTTTCAAACATTCGACGTGGTTTGGCGTCCGTGATTTTTACATCCGTCGGACGGCCTTGTTCATCAATAGTAAATGACATAACAACAAACCCCTCGGCCCCTCTTTTCATCGCCTTTGAAGGATAACGAGGCTCAACACGGTACAAGGGCATCGCTTGTTGGTTACCTGTAAAATCGGCGAAACTCGGCACATTTATCGCTAAGCCTGAAATACTTGAATCAAGACCGATTGGCGGCATATTACTTTGCGGCGTTGCCATCGACGTTTGTGTTTGAGACGCCATTGGTTTTGCTTCTGGTGGCGTCTCTGGTTTTTCAGGCACACGACGTTGACGGCGTTGAACATCTTGTTCTTGCTCTACCATCACCATATCAAAGCGAATCGTCTCACCACTTTCTGGTTTACCGTTATGACCGTTGTCTACCATCCACGCCATAAACGTAAACAGCCCAACCGTCATAGAAAGTGCTATCGGAATCGCCAATAATAATCGCCACATTAGCTTTTCTCCGCAGCCAATGCGATGCCTTTAACACCAGCCCCTTTTGCCGCATCCATCACTTTCACAACCGTGCCATTGTAAGCATGTTCATCAGCTTGAATAACGAGCGACGCGTCTGGTTGTTCTAATAATAAATGCTCTAATGTGGCTTGAACTCGCTCTGCATCCACCATGCGTTTATCAATGAAAATATCGTTTGAAGCCGTAATAGCAACAAAGATACCCGCGTCTTTTTGACTCGATACATTGCTTGCTTGAGGGCGATTCACTTCTACCCCTGATTCACGCACAAATGAGCTAGTCACAATAAAAAATATCAGCATGATAAATACGATATCGAGCATTGATGTTAAATCGATCTGTGCTTCTTCTTGATTTGAAGAACGACGGCCAAGTCTCATGACTGACTCCTTAATGCTTTTTCTAAATTATGTTCTTTATGACGACACACTTTGGCTAAACGAGCATGAACAAACATACCTGCTAATGCTGCTACCATTCCTGCCATCGTAGGCAATGTTGCCAATGAAATACCAGACGCCATCAATTTAGGCTGGCTGCTGCCTTGATTTGCCATTACATCAAACACAGAGATCATGCCTGTTACTGTGCCTAGCAAACCGAGCATTGGGCAAATTGCCACAAGAACTTTGATAAAATTCAGATATTGATTTAATTGAAGGTGAGCTTCGCTTACCCAACCATCACGGATCGTTTTCGCATACCACGAATCGTGATCGTCTCGCTGTTGCCATTTCTCTAACCATACTTTTCGTTGTGCAGGAAAAGTGAATAATAAGAAAAACACACGCTCAACCACCAATAACCAACACACGGCAACAACTGCGCCCAACCACCATAAAATGGGACCGCCTTGTGCCATAAAATGAGAGAGAAAAGCCGTCATTACGCTGCCATTCCTACTGGTTTATTTATTGTTTCTTTTTCTGCTTGTTCAGCCACCAAACTCAAACCTTGTTTTTCAAGAATGGTACGAATACTTTCCGCTTGAGAGCTCAAAATATTGTGAGTTAATAACAGAGGCATCGCTGCAACTAAGCCCAATACGGTTGTTACCAATGCCATAGAAATACCACCCGCCATCACTTTAGGATCGCCATTACCAAATTGCGTGATCACTTGGAACGTTTCGATCATGCCGGTAACTGTACCTAACAGACCTAACATCGGTGCTAATGCAGCAAGAAGTTTAAGCATTGATAAGCCTTTTTCTAAGCCTTGCTGCTCATCAACAATCGTTTCTAATAAGCGAAGTTCTAATGCCTCTACCGAACGAGTTTTCTCTGCATCATAAACAGATAAAACACGGCCTAGAGGGTTATTACCTATGTGTGCAGGATCTTTTAATTGAGTGCGGATCTGCTGGCGAATAACCAACAATCTTGCACCATTAAATAACGAAATAAGCAAGCCAATTGCCAATAGAGCGATAATGATTTGTCCAACCACACCACCCGCTTGAAGGCGATCTTTTAGCGTTGGCGAATTTGCAAGTTGCTCTAGCATGATGCCACGCGATGGATCCGCTGCCATCATCATCACTTGTTGCTGTTGCATACCAGATAATGTAGCGACTGATGGCGCAAGGTCAGGCTGTTGTGAATAATACGTTGCTACGCTCTTTTTATTATCCCAACGTAAGAAACCTTCATCACCAACAAGCGCCATATTGCCTAAACGGTAAGCATTGATTTCAGAGCGGTGCCCTGCCCCATTGATTACCGTCACCGGCATTAACGCCAATTCTGAACTCGCCTGCACTTGTTGAGTCATTGTTTGCCATAACCCTGTTAACAGAGTCATTGATGGCAATGATTTAGCCTCTACAATGTCATTAATCACTTGTGTATTATTAGCATCAATTGAACCTGTCACTGAGTTTTTCAATTCAGTATTAAGGTCTTTTGCCGTTTGTCTTACCACGCCAAACAACTCACCTAAACTGCCTGTTTCTAAATGCAATTGTTGCTCTAGCATGGCAAGTGATTGCTCATTACTACTGAATACAGAACTCAGTTCATCGCTCTCTTTTTGCAGTTTTTTACGCTCAGCAATCAAGGCGTTCTTTTGTGCTTTAAATTCTTTCTCTGTCAGCATAAAGCCAGCTTCACGTTCGGCATTGTGTTGTTTTTGAACATGGCTTGCTTGCTTTGTTTCTTGAACTAATTCGCTACTTGCCGCTAACGTGTTTAGGGAAAAACCGAATAAAGACATCGCTAAAATAAGTGGTTTGATTGACATGTTATTTCACCTCTTTCAGTGATAAAGACACGGGTAAAGCCAATAAACTCGGTGCGACTTGTTTGTAAGCCACTGAGTAAGCTTTCGCTAAATCGTCATTGAATGAAGAATCTAATAATGCCCATTCGTTACGGTAAGTATTCCAACTCCAGTACTGCGAAGAATCTAAACGGCGAGCCAATAAAGACACTCGACCTAAATGCAGCATATCCGCATCTATCACTTCGTCATTTCCAACCATAATTTGAGTTTGGTATGACCCTAACTTTGTGCCGTAATCCATCTCAACTTGATACGCTTCCAGAATACGGCGGTACTTCTCAGCATCGCTAACATCAGCTCTTGTCATCATGTGATCAAGTTTTTCGATGCGTTGCTGACGTTCTGCAATCTTGATTGGTTTATCTTGTTCAACTAATACCGTAAGGCCAGATAGCATCTTATACATCAAGGGTACTACGCCTTGACGAGTGTCTTTAATGGTTTCAATTTGAGTGTTTAAGTTGGTCATTTCTTTTTGTTGACTATCGACTAAACCAGTCAAATGATCACGATAAACGGCAAGATTTTTGACTTCTTCTTGTAGCTGCTCAATTTCAGCTTTATACGTTAATGTCGCTTCAGCACTCTTATCTATTTTTGTTTGGCTCACAGCAGAGGCTGCATTCGATTTATTTTCGATAGATAGTGCTTGATCAAGCGTAGAGGCTTGAGCGGTTGTGATCATGGTAGCTAGGGCGATACCAATACTGGTTTTTAAAATATTCATATTGTCGATTTCTTAATTATCATGTTTAAAGGATAAAATTCACATTCAAATAAACGCATTAAAGGGAGACCGAAGTCTCCCTTATATTTGCTACGCTAACTTAGTATTTAACTTGTAGTGTCGCCATGTAGTTTCGGCCTTCACCAATAACAACATTTGACGCACCATCTGTTTCATAACCATTTTTACCTGTTGAACCACCACCTGCTAGATAATCTGTATCCAACACGTTTTCAACATTAAAGCGAGCCACAAACGTTAGATCTTGATCATATTTAACGGTATGAGATAAACCTAAATCAAAACGTGTGTACCCGTCTTTCTTAAAAGTATTCGCAGCATCACCGTAACGTTCACCTACATAAATCGCACCTAGGTTTGCGTCCGTATTATTTGTGAATGCATAGCGAGTCCATACTGTTGCTGAGTACTCAGGAACATCCGCAGGACGATTTCCTTGGTATTTTTCATCTTTTGCATATTCAGCATCCAAATAAGTTGCAGAACCACTCATCGATAACTTCTCAGTGATAAAGCCTTGCAGCGCTAATTCGGCACCACGGTGAACACGTTCACCTGATTGCGTTTTCTCTTTCTGACCATTACCTAAATCAACATCAATCGTTGAATTCTCTTGAGTAATATCAAATACGGCACCAGATACGAACAATTGGTTATCCATTAGCTCCCACTTTGTACCTAATTCGTATAGCTTACCGCGTAAAGGATCTAATTTTTGGCCATCATTTACATATTCACTGCCCGAAACTTCACCTTGCATTTCAAAGCTTTCAGAATAGGTTGCGTAAATTGAACCCGTATCTGTTGGGTGATAAATTACCGCAAATTTTGGAGAAGTCGCCTCTTCAGCTAGGCCCTCTTCAACTTGACGATCAAAACGAACACCAACAAGTGCTTGCCACTGATCATTAAATGTAATCATATCTTGGGCATAGAAACCCCAGTTATTATATTCTGAACTTGTATCGCGAGGATCTTTATTTGGGTTACGTACCGGTGCCTCAGCTGGTTCACCAACCGTTGCAGTAGTACTATTAAATGAGTACTCTAAACGATCGTAGCTATAACCTAACCAGTTACTGCCCAATAACATTTGGTGACTTACACCCAACGCATCGAATTCTCCGATAAGATCAATGCTTGCTGTTTGGAATACCCACTTATCAGTACGATCACTACCACCTTGGGTATAGCTACCCGTTGTAGGGTCATAGGTTTCTTCTTTCGGAAAACTCTCTACATCATGACGATTAAAGTCTTGGTAGTTATAACTCGCATTAATACGCCATGTTTCTGTCAGATTTGCAGCGACATCAATACCGATATTTTCAACGTCATTTTCAATTTTTGACCATTGAGCATCCCAGATATGTTCATCGCCAATCACCGTTTTACCATCTTTGATGTATGCGCCTGAATCCACGCTACCATCATCAATAGTACGGTCATAATGTAGCGAAACAGTCACATCCTCCGTTACATCGTAATCCAGAAATAATCCGCCAACAAAACGTTCCGTTGAAGGAACCGTTCCATCACTGTATTCACGCCATGAGTTGTAAGTTTGTTTTGAAACAATCGCACGACCACGTAATGTTTGGGCATCATTTAATGAACCACTTACATCAGCAGTTGTTCGTGAATTATTATTAGAACCCAGATCTTGGCTGATATTTACTTGAGTTTCATACGTTGGCTTCTTAGCCACCATATTAACGAGACCACCAGGAGCTGATTGACCATACAATAAACCTGATGGGCCTTTCAAAACTTCCACACGTTCTAATAATTCAATAGGTTGACGATAATGAGACCAATGTTGTTTTCCATCACGTAAGAAACCAGAACTACTACTTAGTCCGAAACCACGTAGAGTAAATTGTTCACGGTTACGCGTTGTTGCACCTGCACCAATACTCGCATCATTCTTCAGCACTTCACCTAGTGTACTCGCACGTTGCTCATCAATGATTTGCTCATCAATAACCGTTACTTGCCCAGGAGTTTCTAGTTGAGTTGCCTCCATACGCATTGATGTTGAGTTTGTGTCTGCTTTATAACCGTAATCACGACCAGTAACGACCATGTGCTCATCAGTAGTTGATGCGTCTGTTTCAGCGTAAGCAAGAGGGGTAGACAAAACTGCGCCAATAACAAGAGCCAACTGACTTTTAGAAAACATATTCCATTATCTCCAAATCTTTCATTAATAAAACGGGTGATTAAATTCTGAGATGGAATATAAATGATAATCGTTTCTATTTGTATTAAATTTACATTCTTTGCATTCGTAAAGTTTTGTAAATGAAAAGAAATAGGGTGCAACAAAAAAACGTAACCCAACAACAAATAAAGAAGAAACTAACATTAAAAAAACGCCATAAAATGAAGTCTTATTAATAGAAAGATCAATTTAGAAAACAAAGTTAAACTTATTGACATAAATAGCACTTAATTCATAGAAAAATAATACAAAAGTGGTAGGATTCGTGATTGACCATACAAAGAATATGGCTATATCAAGGATCATATTATGAAAAAACGTTATATCGCTTTAATCGCTGCCGTTGGTATTGCCATCGGTTGGATAACTTTGGGGGGTACGCAGGCCGTACTTCACGCTACATCAACCACTGAATTTTGTGTCTCATGTCATACGATGGAAAAACCGTTACATGAATACCAAGGTTCTGTTCACTTTAGTAACCCAAAAGGCATCCGTGCAGAATGTGCAGATTGCCATATTCCAGAAGAACCTATTGATTACCTAATTACAAAGATTCGTGCGTCTAAAGACATCTATCACGAGTTTGTTACTGGAAAAATAGACACTGACGAAAAGTATGAAGAACATCGTTTAGCGATGGCTGAAACCGTCTGGGCTCAAATGCGTGACAACGATTCTGCTACTTGTCGTTCTTGCCATAGCTTTGATGCAATGGAAACCTACGACCAATCAGCAAGTGCACAAAAAATGCATTTATACGCGAAAGAAAATAACCAAACGTGTATTGATTGCCATAAAGGCGTCGCTCACTTTGCACCACAAGCCACATTAGATACCTCTGCGTTTGACCACCTTTTCGACATGGCTAAAAACACCAAAGCTGATGCAGAAAAAGTTTACCCGATCGAAAGCATCAAAATGGCTGACTTAGCAACAATCAATCCAACGGTTGAACTAATAACGGTTAGTAACGATGAAGGCAAGCGTACGGTGACTGTTTCTGGCTACCAAATGAAGGGCGCCGAATCTGTTATCTATATGGGTGAAGGCCAACGTTCTATCATTGCTAGCCTGACTGATACGGGCATCAAAGCACTGGTATTAGGCAGTGCAAATACCGATGCTTACGGCAACGAATGGCGCAGTGCTGATCTAACAGGCACTATCGATGCACCTGTTCTGGCTTCAAACCAACCATTATGGGATTACGCAGAAGAGCTAGATAATGTCTACTGTGCAACCTGTCACGCCAAAATCCCACCAAATCACTTCACTGTAAATTCTTGGGGACCTGTCGCTAAAAGCATGGGCGCTCGCACCGATATCTCAGAGCTTAACCTTGAGATCTTGACTAAATTCTTCCAAAACCACGCGAAAGACGTGGCAACTCATCAATAAGGGAGTGACTATGACTACTATTACTCGTCGCGGCTTTTTAAAAGGCGCAGGTGCATCAGCGGGTGCATTAGCGATCACGTCTATCGCTCCGTTATCTGTGAACGCCTCTACGCTTGGTCGTACAGATGCATTAATTCTAACCTCAAGTCGTATGGGACCATTACTTTGTGAAGTCAAAGATGGTCAGCTTATCGCGACAAAAAGTGGGTTAGCTCAAACCGTACCAAACAGCTTGCAACAAACAGGACCTTCTCAGGTTCACACTAAAGCACGTGTAAAATACCCAATGGTTCGTAAAGGGTATCTAGAAAACCCAAGTAACCCTCAAGGGGTTCGCGGCAGTGACGAATTTGTTCAAGTATCGTGGGAACAAGCGTATCAACTGATCCATGAGCAACATACACGAATTCGTAACGCGTATGGCCCAGAATCGATCTTCGCAGGTTCTTATGGTTGGCGATCAAGTGGTGTATTGCATAAAGCTCAGACTTTACTTCAACGCTACATGAGCATGTCCGGTGGTTACGCTGGTCACTTAGGTGATTATTCAACAGGTGCTGCTCAAGTAATTATGCCGCACGTGGTTGGTTCTATTGAAGTGTATGAACAACAAACGACTTACCCTGTTATTTTAGAAAGCAGTGATGTGGTTGTTCTATGGGGTTTAAACCCACTTAACACTCTTAAAATTGCGTGGTCTTCAAGTGATGGACAAGGACTTGAGTTCTTCCATCAACTGAAAAAATCTGGAAAAACAGTCATTATTATTGACCCGATGCGCTCAGAAACGGCTGAGTTCTTTGGTGATAAAGCACAATGGATTGCCCCTAACCCGCAATCTGATGTCGCGATGATGATGGGTATTGCTTACCAGTTAATCAAAACAGAACAACACGATACTGAATTCCTTGCTAAGTACACGGTTGGTTTTGATCAATTTGAAGCGTACTTAATGGGTAAAGAAGACGGCATTGAGAAAACCCCACAATGGGCAGAAGCGATCTGTGGTGTTCCGGCAAAACAAATGGAACTACTGGCTAAGATCTTCAAAGAAAACCGCACCATGCTAATGGCTGGTTGGGGTATGCAACGTCAACAACATGGTGAGCAACGTCACTGGATGCTAACAGTTCTTGCTTCTATGTTGGGTCAAGTTGGTTTACCTGGCGGTGGTTTTGGTTATTCCTACCACTATTCAAACGGCGGTAACCCAACGCGTGATGCGGGTGTATTACCTGCGATGTCCCCATCGTTAGGTGGGAGCTCTGCCGGTGGTAACGATTGGGCCGTTCAAGGTTCTGTTACTGCTTTCCCTGTTGCTCGTATTGTTGAATGTTTAGAAAAACCAGGCACAGAATATCAGCACAACGGCCATACACTTACCTACCCTGAATTGAAAATGATCTGGTGGGCGGGCGGTGCAAACTTTACGCATCACCAAGACACGAACCGTTTAATCAAAGCGTGGCAAAAACCTGAAATGATCGTCATTTCTGAACCTTATTGGACTGCCGCGGCGAAGCATTCCGATATCGTTCTACCGATTACGACCTCATTTGAGCGTAATGACTTGACAATGACAGGCGATTACTCTAATCAGCACCTTGTTCCTATGAAGCAAGTGATTGAACCTCAACATGAAGCTCGTAGTGATTTAGATGTGTTCGCCGACCTTGCTGAGTACATTAAACCTGGCGGTAAAAATGTGTATATGGAAAACAAAACGGAGATGGAATGGCTTCGTGATTTCTATAAAACAGCACAAAAAGGCGGTCGTAACGCACGCGTACCTATGATGAATTTCTCTAAATTCTGGGAAGCGAACAAGCTTATTGAAATGAAGTGGAACGCGAAGAACGCAGAGTTCATCCGCTTTAGTGATTTCCGTCAAGACCCAATCATGAACCCATTGGGTACTCCAAGTGGAAAAATTGAAATCTTCTCCAAAACCATTGAAGGTTACAAACTGGATGATTGCCCTCCACACCCAATGTGGATAGAACCAACAGAGTGGATGTTTAATTACACTGATGGTGAGTTGCAGTTAATGACGTCCCACTCAGCTCACCGTTTACACAGCCAATTTAACTACGCGGATCTTCGTGAAGAATATGCTGTGCAAAATCGTGAACCGATTACGATCCACCCAGAAGATGCAAAAGCTCGCGGTATTAAAGATGGTGATTTAGTTCGCGCTTACAACCAACGTGGTCAAGTTCTGGTTGGCGCACATGTTTCTGATGGAATCAAAAAAGGCAGCGTCTGTATCCACGAAGGTGCGTGGCCTGATTTAGATCCTAAGACGGGCATGTGTAAGAATGGTGGACCAAATGTACTGACAATGGATATTCCTACGTCTCGTTTAGCCAATGGGAACTGTGGTAATTCTGGTGTTGTGAAAATTGAAAAATTCACAGGCGTTGCTCCAACATTAACGGCGTTTACTCCCCCTAAAAATGGATAATAGTCTTTAATACATTCTGTTCAATCTAAACCGAGTGCATTTATGTACTCGGTTTTTTTATAAGCGGTGTTAATAGCTTAGATGGCAACTAAAGCGGAAATAACAACGAGATCCTTAACCCACCTTCTTTACGATTTTCTGCGACGACCTTTCCTCTCATCACTGACATTGCTTCTTTTACGATAGCCAGTCCTAAACCATAGCCCCCTGATTGCTTATCTCTGGCTGACTCTAAACGAGCAAATGGCGCAAAAATATCTTTCAGTTGATGGTCAGGAATACCAAGCCCATCATCTTCAACAATAACCGCAATATAATGCAGTTCATTCTCTTGATAACGGGTGATCAATAACCGAATGGTCGCGTTATCTCCCGCGTATTTAATGGCGTTGCTAATGAGGTTATTTACACATCGAGCTAAAAGGCGACGATCAACCATCACAACGTCTGTCCCAAGGGAGAATCGTGTTTCTAAGGTTTGATTTGATTTTAAATCTGAACGTAATTGCGTAATTTGAGCTTCACAATAACTGTCTAAAATCAGTGATTCTAATTTTGTAGAATACCGCGCGTTCTCTAATTGGCTAAACTCTAAAATCTCACCAACCAAATTATTCATTTCTACCGATTCATTTTCTAAACGATCAAGCAAATGCACATGCTCGTTATCTGTTCTCTTTCTTAATAAATGCAGAGCTAAGTTATGTCTAGCCAGTGGGGTTCGTAATTCATGAGAGACATCTCTTATCAACCTCTTTTGCTTTTCAGCAAGAGAGTGTATTTCCCCTGTCATATTATCAAAGTCATGTGCCAACTCACTAAACTCGCGCACTGAATGGCCAATTTCATCCGCCACTTTAATCGTAAAATCACCTTCAGAAAGTCGATGGCTCACCTCTCTTAATTTATCTAATGGCTTTTGCAAATAACGAGCAATAACCCACGAGAATAAGCCTAAAATAAGGCCAGAGATGATGATTTTTATAATACTAAAATACAGGGAGAAATAACGAGCAGGGTGATACTTGTAAGGCATTTGCATCACAATCGTCAACCCATCGTTCAATGGTATTCCAATGATCGGTTGATTCACTTTATTATCAAGCTGCGTATTGAGTGGACGTAAATATTTCAACTTGAACTCAAAATGAGGATGCATGTCTCTGTGTGTAATTGGTCGGTTATTTTTATCTAATACAAATAGATAATATTCTTGTGCGTTTGCCCAATCAGCCAGTTCATCCATGTCCCCTTCATCAATGAGAACATTGGCTTGATAGGCTAAATCCAACATTTTTTCTTGAATAGAAGATGGAATTCGTAACATCGATTTCATTAAGGCAATTTCAGCCAAACTTTGCAGTGAAAGTATCACAACAAGAATGATGGCGAATGAGCTGAATAAACGAAACGCGAGCCCATTGCGGTGCTTACGAATAAAAGAAGGACAAGATTGAAACCAACGCAAAGTCATTATTATCTCCTACCCATTAACCATTTTTATAAAGCTATAACCACGGCCACGAACTGTTTTAATGTGTTGTTTAGATAAGCCAGATTTCAATAATTTACGACGAATATTACTGATGTGCATATCTAAATTGCGATCAAACGGACACAGCTCTTTCTTTAAGATATTCGTTTGTAAATCAGCCTTCGACACGACAACATCGGTATTTTTAATCAAATATTGCAGTAACTCTGATTCTGTTTCAGTTAATGGCAAACGCGAGAACTGCTCAGAGAGATCTTCAATTGCCCCCACATAACTTTGACGCTGACGCTCTAACCCAACTCGGCGCAAGATAGCCGTAATACGCGCTAATAATTCAGGTACATTAAATGGTTTAGCAATAAAATGATCCGCACCGGCTTGTAAGCCATCCAACATAGAGGCTTCATCACCTAAGGCCGTTAGCATAAGAATCGGCGTTGCAAAGCGTTGGCAGATACGTCGTGCCACTTGAAAGCCATCAAGCTTAGGCAGCATCACATCAAGCAACACAAGCTCAACAGAATGGTTTTGAATATACTCTAATGCACTTTCACCACGATGTACGCAATCAACATCGTAGCCTTCCTCTTGCAATACTTCTTGTAATAAATTGCACAACGCAATGTCATCATCAACCACTAAAATACGGGACACGTTCACTCACCAATTAAAATGAAAATCGTTCGCATTCTAATCTCAGCATTACCTCAGTGCAATAAAGAATTTCAAATGGCGACAGTTTCTATCTTCTTAATGATATCAGTCATAAAAACACGGCCTACTCCCCCAAAACTAACATGACAAAAATGTCATATACCAGACCCAGTTATGTCACTTTCACTCCGCTATTATGAACCTACTTAAACAAAACCACTCATTAAGGAATCATCATGAAATCATTAAAAACTCTTGCTCTATCCGCCGTTATTATTCTTGCAAGCTCAAATGCGATGGCTAACCCTGCAGTTATTAGCGGTCACTACCTTAATAAAGCAAGCCACACTATTCTTCATACTGATCAAGTAACCACTAAACAAGCAGCCTACAACCAAGCTTTGACTCAGTTAAATAAACTCGATAACAGTTCACCTTCTGAACTACAGAAAACATTAAAAGTCGATTCACAAAACGTCAAATTAGATAACCAGAGCTATATTACAGTTAAAGAAACCATGAATATGCAAGGACAGATACAATACACTGGATTAATACACGCGAACTATCATTACTTAGAACCGATCTCTAACTAATGGTTAATTTTTTTGACCTATTGTTTATTAATAAAGATATCATATAAGAGATATACAACTATATTGTATTGATACCCACTGATTGTTCTCCATATTTAAAGAAGTAACGTGATGAAACTACTTATAATAGAAGATGAAACGAAAGCTGGAGATTATCTAAAAAAGGGATTAACAGAGTCCGGTTACACTGTTGATCTGTCGCGTGATGGCGTTGATGGTTTGTATAACGCAACGACATATCAATACGATTTAATTATCTTAGATGTCATGCTGCCAAAATTGAATGGGTGGCAAATTTTGCAAACGCTCAGAAACTGCGAAAATAGCACGCCTATTATTATGCTGACGGCAAAAGATCAAGTAGATGACAGAGTAAAAGGGTTTGAACTCGGCGCGAATGATTACCTAATCAAGCCCTTTGCCTTTGCTGAATTAAAAGCTCGTATTGAAAATGCACTGAGATCTCAAACTGCAAACTCGCACACCCAAAAAGTAAACGAGTTAGTCTTGTGTGATTTACAACTCGACCTTTTAAAACACACTGCGACAAGAAATCACGATAATATTACGTTAACAGCAAAAGAATTTTCATTACTCGAATTGTTCATGCGAAAGCAAGGAGAAGTGCTATCAAGAACCACCATCGCTTCTCTCATTTGGGATATGAATTTCGACAGTGACACCAATGTCATTGACGTTGCCGTTAAGCGACTCAGAGCAAAAATCGATAAACCTTACGACACGCCATTGATTCACACGGTGCGAGGAATGGGTTATAAAATGGACGAGGTGTGATGCAATGAAAACTCATTATCTTTCAATGAAATTAAAGCTCACCCTCATGTTTTTCTCCACCTCGGTGTTTGTGTTTATTGGTCTTGGTATCGCCATTCAGTATCTCGTTCAATCCCATTTCTATGAAGAAGATCGTAATCAACTAACCTCCAACCGCACTTCCATTTCCGTCTTACTGCAAAACAAAGGGATTACCAGTACCGAGATATTTGCATCATTAAAAAGCAGAGGCATTAATGTATGGATAACCAAAAATAACGGAGAGCAAACCCAAAACACCAACGTAATCGCAAATGATGACGCATTTTCTCCATCAAAAGACCTTAACGAGTGGACGTATAATAACCACACATTTAGAACCTTATATTATCCTCTAAACGCACATGATGAGTACACTGGCCTTCTCATTGGCATTAATATTGATCATCACATTCAATTTAATAAAAAACTCAAAGTTATTTTAATGTGGTCTATTAGCATCGCGAGTTTATTGTCTTTTCTTTACAGTTTTTTGATCGTAAGTATGGGATTTAAACCGCTTAGGTCACTGCAAAATCGAATCAAAGAAGTTCAACCAAATAAATTGCATATCCGATTATCTGATGAGAGTTTACCCACTGAGCTCATTGAGTTTGCTAGGGTGCAAAACCAAATGCTTGAACGATTAGAATTGGGGTTTCAGCGCTTAAGTGACTTTTCTTCTGATATTGCCCATGAGTTAAAAACCCCATTATCGAACATTGTCACACAAACTCAAGTCACGCTATCGCACCCAAGAGCCACACAAGAATATCAAGACATTTTATCGTCTAATTTAGAAGAATTAGAACGGATCAATAAAACCATTAACGATACTCTTTATCTTGCTAAATCAGAAAATGATTTGCTATTAAAGAGTAATGTTCACTTAGATTTAGTCTCATTATTTGAACCTATTGTAGAATATTACAGCATCATTTCTGAAGAGTCCGACGTTACTATTCGGCTTTCTGGTAAGGGCGTGTTATGGGGGGATAAATCGATGATACAACGAATTGCTAATAATCTCTTATCAAACGCAATTCGTCATTCAGCACCAAACAGTTCTATTTTAATTGATATCAAAGACAGCCCAAATAAAGTGCAATTATCAATTTCAAACACAGGTGACACTATCCAAGAAAAGGATCTGCCTTTTATTTTTGAGCGCTTTTACAGAGCCGATAAATCACGAAGACATTCAAGCAGCACAGGCGCAGGGCTTGGATTAACTATCGTTCGTTCGATTGTAAATGCACATAATGGAAAGATAACGGTGCAGTCAGCCGATACACAAACAACCTTTACCGTTTCTTTCCAAAAATAATGATTAATTCGTGATTTTATCCCAATTAAGATCCGTAATACGCTCATCAGCAATGTAATAAATCACATCGCCTGGTGATAATATAGTTTCCAAACTTGGGTTAATTTTGCACCCTTCATTATTTGTTTGTATGGCAATAATGATGGCTTCATACTGCTTCTTAAATGGCGTATACACCGATTCAATCGTAAATGGCGTGATTTCGCTCGGTATCTCAATTGAGTATTGAGTCTGACCTTCATGCGCACTCACTAACTCAGAATGAATAAAGCTTGAGCCTTTATCCATTACAGACTTCGCCACTAACTCTGTCGATAGTGACGAAATACACTCTGAATTTGGGCAATATTTATGCAGTAAATCTCGTTTGATTGGGTCTTCAAAATGCGCGACTAAGTGTGCTTCGCTGTTTTGCTCTGCAACAAATAAGCTCACCGTTAATGTCACATCGTCTAAATCCGTATCGACAATCACCGCACTGGCTTTTGATAAATTAGAACGCTCCATTTCAACCGCATCAGTAAACGAGTTAACGCGCACAAAATGGATATCAGAATCAAAAGGAGACTCTTCATACTCACAAGAGACAACCACCACTTCTCGTCGGCCTTGCTCTTCTCTTCTTAACATTTGAACAAGGTGAGGCGTTCGCCCACTGTTTATTCCAATAACGATAATGTGATTTTCTAAGTTCAAGTTTCGTCTCCCTCTTCTGTTTGTACGCCAAAAATCGGTAAAAAATACCGCGGCACGTCCCACTGACAACGCAAATAAACCAACACCGCATGGAATAATAAACAGTGCTGAAAATAAACGACCATAATCCGTTGTTGGACTTAAATCTCCATAACCGACGGTACTGCTTGTCGTGACAATGTAGTAAAAAAAACTGGATAAATTGTCGGTTAACTGGGGTTCATTTGCATACGATAACCCTAACCAACTTAATAGTGCGTAACTGATAAGAAGAAACATCAGTGTGTACATATTAATCGCCATAAAATGCTTATTAATCAAGTTATTAATGACTTTTAATATCGCGTGCATATCCATCTCCCTTTTATTTCGTTTCCATGAAAATTTTAAGCCAATACTGACTTAAAAAGACAAGACAGTGTAACTGACTAAAAAATTAACGTACACCTTCCAGTTTCAATAGCGCGTCTTTAATATCTAGGCCACCCGCATAGCCCGTTAAACTGCCATTTTTACCAATAACACGATGGCAAGGCACGATAATTGAAATCGGATTTTTACCATTAGCGCCGCCTACCGCTTGAGAGGCTTTAGGGTTACCAACTGCAATAGCGAGATCTTTATAACACCAGGTTTCACCATAA
Source organism: Aliivibrio logei (assembly GCF_001691055.1). NCBI lineage: Bacteria > Pseudomonadati > Pseudomonadota > Gammaproteobacteria > Vibrionales > Vibrionaceae > Aliivibrio > Aliivibrio logei. The sequence goes on from NZ_MAJU01000004.1 coordinate 534,050, forward strand.
GGAATGGTCGCTAATGCCTGCCATACCTTGTTTTGAAATTCTGTGCCATTTGCCGCTAATGGGATCGAGAACTCACGACGTTCGCCATTAAAGTATTCTTTTAATTGGCTAACAGTAAGTTGCAAAATTGGATGCTCATCGTCTTGCACTCCAAAGTCACTAAGTGTTCTTGCGTGACTTTCATACCACACACCCAGTAGACCATCATCATTACCATTGACCGTGATCAGGCCTATTGGACTATCAAATTGCGTATATACATTCATTTTATTGTTCCTCTTCTTCACACGCTTCATCAAAACAACATTCATCTTGTAAGAAACCAATCACTGACGTCAGTTTCTCATATTCAGCCACACAAAAAAGGGTACGACCTTCACGGCGTTGTGAAATTAGCCCCGCAGACGCTAAACCTGACACATGATGAGACAACGTAGAGCCCGGAATAGCCAGTTTATCTTGAAGCCCACCAACGGCAATACCTTGGTATCCTGCTCTCACCACACTTTTATAAATAGCCAAACGTGTAGGATGACCTAGCTCTTTCAATGCTTTAGCGACAATCTCGATGTCCATAGTTTGATCCTCTTTAAATTTATATTTCGATAATACTAGAAATAACTTGATCATGCTAATACTCAAGAGTATATTTCGACTATTCCAGAAATATAGAGATTTAAAATATGTTTACAATTACACAAGACATGGTGATGGACACCCTAAATATGTTCGCTTTCTTAGCGGCAGAATTAACCGTACTGTTCCTATTAATTAGCTACCTTGTTGGCGTCTTACAGGAATACATTCCACCTGCAAAGATCCAAAGCATTCTTAGTGGTAAAAATGGTCGAGGTTATATTGTTGCAGGCTTATTAGGAGCGATTACTCCATTCTGCTCATGCTCAACCATTCCTTTCTTGAAAGGCCTATTACGAGCGAAAGCCGGTTTTGGTACAATGATGGTCTTTTTGTTTGCAAGTCCGCTACTAAACCCAATTATTATTGGCCTGTTTGCGGTGACATTCGGACTTAAAGTTACCGTGTTCTACTTTGCGATTGCGATGGGCGTTTCAATCATTGCGGGCTACGCATTAGAAAAACTGGGCTTTGAAAAATACGTAAAAGAAACTGCGTATATAGCACCAGAGCCAAAAAGTTGCGGTTCAACCTGTGGCGGCGCTAAAAAAGCGCCGCAAAGCAAATGGGTCAAAATTTGGCACAGCACATGGACTGATTTTAAAAAAGTATTGCCTTACTTGATTGGTGGTATCGCACTTGGCTCTATGATCTACGGCTTTATGCCAACGGAATTCGTTGCTCGTATCGCAAGTGAAAATAACCCATTTGCAATCCCAGTCGCGGCAGTCATTGGTATTCCACTTTATATTCGTGCTGAAGCGGTAATTCCACTAAGTGCTGCACTTGCTGCAAAAGGCATGAGTTTAGGCGCAGTAATGGCATTAATCATTGGTAGTGCTGGCGCAAGTTTAACCGAAGTGATTTTACTTAAATCTATCTTCAAAAACCAAATGATTATCGCATTCTTAGTTGTCATTTTAGGTATGGCGGTAAGTGCTGGTTACTTATACCAATTCATATTCTAAACAAAAAATAGCGGCTAAGGTTCGCCCTAGCCGCTATTTTCATTTCTAATAAAACCGATTTACACAATGTATCCCGTGCTAGATCATCGCAATAGCCGACACACTAATCCGCATTGATTTTACTAATAACAATATCTAACCCTTTAAATGAAAAAAGCCGTCTTCAAAAAGAAGACGGCTTACATTATTGTTGAAATTTTAGATAATTAGTTAAGCAAAAGCTCTTTTCCCTTGAGATACATCAGACCATGCTGTTGTTATCGCTACACGAGATTTACTATTGAGATTGTCGATAAAACCATTGTCACCAGCCTGAGGCTCAAAACCACTCATGGCTTGCACCAGTGCATCAACCGCATTACCAGACAACGAGGTATATTCTCGTTCACCTTCAATATCTTGCTCGCCCATCGCGATAACGACTTCTGCACGATTATCATTGAAGTAATCACTGAAGGTTACAGAACCGATGTGTTCAAACTTCGCTTGGTCAGTATCGCTCACAGGGTCACGCAAGATAGACAGTTTTAGATCATAGCCACTACGTTCAAGCCACAATTTCTGCCAATCAATACCATTAAAAACAATATTGTCTTCACTGCGAATATCTTCAACGAGATTGTCAATGACGTCACCACTCACAATAAAGCTATCTACGTCCGTGCCACCTTTGAAGGTATTTTGGAATCCACCTAATACCATCAAGTCTCGTCCTTCACCCCCATTAAACTGGCTGAATTTAGAAAGCGCGGCAGCCATCAGATGATCGTCCCCTTCACCACCGTTCAACACTGCGTGATAACCCATTAGTTTAATAACATCGTCACCCATGCTTGCATTAATACGGTTGTCATTGCCGAAGACGTTGGCAAAGTCATTACCAGCACCTAACTCAACTTGATTGTTATTACCAATCGTGACTGAGTAATCTTGATCGTCCCCGCTATCAACACGGTTATAATTACCTGATGTGACTACGTAATCGCGGCCAGTTCCAGTATCAATCTCACCACCTTCTCCAAAGACAAATGATTCATCATCACCCGCGCCCAAGAACACGTGATTGATTCGCCCAGCAACGACGGCAGTATCATTGCCTTCGCCACCGAACATCATATTTTCACGTCCCATTAGCACACCCATATCATTGCCTTCACCGCCGGTGAATATATTAGATGTTCCTGTCGCATAGTAGACATCATCACCTCGGCCACCCCAGAAGTTATTGTTATCTCCTAAATACGCGCCGAGATCTTTACCATCACCACCCCAATTGAAATTGTAATTTCCTAAGGATACATTGATATCCCCATCGCCTTGTAAATGACCACTATTACGAAGAAAATCAAATGTTTTCTCCTTCATATTCAGTAGATCAGCCGTCAGGTTTTCTTTTAAGTTACCCACCAACGATTTCATCTCTGTTTGCTTATTTTGGCTAAAAATAGTCGCAAACAAGTTAGGTAGATTTAAAGAGTTAAATCCAAACGCACGATCTTGCGTAGCAGGGCTATCTGACGTTATTCCATCACCGTTATCCTGAGTTCCACCGACATTGGTGCCGTTAACAGAAACGGATGACTGGTCTTCTTCCTCTTCTGTCGCTTTTTCTTTCAAGCCGTGGGTTTCTGCGAACGTCTTAATGCCATCAGCCCCCATATTAACCCCCGACTCTAGGTTGTCTAGCAACTTAGCTGGGTCAACGAAGGCTTGTAATTGATCGCCACTAAATTCACCAACAACTTCCAGCATTTCTTTTAGGATTGCGACGCCATCTACTAATTCGCCAGTACGAGACACAATATGCCCTGCAGCTGTGTAATCCACACCGAAGATATCACCTAGCGTCGTATCTGCACCTACACCGGCTAGTTGGCCTAGAAGCTTGTTTTTTAACTGACGAGGAAGATCTTCGGGGCTGTAAGTAAACGTTGTTTTCGCTTGCCCCGTTGTGGAAAATTGTTGAGTCATAAGACCAAACAACGAACCCAAATTGGTATCAAGAATCGACTGGATATTATCACCGAACATAAAGTTCCAGTTACCCGTCGTCACTTGAATATCAGCACCTTGGCCACCAACAGCAAAGTTAAACGCTAGCTTCTCATTCGCTTGACGGAACTTATCTGCACGACTCATTTTACTTGAGTCAGAGTTATCACTTCCGCCTAACCACTGGTTGTATTGCTTGTTTAACGTCGCTTCAGCGTCATTTTTCAAGCCGCGGCTACTGCGTTCATTTTGAGAATCCAAGTCAACCAAGCTTGTGTAATCAACAGTGCTACTCTGATCTAAGCCAGACATATCTTTAACGAACTTTTTAGCCCCCGATAATGTCCACTGCTGCTCTTGAGCGGCTAACCAATCTTGACCTTCACCTGAACTCGCTATGCTTTTTAACACACCGGAGATTCGAGAGGCACCATCAAACGGATTAACTAGAGGAGGCGTAGGAATTGATTTATCCATCATCACAATAAGATCGTTGCTTTGCCCTAAATTGAAGCTCACGTTGCGATTACCAATGAACATCTGTGCGCCTTCTAGAGCTTGATACCCGCCAATATCAAAGCTGTGTTTACTTTCCCCGTCACCAACATGAACCATCACGTTGTTGTCACCAAAAGCTAGAGACTTAAAGCCCCCTGTACCGACTTTAATGCCAACGTTCGAAGTACCCCAGTTAATCGCAGTAAACTCACCATCACCAACATTAACTTGAATATTGCCAGAGTAGCTGAGCTTATTATTGCTGCTATCAGATGAAGAGGATTCAGTCTCATTCTTACGTTTTTCTGGGGCATTAAACACATCACTGTTTTCAGCAATTGCACCGCGAGCGGTATCATCAACGTCGCTGGTACCTACGCGAGAAAGATCGATGTCTCCTTCTGCAATACCATTCCTGATACGCTCATCTTTTGTCGTCACTTCACCTTGTTCATTCCAGCTAAGTGTGACTTTATTACTTTCAGCCTTCTGTACCCAATCACCATTTTCATCACGGGTATGTTTACGACCAGTGACGTCAACAGCAATATCTGAGCTGCGTACAGAAACATCACTGCGGATACCGTTCGCATCCATCGATTCAATAAACAGTCTTCCAAAGCCTTTCTGTTTATCATCACTGATTAACGAACAACCCACGACACTAATATGCTCAGGTTTGGTATTCACATTTTCCGCTTCGCTAAACTCTTGGTTGAATTTGGCCAGTTTCACGGCTAACTCATCGGCGCTGTAGCCACTTAAATGCGTATTATTATTTTCAGAACCCTCTCGACCATGTCCAACCAATTGCCAACGTAATTTTCCAGATAACGTAGACGGGTCACCGTAAACCACACGATAATTACCGTCTGAATCGAGTTGTACAACCACGCTGCTATCAGGGTGTTTTCCTGCTAAATTTTCCGCTGCTTTAGCAACCGAAGAATCATTCTCCATTTGAACAATTATTTGGCCATCAAAGCGGGTATCACCCCCATCAGATTGAGGAGATACTGCAATACGTTCCCAACGATTAACGTCTTTATCTTTCGGTGTTTCACCCGATGACGTCTTAATTGGCGCGGTATCAAAAACAGGTAAATCAAAAATTCCCTGCAATGTCGTCTTGTCACCTAATGTAGGCTTGTAAGTTGCTAACGTATTGCCGTCCATCACCACAACACGGTTGAAAATAGCTTCTCCAACATCATTTTTTGGTAGTCTGTAACGTTGAGCCATATCCAAATCAGACTTACCAAAGAAGCGAGTTAAATAAGTACTAAACTTGTCTTTTGATGAAAACTCTACAACACCTGCATTCGGATCATAGAAACCGTAAACACGATTTTCTCCATCACCTTTTGCCCAAGCTGCCATTGCGTGTCCAGGTGCATCTAGTTCTAATAAGACAGGTTTGTTGTCAACTGAAACGTCTGTGACCTTTTCAATTACACCCGTAACCGTTAAAGCTTTCTTACCCTCAAGCTTCTCTTGCCATACTTTCATAGAAGTATCATGCATTGGGTTTTTAGCATGGATCGCTGCAAGGCTACTCATTAGTTTACTGGCATTTACCCTCTCCGTTTCCGAATAGAGCGTAGGGTTACTTAAGACTGCAGCTGTTGAATACATCTTTTCTAACAGCTTTCTCGCCACGCCAACCTGACCATCGCTTTCTAGCTGTTTAGCGACAAGTATCAGCTTAGATAGTGGATCACAACGGCCACCAAAACCATCGTTTGATAAATTCAATAACAACAATTGAGGAGCAAGTTGTTCACTGGCTTTAGCGTCAGTGATTCCTGAAGACGCCACGTCACGGAATAAGCGATTATGCTTCTCCGATTTAGCTTGGAACGTTGCCTTCAAACCTCGGCTTTCGACTTCCCAAGCAAGTGCACCTTTCTGTTCTGCACTCCAGTCGCCTTTGACCAATAAATCCACTAACTGCTTGATATTCATATCAGGTCTGAAACCTTCTACAATATCTTTCGCATGGTCAGTTTTGTAACCATTCAAGAAATCTTTGGTAGTGCGAATATCCTTTGATTTACCTGGCACAGTTGTGTCTGGTTTTAGTGCTTCACCGTAGCGAGAAAGGTCGCTTTTGATGCCTTTTAGTACTTCGCTTGCATCAGCTGATACCCGGTCTGCGTCAAACAAACCAGATACGATTTGCTCAGCGTATTGGCTCATTAAGCGATTACTCGCCTCGTGTCCATAAAAGGTTTGCTCACCGGTTACGTTAAAGCCAGATACCGCTAACTTGGCACGAAGCTTCTCACCTTCACCGCCTAAACCTTCATTATCCGTTAAGAGCATGATCGGCGTATCTTTCGGTAAACCTTTCAAGTTTTTCTCTACGGAGAACTGGCCATTAACCGCCTTAGACAAAGATCCAACAATTCCTGCCGGATTCACCACTTCATGTGCAGTGATCGCTTTGGTCATGCTTGGCATAGGTCTATCCAATAATAAGCCAGAGACAGCTTGACCATTTTGTGCAGCAAAACGCACGAGATCGGCGGCAATTGGACCGCCCATTGAATAGCCGTGAATAATAATGTTACTTGGATCGATACCCTTATCATTCACGAGATACTTGAACATAGTGCGAGCATCTTGATAGAGACCTTTTTCACTCGGTCCACCGTCGCTTTCGCCATAACCGCGCATGTTAACAGCTAACATGTCAATATTTTGCTTGTGATAATGACTGCGAATCGCACTCGCTTGCTCTTCTGAGGATGAACCAGAGCCGTGTAGGAACAGCACTACTTTGCCGTTTCCTGTACTCTCTTCGCCTTCTGGTGCTTTCGCTCCCTTATGGAAGTATCCAGACAAACGACCGGCTTCACCTTTCAGAGTCACTTTTTGAGACTCGCCTTTTTCGACAGCAAGCCCTAGCAATGTTTGGGTGATATCACCAACCTTACGACGAGCATCTTTAGTTCCGAACAACTCATTGTTTAGGAAACGAGTTAACGGACTTAGAGACTCTTTGTCTCTAGGTGGCGTACTATCATTTTCGATTGCAACTGTTTCACTCTGCTTATCTTTTCCAGATAGCAAATCAAGCTCTTCCGTTTCTTTACGACTCTGCTTTTTAGTCGTAATTTCAAGTTGCGCTTCTTGCAGTGCTTGACCAAAGTTAAATAATTCGGTTGGAGTCCAAACACCAAACTTAGGTCGCCATGTATGACCAATTAACTTATCGGCACCACCGGCTTTAAGCACTTTCGCCACGGTACTCGAGCAATTTTTTGTTAGCAACTGGTAACGAGCATCAGGATCGTTACTTAAGCGATGCCATTCTGCTTGCATCGCTGAAGAGTCCAGACCTTCTAGGTTAATACGGAATACGCGACCTTGATCCGCTTCGCTCATTTGGAACGTTTCAATCTGCTCCAGTGATCTTTCCGCAAATTGGCGAATCACATTTTCGATACGTTTTTCCATCATCGCGGGGTCGCTGGTTGCTTGCGCTTGTTTCTTCAATTCTTCAGAAAAACGGTTCGCAACGTCCGTCATTTCGTAACTGGTGTCATTCCACTGTTCAACAAAAACCTGAGACACATGTGGAGGAATACCTGCAGATTCCAACATGTCCGGATTCATCAATGCTGACATTGCGTACGCTTCAGACACATCTTTAAAGGACGCATCAATACCTTTGGCAGCCTTGAGTTTCTCGATAAAACGTTTCAGTTTCAGAGCCCCATCTTCCAAGCCGAACCCATCGTTTTCTTCTGATGCCATATCATGTTCAAGCGTGCCATTTTGATGAGCTGGTTGGCTCAAATCGCTCCAACGGAGTTTCAGATCCGGTTGGGCATTTGTTGCTATATCGAAGAGACGGCTGATGTTGGATGACTTACTTCCCAAAGGCCACCAACTAACGTAATTTTTCTCGTTAGAATCAACAGCAGATTGACCTTCAAGTTGTGTTCTTCCTTGGCCAATTTGCAACGCAGCATGACCAAGAGAGCTGTGTTTACTGGGCTTCCAAATGAACATAGTGCCGCTAACGGGGGAAAGATGTTGCTCAATCGCTTGGTGAACATTGTTTAATCCCGCGATATCAATGCCTTTACCATTTTTAGCCAATTCATTAGGCGAAAAATCAGTAAATACTGCATCCGCAACCGCTTGACCATACTCTTTACTTACAGTCGCTTTCACTTTCTCTATTGCCAAGCTGCCACTTTCAAGCTTATTTACGTTCGTTAGATTTTCTTTACCTTTAGTAACCAGATCACCATTACTATCAACATACAGATGTTTACTTAATGTCAAGTTGGCATTTTCAAGCTGGTCATACAGATGACTAAAACTGTCTTGGGCTTTAACTATGTGCTCAGAAACAGCAAGAACAGAGACTTCATCTACACGTGCATTTACTTGACTAAGCAACGAGTTAATGGCCTCAACTCGACCTGAATCTGGATGGCCTAATACGTAACCTTCAGCCTGTTTTTGCAAGTTCACCAGTTTTTCTACTGACTCAAGTTCATAATCAGCATGATCTAAAGTGCTCGCGTGATACTCAGCCAGAGCATCAATCACCTTTTGGTAACTTTCGCCACGGATCTTACCGCTAACACTGGCTTTATCCAGAAGAACAGACACAGACATAAGTTCCGTTTTTGCACTGTACTTCCACTCACCATCTTCTTTTTGAGCAAGAACTCGAGTGTACCCTTCTTGGTGTGAGATCACCTTGTCATCGACTAAAAAGAGTTCATCTGGCATTTGTTCAAAATTATCAAAATTCGCTAAAATGAATCGTTCAATGGTTTTTAGCTGATCTACACTTTCCGGGTCAGCAACAATAATAGTCTTACTATTACTATTCTCATCCATATCCGTCCAATCACGCACTTCAAAACCTTCATCGCCTTCTTGTACCAATAAGTTTCGTTCAGTACGAAGTGCGTAGAACGGTAAGGCCTCACGTAACATCCCATCAATAGCGCTCTGTTTTTTGAAAGTACCATGTGAAACTTCACCTAGCCCCTCTAGCCCAACACCTGAAATACGAATATCTTTTCGGTTTACATCCTGTGATGTTCGATCTGCAACAATGATGCTATCGACATTGCCCTCAGTGAACAGAGAAGTGATTGAGCTTCCGGTATTTTTAGAACGAATACCTGCGTTGATTTGTAGTCGATTTACGGCTTGAACCGCACCGTCTAGCGCTTCTTGCTCTTGATCGGTTAATCCTTCACTAAATCGACCGTCCGCATCCTGTGGATTTATCGTATCGACATGGCTACTTGTTGTCTCTTCACTTTGAATAGAGTGATTTTCATTGGATAAGCCACTGCCTGAGGCACCTTGACGATAAGGGCGGTCATTTTCGTTTTGCTTAGAACCTTTCGCGTTTGCTTGTGCTTGATTCGCTTTGTTTTCAGCATTTCTTGCATCACTATTACCACGATCTTCAGCGTCTCTAGCGGCATCACTTGCATTCAATTCAGCTTGTTTAGCTTCATTGGTTTTAGTGGTAGCGCCAGCTTTACGCGCATCAGCATCGGCTTTAGCGTCCGCAATATTTTGCTCTGCACTAGAGCGATTATCTTCGCCTTTCGCAACACCTGCTTCTGATTTAGCCACCGAATCTTTAACATTCTTTTGATTATCTTCGTGGGTCTTTTTCGCAGCAGTGATCTGTTCGCCAGACACTTCTTTAGCATTGTCTAATTGGGTTTGAACATCCTTTAGAAGACCGTCAGCAAAACGATCACGCCAATGCTCACCAGATTCACCCGTGTATTCAGCTTTATTGCCCAGTACATCAAGGCCTTGAGCCATTGCCGTTAGGTCTTTAGTTACCGCTTCAGACTCTTCTTTCACAGCATCGCGCTGCGCTTGACCATTACTCTCTAGTGCTTCTTGATCGGTTGATTCTAATTGAGCCTGAGAACCCGATACAGCTTCAAGTTGTTTCTGCTTTTCTTGCTCTAAACGCTGGCGATCGGCTTCCGCTCGTTCTTTGTCAGACATTGCATTCTTTGCAGCTTGATTTTGTTCCGCATTATCGGCAACAGCATTAGCTTGGTGTGACGTTTCAGATTTCGCCACCACATTATCTAAAACATAGCCCAACCCATCATTATGGCCTGTGCCTTTGAATTCTATTCGGTTACTGCCAGAATTTGCAGTCAACTTCAGTGTTTTTTGTTGCCAAGCAGCTTCATCACCAGAGGTTGAAAATACAACATCACCGTTCCAGAGAACCTCTATGCCTTCGCTATTTGAAAGACCAGCACGTTTTGCAAAATCAAAACTAACCGCAATGACTTCACCTTCCGCTAAATCCGTTAAATCTTGAGAAAGACTTGTATTAGTATAAGTATCTAGCTCTGTTACACGTGAGCCATGGCCTTCGCCACTTACGCCATAAGCGCTACTTGAATATGATGCTTCTACGCCATGAGTAGATTCCCAACCGTCGCCACCTTGTTCAAAATCGCCATTAACGATCAGGTTAGGTGCTTGCGCTTGATCTAAAGACTCTTCGATGTTGAGTTCATTTTCCATGCTGCTGAGATCAGGCGTTTCAACGTTAGTCACGCTTCCACTTAGCCCGTCTCCTAGATCGGAACCTACTTCTTCGATTTCATCCAGAGCGAAACCATCAAGTTTCGTGATTTCAGGCGTTGAAATAGCACCTCGCCCTTTCTGAATTCCTGATGACGAAGCTTCATCACCTTGAACTAGGTAATTAATCGCTTGGCTGCCACCCACTCCAAGAAGCGTTTGTTTAATATTATCAAACAGTGCAGAAAGCTTATTGCTGCTAGTGTTACTTGACGCGACGGCTAGGCTATAGAAATCACCGTTACCCACTTTGATAGCAACGTTATTTCTGGCATAAGAAGCATTAATCCCTAAGCCATCACCTACGTGAATATTCACGTTTGCTTTGCCTTTCATCACCGCAACATTTAGACCGTCACCCACTTTGGTGTTGACGTTATATTTGCCCCATGCAACGTTAACTGAAATACCGTCACCAATTTTGGTGTTGATATTCGCATCACCATAGGCCGCTGTTACACTCAGGCCATTACCCACGGTTGTCGTAATGTTGGCTTTACCTTTCGCCGCCGTGACCTGCATACCATCACCGACTTTAGTGACAATATTGCCCTTGCTCCAAAGTGCGTTGAAGCTATCTCCGTCCCCCACTTGAGTAACGACGTTCGCTTCACCTTTCGCTAAAACAACATTACGGCCATTACCCACTTTCGTAATGATATTCGCTTTGCCCCAAGCTCCAGTGTAATCATCACCATTACCGACGTGAGTAATGACATTCGCCTTACCTTGAACCACAGAGGCTTCTTGGCCATCACCAACTTTGGTAATTAGGTTCGCTTCACCTTTCGCGAAATTGTATCGATCACCGTCACCGACATGAGTGAAGATATTCGCTTGCCCCCAGGCCGCATTAACGCCTAATCCATCACCCACTTTCGTGATGATGTTGGCTTTACCTTTGGCCAAACCGATAGTCGTACCATCACCAACATGGGTCATGACATTACCCACTTTTGATATCAGTAAACCAACCGTGGTTCCTTCACCAACTTTGGTTAAGATATTACCTTTACCCGCCAACACAGCTGCGGTTGTTGCATCACCAACATGGGTCACTACGTTTGCTTTCGCAGCTGCGACAACACCCATAAAGTCATCACCGACTTTAGTTATGATATTCGCTTCACCAAGGGCTAACACGCCAGTAAGGCCGTCTCCTACGTGAGTCATAATGTTTGCTTTACCAAACATTGCGGCCAGCGTTGTTCCATTGCCAACTTTGGTCATTACGTTTAGCTCGCCAGCAAATAAGCCTAAGCTTGTGCCGTCACCTACGTGAGTATAGATATTCGCTTTACCGATCATTAACGCAGCAGTGAGGCCATCACCCACTTTCGTCATGATATTAGCTTGACCAAGCATTGCGGAAAATGTGCTGCCATTGCCCACCTGAGTGAATATATTTGCGTTACCTACCATCGCGGCTATCGAGGTGCCATTCCCCACTTTGGTCGCGATATTACCTTTCGCTACCATTAATGCAACGGTTGTGCCGTCACCAATATGCGTAAAGACATTCGCTTCTGCGACCATAAGCGCCAAAGCATCACCATGACCGACTTTGGTAAATACATTGCCTAGACCACCCATTAGTGCCCATGCATTCCCTTCACCAACGTGAGTGAAGATATTACCTGCTCCGATCATAGCGGCTATTGAGGTGCCGTCGCCGACCTTGGTAAAGATGTTACCCACAGCACCCATTACGCCAAGTGTTTGGCCATCACCAACATGAGTCAGTACATTGCCAATACCCAACATAATGCCAGTTGTATCACCATCGCCCACCTTGGTTAGAATGTTCGCCCCACCAACCATAACACCAGTTGTCGAGCCATCGCCGATATGCGTCAGTACGTTAGCACTTCCTCCCATGACCGCAAGTGCGTTACCTCTGCCTTTTTTGGTCAAGATATTTGCACCACCAAGTGCGACTGCTATCGTATTTGTTGCCTCATTATTCCCGCTAATATGGGTAATGATATTTGCACCACCAAGCATACCCGCCGTTAGGTCACCGTCACCCACTTTAGTCATGACATTCGCGCCACCAACAAGCACTGAAGCAATGTCCCCCTTACCAACCTGAGTCATGACATTAAAGCCGCCAACCGCTAACCATAAACCGTTGCCCGATCCTATTTGAGTATGCGTATTGTAGCCGCCAAGCATAGCTACACGACTATCACCGTTACCTTTGTGTACAGAGATATTGCCATAAGCAAGCATGTGCGCGAGGTATTTTCCATCACCGATACGAATTAACACATTAGCTGCACCACTAGCGGAAACATCCATTTCCCCTTGCTTACTTTGATGAACAAGCACGTTAGCTAAACCAGCACCACGGAACGTTAGATCGCCTTCATCGCCACTTTTAACAATAACGTTAGCAGCACCACCACCAATAAATTCGGTATCACCAAACTTAGAGCTGTGAAGGATAACGTTCGCAATGCCTCCGCCATTAAAGTAAACATTACCGCGTGTAACATTGGATTTGATAACATTACCACCGCCCATACCAGTAAAGCGCACATCCCCTGAACTTTCACCACTATCGGTCGCTGATGTGATCAATGCTTGTTCACTATACTCATCGATATCTGCAACAATCTCGCTGGTACTTCTCATCGCATTCACACTGTACTGCAGATCACTCAGAGAGTAGCCACCGATGCCCATTGAGTGATAGCCATTTCTTGACGAAATATCCTCATTAGCCAAATTATCGATGTGATTGCCTTTTTTATACCAAGAACGAGCTTGGTATTTTAATGCACCCGTTTCCGAATCATTCGCAAGTTCAACCTCGACAACTTTTGTATAAGGACCAAGTACTTTTGCATACACATACGTGTTTGATTTTCTATTTGACTTTACACCGTTCACATCAACAGTTGTGCCATCTGTAGAAATGGCGTGACCACCCATTTTTGCATCTGACAAAGTGACATCTTCGACATCAATCAATGCACCATTGGCATAAGTGACCCACTCATATTCGGTAAGGTTTTTTTCAACCGCATGAATCGTTACTGCTTGTTGATGCTCAAGCTTAAGATCGGAAAGAGTGTAACCTCCATTGATCGCATTAGACTTAAAACCACCCGAATAAGACACGTCTGAACTGGCTAAGCTTTCTAAATGATTGCCTTTCTTAAACCACGCTTCAGAGAAATATTTGAGTTCCCCAGTTTCAGCGTCGTTATAGAGACGAATTTTGTTGATTTTGGTATAGGCGCCATCAACGATGGCAAACAAATAGGTATTCGGTTCTTGTTGTGATTTTATCGCTTCAACAGAATGGAACTTATTGCCATTATCAATTGATGTTCCATGCATCATCGCAGTGGTGAGTAGGACCTCATCAGCATTAGCATATTCAACACCTTGTGCATTGAAGTGATTACCTGATCCTTTTCGAGTGATTTCGTTATAAGCACCCGTTCCAGAGAAATGAATATCACCGTGTGCCACATCAGAGTAAATACTGTTGTATCCACCAACACCTTCAAAACGAATGTTGCCACGTGTTTCAACATAAACATCATCCGATTGTCGCGTACGTTCAATGCGGTTTGATGCACCCGCTCCCAGTAAAGTGATATCACCGACTTTACCTTTGCGAACGAGATGGTTATCGGCACCAGCTCCTCGAAAGGTAATATTGCCAGTTTCCACTCGCGAGCTAATACTGTTAGCTGCACCAACACCATCAAATGTCACATTACCGCGAGAGCCCTGGTATTGATTGAACCAAGTTCGATCAAGTTTGTTGCCGGCCCCTGAACCAGTAAAAGATAAGTTACCTTGGTTTGTTTCATGCCAAAGACTGTTGTAGCCGCCAGCGCCACTAAATATCACATTTCCACTTAGGCCTTTGCGGGTTATCCCGTTATATGCAGCAGCACCGCCATAATTTACGTCACCGCGATTACCTAGGTGGTCAATAACAACTCCGCCAGCAGCACCAGCGAATGAAACGTTTCCATCTCCACGTTTATTGATACCAACATACCCGGCAGCACCTTTTACATTTAGGTTGCCAACAGAGTCTTCTACTCTTAGATATGCCGCACCACCCACTACCGTATCATTGCCTTGACCCGTATAAACCGTCGCCCCGATTGAACCGACAGTGACATGGTCATCACCTCCACGAGCATGTATTTCGCCGCCAAAACCGATAGCAACAATGTTGTTGTTACCATCATCGGCGGAATAGTTCCCTGTAAAGAAGTATTCAACACTTCTCCAAAATGGTTTTCCCATAAAAAAGCTCTTAATTTAGGTTAAATAGAAAACCACTGTACTTTTCTGATACAGCGATCATTTTGAGCATCAACCTTGCCGCGGACAGTACAGACTTTCTGCCCCTGCCACGGAAGGAATACACGGCGTCGAAGGTCATTTACGACCTCCCGCCCATGCCCGAATGGAGCAATCATCTCTGGAATATAAATATGCTGACCGGATCGCCAGTCGGATAAAGAAATTTCTCGATCCCCTGATAGCAATTCATCTCGGCTCTGCTCAGACAAAAACGCCCAATTACAAAATGCAATTGGGCGACCTTGTTCATCTTCGTAATAGCAAAACTGGTTTAGCTCAAGCGCAGGCATAATACGCTGCTGCCATTCAGCAACAACGTATCTACGATGAAGTGGAGAATACTGACTTAGTAACATCACCCCACCTATCATTTTTTGAAATTGCGCTAAGGTAAGATTTGCTGGTTGATGCGTAATAGACATATGCCTTATATCACCGATATACCGCTATTTTTTAGCTTGGGAAGCACGCTTTTTTGGCGCAGATTTTTCTTCTGTTTTTAGTTCTTCTACTTGATTAGCATCCGCTCCACCCGCAGGTAATAAACCCGCAGTAACTAGCTTGTCAAATTCTGCCGACATACGCGGATCTTCTAGCATATTCTTAACCATTGATACCATATACATAAAGCCAGAAGCGGGCATATGAACCACTTGTTTAAGCTCAAGATCATTATCATTATCAGCCATCACACCGTTAGACATTTTTGTTTGATCTTGACCTACGAAATAAAGAGAAAAAACACCTTTATTATAATTAACACTAGATACTGTTTGAACAAATTTCTCTGTCATAAATTCCTCGACTTGTTTTATATTAGAGAGCGTCGGCACTATTTCCAGCAAGAGAAACAACCCCAACAACAAAGGGCTCAATATTAGAGCCAATACTTTAATTATATTTTTTATTGCACGTATGTTCTGTTTGCTATTTTTATTCACTGTTCTATTTACAGTTTTATTTATTGTTCTATTTTATTTTTATAACATTTCCATTTACTGTCTTATTTTTAGGAGTCTACATTCTAAAAATAAAACTATCAACATTAGTTTCATATAAAAATAACGTAAACATTTAATTTATTAATAACCATTACCCCATCAATTACACAACAATTAAACTACTGAATTAATTAGACTTAATAATGATTAAATATCAGCAATTAGACATAAAGAGACTTAATTATACTTATCTAGTATTAATCAGTCTTACTTGGCATTAATTACAGCTAACTATCATAAAAACCATCAATCAAAACAAACAAACAAAAATCAGTATTAATATATTTACAATAAAAATTAATGTTAATTCGTAGTTGAACGTTATAACAAGCAGTGATAGCATTCTGAACTTTAAAAAATACTGTAAAATATTAGCTAAGAAATATAACCATGACAAAAAATGAAAGCTTAACGCTGATATGCATACAGCTTTGTTTAAGTATTATTAGTGGAAATAGAAAAGAAAAGAAAGATAGCTCTAATTTATATAAAGCAAATACCTTCAAAGATGAGCTAGGCATAATACAAAAAGAAAATAAGGTTAAAATATCCATAAAACAATCAAAATTAAAAAGAATAGATAAAGTAAAAACACCATCAATTTTATTTGATATTCAAGGGGCTCCATTCATTCTAGCAAAAGCAAATAAAGATAAATGTTTAATACAAAGACCGAATAAAGAAGCTCCGGAAATCATCACCTACAACCAGCTAGATTCAATCTGGAATAAAAAGTGGATTGAAATAAAACAATCTCAATCTCGTTTTGATATAACTTGGTTTATTCCTGAGTTTTTACAACACAAGAAAGTACTATGGGAAATTTTATTATTTTCGTTTGTGTTGCAGATTCTCGCCTTAATTTCTCCTCTTTTTTTTCAAGTTGTAATGGATAAAGTGCTTGTACATCAGGCTTGGTCAACTCTTGATGTCCTCGTTTTTGGACTTGTTATAACGAGCATTGTAGAGGTGATACTACGCGGTTTACGTGAATATCAATATACGCATACCGCCAATCGTATTGATATTCAGCTTGGACTAAAGCTGGTAAAACACTTACTTGGTCTTCCACTAATGTTTTTCAAAACACGTCAAGTGGGAGCCATTGTCACTCGGGTTCGCGAATTAGATACCGTCCGAGAATTTTTAACTGGCTCAATGTTTACTTTAACGGTTGAATTTTTGTTTATATTTGTATTTATCTACGTAATGAGTTTACTTTCGGCGCCCTTAACTTTGCTATTTATCGCAACTATCCCCCTTTATGTATTACTCGCTTGGTGGATAACTCCCCGAATGCAAGCAGCGATAGAAGAGCAATTTACACACGCTGCTGCAAATACCTCATTTCTAACTGAGACCGTTGCTGGCAGTGAAACTCTTAAAAGCTTAGCCGTAGAGCCCACATTCATTCGTCGCTGGGATGACCAGACAAAAAATATGGTTTCTACTGGATACGCGGTTCAACAACTCAACAACCGTTCAAGTCATGTCGTTCAGCTCATACAGAAAGTGACGAGTGTCTGTATTCTATGGTTAGGTTCCACAGAAGTGCTGTCATTAGAGATGACCATCGGCCAATTAATCGCATTTAATATGATGACGAACCACATCGCTCAACCTTTATCACGCATGGTTGAACTGTGGGGTCAGTTCATTCAAACCCGTGTAGCACTAGAAAAATTAGGAGATATGCTCAATCTGCCTGTAGAGCAACATACAGGTGAAGATATGGTGACAATCCAAGGGGCTATCTCTTTCAAAAACATTTTATTTCGCTACCAACCGGATGATCCTCCTACGCTCAATGACTTATCGCTAGATATCCAAGCAGGTGAAACTCTGGGAGTTGTGGGAACATCAGGATCCGGAAAAAGCACCTTAGCCCGATTACTGTTGCGGCTATACAGCCCAGAAAAAGGGGTGATAACCGTAGATAACACCCCACTGAACCAAATCAGCATTCAACAGCTACGACAACAAATCGGCATCGTGCTACAAGAAAACTACTTATTTAACAAAAGTGTTTGCGAGAACCTTGCTCAATCAAAACCTGAAGCTAGTTTGGAAGAGGTGATTGAAGCCGCAAAACTCTCAGGAGCCCACGAGTTTATTATGAAACTACCAATAGGCTACGACACGATATTGGCAGAAGGTGGTCAATCTCTTTCAGGCGGACAAAAGCAGCGACTTGCGATTGCACGAACGCTTCTTTTAGACCCAAAAATTATTATTTTAGACGAAGCCACTAGTGCACTTGATGATGAGTCACAAGCATTGATTCAGTCCAATATGGCGAAAATTTCTAAAGGCCGTACGGTTATCACTATCGCCCATCGATTGTCCACTGTACGTGATTGCGATCGAATTATCGTTCTTCACCAAGGAAATATCGTCGAGCAAGGTTCCCACCAACAGTTATTAAAGCTGGGTAAACAATACAAACAATTATGGCAGCTTCAACAAGAACTCAAAAAAGAGGAATACACCTCATGAACAGCATAGTTACACGATTATTGAACAGGTTTAAAACAAACAAAACAACAGAAAACCATTACGAATTTTTGCCTGCGCATCTCGCTTTATCACATCGTCCCCCATCACCGTTTGCTCGTATAACAGCCATCACTCTCAGCGTCGGCGTCATTGTTGTATTACTTTGGGCTTATTGGGGAAAACTGGATGTCCAAGCTACAGCGACAGGTCGTTTCGTTGTCCATGGCCGATCACAAGTTATTCAGTCTTATGAACAAAGCCGAGTTTTTATCATCCACGTTAAAGACGGTCAACGTGTTAAAAAAGACGAACCACTTCTTACGCTTGATACCTTAGGCATTAATCAAGATATTATGCGTTTGATCACTCAATCAGAATTTCAAACTAATGAGCTCATCCGATATCGAACGTTAAACAACGGCCAGCCCCTATCTCAAGACCTCATGTTTGCAGCATTACCACAGGAACAACAAACGTTGATCAAAGAAAACCATTTCAGTGAGAAGCGCGAATATGAGTCAAATCTTTCCAGCATCAATGCTGAAATGCAGGTAAACACAACATCACAGGATGCTCGCCAAAGTGATATCAACGCCTTAATTAAATTGAAAAAAAATATTAATAAGAGACTCGCAGCACGGAAAACACTAAGTCAAAATAAAGTCATTGGGCACGTCGAATATCTAGAACAAGAAAAAGAACTATTAGAAACAGAACGTCAAGTTTCTCAACAACGAGCTGAATTAAAAATTTTAAAATCACAATATTACAGCCTCGAAGAAAGACGAACCAATTTCACAGCACAAAAGCAAAGAGAATGGCTCGAAAAACGAAAACAAGCGAAGTTGCAATTAGTAGGATTAGATCAAGAACTGTCTAAGGTTCGTGAACGTGAACAATTAGAGATCATCCGTTCCCCTGTTGATGGTACGGTTCAACAGCTCAGTATTTACACATTAGGAGCAGTACTTCAACCCGCGCAAAACTTAATGATTATTGTGCCAGAGAATCTCGTACAACAAGCCGAAATACAAATTCTTAATAAAGACATAGGGTTTGTTTATCCTGGACAGTCAGTGATGATCAAAGTAGATGCGTTTCCGTATACCCGCTACGGTACTATCGAAGCCGAACTGTTAAGTATTTCTCGTGATTCAACTACAGATGAACGCTTAGGGCTCGTTTTCCCAGCCCAAGTAAAACTCAAAAATAACAATATCGCAATTAATGGCCAGCACGTTGAACTAACACCAGGTATGTCCGTTGTTGCCGAAATAAAAACAGACAAACGCCGCATTATCGACTATTTACTTAGCCCGATACGTGAATACCAAGCGGAATCGCTAAGAGAGAGATAAGTATGGATACAACCTTATCAACAACAAACGGCGCTTCTGTCGCTCTAGATAACTACGGAATCGAAGCCGTTGTTTATGCTGGCAACCATTTTCACAAAAAATCGACGGGTACACAGCTTAAACATGCATTAGGTGTGAATCATGCCAATTTAAGTGATATGGAAATAAGGGAAGCAGCAGAATACATTGGCTTAAAAAGTCAGGTAACAAAGGTACAAGCAAACGACCTAAACACGCTTCCTTTGCCTGTTCTCATTGAAATCGACGGTGGTTGGAAAGTACTCACCAAAACAACTGATGGTTCTTCTTTTTTATACGATCCAGCCACTCAATCAGAACAGCCTAAAGAACTCAGTTCGAATAACCACTTATCGACTTATAAAGTGATGCTAGTAGCCGATGAAAGGCTAAGCAGCAAAGAAGTCAAATTTGGCCTTAGTTGGTTTACACCATCTATCTGGCGACAAAAGAGCCAGATGCGTGATGTGTTCTTCTATGCCATTGCACTTCAAATATTCGCATTAGTAAGTCCAATATTATTTGAGAATGTCATCGACAAAGTACTGGTAGGCCGAAGTCTATCCAGCTTGCATGTACTCGCAATCGCCATGCTCGCATTAGCCATCGCGGAGCCTGCATACAGCTACTTACGTAATACCGTTTTTGGCCATCTTGCTAGTCAAGTTAATGCCGAGTTATCAGGGCGGCTTTATCGTCACTTAGTCGGCCTACCGCTCACTTACTTTAAACAGCGACAAACAGGGCAAATAATTGCACGAGTTCGTGAAATGGCACAGATCCGTCAGTTCTTGACTGGTTCAACGTTAATGCTATTACTCGATTTGATTTTTGTGACGGTCTTTATCGCCGTCATGTTTCATTATGCCAGCACTCTGACTTGGTTAGTTATAGGCTCATTAGTAATCTATTTCTTACTTTGGCTTATCGCAGGGCCCTTGATAAGAAAGAAAGTGGAATCAGAATACGAATCAGATGCAAGCGCCACAACCTTTCTAACCGAAGCGGTGACTGGCATTGAAACAATTAAGACCACAGCAACTGAACATCGATTCTTACATCAATGGCAACGTATACTCAGCCAGCAACTAAACCGTAGTTTTGAGGCTCAAAAATCAGGATTAATCGCAGGGCAAGGCATCGCACTTATCCAAAAAATCACGGCGGCATTACTGCTGTGGTGGGGAGTCACTGCAGTACTAAATGGAGAATTAACACCAGGGCAATTGGTCGCTTTCAATATGTTAGCTGGTCATGTAACTCAGCCGGTTCTTCGACTAGCTCAAATTTGGCAAGATTTTCAACATACTCTCATCGCCCTAAGGCGAGTGGGTGATATCCTTGACGAGCCAAAAGAAAACAGTAAACAAGGATTGGCTTCCGTCCCAGAACTCGATGGTGGCATAGAATTTAGCAACATTCGCTTCCGTTACCATGAAGATACTCCAGAAGTATTAACCAATCTATCACTCAAGATTAAACCAGGTCAATTCATTGGTATTACAGGGCCATCCGGCTCAGGGAAAAGTACGCTCACCCGTCTACTACAACGCTTGTATGTTCCTCAACATGGTCAAGTATTAGTCGATGGAATGGACCTTGCTATAGCCGACCCTATCTCTCTACGCCGCAATATGAGCGTGGTTTTACAAGAAAGTATTCTCTTCTCTGGGAGCGTGGCAGACAACATTCGGCTAAGTAAACCACAAGCTTCTGATGAGGAGGTTCGCTACGCTGCACAACTTGCCGGCGCTCTAGAATTCATTAAAGAGCTTCCTCACGGTTTTAATCAGCCAGTTGGTGAGAAAGGCGCTTCTCTATCAGGTGGTCAACGTCAACGTATTGCATTAACAAGAGCCTTACTGGTAAACCCTAAAATTTTGTTACTTGATGAAGCTACTTCTGCACTCGACTATCACTCTGAAGCCGCCATCATGAGCAATATGGAAGAAATCTGTCGAGATCGCACCGTAATTAGTATTGCACACCGCCTCAACACCATTCGTCATGCAGATAACATTATTGTCCTTGATAAAGGCCAAGTATGTGAAAGCGGAACTCACAATGAACTGGTAGAGAAAGACGGGCTTTATGCCAAGCTATGGAAGCAACAAATAGGCGCCTAATTAGAAAACAAAAAAGCCGATAACACAAATAATAACGTCAACAGCGCTTGGGTTAGGCTTGTTGCAAATGATTGCAACAAGCCTACTATCTTCATTTCTAATAAAACCGATTTACACAATGTATCCCGTGCTAGATCATCGCAATAGTCGACACACTAATCCGTATTGATTTTACTGATCACGATATCATTCATACCTTCAATCATCATCAAAGATAACCACACTAGCTCATAAATAGATTGTTCTTTCGTACTTAGAGATCCGGTATCCATTTTCATCTCATGATTAATCATCGGATTAACACTAAACTCACCCGTCTTAATGGCACTTAGCAGTTCTTCTGTCGCTCGTTCAATAACAGGATGTAAATGAGATAAAGCCTCACACTTAACATCATGACGAACTAATGGAACCAAGAGACAAAGGTAATGGCTGAGCTGACGATACAACACAAGTAACTCTTCATAATATTCAATATCGATATGCGTATATTGAGGTTCTTTTTGCATCTCAGAGAACACCAACTCTAAATCACTTTCTGCCGTTAATAAAGCAGCTCGTTTAACGCCAAGCATTGCAACATCGTATTTTTCATCGGCATTAAACAACAAGTGATTCGCATACAATAAAAAATCTTGGGCGCTTTCGATTCCTTTTATGGCCTGCAATCGGATTTCCTTTCCTCTCCATTGTGGCCAAAGAATACTAGACCCTATTAATACCACTAAGCTACCTAACACCGTATCTTGCAATCGAGGGAAAACGATGTCTAACCCTTGGTGAGCTAAAAGTTGATACGTAATAATCAGCAGCATGGTTATACCACCAATAGCCAATGAATAGTTCTTCATGATGTTCAACATCGAGAAAGGAAGCAAAAACAAAACAATGCCACCCAATACAAAAACAGGAAGTCCTAATTTTAAAATTAAGATAGCCAATCCTCCCCCTAAGATCGTCCCTAAACAGCGCTGCCAAATACGGCTTTTAGTGGCAAGAAAACTAGGTTGCATCACCATTATCATCGTCAACACCACCCACTCAGGTTTTGTTACATCATAATATTCTGCAATACCAGTACCAACACTAAAAATCACCCCTACTCTAAAAACATAACGCCAAATAGGATGAGTGAGTGTCGGCCAACGCCACGTAAATTCAAACGGTTGGATTTGGTAAGAACGATCATAAACGGGCTTATCATCCACAATACGCTGCGATATATGAACGATAGTATATGCCCAGTGCTCAATTCGTGAACTGCCCTCTTGTTTCACTAAACCCGCTAACTGTTCCGCTTTTTCTAAGAGAGAGGATGATACCGCTTCTCTTTTCGCGTTTGATAATATTTGCAACGATTTAGTCTGCAATAACGCTTGGCATTCTTGGCTCCAATTCACTAACGCGGCGTGTTTCTCAGGATCCGTTTTAAACTGTTCTAACAAAGCAGGGTTAGTTGTGTGGCTACTCAATATAATTTCAAACAAATCTTGAGCTAAATACAGGTCAGTAAATATAAGGGCTTCATTATGCTTTTTTGACATGAACGCTTCAGATTGAAAAGCCTGTCTCAGTAGCCCAACAAGTGCGTGTTTATTATTTCGAATTTCGACGTCATCGTACTGCTTACCAGACAATACGTTTTCACGTAATTGAATGTAATTAGCTAAATCATTATAGATGGCAGAGACACATACTTTTAATGCAAAATTCTTCCACACCGCAAACCATAACCAACTGCAGAGTGAGAAAATAAGAGGACCAAAAATCAAAAATGGATATTGATACCCTGCAGCATCGGAGCGATACAACGAAAACGTCATGGCAGCAATAACTAAGCAAGACATCCCAAGCCGAGCCCAGAATGGCCCATTAATCGCAGGAATTGAAAACAAAATTGCAGCGATAAAAAAGACAACCCAATACGGGATCTGCAATTGAAGTAAACCATACGTGATCACTAAAGCCAGAGACCACATCGCACTGGTAATAAAGAAACGCTGCCAGCGCTTAGAGCCTGCGGTATCTAATCCACTAATAAAAGCCGCAGCAAATGTCATAATAAGCGTCACCGCAACACTCATTTGATTACATAAAAAAGCGACCAAAAATATGAAGATAATGATGGTGGTAATACGACAACCAAGGTTAATTGACGGTGAATACCACAGTCGCACGATGGGTTTCTTAAAAGAAATAATAGACTCCTTACCCTTTGAACAAAGACCGATGAGAGGTATTTATTTAAAGCAACATTAGTAACAGTGGCGATTAAAATATCTCATTGAAAAATAAGTATAATGCCTTTTCATTCATTATCAATATCCGTCATCAAGGGTAACTAGAAAGCCATCACATCATAAAGGAGAACCCCAATCATAAAACAAGTGTGACCAATACAGTCATTATATAGAGAGTTCATGTTCATTTAATCAAAAGAAAGTACACTGTCCTTTCTCTAAAATGATAGGAAATACAGTCTGATCCCATGAAAATTTTAACTATAAATAAAGAGAGTTACCGTAAGAAATCAAACCTAGTCATGGTTGGATTTATAGGATGCCTTGCAGGATTAGCCTTATTGTTTGGGGCACTTCTTATTGCTTTATTTGGAGCGACACCAGACATTGATTCAGCATCAACGGGAAACTTTCATCTTAATTTTATCGGTGTGGTCCTCGCGGTAATCACAAGTGTCATACTCATTAATAAGGTGAAAACACACGAGTATTTCACCGAGATAATGTACGTTTGGCACATCAAAAAATTGCACAATCTTATCTATCGTAAATTCGCAAAAATTAAAGCAGCGGCAGAGCGTAACGATGTTGATGCATTAACCATTCTTGCGTTTTATTACACCACCCAAAAACAAGTGTTCGACTTAGACAACAATACGCTGACCATCACTTCAGTACAAAAAAACTTAAACGAACTGTATGAACAAGCCTCAGCAGTAAACTTAACGATTAATGCAGACAACTTTACCACCACATTAATTGATAAATTTTAGAGAAAAAAGCCTGTTTTTATCTCGATAACAGTAAAAGCAGGCTATTATTTTGCCGATATTCCACAATTCAATAGCCTCATCAGTTCATTGCACCCTTTTTCCCGTAACATCATTTGTAAATTATTGAATGATTGCTCAAGCCCCTTTCTTAATTTAAAACCACTTGTAGCCACAATAGTCTTTTTAATTAGATAACTCTGTCCAATGCTATTCGGGGGTGTGAAATTTTAATTGACATAAATGTGACCAACTCTACACGTAATTTGTCATCGTTATCTCACAATTAAAATTTTGCATCACAAGCCATTGATTAACAAAAAATACCATGTGAGCATGCCTTTTTTATAAAATAAGAGCTAGTCATGAAAAAGTACCTATTCATTCTTCCGTTATTACTTGTAGGTTGTGATGACGATGATATCAATGCGAATAACAATACGGATGATGACGTTCAGTCTGTAATAGAAAAAACGCCAGAACTCATTGGGTTACTGCAATCACAAGAGACCATTAATGACCAATTTGGTGTGCTTTATGAACAATTTGAGCCTTTGTTAGATCGCAGTGATTCATTGACAGGGGTCGATGTCAATAATGATGGCATCAGAGATGATATAGAAGCGTTTATAGAGGCATTAGAAGTGGAAGAGCATGTCCGCAACGCATTAAAACAAAATGCCCGTTATACTCAAGAAAACCTCTATTATGATTTTACCGAAAAGACCGATACCAACATCGACAAAGCCATGACAATGGGGGCTAAATACGTCAAAGTTATAGCTTGTAAGGATTTTGTTGGTATTCCCGTTCGTGACGCAACCAACACAGGAAGAACCATCAGAGCGCTCACCTACAATACCAAAGCCCGTACCATGGCCTACCTTGCTTATAACCATTTGCAAAATGGTTCAGTAAGTACACTCCTTTCGGCAGAGGCACAATACTGTGAATAAACTAACCGTATCGATCATGATAGGCGCCTTACTGCCATTAAACGCAAATGCCAACTCATGCAACAATAATTAACTTTCCTATTTATTCACTTTTCTTCTTATTTAATTACATTCATTGTTATTTTTAAAATTACGTTATACCTAGATCATAATCACATGTTTTTATATTAAACTTATTGATATAAAGGACAGTATATTGATCGTCACTAGAAAATAAAATTAATAGTCCATTCGTTTCCGTTTAATTTGAAAATAAAAGTAATTCATCCTCTTTTAACGGAGGGTTAGTAATTATTATCGTAAATTTAAAAAGGTATTAACTCTTAAATTCACCTCATTTTTTTAATACAAAAAAATATTTTCAAATTAAATTTCACTCATCAATTCCCGCTCAAGCCTTACTCTAACTAGGTAGAAGTTAAAATTAACAAAAACCACAAAACAACCATGGAAATGATAATCATTTTCATTTGAGTTTTATCATGATAGATTCCAAACACTCTCAGAAACAAAGATAAATGATACATCTCAGTTAATTACATGGGATTTCATTCAACATTGATAAATGCACAGAGAAAAATATGGATACTAAATATTTTGAAAAAAACGCCAATAACGATACTCTCTTTAACCAAAGTAGTCTCTTAAGTAATGTGAATTTTTTTGATTCAAGCTCTTTAGAACATTATAAAGAAATCACAGAGTTAGGACTCAACACGCTTATTAAAACAGTAAAAGAAACATCACACCCTAATTCTGGGATCTCACCAGAAGAATTAAAGAACGCCTTCAAAAATATAGATTTAGATTCTCCTTTAATTGATATTAATGATGTTGTAGATGAATTGGATGAGCTTTACCTTAAACATGCCGTCTATTTCCATCATAAAGATTACTTAGCGCATTTAAATTGCCCTGTATTATTAACCTCATTATTAGCTGAGCAAATTAGCTGTGCGATTAATACCGCGGTTGAAACCTGGGATCAAAGTGCCGGTGGTACATTCATTGAACAGAAAGTAATAGATTGGCTTGCATACCGTATAGGTTATCTAAAGTCTGCCGATGGTGTATTTACCACTGGAGGCACACAATCTAATCTAATGGCACTGTTACTGGCCAGAGAGCAATGCAACACTAAACTTGATGACACCAAGAAAGCATCATTACCTACCAATACCAGTAAATTCCGTATTCTTTGTTCTGAATACAGCCATTATAGTATTCAAAAAGCGGCATTCGTTTTAGGCTTAGGTCAAGAGGCGGTAATTAGTGTTCCTGCTAACGCTCAGCGACAAATGGATCCGACTGCGCTTTCATCAACATTGGCATCACTGGTAGAGCAAGGATTAATTCCAATGGCGGTGGTTGCTACCGCTGGCACCACCGATTTTGGTTCTATCGATCCTATCGAAGAGATAGCTTCTCTTTGTCAGCAGTATCAATGTTGGTTGCATGTAGACGCGGCATACGGTGGCGTATTACTGATTTCAAATAAATTTCCTCACTTATTGAAAAGTATTGAACAAGCCGATTCTGTTAGCATCGATTTTCATAAATCATTTTTCCAACCTTTATGCTGCTCAGCCCTTATGGTGAGTAATGGTCAATCTCTTTCTCATCTTACCTATCATGCCGATTACTTAAATCCAAAACACCAAGCCGATAATGGTATTCCTGACCTTGCCAACAAAAGTCTTCAAACATCACGACGATTCGACGCTTTAAAGATTTGGCTTACTTTACGAGCTTGCGGGCCAGAAGCCATCGGTAAGTTATTTGATGACTTAATCCTTAATACTCAAGAGGTCTATCAACGCAGTCAGCACCTAACCGATATTAAGTTTGTTCAAGAGCCACAACTGACCACATTGGTATTTAGATTCGTCGACCAACGCCTTACCCCGACAGAACAGGACACCTGCAACAGGGCGATTAGAGAGGCACTTTCTAAATCAAGAAGAGCGTTAATCGCAGCAACCGTGGTTAAAGGTCGTCAATATCTCAAAATAACGATGTTAAACCCTCAAACCCCCGTGGACAGCATCGTTGCCGTATTTGAAGCCATTAATACGTGTGGTCATTCAATCACAAAGCAACTGCTTACCAACGTAAAACAAAGCGCCTAATAAAAAAGGATATCCAGTGAATAAAAATATATACGATATTTTAGGTGTCGGTATTGGTCCGTTTAATCTTAGCCTTGCCGCCCTTTCTTCCTCTGTTCCTGACTGTAAAAGCATTTTTCTTGATGCTCGCAGCCACTTCGATTGGCATCCGGGGATGATGTTAGAGGGTACAAGATTACAGACGCCTTTTATGTCTGACCTTGTCACAATGGCTGATCCAACCAATGAATACAGTTTTCTTAACTACGCAAAATTAAATGATCGTCTGTACCCTTTTTATATAAGAGAAAACTTCTTTTTAGCCAGAGAAGAATACAACCACTATTGCCAATGGGCTTGTAACCGCCTATCAAACCTAACGTTTAATCGCTGCGTCACCCATATTGATTATGATGAAAATGAGGCGATATATTGCGTAAAAACACAAAACACTTTACTGGATCGTGAAGAAACTTATTACTGCCATCATTTAGTTCTCGGCACTGGGACACAGCCTTACCTGCCTGATTTTTGTAGTCAACAGGAACCGAAAGTGACCCACTCAGCTCACTACCTAATGAATAAAGCAGAATTAAAAGCGTCTACCTGCATCACGGTTGTTGGTAGTGGTCAAAGTGCGGCTGAGATTTTCTATGATTTATTAACCGACATCGACGTAGAAAAGTACCGTCTTCGTTGGCTAACGCGTTCTCCTCGATTCTTCCCATTGGAGTATACAAAACTCACATTGGAAATGACGTCACCAGAATACATCGACTATTTCCATCAACTTGAACCAGAGCAACGCCGAGTATTAATCCAGAAACAAAAGCATCTATATAAAGGCATTAACGCCGATTTGATTAATGATATTTATGATCTTTTATACATTAAACAGTTATCACATGACTTTACTGTTGAAATGATGACGAACGTTTCTGTTCACTCTTTATCAAGTGAACAATCACAGGTAACGCTTAATTGTCTGCACACTGAAACTCAACATAATTTCGAACTACAGACTCAACACATTGTGATGGCAACGGGTTATGTATATCAATTACCTCAATTTCTAGATGGCATTTGCGCGCATTTACGCTTTGATTCACATGGAGAACTTGATGTTCAGCGAAACTACAGCGTTGATAGAAACAACAAAATCTTCGTACAAAACGTTGGCTTACATACTCATGGGCTGACTTCCCCAGATCTTGGAATGGTGTGCTATAGAAACGCGACCATTTTGAATCAGGTACTTGGCAGAACCCACTACAAAGTAGAAAAATCCATCGCCTTTCAGCAATTCTCTCCTCCAAATTGCGAAAGTCATTTATATAACGCAACCACTGAACACTCACTCTAATAAAGAGATAACGATGACAGATTTCACAGCCAAAGCTCAATGTAGCTTTACGGATCGTTACGCGCCAAAAAAAGACCAATTAATCAATATCTCTGAATTTGAGTTCAGAAATTACAACGAAGACACCGATTTTAGCGTTATTAATCAATGGTTATCTCAGAGTTATTCCTCGTATTGGGGAATGAATGAACTTACCGAAGATCAGCGCAAAGTTGAGCTAAAAAACACAGCCCATAAATTTGGACTGGTGGGACTAAAACGCGGAAAAATACTGTTTTATACCGAGCTATATCATCCAGCGAAAGACGAAATAGGTGAGCATTACCCAGTTCAAGAAGGTGACTGTGGCATGCACTTGATTATCGCTCCCGTTGATATTCCAGAGCATCGTTTAAGTCAAAACGTCATTACCGCAATCTCGTCATTAATTTTAGAACACCTACCTTTTACAAGGCTCGTTGTTGAACCGGATATCCAAAACGAGAAAGTGCACCGTTTAAACCACTCAATAGGTATTGAGTACAGTCAAATCGTTCCACTTAACAGCAAAACCGCAAAATTAGGGTTTGCTACTAAGTCACAATTTTTGCAGTCACAAGGGAAAGTATCTTCAATGAAAAATAGCAGTAAAAATCCATCATTATCACTCGCCACTTCTCATTTAACGACAGAGTATTGGCATAAAGCGAATCAACATTTAATCGCGAAAATGATCACCGAGTTGAGCCATGAGCAAATCATCACACCGATAAAATTAGATGATGCATCAAATGCGCAAGCCGCCTCTTGGTGTATCACCTTCAACTCAGATACGGGAACGTCTGAATACCTCTTTCGTGCACGCCAATATCAACTCGATCATTTATTTGTTGAGCCACAATCAATCGCTTGCACTAAAGATGATAAAAACCAACCTCTTGATGCCGTCTCTTTTATTCTTTCTTGTCGCCACCTTCTTGAGATCAGTGATGCATTGTTACCTACGTATTTAGAGGAAATCACTAGCACGCTATACAGCAAAGCCTATAAACTCATGCACCAAAATAAGACCTCAGCTCAATTAGCGAATGCAAGCTACCAAGAGATTGAAGCTGCCATGACAGAAGGTCATCCAGTATTCATTGCGAATAACGGCAGAATTGGCTTTGATATGTTAGATCATATTGAATTTTCACCAGAAAGTGGACAATCATTAAATTTACAATGGATTGCAGTGCTGCGTGAAAAAACAAGCTTTGCCGTCATCGAATCATTAAGCTACGACCGCCTAATTTTTGATGAGTTAGGTCAATCACAACTGAATGAATTCAATCAACAACTCTCTATGCAAGGGCTTGAACCATCACATTATTACTTAATGCCTATCCACCCATGGCAATGGCGAGAAAAAATATCACGTATCTTCGCCGCTGATATCGCCAATCAATATGTAGTTCCTCTTGGCACGACGGAAGATAAGTATCAAGCACAGCAATCTATTCGAACCTTTTTTAACCTTTCTTCGCCAGAAAAGTGTTATGTGAAAACCGCCTTATCGATTTTAAATATGGGCTTCATGCGTGGGTTATCTCCGTACTACATGAGCCGAACACCGGCTATCAATACGTTCATTGCAAACCTCATTGAAACCGATCCCTACTTTGCTAAAAAGCAATTTTTTGTTCTTAAAGAAGTCGCGGCAATTGGCTATCACCACAGCTACTATGAGCAAGCCACTCGTACTGACAATCCTTATAAAAAAATGCTTTCTTCTTTATGGCGTGAAAGCCCATACGCACCAGATAAACATGGCAATGTATTGGTAAACAAGCAGCAAAAACTACTCACAATGGCTGCATTACTGCATGTTGATGACCAAGGAAAAAGCCTGATATCAGCGTTAATGGCCGATTCGCCGTTGTCTGATCATAACTGGCTTAAGCAGTACATGGATCTTTATTTACAACCTCTTCTGCATAGCTTTTTTGCTTATGACCTTGTCTTTATGCCACACGGTGAAAACTTAATTTTAGTACTTGAAGACAACACCCCAATCAAAATAATCATGAAAGACATCGGGGAAGAAGTGGCTATTTTAAATGGAGAACAACCCCTACCAAATGACATGAATTGCTTGGCGGTTGATCTTGAAGACCCAATGAAACTTAACTACATTTTGCTCGATATTTTTGATTGTATTTTCCGATTCATCGCTCCATTGCTTGAGCAACAAACTCAGGTTAGCGAATCTGATTTTTGGGAGATAGTTGCCGATTCAGTCAAAGACTACCAACAAGAACACCCACAATTTGATGCGAAATATCAACGTTACGATCTGTATTGCAGCTCGTTCGCCCGCACTTGCCTAAATCGAATTCAACTAAACAATAATCAGCAAATGATTGACCTTGAAGATAGAGAAAAGAACTTACGTTTTGCTGAGGATATTGCAAACCCTCTCGCTCTATTTGCTAAGACTCATCGCATTATTTAGTCCACTGACTTTTAGGCCAAACAATGACATTGAATACGAACATGACATCAACAAAAATACCGACATACTCACTTTTCTATGGGTTATCTTGTGTTTTAACGTTGCCAGTAATGGCAGAGGAGAATGATAACGAGGCAATGGAAGTAATGACCATTACCGCGCATAAACAAGAGATTGCCAGCTATAAAACAGGTGAAACCTCAACCTCAACAGGGATGGATTTATCCTATTTAGAAACACCACAATCTGTAACTGCCGTGAACGAACAAGCCATGAAAGATCAGCAACTAAACAGTGTTGTTGATGTAATGAACAGCGTATCAAGTGTTTACGCTCGACCTATGGATAACGACAGATACACCGTCTCTGCTCGTGGTATGGAAGTAAGCACCATTCTTTATGATGGCGTTCCTATCACCTATGACACCCGTTTCAATTACGGTGATAACCTAATGGATACGGCGATTTATGATCGCATTGAAGTGGTTCGCGGTGCGAACGGATTAATGATTGGTGCAGGCGAGCCTTCAGCCTCTATCAACCTTATTAGAAAACGTCCTACTCACGATTTTAATGCCAATGTTAGCGTAGGCACGGGATCTTGGAATTTAAAACGAGGGGTCGTTGATATCTCTGGCAGCGTAAATACTGATGAAAGTATTAGAGCTCGTCTTGTTGCTGTCCATCAAGAGCGTGAGTCCTACTTAGACAGATACGAACAGAAAAGAAGTACATTATATGGCGTTATTGAAGCCGATTTAACCACTGACACTTTACTAACGGTCGGTACCGATTATCAATATAACGAACCAAAAGGCACCATGGCGGGAGGACTTCCCCTTTTTCATAGCGATGGTACGAGAACGAATTACAGCACATCAGCAACCACCGCTCCTGACTGGGCATCCGCTGAAACCACAGCATTAAATTTATTTGTCAGTCTAGAGCATAGCTTTAACCAAGATTGGGTAATAAAAGGAACGTATACCTATGGTGATAACAGCTTAGATTTCAATTATTTATGGCCGACAGGTTTTCCTGACCCAAAGACAAATGAAGGTATGGTTCCTGGCAGTATTAATTATATTGATGGAAATCGAAAAATTAATAATCTTAACCTAACTCTCAAAGGTCATTTTTCTCTGTTTGGACAAGATCACCAAATGATCGCGGGTTTCAACAATCAAAAAATGACGTTCGAGAATACTTACTATAAAGGGCTAAACGCACAATCAGAGGTCGGTGATTTTACTGACCCAAATTGGTCTTATCCAGAACCGGAATGGAGCAGAGAAAAAAGCTGGGAATCGACAGGAGAAACCAAACAACAAGGGATCTATGTCGCCTCACATATCAAGGTAACTGACCAGTGGTCTTTCGTTCTTGGTGGACGATTGAGTGACTGGGAAACCGATATGAATGACTTTGGAACCCTTCATAAAAATAAAATCAGTAATGAATTTACCTCATACGTTGGGACGACTTATGCAATAACGCCCATTGTTGCGGTATACGCCAGTTACTCTGATATTTTCACACCGCAAAACGTAAAAGGTAAAAATAATACGTATCTCGACCCTATTAAAGGAAAGAACTATGAAACAGGAATTAAAGCAAGCCTCTTGGATGATCAGTTAAACCTTTCTCTTAATGGCTTCAACACGTTACAGGATAATTTAGGAATAAAAACTGACGACGTCGATCCAAATACAGGGATGCCTATTTATCGTGGTGTTGATGGTACAGAAACCAAAGGGTTCGAGTTTGAAACCAATGGTGCCATCACAGATGACTGGAACTTAACGCTTGGCTATACCTATTTCAAAATAGAAGATCCACAAGGAAATAGATTAAAAACAGACATCCCTAACGAACAACTCAAACTCTTCACCACTTATGAATTAGGTGACGTTTTAGAGGGCCTCCAAATTGGCGGAGGGGCTCGTTGGTACAGCAGTATTTATAAAGAAGTAAGCGGTATACCTAATGTTGGAGATACCAAAGTAAAGCAAGACAGTTACGCGATATACGATGTAATGGTGCGATATGAGGTAAACAAAAAACTTAACGTCAATGCGAATGTGAAAAACCTTTTTGATAAAGAATATTACAGCCAGATGGGGATCTATAACCAATATCACGCAGGCGAGCCTCGTAATATAAGCGTGAATGTTGACTACCAATTTTAAGACCAACGCTGTTCATTAATTTATCTCAAATTTACTTGGAGGCCCCTACCGTAAGGTAGGGCGACATTTTATAACTATATTGAAATGGCCAAAAGCAATCTCTCTGCTGTTTATATTGCTGAGTAGCCACAGTGCTGCCATCCCCTTAAACCAAATAAGCAGCTCCCCATTCCCTGTCACCATTAAAACCGCGCATGGAACCGCGGTTATTCCTACTCGTCCGCAACGCGTCATCACTCTAGGCGCAACAACCGAAGATTGGTGCTTACTCTTAGGCATTGTGCCTATCGCCATTGAAGCTCATTATTGGGGTGGTGACAGCAAAGGTTATCTACCTTGGTTTAAACAAGCCGTCCTAGAACAAGAGAAAGCCTTACCCTCAGTACTCAATAGCTACCCTGAACTCGATATCGAGTATATTTTATCATTAAAACCCGACCTAATTTTAGCGCCACAATCTGGGATCACACTCGAAACGTTTAACCAATTAAACAATTTTGTTCCTGTTGTTGCTTATCCAGATCAACCTTGGCTTACCCCTATCGATAAGCAAGTTACACTCATTTCAACGGCTTTAGGAAAAACAGAAGAAGGAGACGCCCTGCTTGTTAAATTACACCAATACCTTGCTTCACTTGCCGATGAAAACCCTCAATTTAAAGGTAAAAAACTGGCGTATATTAATGCAGGAAGTCGATTCGGTAATCTTGCGTTGTATGTACCTGGCGATCCACGTATCGACTCTCTACTCGCTCTCGGCTTTATACAACTTCCTGAAGTCAAAGACATAAAACCAACTCGTGGACATTTCACGGCCAACATTGGTTTAGAGCACTCCGATATATTTAATGATGCCGATCTCATTATTAGTTGGTATGAGTCTGAAAAAAGCAAACAAACCGTTGAAAAAATACCGCTTTTCTCACACATCAACGCCGTTAAGCAAGGACGATATCTTGCGATAACCGATCCCTCAACTGTAATGGCAACGTCCTATGGCAGTTTGCTCAGTTTGGAATGGGTAATGCCCGCGTTTATTCCAAAAATCAAAGAGGTTATGGGTAAATGAATAACGCAGATAACCAATTAACTAGTACACCTGACTTGGCCATTCCCCCTTCTTTAATCAGCAGAAATAAAAAGGTCACTACCACATTAATATTGCTAATTATATTAAGTTTTTCTGCAATTATTTCTGGGCTTCTTTTAGGAACAACAACCCTATCTCCCTTTTATCTACTGCGCTTATTTAGTGAAAATAATCTCAATCACGATACTCTTATTATACAAGCTCGACTCCCACGAGTTCTGATTGGTTTATTGGCTGGAATGTCATTAGCAATGGCAGGGGGCGTCATGCAAGCCTTAACTCGAAACCCTTTGGCGGATCCGGGTTTACTCGGTGTGAATGCGGGAGCGAATGCCTCAATAATAACACTCAGCTTATTATCATTTAGTGCCAACTGGCCTCTTTTTTGGTTAGCGATTCCTGGTGCGTTACTCACGAGCGTGATGGTCTACTTATTGTCACGAGGCCACAATCAATCCCCAACAAGACTTATCCTATCTGGTGCCGCCATTAGTGCCGTATTAGGTGCTTATGTGCAAGCAAGAGTCATCGTAAACCCATCGCTTTTTAGTGACCTAAAGTATTGGATGTCGGGGTCATTATCAGGACTCCAACTGTCTGATATTAATACGATATGGCCTTACTTTATTATCGCTACTGTCATTCTTCTTCTATTAGCCCCTGCTTTAAATTTACTCTCTATCGATAGAAACATTGCGATATCCTTGGGGGCGAATTTACGATGGCAGCCGCAACTAGGTTGGCTTGGCGCTACGATTTTGTGTGCGGCCTCAACCGCCACCGTCGGGTCACTGACTTTTGTTGGTTTAGCGTCCGCCCACCTTTCTCGATTTATTGCCCCACTGGATTTTCGCTGGCAACTGCCCATATCGGCACTCATTGGCGGTAACCTTGTTGTCATTGCTGATGTGATCGCTCGAACACTCATGCCTCCGACAGAGCTTATTACTGGCATCGTTGTCGCTATGCTCGGCGCTCCTTTTCTCTACCTCGCTGTGAGAAGAGACCAAATGAAAAAGTCGTCATCAGTAACACCTTGTAAACGACGTCTGAAGAGAAACTCAAATGAAAACTAATTTAGTCTCAACATGGCAGTTAGGGTCAATCGTAATACTGGCCCCAAGCAAAAGGACACTCAACGCCGCAATCATGGCGATGATATTAACCGCCCTATTTCTAACTTTTAGTTTAATGTTAGGCAAGCATGGCATGACACCTGATGATTTTATAACGCTATTTAAAGGTGAAGCGACCCCATACCAAGATTGGCTATTTTGGCAATCCAGATTACCAAGGGCTTTGTGTGCCATCGGAGCCGGTGCCGCGCTCGGTATTTCTGGGGCAGTATTTCAAACGTTAACTAAAAATCCATTAGGCAGCCCTGACATTATTGGTATAAACGCCGGAGCAAGTGCTGGCGCAGTATTGTGGTTATGGTTTTTGCCAAATCAACCAATAGCTATTGGTGCGTTACTCGGTGCCGTCTCTGTTTTAACGATCATGCTGCTCGCATTAGGGAAATCGTGGCAATTATCACGACAACTGGTTCTGCTTGGGATCGCCATCAATGCCTTTGCTGTCGCGACCGTTCAACTCATTTTAACTCTGGTTCAACGAGAACAAGCTCAGCAGCTTTTTGGTTACCTTAGTGGCAGTTTAGCCAACCGAAATTGGCAAGACGTTTCCGTCATCTTCATGACTCTTATTATTTTTGTTCCACTGCTTCTTCTGCTCGCTCGTCGCCTGTCTCTTCTTACCCAAGGTTATGACAGTGCAATCGCGCTAGGAAGCCGCGTCGATACAACACAATGGCAAGCGCTTCTTCTTGCTTCTGGACTTGCGCTTGGTGCCGTACTGACTGTTGGGCCTGTTGCCTTTGTTGCTTTAGTCGCTCCGCATCTTGCACGTTTTGGTCACAGCCGATTAGCGCTCTTAAGATCAGCCATTTATGGCAGCCTACTCCTTCTTGTTTCTGACACAATAACCCTCACCCTACCCGGTTTATTTCGAATGCCAGTAGGCGTACTCACCGCATTGATTGGTGGACTTTATCTCGTGGGTTTATTAAGCCGACAAGTCACCAATAAATAAGGATGAATACATGCAAAACAATAACGAAATAACCAAAACATTATCAGCTCATCACGTTTCATTAAGCTACAGTGAAGGGCAAATAATCAACCGTATGCAACTGGCTATTCCAGCTAAAAAACTGACAGTGATTCTTGGTCCAAACGGCTGTGGGAAATCGAGCTTACTCAAAATGTTAAGTCGCATAAAACACCCCGATGAAGGGTGCATTCTTTTAGGTGAAGAGAACATTTTAAAAATGAACAGTAAGACACTCGCGCGTGAACTTGCTCTATTAGTTCAAAAGCCCGAATTACCTGAGGGGATAGAGGTTATCGAACTCGTCAGCCGCGGGCGTTACCCACACCAAAAAATGTGGCAGCAATGGTCGCTAGATGATGAAACCGCCGTTCAAGAAGCGTTGATCGCCACAGGGTTAACCGAGTTAATACACCGTCCTGTTGCCAGCTTATCTGGCGGACAACAACAGCAAGTTTGGTTAGCAATGGTACTCGCTCAAAAGAGTAATATCTTAATGCTTGATGAACCGACCTCTTTTCTTGATATACGTGCGCAACTTTTAGTGATGAACTTTTGTCTGTCTCTACGAGATCAAGGAAAAACATTGGTGATGGTGCTGCATGATATTAATCAGGCCTTTAGATACGCAGACAATATCATCATGATGCACGAGGGGAAAATAGTGGCGGAAGGAAAACCTGAAGACCTCGCGAACCCCGACATTATTCACACGGTCTATGGGGTAAACACCACCATTATCACCGACCCAGAATCTCAAACCCTCATGATTATCCCCAAAAAAGATCCTTCTATCGAACCACTCTATTCCTTTTCTTAATAAGCCTGCTGGTTGAATTTAGCATTCATCATTTAAGAAAAAATAGACAAAAAAAAGCCTGCCTTTCATTAAAGAATAAAGGCAGGCTGTATCGTTCGTTATTTCACTATCGAATCGATTTCATCAACCAATCCAATACGGGATCTTTTTCGCGTGAAATTGAAAGCGCTTTAGGAATAAACTTAGGAGCAGGTAATATATTACGAGCAATCAATTCATCCAAAATAGGTTTAAATTCAAACCCAGTTTTGCCTAAGAATAAAGACGTTAAATCTTCTTTCTCGTACATGTGCAATGCATCACGTAGACCTTTTAGATACAAGTAATCTTTGGTAAAACCGCCACCACGATAAGCCCGAGCCGTTATCGTAAACGCACTGTCATCATTTTGATCATAATCGTGTTTCAAGCAATGGAATGTTTCAGAAAACGAATCCCCTTTCACCATTTTATGAACCGCAATAACGCGCAATGCCAGCGTTTTTAAACGTCCTAAATTGAAGCTACCCGATAAGTGCTCACATAAAATAGCGAGCCCTTCTTGAGTGTGGGT
The DNA here is from genome assembly GCF_001691055.1 of Aliivibrio logei. Classification (NCBI taxonomy): domain Bacteria; kingdom Pseudomonadati; phylum Pseudomonadota; class Gammaproteobacteria; order Vibrionales; family Vibrionaceae; genus Aliivibrio; species Aliivibrio logei. The sequence goes on from NZ_MAJU01000004.1 coordinate 572,761, forward strand.
ATTGCCTGGTAGACCTAATGTTAAGATCTTCAATGGTTGTTGCTCGGCATTAATGCTCGTCACCATGTGCACACCCAATTCGTGATGAATTAAGGCATCCAAATCTTTCTTGCCAAACATCACACCCGTATTCACTTTCAGTGTTTTTCCGCTCACCATTGCTCTTGCAATTAATTGTGTTGAGCCGATCACTTTACACTTAAAGCCATACTCGTCAGCCGCTTCATGAAACGCTGCCATCGCCTCTTTCGGTGTTACCGTCTGCGCTTCTGGTTCGTCATACTCTTTTGCGTGAAGAATAAAGTTAGCGTTAGCAATGTCTTGATCATCTGGCTGACCGTAATAGCGAAGCGAATTATACAAGAAATCGTCCGTACCAATACTGGTCAACAAATCGATTCTCACCGCAAGCTGATCGATCACTTTACGGTACAATTTCTGCAAATCAGCATCACGAATGTCATCAACGGGTAAACGATACAATTGCTCTCTGAACAAGTACGGATCGATGTCTAATTGTTTATACGTAAAATTCGGTTCATACGTAAACGGCTTCGTTAAGAAACGGCGTTTTTCTTGACGTAAATTACTTGGGTTAATGTAACTCAGCGTATTGATGCCTTTGGCAATCTTAAATAACGCGCGGTCTACCTTGTACGCTTCTGCTGATAAAGTAGACGCTAATATTTGCCCTGGCGTTACTTTCTTTTTTGCACCTGAACGACGAGAAAGCATGGCGGCAACGTGACCACTGATCACTGTTTTTAGCTCTTCTTTCAGTTTCTCAATCACCAAAGGAAAACTTTCTCCTCGGCTTTCATCCATATAAATTTTCTTCACGCCTAATGGGAAGATAACGGTTTTTGAGAAGTGTTCTTTAACAAACGTCGCTTGATAGCCAAGACCGGTGCATACGCTGTTTTCTTGTGCATCAACATCAATATTTGGTAATTCAACATGATTCAAACGATCCAATAAATCGTTAATTTTTTTACGCCAGCGACGCGCATTAATTTGTTTTGTTCCCACATTAAACGTAGGGATCGCTTCATCTGTGCTTTGATAATTGTACGAACGAAGATCATACACAGAACAAATGCCAAACTCATTTTCTAACGTGGTGAGTAAGCAATGTAAAATTCGGTAATACGTCGCGTGTTTTGACTTACTCAGTTCACTTTCTTTTTCTGCTAATGGCGATGTCCATACGTTATCAATGCACGTCGCTTCCGTTTTATCTATATCGTATTCATAGCGAGAATCTAGTGCCAATAATACGATTGGTAATGACGAAATAAAATCACCAGAATACGGCGATTCTTGCACATAGCGCTCGCTGTCTGACAACGTACATAGCTCACTCAATGACGCACGCATTTCATGACCGTTATGCACCGCAGTCGCAAGGTAAGGCTGATATTCGCTGATTCGAAGGGTAAGGCCACCATCCGATAATGTCGCTTCAAAAGGAATTAGGTTTTGAATTTTATTTACTATTTCACTCTCAGAAAGAATCTGCATCATTAATCCTTTTTCTACATCCATTTTATTGTTGTTTATTTCTTCTTTCATACTCACAACATGTTCCCCAAATTAATGATTTACGTTGCAGTCTGATCCGATTTTAGCGATTAACTGACTGTATTGCTTTATTCAATATATTTACCTACCGCTTTTAGTTAGCCATAGGATTGCGTATTTATAAAGCGACCTTTAAGCCGCCTTATAAAAATGGCCTCTCGATGAGGAGAAGCCATTAGAGTTTATGTTTGGTTTGCGATCAGAGATCACAGACTAATCGTCATCACCATCGGAGTGACCATCTGTATTATCTGAACGCTGTGTACCACATAATGTGTACAATTTTGGTTTTGTGTTACTTAATTTTAGATATTTAAGCCAACATAGAGTAAATTCAGAGGTAGACTTCTGTTCTGATGCTACTTCTTGAAGAAAAATGCTCTCTCGATCACTAATAGGTACCATAGAGCCTTCAGATAAGGCTTTCATCGTACGGCCGTAACTTTCAAGAATTGCCGCTTCTTTAATAGTGAAACCACTGCGGCTGAACCCTCTTTTAAAGCGGGCATCATCATAGAATTTTGAACTTGTTCTCATCGCTTATTCTTTAATTATAGGAGATAAGCGTATATTTAGTTCAGCTGATGGATTATGTAAAACGAAAAAATTTCGTCCTTTCGATAAAACTTTTTTATGGTCAGGCTAACCTTTAATTATGGGATGAATTCTTTGGACACTGATTTACTTAAAACCTTCTTAGAAGTGACAAAAACGCGTCACTTTGGCCGTGCTGCTGAGCACTTATTTCTCACTCAATCCGCGGTCAGTTTTAGGGTTCGACAATTAGAATCTCAGCTAGGTAATCCTCTGTTTACTCGTCAGCGCCATAACGTTCAGTTAACGGCAGCCGGAGAGCGATTATTACCCTATGCTGAAGCCATTTTGCAAACGTGGGGCAGGGCAAAACAAGATGTCGCATTAACTGAGGATTACAATTCTCAAATCGCCATTGGAGCGAGCCCACTGTTTTGGGAATTTGATGGTATTTCCGATTGGATCAATGGCATTTATGCATCTATTCCCGGCCTTGCTTTGCGCTTAGAATCGATTCGTCGCCAAGATTTATCAAAATCTTTACTTGATAAGAATGTCGATCTATTTATTACCAGTGAACCTCCGAAGATTGATGGTTTAGGCGTATTAAAGATCCGTGATTACCAATTACAACTCGTTTCTCATGATCCAGATTGTCAATTAAAAAGCAGTCAAACGCTTCCTTTGGTGTATCTCGATTGGGGAGCTAAGTTTGCGATTCAGCACAGTAAGATACCCGAGCTACAACGCACGCCAATTTTGCATACACACTCTTCTCGAATGGCGTTAGATTATTTGATAGCAAACTCTGGGGTTGGTTATTTGCCTGCGCCAGTTGTGAACCAGAGCATTGAGGATGGCGATCTTTACGTCGTTGATAACGCCCCCATCATGGAGCAGCATCTGTACTTAGTATGGAAAGAGAAAAGCGAGAAATCAGAATTGATCGAACGAATTTTAAATATAAAGCCGAATAATGTCGCGGAAAGTGTTCAATAACAAAATAGATAAAATGAAAGCAGTGACATCGCACTGCTTTCTTTTCGTTTGATACTATTTGATTTGTCTTTTAGTATCCTTTCTTACGTTGGCGAGACTCTGTTTGAACAGAGTGAATCATTCTACCAAGCGCTCTGTCTTTTAAGCGTTTTTCCGCTAACGTTTGACTGTTCAACGCTTGCTCACGCATTAATTTTTGATAGCTGACAAAACGACGAGACTCTAGCTCCCCCTCATTCAAGGCTTTTTGGATTGCACAACCCGGCTCATTATTATGAGTACAGTTCCCAAAACGGCATTGGTCAATGAAATACGTAATTTCATGGAAAGTATCGCTCACGCCTTGCTCACAATCGCTTAATTGCAGCTCTCGCATTCCAGGAGTATCCATTAGCAACCCGCCTTGTGGCATCCACTTCAATGCGCGTGAGGTCGTTGTATGTCGACCTTTGCTATCATCTTCTCGAATACCACCAGTTGCTTGTGCGTCTTCTCCCATTAAGGCATTAACCAGTGTTGATTTCCCAACACCTGATGAGCCCAATAGCGCGATGGTTTTTCCTTGTGTACAATATCCCATCAGTTCTTTGATATGCTCACTGTCTAGTGCATTTATCGCATGAACCATCATGAATCGATTTAACGTTTGTACTTGGTAGCGTTTTTCCTCGCTGTCATCACACAAATCTGCTTTAGTCAGTATAATCACAGGTTCTACATCAGCTTCTTTAGCCATTGCTAAATAACGCTCGATACGGCTTAAATTGAAATCATTATTTAATGAACAAACAATAAATAAACTATCAACATTAGAGGCAATAAGTTGGTTATCCACCTTAGAGCCCGGTGCTTTACGTTGAAATAATGATTGGCGTTCCAACCCTCTTTCTAACTTTAATTGCTCATCAAACAAAACCCAATCACCAACACACACACGATCACTGTTCGGTGTTTGTAGTAAATTAAATTGGCCTTCTTCGCTCAATACCACCACACCACTTCGATGCTGTTCTATCACTCTACCTATTCGCAGTTCGGTCAGTTCCTCTAACGTTAGCTGCTGCTGGAAAAATGGACGCCATCCAAGTTGAGGCAATGAAGGTAGTAAATTCATGTTGATCTTCCTTTGGGCATCTTGCCCATAATCTTAAGGTATATGAGAGTCCGTAACTCTCGGCAAAGATAATAATCACTTTGCAATAAAAAAGATTGAAGAAAACCGACAATTTTGAAATTTAATTACATCTTTAAGATGATAATTTACTGCCTTTCACCGATTTATTATGCCTTTGTAAATAAATACTAGGATCAAGGTTATTCGCTTGTTTTATATCAGCTATATAACCATTATAATTATTTTTATTTCCCTATAGTTTAAAGACGCTGCTTTCTTATGGAGTAAGAGATTGAACGAATTCCAAGACTTATCATCCCAGATTGATCCCCTATTTAATGCAGACCCACAGCAGCAAGTCGAATTACTCGGTGAGTACGTTGAACATGGCTTAGACAACGGTTCTTTTGCCCGTATTTTAGAAGCCTTCCCCGTTGATCAACGTGTGCAATTGTGGCGTCGTCTGCCATTAGAAATGCATATTGATGTATTAACCGAAATGCGTGCTGACGCGCGTGTTGCTATTCTTGAAGCGCTATCTGAAGCAGAGTTAAATTTCACGCTCGCTAAACTGGATAACTTATCGTTAATTGAATGGGCAGAGTCTCTACCTGAAGATATTTTCAGCCTTGCTTTGCAGCTTATCAACCGTGATGAGTTGGATCTATATGACGACGCAAAACAATACGAAGACGATGAAGTTGGGCATTGGGCTGATAGAAAAATTGCGACATTGCCTTTTAATGTCAGTGTTGGGCGAGCTAAAAAACTGTTAAAAACCAATTTATTTGAATCTCACCAGTACATGTACTTAATTAACCGTGCGCATAAGTTTCACGGTATTGTGCAATATACCGATATTTTAATTGCTGACGATTCAATAAAAATAAATACCCTTAAAATTGAAGATTGCCTAGCGCTTAATGTGCATCAGCCATTAAGTGAAAGTATCGAAGCTATTGAACATTCCGTCGTACCCAGTGTAGCGATCATTGACGATGAGAATACGTTAATTGGCCAACTCGATTGGCAGTTTGCAATTAACACTCAACGTGAGATTTATGAAACTCGCTTAATGGCCGGTACGGGTATGGATGAAGGCGATGATCTATTTTCCCCTATCTTTCGAAGTTCTAAAAAACGTGGGCTGTGGCTAGGTATTAATTTATTAACCGCCATTCTCGCCTCAATTACGATTGGATTATTTGAAGATGTGATCACTCAAGTGGTTGCACTTGCGGTATTGATGCCGATTGTGGCTTCAATGGGTGGTATTGCTGGTAGTCAAACATTAACCTTGATGGTTCGTGCCATGGCGCTCAATCAAATCACCCCCGGTAACCGCTTTACCTTATTAAAAAATGAGTTGGGAATTGGATCGATTAACGGGTTGTTATGGTCGTTGATTATCGGTGGTCTGGCTGGCGCATGGTTTCAATCGTTCGCTTTGGGAGCCACCATCTCCCTTGCCATCATTATCAACATCATTACAGCCGCGCTATTTGGCGTCCTTATTCCTATCACATTAGATAAGTTTAAATTAGATCCTGCATTGGCCGGTTCCGTCATATTAACCACGGTTACTGATGTTGTAGGCTTCTTTGCTTTCTTAGGCACCGCAAGCCTTGTCATGATGTGATTTCTCAAGCACTGGGTTGCACAAGCGCCCAGTGTTTTTTCATTCCACCTAACCATCACAACCGCTAATCTCATCTTCTATTCAAATACTCAGTATCAAATCACTTCCCTCAAAATTTAGCCCGCTCGCTCACCGTATTTATCTCTAATCAATTATCTGTCATTGCACTTTTATTATTCAGATTTTACGAATAATCATTTCGAATATTACTCAATTATCAAAATTAAACGAATAGATATAATAGTTATCATTAGGCAATAACGACAACAGTGAAGACTAAAAACCGAACTTATATCAAAGGATATAATCATGAACACATTAAATGAAACACACACAAAACCAATGTTAAATCAAAGTGTTATTGATAATATACCTTTTGATTTTTCAGCTAACGACATTGAGATTTTTGATTGTAAAACATTATTGATATTAGAAAGTTCATTGATCATTTCTGCTTGTGCTTTCTACCAAATTTTATTTTAAATAAATACCGTCTCATTTCTGTATGAATAAATGGTATACGTTTAAAAACACCTTACGAAATAACAAAGAGGAACAAATCATGAGCGAAGTTCATTCTTATCACCTATCGGATAATCTGTTATGAAACATAAGATAACCCTCGGGGTCACTAACCTTTCTTTTCACCAACTCACGGCATCAATAATTACTCATGTTTTAGTAGAGATGGGATTCGAAGTAGATCGAATTTACTCCCCACATCAAGACAACTTTGAGAAATTAAAATTAGGCGACATTGATATGCTGGCTTCTGCTTGGCTTCCCTCTAGTCACGGTATATATAAATCTGATGTAGAAGAGACGGTAGAGTTACTTGAATTAGGGCTGCATTATAAGCCATACGCACTCTGGGGCGTACCAGATTACATCCCTGAAGAATCCGTATCTGAAATAAATGATTTATTAAAACCTGAAGTGCTTTCATGCATGAATAAAAAAATTCAAGGCATTAACCCAGGTGCTGGTATTACTCGATTTTCTATCAAAATGATGGATGTATACGGCTTAAGCCATGCAGGTTACACCTTCCATACAGGAAGTGAAGAAGATTGCTTTGCCGCATTCGAACAAGCCGTTGAGAATAAAGAATGGGTTATCGTTCCATTATGGAAGCCACAATTTTTACACCATAAATACACTATTCGTGAAATTTCCGAGCCAGAAGGTTTATTAGGTATCGTCGATCGCGCAGTGTTATTACTCCGACAAGATCGCGCAACTTATTTCACTCAAGAACAAATTCGAAGATTAGATTCACTTACATTCTCCAATGAGATTATCGCGGCTCTCGACTATCAAGTTTCCCGAGAAGGAAAAGATATCGATGAAGTAACCAAGCAATGGCTTAATAATCAGTAATGACCAAAAAACCAATGCGATTACTTAATCTCTCAACCATAAAAAACGCCTAAAGAAATTTACTTTAGGCGTTTTTCTAATAAGAAGAAAAAATGCCTAGGCTTTACGTATCATTGATTGACTAACGAATGACTAAGATCGGAACCTTACTTTTCGCCAAAACTTCCGTTGTATTGCTACCAACAAAAAACTGTCTCAATTTAGAATGCCCATACGCCCCCATAACAAACAAACCGACCTGATGTTGCTGTTGATACGTAAGTAACGCTTCATCAACCGATCCCGCCAATACGCTTTCATTAACGCTAAGGCCTGCGTCTCGCAACTGCGTTGCTGCTTGTTCAAACTCCGTACTCTTATTGCCAGAATCATCAACCATCACTAAGTGACATTCTAAACCAACTAACAACGGCGTCTTCATCGCTTTTTCAATCAGTTTATGACTGGTTGGGCTACCATCAAAAGCAATCAGATAAGAATTAGGCACAGCAAACGGCTCACTAACAACCAAAATATGCGCGCTAATAGATCGAATAACACTTTCAAGTTGTGAGCCTATTGTTTTGTTAATGCTGCTCTCTTCACCTGATTTACCTATCACTAACACCCTAATTTCATTTTCTAAATCAATGAGGCTATCAAGTAGGTTTCCATGTCGTTGCAATTTACGGACATCACTCACGCCCTCTTTAGATGCCCACGTCTTTGCTTCTTCCAGTAATTTATTACCGTGTTTAAGTGCTATTTTACTGCGTGCTTCATCAAGATCGGCCAGTTCATTAAGCAACTCTTCTTGGCTTCCTAATCCTATTTGACCTGACAACTCACTCACGACGGGTCTCATGGTTTTATCAAGTGCGTGCAATAGAACAAGTGGTGCATCGACCTTTTTTGCCACCCACGCACTCGCTTCACACGTGGCAAACGTAAATGTAGAACCATCAATACACGCTATTATATTTTTCATTCGTTTTATCCCTAATGTCCGGCCAATAGTTTTTCGACTTCTTCTGGTTTGTCATGCACACCAAATTTATCCACGATAGTCAGGGTCGCTTCATTCATCCCAATCAGATCAACGTGAGTGCCTTCTCGACGAAATTTGACCACCACTTTATCTAAAGCGGAGACAGAAGTAACATCCCAGAAATGCGCTGCCGATAAATCAATCGTTACGCTTTCTATCACTTCTTTAAAATCAAACGACGTTATAAACTTATCTGATGAAGCAAAGAACACTTGCCCTATTACGGTATATTTACGAGGTTCATTCTTATCCGTATTATTTTTTATCACCATCATACGGCTAATTTTATTGGCAAAGAATAATGAGGCAAGCAATACGCCAACCAGAACACCAAGCGCTAAATTATGCGTCATTACCACAATAATCACCGTGGCTAACATAACAATATTCGTTGATATTGGGTGCTTTCTTAAATCAGTAATTGAACTCCATGAGAAAGTACCGATAGCGACCATTATCATCACGGCAACTAAGGCCGCCATTGGTATTTGCTTCAACCACGGGCCAAGAAACACCACCATAATCAATAAAAACACACCTGCTGAAAGTGTAGATAAACGTCCACGGCCGCCCGACTTTATGTTAATCATTGATTGTCCGATCATCGCACAACCCGCCATACCACCAAGAAAACCCGTAAAGATATTGGCAAGCCCTTGGCCTTTACACTCGCGGTTTTTATCGCTGGTGGTATCGGTGAGATCATCGACAATCGTTGCTGTCATCATGGATTCTAATAAACCCACCACAGCTAAACCAATAGAATACGGCAAGATAATTAATAGCGTTTCTAGGTTTAAGGGCACATCAGGCCATAAGAAAATTGGCAAGGTATCTGGCAGATTCCCCATGTCTCCCACGGTACGAATATCAATATTAAATGACATCGAAATGGCGGTTAATACAACGATACACACCAAGGGCGAAGGAATTAATTTACCGATCACCGGTAGGTATGGGAACAGATAGATAATCCCTAAACCGGCGGCAGTCATGGCGTAAACATGCCAAGTTACATTTGTTAATTCAGGAAGTTGCGCCATAAAAATCAATATGGCTAACGCATTCACAAAACCTGTAACCACTGAGCGAGAAACAAAACGCATCAAGCTACCGAGCTTTAAATAACCCGCTAAAATCTGCAATATTCCAGTAAGTACAGTAACGGCAAGTAAGTATTCTAATCCGTGTTCTTTAACTAACGTGACCATCAACAGTGCCATTGCACCGGTAGCTGCAGAGATCATCCCAGAACGACCTCCCGTGAAAGCAATAACAACCGAAATGCTGAAAGAAGCGTACAACCCAATTTTAGGGTCAACACCTGCGATAATAGAAAAGGCGATAGCTTCAGGAATTAAAGCAAGAGCAACAACAATACCCGCAAGTAAGTCACCACGGATATTAGACATCCAATCAATTTTGAAATTTTTTAACATTGAATTCTCAATTTATGCACGGAAATACGCACCAGAAAGAGATCTGGGGTGTAAATAAGTACTTCTTTGATAATACCAATTCCAGTAATTCCTAGTCCTTATTACTGGTCAAATCACATAATAGCGTCGCTAAAAATTATTTAAGTAGAATAACTACTTATCAGAATATCAGCCTTACTCTTAAGTGCTTTTCCTGCGTAATAAATAGACCATTTAATTAATGGCATGGTATGAGTTTTAGCGCGGAAAAGTGGCCGAAAGTACGGCAAAGAATTAACAAGCGCAAAGAGTTAAGCCGAATACTCAGGTGAGTACAGTGCTTAGGTTAGCAATGAGAGCTATAGGGGGGATGGAGCGTTTAAGGCGGCGTAATTAACACAGTGATCAATATCCTCTAAATCAAACAGGTCACCAGTCTATATTTACGAAGGTATCAATTCAATTTCCATTATCGGTTCTTTAGGTTCCATTAATATATCTATGAAAAGTACGATATTAATGGAAGCCATTATTACATCAATTTTCTAGGCAGCAACTTCCTATAAAAACCCGTTACAAACATGGTTCCAGTCACAACTAAAATAGTACCTATAATGGCATTTATTCCGACGGTTTCTCCTAAGAATAAATAGCCCCACAAAATACCAAACGCAGGAATAAGGAAAGTCACTGAAAGCGCAGAAGAGGCACCTAACTCATTAATTAATCGGAAATACAATAAATACGCAAGGCCGGTGCAAACCGCACCAAGCGCAAATACTGACAACATAATATCTGAGCTAATTGTTTCTCTTACTGGAATAAAAGGAACCAACGGTAGCACCAAGATTACAGAAGCCCACATACTGCCGTGCGCATTATTAAAGGGCTCAACACTTGGGGCATTCTTTGCGTAATTAGTTGCAATACCGTAACTAAACGCCCCCACCAAAGCCGCAATCATTGGAATAATCGCTTCATCACCGACATTAATCGCTTCCCAACCAACAAGAACACTCACTCCAATCATACCTAGAACCAAACCAAATACGACTTCTTTGGTTAGCCAAGTTCGAGTCCAAACTGCGCCAATAATGGCTCCCCAGATTGGGGCACTAGAGTTTAATATCGCTAATGTTGAGACATTTAACACCTGAGCGGAATACGCAAACAATAAAAAAGGTAAGGCTGAATTAAATAACCCTAAAATAAAAAAATGCTTTAAATTAGAAGTGAACTGCAGTGATTTTTTAAGAAAGAATGAAACGACTAATAAGGTTAATGCCGCAAAAGCAACACGAGTTTCAATCAAGACAGCAGGACCAAGAGGGTTGGCTGCAATTCTGACAAATAAAAACGAACCACCCCATAGAGCTGCCAAGGTAAATAGGCTTAATATATTAATCATCCATAACTCCGATAATGAGGTGTTTTTCGAGTGTGGTTGATAATGATAAATTACTCAACCACATTATTTAAAAAGTGCTTTTTAGCGCTCACCTTGTACTTCAAAATCATCAGAAATTAAGCGAGCTTTACCATCTTCTTGAACTGTCCAATGCTCGCTGTGTACAACACCAAATGCTTTGTTCATCGTCCAATTAGCCGTTAATAGATAACCATCTTCACCGATAGGTTCCCATTTAACCTCTGTATAATCAACATCAGCAAAGCCTTGATCCATGATGTTTTTCCAAAACACTTGGATCTCTTCACGGCCAGTAAACGTTCCAAATGGACGAGCCTCCATAACGGTACCTTCCGCGTATTGCGCTGCACAACCGGCGGCATCTTGAGAGTTAAACGCTTGCTGCCACGCTGAAATACCTGCTTTACATGCTGCTAAAATTTGTTCTTGAGTCATGGTTGTTTCTCCTAATGTTTGTATGAGATGGACTATACGTGCATTATTAACACTGAAAAACAAACTAATTAGAAATCACTGTTTAATAAATTCAAACAATAGGATTGGTAAGAGTATGAACAAACTAAAACAAATGACACTCTTTATGACCATCGTTGAAACCGGTTCCATTACTAAAGCGGCAGATAAACTTGAACTATCAAAATCCGTCATTAGCCAGCACTTAAAACAATTAGAGAATGATCTCTCCGTTCCATTATTAAAACGTACTACTCGTAAACAAGTATTAACGACTTCTGGTGAGCGCTTTTATCTGCAATGTTGCGAGATGCATCAGTTAGCCGAAAAAGCATGGAGTGATATCTTACACCAGCAACAATTCCCTCAAGGGAAACTGACGGTCACAGCACCACACGCATTAATGAATAGTATTGTTATTCCGGCATTAAGCTCCACTTTTAAAACACACAAAGGCGTGGCGTTAAATTTAATTGCGCATGACGGGCAGCTCGATTTAATGCAAGAAGAAATTGATTTAGCGATCCGAGTTGGAGAATCCAAACTCAGTAATTTAAAACAAAAACGCATTGGAACGGTACAAGATGTATTGTGTGTTGCGAGAGATTACTCTCCTAGCAACTTAGAAAATATAGAATCCGTTCCTTATATTGCAAACCATTGGCAATCAAAACAGATCTCACATTCCTTAATTAATACAAAAACAAAAATCGCACACCGCTTAAATTTTACCGCCACACACCAAGTGAACACGGTTCAAAATAGCTTAGCATTAATTGAGAATGAATTAGGGGTTGGTTTACTGCCTGAGCTTATTTATTTACAACATCAAACAACAGTAAGAAAAGCACTGCCCAATAACGAGATCGCGCCTTCTAATGTGTATGCATTACATCCATTCCATGGTCAAACACCGATAAGTGTAACAATGGCAATCGAAGCGATTGAAAGTGCATTAAATTAAAAAGAAAAACGCCAATTCATCGGGGCGAATTGACGTTTTATTCGTTATCTTGAGGATAAACGATTTTATAATAGAAAAGTTAGCTTCCTATCACACCGCCGTTATCTTTAGTGATCATTACAATGGTTGAACGTGGTTTATTGTCCCCACCTTGAGGGAAATGCCCAGACGGATGTTGCACGCCAACAAACATGGTTTTTTGATCATCAGAGAACGTTAATCCCGTAATTTCACATCCAATTGGACCCGTTAAGAAGCGGCGAATTTCACCCGTTTTAGGATCACCACACAACATTTGATTATTACCTTGCCCTGCAAAATCGCCTTTGTTTGAATAATTACCATCGGTTTGGATCCATAAACGCCCCGCCTTATCAAAGCCAATACCATCAGGGCTATTAAACATATTGTCTTTATTTATATTGTCACTGCCTGCGTACAAGTTGCCTTTATGAACCGTTGGATTACCTGCGATTACATATAAATCCCACTGGAATGTATCGCTAACATGGTTGGCATTGGTGGGTGCCCAACGCACAATTTGTCCGTAATGGTTTTCAGCTCGTGGATTAACACCATCAACCTCTTGGCCTTCTTTTACGCCACGGTTTTTATTGTTCGTTAATGTGCAAAATACGTGTTTTTTATCAGGATGCACTGCAACCCATTCAGGCCTGTCCATCGTTGTCGCACCCACTTGTGTGGCGGCACGTCGAGCAAAAATCATCACTTCCGCTTGGCTATTAAATCCATTCTCTTTGGTTAATCCATTTTTGCCATAAGTCAGCTCTAGCCATTGACCATCACCTTCTAGCTTGTCATCTTTCATTACAAACTTAGCAACGTAAAGTGTCCCTTCTTCTAGCAAGTCTCGGTTAGCTGATTTATTGCCTTCTTGATATTTGTTTTTTGATACAAACTTATAAAGATGCTCACCACGCTCATCATCACCAAGATACACAACCACATGACCATCATCGTTCACAACTAAGGCGGCATTTTCGTGTTTAAATCGACCCAGTGCGGTGCGTTTTAATGGCGTTGATGTTGGATCATTGGGATCAATTTCAACCACCCAGCCAAAACGATTTGGTTCATTCGGATTTTTAGCGACATCAAAACGATCATCAAAGTTATGCCATTGATATTTACTTTGCTCAGCTTCAATGCCATAGCGCTTATCATCAGCGGTTAATGCGGCTTTCGTTTCTGAACCAAAAAAGTCATTGAAGTTTTCTTCACAAGTTAAATAAGTGCCCCACGGCGTTTCACCATTCGCGCAATTATTGAATGTTCCTAATACTTTCTTACCCGTTGGATCTGCTTTAGTTTTCAATAAATCGTGACCTGCTGCTGGCCCGGTTACTAACATTTCTGTATTAGCAGTGATACGACGGTTTGCTCGACCATTAATATCCATCGTCCATTGACCATTTTTCTTCACGATTTCAACCACCGTAACACCTACGGCTGCTTGTGCTTTTTTCACATCGTCAGCCGTCATCGTATTGCCTTCATGAGCAAACAAATATTCGTAGTTGGTGTATTCATTATTTACCGCAAGAATGGCGCGATCATTTGATAATGGAAACACACTCATTCCATCGGTATTATCACCAAATTGCAGCGCTTGAGCTTTTGAGTCTTGTTTGCCATTAGGATTAAATTGAGGGGCGTTAGCAAAAATTGGGTCTCCCCATGACATTAACGTACTAGAGCGATATCCTTTTGGAACAACAATATTGTCGCTTGTTGATACCGAGATAGTATCAAAGTTTAATAACGAGTTATCCATGCTACCCGCGATCGCTTTTGCCACTGGATTCAATGCTAAAAATGCACCAGCACTTGCTGCAGCAGTTCCCATCAAAAATCCTCGGCGAGATAAACGTGCATTAACCATGTTGCTAAAATCTGATTCTTTCTCTACAAAATTGCTCATCATACTTCCCTTTTGAAATCGTTATTTTTATAAGTGTGTTTTATATAATCAGCTGTAGCCTAAAGGGGAGTTATGACAGTTTCGTGGAAGATTTGTGTCGGTTTTATTGCTTGTTATTAAATTAAGATCCGGTTTCAAACAACAAAGGCAATTATTTACATTATTACAATGTGATTATTCACCAGAACAATCCATATTAAACACCTTTACAACGTTAAGGTAATAGAAGTAAATAATAGATCAGATGACAACCAGTAATAAAAATAATTGTTATTCATTCATGTAGTAATTAATATATTTCAATATTTAGTTTAAATACAAATTAATACAACTTATAAACAAATATATAAATTAAAAATACCGACACCGATTATAACTTAAGTATAATTAGTCACTTAACACCGTCATCTTGATATTAAAAACAACCACTTATAATACACTTAATTTTCTATATAAATAAACTAGGCACTATAATCCAAGTTTATAATTTTATATAAAATAAAAACAACCACTAAATGATAATATCATTAATAAAAAACAGTTTATATTTAATAATTAATATTAAAATACGGTTATAAATTTATTTTTTATTGACTCAAGATCATAAAATTAAATACACACGCTTTAGGTTTATATTAAAAAATACAAATAATACGCCGGAGTTATTAAAAATATAAAAACAATAAACCGGAAGAATATACTAATGAAAAAACAATATTTCGTCTTGCTAGGACTAACACCTTTCACCTTTGCAGTACAGAGTGCTACCGTTCTTGATGTTCAAGATGTCGATATAACTAAGCTTCTTAATCCATTAAGTACCACAAATGCTGCAGGTCCCCCTAACCAATATAGCTTCACAGAACAAACTCATATTGAACAACAAGGAAAAAAATGGGTTCGTCATCAACAACGGTATCTCGGTATTCCCATCTATGGCCAATCTGTCGTGTCATTAAAAGATCACTATGGCGTTGCTCAAGCCATCACTGGTAATGTTATCCAAGATATAGAGAGTGATATTGGGTCGACTCTACCGCTCATCAATCAAGATCAAGCCATTAACATTGCGAAAGGAACGAATAAATCCAATGTAAAAAGAACAACAACATCTGCCCATACTGACGCAGAATCCGCCGAATTAATGATTATAATTAATGATCAAAAAATGGCACAACTTATATACCGTGTTTCTTATTTAACCGTTAAAGATAAAGCCCCATCCCGTCCAATCACGATGATAGATGCCAAAGATGGTCGTATTCTCGATCGTTGGGAGGGCATTGCTTTTAAACAAGCAGAGGGGGTTGGCGGTAACCAAAAAAGTGGGCGCTACTATTTCAGTGACAATAGTAAATTTGGTGGATTTGAAGTCAATGATGCCTGTCAGATGGACAGCAAAAACGTGGTGACTCTTGATATGAATAGCAGTACGTGGAGCGGACGCATACACCAATTCACTTGTCCTGAGAATACCGCTCGTTCAGCTAATGGCGCCTATGCTCCGATGAACGATGCACAATATTTTGGTCAACGAGTCTTTGATATGTATGGCGAGTGGTTAAACACTCGGCCAATCCGTCAAAAACTAACGATGCGCGTTCATTATGGTAATAACTACGGTAATGCATTTTGGGATGGACAACAGATGACCTTTGGCGATGGAGGATCTTACATGTATCCACTGGCTACCTGGGATGTCATTGCCCATGAAGTTAGCCATGGCTACACCGAACAAAACTCCAATTTAGAGTACCGTGGTATGTCTGGAGGTATGAACGAATCCTTTTCCGATGTCTCCGCCGCGGCATTGAGTTATTTTGTTCACGGTTCTTTCAATTGGAAGATGGGTGAACACGTAATGAAACATTCAGAAGCAATGCGTTTTTTCATCAATCCATCACAAGATGGTGCGTCCATTCAACATGTTAATCAATATTATAATGGCATTGATGTTCACCATAGTTCGGGGATTTTTAACCACGCTTTTTATCTTCTTGCGACCAGTCCAGACTGGGATATCAAAAAAGCATTCTTAGTTTATGCAACTGCGAATAAACTATTTTGGCAACCACGTTCAACCTTCCAACAAGGGGCTGAAGGGATTTGTCAGGCTGCAACACAACTCGGTTATGAAACGCAGTCGATTGCTACGGCCTTTCAACAAGTAGGAATAACAGTACAACGCTGTGAAAGCTCAACGCCGAATCCACAGCCACCGATACCCAATCCAGAGACGCCAACGCCCTCGAATGAAGCCACGTTAGTATTAAATCAGCCAACGGTAATAAAAGGAGTTTACGGTGACAAACCACGCTTTAGACTGAATAATCCGCCATCCAATGGTTACGTTAGTATTGATACTTTCGGAGGCCAGGGAGATATTGATATATTCATTGCCATTGATCGCCAACCAACACCGACGGATTACGACTGTTCCTCTCAAAATTCTGGCACCGACGAAAGTTGCTTATTCTTAGATTATCCCGCCAATAGCTATCATGTATTGGTCGTAAGTAAGTCTGATTTTTCTGACGTCATTTTACTCATTGCAGGAAACAGTGAATCGACACCGCCGCTACCTACTCCACCGGTACCACAACCTGAAGATTATTGTGCATATGTACCAGAATGGAGTCCATACAACCACTACTATTATCAGGAAATCGTACAATCGAAGGGCTATATGTTCCGCTCCCTTCAACCATCATCAGGTTGGGATCCTTATTTATACCCAACAGTATGGCAATACCTTCGCCCTTGTCGATGAGTATCAAAGGCGCGATAAATCATCATAAAAAGCCTTAATATAAAAAGCAGTTTTCTAATGTTGAGAACTGCTTTTATTTTTATCATCATTACAAACATCACGATTCAACATTCCCATATTAGACAATGGAAATTTCAGGAAAAAATCAGCAGTCTATCAAAACGATTACACCTCAAATCTTTACACCTCAAATATAAAAATAATTAAAACATTAATTAACAATTTTATAACCACACGCAAACCACTGTTTATAAAAGAATTTAAACAAAAACAAAGCATTTCAAAAAAACCAAGATCGAAATAATAATTTGTACTCTAACTAAATATCTGTCATTTTATAATTAATTGAACGTTCAATAAAAAATAAAAGGACAGCAAATGCCCAAGGTAGGGATGCCTGACATACGAAAACCACAACTCGTCAAAGCGACAATGACCGTTATTGGTCGTGTCGGTCTACACGCAGCGAGCATTGCTTTAATTAGCAAAGAAGCGGGGGTATCTACAGGGATCATAAATCACTATTTCGGAGGTAAGCACGGTCTTCTCGAAGAAACCATGCGTGAAATTCTTCGCCAACTGTCTAATACCATCACGACTCAACTGAAAAGCTTACCTGTTGACGCTCACCAACAGCGTATCACTGCCATTGTTAATGGTAATTTCGAGGGCTATCAAGCAGAAAATGAAGTCGCTAAAACGTGGCTCGCGTTCTGGTCTTACTCGATGCATGACGCTCAATTAAAGCGTTTACAGCGTGTAAATGAAAAACGATTGCTGTCTCATTTGAAAATTGAATTAAAAGAAATGTTTAATAATCAACAAGCCGAACTCGTTGCTCACGGGATAGCGTCGTTAATTGATGGTATATGGCTAAGAGGTACATTAAACCCCGAAGGCATTGACGCAAATAAAGCCCGTACCGTCATTAACGATTACCTTGAAAAACAACTCTCATTTTATTCAAAAAATAAAAACCACTCATAATAATTATTAAGTCAGAGATTAAAATGGAAATGAATTCGTTATACATCGACGGTCAGTCTATTCAGGCAACGTCTGGAGAAAGCTTCACTAGCATTAATCCTGCTAATGGCGAACCCATTGCACAGCTAGGCCAAGCCTCTCAAGCCGATCTTGAGCTTGCTATTGAATCGGCAAAGCGTGGTTTCGCGGTATGGTCTGCCATGACCGCCATTGAACGCAGCCGTATTCTTCTCAATGCCGTAAAAATACTTAGAGAACGAAACAATGACCTTGCAATGCTTGAGGTTATGGATACCGGTAAACCGCTTCAAGAGGCATTAGAAGTTGATGTAGCCTCTGGTGCCGATGTCATTGAATACTTCGCAGGGTTGGTTCCTGCAATGCAAGGTGACCAACAACCACTGGGTGAAAGCCAATTTTTTTACACTCGTCGTGAGCCACTTGGTATTTGTGCGGGCATCGGTGCGTGGAACTACCCTATCCAGATCGCCATGTGGAAATCAGCACCGGCATTAGCGGCGGGTAATGCGATGATCTTCAAACCGTCAGAAGAAACGCCCTTAACGGCACTGAAACTGGCCGAAATATTTACTGAGGCGGGATTGCCAGATGGCGTGTTCAACGTCGTTCAAGGTGATTATCGTGTTGGTCAAATGCTGACTGCACACCCTGATATCGCAAAAGTGTCTTTCACTGGTGAAACAGGAACAGGCAAAGCGGTAATGGCTGACAGTGCAAAAACACTAAAATCAGTCACGATGGAGTTAGGTGGAAAATCACCAATGGTCGTCTTTGATGACGCAAAGTTGGATGATGCCGTCTCCGCAGCAATGGTGGCAAACTTTTATACTCAAGGCGAAGTGTGCACCAATGGCACTCGTGTTTTTGTTCATGAAAGCCTTTATGACAAGTTCATTAGCCAACTTAAAGTTCGTACTGAAAAACTGATTATCGGTGACCCAATGGACATCGAAACCCAAGTCGGTGCGCTCATTTCAAAAGTGCATTTAACAAAAGTATTAGAGGCCATTGAGCAAGCCAAACAGTCAGGTGCAACCCTGCTTACTGGTGGCTATCAAGTGACCGACAAAGGATTAGAAAACGGTAACTTTGTGGTTCCTACTGTCTTTGTAAATTGCGAAGACGATATGCCACACGTTCAACAAGAAATCTTTGGCCCTGTTATGTCTATCCTTAAATTCACAGACGAAGACGAGGTTATTCGCCGCGCAAACGACACTAAATATGGGCTTGCTGCCGGTATTTTTACTCAAAACTTATCACGAGCTCACCGAGTTATTCATCAAATGCAAGCGGGTATTTGTTGGGTAAATACGTGGGGAGACTCTCCTGCAGAAATGCCAGTAGGCGGTTATAAGCATTCAGGTGTTGGACGTGAAAACGGCCCTGAAACGCTACTGCATTACACGCAAACCAAAAGCATATTAATAGAGCTTGGTGATTTCGCTAGCCCTTACGCTTAATTTACCCTTCCAATAAAAACGTCTAGCCCTATACGCTAGACGTCACGGAGAATACAGACATGGAACAACGCTACGATTATATTATCGTCGGCGCGGGTTCGGCCGGCTGTGTGTTAGCAGATAGACTAACCGAAAGCGGTCAACACAGCGTTTTATTATTAGAAGCAGGCGGTACGGATAAGAGTATTTTTATCCAAATGCCTACCGCTCTTTCTTACCCTATGAACTCTGAAAAGTACGCATGGCAGTTCGAGACTCAACAAGAATCAGGACTCGATGGACGTCAATTGCACTGCCCTCGCGGTAAAGTACTTGGTGGAAGCTCGTCGATCAACGGCATGGTTTATGTTCGTGGACACGCGTGTGATTATGACGAATGGGAAGAGAATGGTGCGACAGGTTGGAACTACCAAGCCTGCTTACCTTACTTTCGTAAAGCAGAAACATGGAGCAAAGGCGCAGATCAATATCGCGGAGGCGAAGGCCCTTTAGGTACGTGTAATGGCAATGACATGACACTTAATCCTCTATATCAAGCCTTCATCAATGCAGGTAAAGACGCGGGATACCCAGAAACATCAGACTACAACGGGTATCAACAAGAAGGTTTTGGTCCAATGCACATGACGGTAGATAAAGGCGTTAGAGCATCCACCTCAAACGCGTATCTTCGTCGTGCTTTAAAACGTCCTAACCTGACATTAAAGAAAGGCATCGTTGCGAGAAAAATCCTACTTGAAGACAAAAAAGCCATTGGTATTGAGTTTGAAAAATCAGGAAAAATCATCAATGTGCATGCGAGTAAAGAAGTCATTTCAAGCGCAGGATCAATTGGCTCAGTTCAATTACTGCAACTGTCAGGCATAGGTCCAAAATCCGTCTTAGAAAACGCAGGCGTAGAGGTAAAGCATCAACTCTCTGGTGTTGGTGAAAACCTGCAAGATCACCTTGAGATTTACTTTCAATATCATTGTAACGAACCCATTACTCTAAACAGTAAGTTGGGCTTAGTGAGCAAAGGGCTCATTGGTGCAGAATGGTTATTAACCCGCAAAGGATTAGGGGCGACCAACCACTTTGAATCCTGTGCCTTTATTCGCTCTCGCAAAGGTTTAAAGTGGCCTAATCTTCAATATCACTTCTTACCTGCGGCAATGCGTTATGACGGCCAAGCGGCATTTGATGGACATGGATTTCAAGTTCATGTTGGCCCAAATAAGCCAGAAAGCCGCGGAACCGTGTCAATAACCTCCGCGGATCCACACGCGAAGCCAAATATCATTTTTAACTACATATCAACCGAAGGTGACCGCCAAGATTGGCGCGATTGCATTCGCCTTACTCGTGAGATTCTATCGCAACCATCAATGGATGCATTCCGTGGTGAAGAAATTCAACCGGGTATTGAGGTCACGTCTGACGAGGCGATTGATGAATGGGTTAAGCAAAATGTAGAAAGTGCTTACCACCCTTCTTGTGGCTGCAAAATGGGCAATAAAGAAGACCCAATGGCTGTGCTCGATGAACAGTGCCGCGTACGTGGAATTACGAATTTACGCGTTGTCGATTCTTCTGTATTCCCAACCATTCCGAACGGAAACTTAAATGCACCCACCATTATGGTTGCAGAACGTACCGCCGATTTCATTCTTGGCAACCCTATGCTCACAGGGGAGCACGCGCCAGTTTGGATAGCACCAGAATGGAAAGAGAAACAACGAATAAATACACCAATAAGAGAAACAAATTCACTCTCTTAAATAATAAGAAACACAAAAAATACAGTCAGCATCGCCGTTCTAACCAATGGCGAAAGGAATCATTACAAGGAATTATTATGTCACTTACAAAAAAGACACTTACCACATTAGCGATCAGCTCATTCGCTTTTAACGTGTATGCCAATCAATGTGAAACCGTTCGTTTTGCAGATGTCGGTTGGACAGACATCACCGCAACAACCGCAGTCACCTCTGAATTGCTTAAAGGCATGGGCTACAAGACGAAAACCGATCTTCTTTCTGTTCCCGTCACTTACTCTTCAATGGCGAATGGCGACATTGATGTCTTCTTAGGTAACTGGATGCCAACCATGGAAGGAGATATCGCTAAATACCGTGAAGCGGGCACAGTAGAAACCGTTCGTGCCAATTTAGAAGGCGCTAAATACACACTTGCCGTACCAAAATACGTGTACGACTCGGGCGTTAAAACCTTTGCAGATTTAGCTAAAAATGCCGACAAGTTCAAAGACCGCATCTACGGAATCGAACCGGGTAACGATGGCAACCGCATTATCCAATCCATGATTGATGCTGACGCGTTTGGTCTTAAAGACTTCAGTGTTGTTGAATCAAGTGAAGCCGGAATGGTGTCGCAAGTTTCTCGTTCAGTGCGTCGTAGTCAGTGGATTGTTTATTTAGGTTGGGCTCCACACCCAATGAACAGCAATGTTGAAATGGAATATCTATCAGGTGGTGACGACTTCTTTGGAGCCAACTATGGCGGCGCAAGCGTGTATACCAATGTTCGTTCTAACTACCTTTCAGAGTGTAAAAACGTCGGCCAACTTCTTCAAAATCTAGAGTTCACACTAGAAATGGAAAACGAACTTATGGAAGCCATCCTAAACCAGAAAGTACAGCCAGAAAAAGCGGCTCAACAATGGTTAACGAAAAATCCAGAACAAATAAAAGCATGGCTTGAAAACGTTACCTCTCTACAGGGTGATTCAGCCACAAAAGCGGTTACAGAATACCTAAAACAAGTGAAAGCTTAACTAAAAAAAGGTGGGCTTCGGTCCACCAAAGAATTTAAGGAAATATTGTGAATTTTATTACTGAGCACAAGATCCCTGTTGGTCAATGGATGGAAACCGGTGTTGACTGGTTAACTATCAATGCCGCTGGCTTCTTTGATGCTATTTCGTACTTCTTAGAAACCATCATTCTCTTTTTAGTCGATGTCTTTAAATGGATGCCACCTGCGCTTCCTATTCTTATGACCGCTGCTATTGCGTGGTATTTACACAGAAAGCCATCATTAGTGATTTTTGTCGTCGCAGCACTACTCACTATTCTAAACCTTGGCTACTGGCAAGAAATGCTGGAAACCTTTGTCCTTGTTTTTGCAGCGACAACGATTTCCGTATTAATTGGCGTACCGATTGGGATCATGGCCGCACACCGACCTTGGCTTTATACCGTGCTAAGACCAATCCTTGATTTAATGCAAACCGTACCCACGTTCGTGTACTTAATTCCAACGTTAGTGTTGTTTGGCTTAGGCATTGTTCCGGGCTTAATTTCTACCATTATTTTTGCTATCGCCGCCCCTATTCGTCTTACGTATCTTGGTGTTACAAAAGTGCCGGGAGAGTTAATTGAAGCAGGCAAAGCGTTTGGTGCAAGCCGCATGAAACTGTTAGTAAAAGTCGAATTACCCGCCGCCCTACCGAGCATAATGGCCGGCATTACCCAGTGTATTATGTTGTCATTATCGATGGTTGTTATCGCGGCACTCGTAGGGGCCGACGGCTTAGGTAAACCGGTGGTTCGAGCACTTAACACCGTTAATATCTCACAAGGTTTTGAAGCAGGATTAGCCATTGTTCTTGTCGCTATTATTCTTGATCGCTTATGTAAAGCACCGAATCAGAAGGAAGTATAACCATGGATGCGATTACTATTAAAAACCTCGATGTGGTGTTTGGAAAAAAACCAAAGCAAGCATTAGCATTGCTTGACCAAGGTAAAACTCGTCAAGAAATCATCGATGAAACAGGGCACGTTGTTGGCGTAGATAACGTCTCTCTTTCGGTTAAAGAAGGCGAAATTTGCGTTCTAATGGGTTTATCTGGTTCCGGTAAATCAAGTCTGCTTCGCGCCGTTAACGGATTAAACGAAGTAAGTCGTGGTGAGCTAATGATTAAGAATGGCGACAAACTTGTTGATGTCGCTCTGTGTGATGAAGAAACTTTACGCCATTTACGTACACAGCGAGTCTCGATGGTTTTCCAAAACTTTGCGTTAATGCCATGGCTTACCGTGCTAGATAACGTTGCTTTTGGTTTAGAAATGCAAGGCATCGCAAAAAGCGAACGCCGAGCAAGAGCTCGTGAACAAATTGAAATGGTTGGCCTTTCGGATTGGGAAACAAAATACCCTCATGAGCTTTCAGGCGGCATGCAGCAACGTGTCGGTTTGGCTCGTGCATTTACGATGGATACGGACATTCTATTAATGGATGAACCCTTCTCGGCTCTTGACCCTCTCATCCGTGCTCAGCTTCAAGATGAACTCCTTTTATTGCAAACCAAACTGAATAAAACCATTTTGTTTGTCAGTCATGATTTAGATGAAGCGTTAAAAATTGGCAATAACATTGCGATCATGGAATCGGGTAAATTAATTCAGCACGGCAAACCAGAAGACATCGTGCTTAACCCGAAAACAGAATACGTGAAAGATTTTGTGGCTCACACAAATCCATTAAATGTATTAAAAGGCCGTTCATTAATGCAGCCTCTAGATTCACTTAAGCAAGAAAATGACTGTTGGAAGATTTGTGATGCTAAAAATCTTTGGGTAAATCAACACCAAGGTAAATTGAACATTGAAGGTCAGCCAACGCTCACTTTAATTGAATGGGATGAATCAACGACAGATCTGTCTCTAATCAATCATTCAACACTGGTTATCGCAAGCCCAGAAATTGGCATGCGTGATGCGATAAAACTAAAACAACGAAGTAATCACCCAATTTTACTGGTTGAACATAATCAATTAGTCGGAATTTTAGATAACAGCGAATTCTATAATGCGCTTATTGGTGACTTTACATTACACAACGCCGCGTAATACCTAAGTAAAAGGGTGGGAATTCTCACCTTTTATTTTTTGAACCTTAGAAACACCTAAATAATACGACCTCCCCCTGAATATCTTCCATAAATACACTATCTTAAAATAGCGACATCTTGTTGTCAGGCCTCAATTGAGAGAAAAAACAACAATGGATGAGCAAGCAATACGAGAAAAGATTGAGAATAGTACGAACATCAGTACAATGCGGAAATCAACAACGTTGTAAACCATTCAATTTTACATTTATACAAAGGCTGTTACGTGGATAAACATGAAGAAGTTTTGGTCGCTATTCGTCAGATAATTCGAGCTATCGATTTACAATCGAAAAAACTGAGTAAAGAATATGGATTAACCGGTCCTCAACTTATTTTAATGCGTGCGATTCAAAGCATGCATAATGTAACGATCAAAGAACTGTCAAAACATACGAACGTAAGCCAAGCAACCACCACAACCATTATCGATCGCTTAGAGCATAATGGTTACGTTCAACGCATCCGTAGCGAATCTGACAGACGAAAAGTACATGCAAATTTGACTGAAAAAGGGGAAGAGTTACTTAGTAAAGCCCCACTCTCTTTACAAGATAACTTTGTGAACAAGTACCATAATTTAGAATCGTGGGAACAAAGCCTTATACTATCTTCAATGCAGCGTGTATCTTCAATGATGAACGCAGAAGACATTGATGCAGCCCCTGTATTACAACTTGAAAGTATTGCAAAGATCTAACGTTCTCATTCCGATTATCGAGATAACGTTCAGTTAAAATAAAAAAGCCTCTAATTAAAGAGGCTTTTTATTTGCGTAGAAAATAGTTATATAAACCATTTCCACCAAACAAAAATAGCTAAGAACCCAAACAAATAAATGAGGCCAGCAATCGACAACGCTTTCAATTTTGGTCCCATTTTCAACTCATCTGGCAATTCTGTTTTTGTTACTAAGATGTAGTTAAGCACGGCAAAAACAGGGGTCGTAATAAAGGCCATGATCATCGCGAAATTTAACATTCCCATCAATGATGAAATGAACATTGTGACAATCAACATCGCTATTGCAGAAACAATGATAACCCACCAGTTATAATGCTTTGGCTGATCTAACGGTTTATTTTGCAACAACAATTGCGCTTCTGACACCGCTCGAGAATAGCCATCAATAACCGTAATAGTACTGCCAAAAATACAGAAGAAGGCAATTACAGCAATCAAATAACGCGACCATTCACCAATCGTTGCCGCATAAATACCAACTAACTGATGAGAAAACCCAATCCCCGACGCTTTAAATTCAATGCCTGATCCGTATAGCACTAATGCGCCTAATGATAAGAAAACCACCGCTAATAACGCCGTACCAATATAACCGACATTAAAATCAAATAAAGCCGATTGTGCCGTCACTTCTTGAGTTTGGCATTGACGCTTTAACCACATAGACGTGATGCTTGAAATTTCAATCGGAGCGGGCATCCACCCCATGGTAATCACTAAGAAACCAATCGAAGCAATTGACCATACTGATGGCCCTTCGTAATCTACCGGAGCGACTGAACCATTAGAAAAAGCCACACTAAGAGCAATAACGGTCGTAAAGGTTAAAATAACCATGATGATCTTTGATAACAAATCAAGAGCTTTAAAGTGCCCAGCAAACAGTATCGTCATACAGGTAACAAGAACAATTCCAGAAAGTACATTCAATGACAAATCAAAAGGTAAAAAATACCCTAATAAACTGGCACTAAACAACAATAATGCGGCGGTATTTATCACTGCAGAAATCGCACTTAGCACTAAAAATACCCACAAATAACCACGACCTAACTTGTGATACCCCTGAATAATACTGTCACCCGTACCAACGGTGTACTGAACTGCTGCTCTAAAAAATGGGTATTTCAATAAATTGACAGCAAGAATGAGAAACAATAACTCCCATCCATAAATAGCACCCGCTTTCGTTGATGCCACTAAATGTGACCCACCAACCGCAGCAGCGGCCATCATGATCCCTGGCCCTAATGATCTAAATAAATCTTTCATTTTTAACTTTGGCTTCATGCCATCTTGAGTGCAAGACTGTCCCATATATGTTCTTCTTTTCCTACTTATCACAGATGTTAATACATTCCTTAAATGAACAAATTCCTTTTACATTTAAGCTAACAATTAAATTACATAAAGGGCTCGCTTAAATCAATTTAAAAAATGAATAAATACGTTAAATCTCAAATAATGACTAAACTGTCAATAATATTTGTTATTTACTTGTTCTCATAAAAATAATTCATTCACGTAAAAAATAAAATCGGCACGTGCCAATTAAAAAGCAAATAAAAAGGCCGCTAACATAAACGGCCTTTCTTATCGTATTTATCATGAACATGATGGTAAGTCTTCACAGACTCTTTGGAACAAGAGCGTACTCACTTTTCTCTAGCTGCCAATCTTTCAATAAAATCATTATTGAATATGGCTAGAACCGTAATAAAGATCGCCATTGATTAACTGGAAATTCAATGTATGAGATGTCCCATAATTATCCACTAGATAAACGTTGTGATTTTTCCTATGAGTAGTAGCAAGAGGCATAGGCCAAGCTTTTGTCGTGGATTTTTGATATTCTTGACAATATCTCACATATCCCACTCCGGTTGGAAGCGGACGAAAACCCCAACGAATACACTTGTTGGTAGTGTGAGTGGTTATTAAATTTTTCCCATAACCATAAGCAAGATTAAATAACGTTTTAGAGTCTAATGGAATATCAAGCGACCACGGATCAGATATTTTATAAGACGTTGTATAATTATTCATGTCTTTAGGTAAAAACTCAACAAAATACAGATAACTTCCATTAGAATTAACCTCCAACATTTTTCCATTTTTAGGGTCTGAATAAACATTATTGTTACTGCTTTTCCCTCGAAGATGTCCCTTACCCACAGTAAATTCTATGTTATTTAAGTGGCTTTTAGGTGATATTGAATAGCTTTTAATTTTTAGCTTTTTATTATTTGTTTCATTTGTATAGTTAATATCGAAATCATCAGTTGTATATTTAACTGGTCGCTTGGCATTAATAACCACACTATCTTGGTTTGTAGAATCGAAACAAGTTGTATCTGTAATTTCTCCGTAATTATTGTGTTCTGCGGTTAATTCAACACAGATATCCATATAGTCAACCTCTCTAGAGGTAACATATACTGCTTCCGCAGCCTGAGCGCTTTGTAAATTCGAACCAATTCGGGAACGAGAATCGATTATATGATCAAATTCATTTTCAATATGTGAAACCTTCCAAGTTGATGGTAAATCAAGGCCTAGATCTTTTTGTTTAAGTTCTATTTTTGGATTATAAAAACCATCAGATAAATCGTATTTAACTATTAATTTTGCCTGCATATTTCCGTTAGCATATATATTTAATTTATCACCAAGGCTTGAATGGATACTCAAAGACTTTGTTGCAGACGACGGTGGTCCAGGAGGAGTAGACGAACCTGGTCGACCATTTAAATCCCAGCTACCATCAGGTGGTAAAGAAACAGCTAAAGCACTCGATGAGATAAATATAGATAATAAAAGACTAGATATTAATGTCGAATTTTTCATAAATAGAATCCTTATTTAATTAAAAATAATAAATGATGTATTAAATCTATCATTGCAATGAACTTGCTATGATATTAAAAAATTGATAATAGTTACGTGGACGGTATAGATAATAAATATTAAAAGAGTTCAATTACTGATAAATAATTATCTACTTTTCTAACACCCATAATGATTTTAGATTCAGTGCCATAATAATCGGTCACTTTAATGGCACTGCTATTTCTGCTTATGCTTTTTGATGCAACAACCCCTGAATCATAAACTTCAACGTCACTTGAACCGACGGTGGTCAACATATTACAAGGAATCGTTGTATTAGAGCTCGCACCAGGTACAGAACAGTTCAAGTAGCTTTTATAGCCTGCTTGATACTTTCCTCTATCTAATCTCATAATTTCAGTGATAATTGAGAACAAATAGTTTGGATCACTTTTAAATGCATAAGGTATGTTTTTTTCTAAAGTAAGGGCATTAAAATTATTCCAACCAGTCGACTCAACATATTTAATTTTATTAACGCCCATATTCGGTAATACCGCCCAAGCCATAATATGCGATAAATGATACGGATCGTCACTTGTCGGCGTTGTACTTCCGTATTTACTAATCAGACTATCCTGTAAATAAAGCGTCGATGTGCTCTCTGATAAAAGATGATCAACTTCAATATCTAAAATAGCCGGTGTTTTGCTTGTTTTTCTTAATACTTGCTCTTTAATCTCTTGAGTTAAAATTCCTGTCGGTTGATTTAGCGTATGCTGACATTCGTAGTCATCTATTTCTGAAGATATATCCCACGGCAAAAGCTCAAAGTTATTTTTTGTTAGATACACGGGGTTGATTGCATTAACAAACACACTTGCTTGGTTAGTTCCAGGCTCACATGTTGAAGTCGTAAAATCTTGTCCCTCTTTAGTTGCTGTTAATTCAACGCACACAGACACTGATCTTGGCGAGCTTGTCGATAAATAGCGCTGTACAAATTTAGAACTTCTTAAATGACCAATTCGTTGCCCACCAATATTATGCAGATATTTATTTTCGAGCGAAGACTGTTCCCAATCATCTAAATCTTGCCCTGTATTGTATTTTTTTAGTGTCACGCTTTTTAATGAATACCCAGGCTCAAGATCATAAATAATATCTAGTGCCGCTTGCATATTACCATTCGCGTATATGTCTGTATTACCTAACCCGCTGTCAGATAATATCCTTAAATCTCGAACCCATGAACCCGGTGGATTCGAATACGCATTTAATGAAACAAGTGCAGATAAAAAGACACTTGATGTAAATATAAACTTTCTCATAAGATAAACTTCCTTTTTAATTTAGTTGAAAAATACACTCATTATTTACTACTTATTTCAGCCACACCTCTCCAATATAAGCGTTCCTTAAAATACACATCCTTTATTACGTTTAGGCTGCACCAATAAGAAGCCCATCACCAATCGTGTTATCAACAAAGCGGGAATAAAAACCTTGTCTTTGATTAATACCTTGTTGTAATGCATTAATTACTTGAGGCGAATGAGCGGCAGAATTCGACACAAAGACAGATGAAGATTGAGTAACCTCAGAAGCACTTGAACTGCTGTTCCCTTGTGTTTGAGCAATCACTTGATCGGTAATTGACCAAGGGTCTTTAGAAACAGAAAGACCTCGTTTTGCCCAATCCACTCTCATATCAAATTTTTTGTCTGATTTGATCCAACTCTGCTTTGTTTTACCAAACGATTTTCCGGTAAATGACGTCACTAACTTAGGGTTCCAGTTATCCACGGTTTTAATGATCCCTTTAGAAACTCCACCACCGAATTTAATGATTGAACCCCATAATTTCAGCTTTTTATCATCTTGTACCGTCGCCGCCATCACCATTGAAGCGCCAACGACGCCAACCATGTCGGCAGATAGACCCGCAAACTTGATGGTTGGAGCTTGGGATATTTGACCCAATATATTTTTATTAGAAAAGCCTGTAATTTTAATAAACGTTTTTGATCCCCACGCTTTATGCGCAAAAGACATTCCACTTCCTGCTTTGATCGTTGAAGCAATGCCTTTCACTCCCCCAGCAACGGCTCCGGCTAAACCAAAAGCCGCGGACGCAATTTTTAACCCCTTCGTTGCTGGGTTTGAACTATCATCAATACCAGCGACCGCCATATCAAGAACACCACTTACCGCACCTGCAACACCTCCAATTACGCCTAATGCAATGACAAGAGTTGCTCCTCCTGTAACCACCGCTGAAACCGCAACAGCAACCCCAACAATAAAACTGAACAACCCAAAGAAAAAACCTCTCGCGTTAAACTCACCCGTAGGATCAAATTGATTGATGGGGTCATTAATACAATAACTATACCCATTAATCCCGCCCTTCCCATGAGGCGATTCTAAATTATCAAATTGCAGAAAACTCTGTGAAAGTGGGTCATAAACACGATACCCATTCCCTGTATGATAAAGTCCGATATGGGTTTCCAAACGGTGTCCATGATAACCAAATTGTCCCAAATCAATAGATAAAGGGAGTACTTTGTCAAACACCATGGCATTCACAGGAAACGCTTTGTATGACCACAAAGTCGCCCCACTAACACAAGCCGTTTGTTTTAAAAAATTACGTCGAGATAAAGTAGTAAACATGGATAATCCTCATCCAAAAGGTAAGTATGATGAACTAGAGTGAGTCGCCTGCTCACGCGTAGACCCTAAATTACTGTTCGTTCCGTCAAGGTAGCTATAGCTTGCTTTAGTGCTTTTCGGATCCGTTGTGATCGTCAGTGATTTACCACTGTGCGCCCCAGAGAAAGCCATTGATTCATTGGCTCTCATGATTGCAACTAGCTCGTCATGGTGATAATAAAGTTGGGCAATGTTCCCTAATGCATCAACGGAAACACTTTGCATTCCAATCGCGTCGTAATGGTACGTGCGTATTACTTTTTCTTGATCATCTCGTATTTCAGATAACTGACCATAATTGTTATAGCTGAGTTGATACCCTCTTTGTGATAAATTCACTCGATTACCAAGAGCATCGTATTCAAAAGATTGGTTGGGGAAATCCCCGTGTGTATTATAAATATTGAGTAATCGAGTCGGCATGTCAGTATCGAATATTCGGCTTTCAGTGTTCACAATCCCATTTTGATACTGTGTGACCAAATCCGTAATATTGTCGAAATGGTCATAATAAAACTGCTGCTTTACGATCTCTCTTCCCATGACATCTTTCGGCGGGTTCACTCCTGCGCTGACAAACTCAGTAATTCGACCAAGTTGATCATAATCAAACGTTTCTGTTTGAACTATTCCATTCGTCGTGGTTTTTCGCTCGATAATCCGCATAGACTGGTCATAGGAAAGATCCATTTTTAACGTCTCTTTTCCATTACGAACCCAACGACGACGACTTTCCATATCATTGACACCGTAATCCAAATACATCTCTACTTGGTCATTTCCATCCTCATAATGTTGCGAGACAAGCCGATCAAATTGGTCATAACTGAGATCAACGACGGCGGTTGCATCACGGCTTCCAAAGACAAGTTGTTGAACACGGCCAAAGCCATCATAAGTGAGTGCTTTTGTGTTGCCGGTAAAATCACGCATAGACAACAAAAGTCCTTTTGCTGAATATGAAAACGTGGCGTTTTCTGTTATCGCGCCTAAGCTCGTCACCGTTTTTTTACTTGGATTTCCAAATGCATCGTACTCATATTGACTGCTTGTCATCGATGCCGAATCACTCACAACTAACCCACGTTTGTTATAGCTAAAGCGTCGAGTTGAGGATGTATCATTACTGACTTCTTGCTTTGTAACCAGCCCAAGCACTGGGTGATAGGTGTACGTCGCCGAATGGCCATTTGGCAGAACAACGCTTTGATAACGGTTTGAATCATCATAATCCTTGTACTGGTAACGTAAGCCATTGACGTGCCTTTCCGTCAGGCGCCCAAAGTCATCGTATTGATTACTAATAATGGTCGCGTGGGTATTTTCATTATCACCTAATAACCCTTCTCGAGTATGAAGCGTTAGGCTTTCTTCTTTGGTTCTTTTGTCATAGCTCATTCTATCGACAAATGACTCTGAAGCGTTGTTACCCGCAAAACGAGTTGCTTTTTCTATCACGCGATCAAACGCATCGTATTTGAATTCAATCACTGAACCACGACTTGTTTCTGTACGAATTAAACGGTTTGTTAGGTCATACTGATAAGGGATTTCGTAAAGAAGTTGGCCTGTTCTATCAAAATACTGCTCCGCGATGGTATTGCCCCACGTGTCTTGATGAGAAATAACGTACCCTTTCCCTTCGATGCCTTTAGTGTGAGTTCGAGATGCATAGTCAAATTGGTTTATTTCTACCGCTCCTGAAGGGTAGATAGTACGACTAATATGGCCATATAAGTCGTATTCATAACGCGTTGTTAATTCTAGTGTTCTCGTATCAAGATTGTCGTATTGCGTTGTCGAGATTTTCTGGCCAAACGCATCATACTGATTGGTGTAAGCCATTGTGTTATTACTGCCAATTTTTGTCGCCATTGAAAGGACATGACCATTAGCACTGTAGGTCTGAACGGTTATTTCACCCTCAGAATCTTCGATACTTAAAACATAGTTGTCACTATCAATATGACTCTGGTACGTTTTTTCAGAATAAAGGCTGTTATCTTTTAATAAGCGTTCTTTATTTATTTGATTCAACTCATCGTAATTAACTTCGAGCTCTACGCCTTCTGGTTCTTTTTTATAAATAAGTTGGCTATCTAAAAAATCATAATGCTCGGTATTGGAATAATGTAATGATCCATTTTCCGTGAGCACTTGGTAAACAAGGTGATCCTGATTAAAATCATAGGTGTAAGAATAACGCATCGGAGTCGCGCCAGACACCACTGAAGATTCCTCTCGTTTCTTTCCGTAAACTTCAATATTTTGGCGATTTTCATAAAACTGATAATTCGTTTTTTGCCCATTTATTTCTTCCGTCTCAAGAACGTAAAAAGAATGATCATCTAATAAAGAAGGTAATGTCTTGTAGGTAAATTCTTTTTTATTTACTACGTTTCTTTTTCTATCCAATATGCTTTGTGATACAGGGATATTTTTAAAATGACTTTGTGCACTCTGCTCATATTGACTCACCGTTGTAATACCACTTTCATCAGTGTGCTCTATATTATTCCCCCACTCATCAAACTGATAATATTCCAACTTTTTACTTATTAAAGAACCATTTAAAAATGCAATTTCTTTCTTTTTCAAATAGGTATATTGAGGCTCCTGATATTCAATACCGACAGCATTATTTGCATAATATTCATAATTTACTTCTTGGTATGATGATCCTCTAGAGAGATAACGCTCTTTTTCAATTAAGTGATATTTGGTGTATGTCTTCTGAATTTCAATCTCATTATCGATAGTTTCAATTGCAGAATATTTATAGTCTTGTGCTGCTTTAAAAAGAGTGTCTTCACCGGCAACGTAAGCCCGATCACTCGCAAATCCCAAATAGTTTTTATCCGAATAGGTATAAGTATGCGTTCGAATAGGTAATGCGGTACCTTGAGATACCCTCATCTTCGTAACTTGTGGTACATACTTATTTGGCGCGCCATCAGGCATTAAAAAACCACGTTCGTAATACGTGACTTCTTCTGAATATCCGGCTGGGTAGGTTGTTTTTAACAACAGATCCATTCCTGTATCACTGAACCATGAGTATTCGAATTGAAAATACAAATCTTCTCTGTTGGGTAATGTCGCATACGACAAGCGTTTAAAATCACCGCCACTTATTTTTCTAATTGTGGATGACTTAAGCAACATATCTTTGTTATATAATGAAATTTTTGTCAGCCATTCGTCTGACCACGTATCAATATTTATACTTAATCCAAAACTGTCTTCCACTTTATACAATGTTCTTTGGAAATTATAATTGGTGTACGAGAAACGAAGAAGATGACCTTTTGCACTGTATAATCGACTGAGAGTACCTTCTTTCCAATCAATAAATTCGATCTCTCCAGAGGCATTAATAACCTTTATTTCACCTTGCTCTGTCCCTGGCGTAGAGACATAGTAAATACGGACATCTTTTAATTTTCGGTATGGCGCTACATACTCATTCTCTGTTGAATTCCATTCAATTTTGAATTGTTGACCATTTCTCAAACTCAACATTGAATTTACATTATCAAAAGAACTGAGTGGCAATGACCACCCTCTTCCAAAACCGACATCAATCGCATTATTTGTATTATAACCAACAGTTAAATCAAAATAAGGACCATTAAGACGGTTGCCAATCATCGATAACAGCTTTATTTGAGCCGAGTAACTTCCTGTTCTAGTATCAACACCAGAATTAATAAAATCTGAGAAATTATATGCATTACTGATTATGTTTTTCATTTAATACCAACGTTATATCAATAAAATATAGTCAAACCTATGTATTAAAATAGATTAAATTAAGAAAGCCAAACTACTATTATTAATAATGTCATTATAATTTTAGCTTTCATTCGTTAAGTAATATAACCAAATAGAATAAAAGACCTATCTAACTAATATAAACAA
The DNA here is from genome assembly GCF_001691055.1 of Aliivibrio logei. Classification (NCBI taxonomy): domain Bacteria; kingdom Pseudomonadati; phylum Pseudomonadota; class Gammaproteobacteria; order Vibrionales; family Vibrionaceae; genus Aliivibrio; species Aliivibrio logei. The sequence continues at coordinate 607,594 of NZ_MAJU01000004.1, forward strand.
ACACGTTAAATAACTTATTAGTCTTTTAAATAAATTTTTACATTACGAAAACATTATCATAATCATTTAGTTTAAAATAAATAATAAAATGTATACTCCGTATCAAAAACTCGCATACATACAAAAAACAAATGATTAAACATAAAGTCGGCATATCAATAAAAATGGGGCGGTCATATTTAAAATCAAATAGATAAGATACTATAGGCATATTTATTTCAGAAAAAACAAATATGCTAAAAATAAATTAAATATAAAAAATAATAAAAAAATCAGTGACTGAATGTTTTTTATTTGAATTACTTCCATAAAAAAACAAAATTACCTATTATTTTTTTAAATATGTGACCTCACATATAGACTTTAATCACACTTACTTAGATAGGATAAATCCGAATAAAATAGCCGTATACTTTCACCTATTAATAATGGTGAAAAAATATCATTATCTTCAATTAAACATGGTGTTTAGTTATTCCACCTATTTATTCATTCAAAATGCCTTCTTGTTTATTTTATGATTTACCATCGTAGTTAAATAAAAATCACCTCAATATTGCATAGTTAATTGATGGGAACGGGTTCTACCACGCTAACGTTTACATACTGAAATTAAAAATACCGTGGTTCTTTATGTTCGTATTTGCATCAATTCACCTTCTAGAGTCATTCATAAGATCTCTTTAGTTACTAAAACGAACAAAACAAAACATTCACAAGAAAGATAAATACCGATAACGAACAGGCTTTCACCCAATGTGTTAATGAAAAAATCAAAGTCATCGCACTGTTCAAGTAAAACAAGGAAAAGATGTGGATATCCACAACTGAAATTTGATTTTTTGTGTGTAAAATAAACACTTCTACTAGGAAGCGACGAAGAACATAACTATGGATAATTTAATCACTCAACTGCTATTTTCAGCATCAATTACAGGCCCTATATGCTTAATGCTGTTTCTTGGTGTTGTACTGAAACGCATTCACTTAATTAACGACAACTTTATTGAAGTCGCTTCTAAGCTCGTATTTCAAGTCACCTTACCCGCGATGCTCTTTTTAAGCATCGTAAATTCTGAGCATGATTTCTCATCCAGTAGCCGTTTAATTATTTATGGTCTTATTGCAAACTTTGCTTTCTTCTTATTTACCACCTTTTCAACTAAGCTCGTTTTTAAGGATAAGCAAGATCACGGCGTTATTATTCAAGGCGGGTTTCGTGCGAACACAGCCATCATTGCACTGGCTTATGTTGCTAACGCTTATGGTGATTCTGGCGTTGCTTTAGCCGCTATTTATGTCGCATCAACTACTGTGCTCTATAATATTCAGGCCGTTATTGCCTTAACACCAAAAGAAGAGCATAACGAAAAACAAGCGTTTGGGGTGATAATTAAAACACTCACTAAAAATCCGTTAATTATTGCGATTTTATTGGGCGTTGTGTGTTCATTTCTCTCAATCCCAATCCCTGAGATGGTCACTCAAGCAGGGCAGTACTTCGCTAACATGACACTGCCTTTGGCATTATTGTGTGCGGGGGGGTCACTAAACTTAAGCTCAATGAAAAAAGACAATGGCCCTACGTGGTTTGCTACTAGCTATAAACTTATATTAAGTCCCTTTCTAATTACCGCAGGTGGCATCATGTTTGGCTTTAGAGGATTGGATTTAGGTTTGCTATTCTTTATGAGTGCCGCGCCAACCGCAGCGGCCAGTTATGTAATGGCAAGAGCCATGGGAGGGAATGCAACATTAGCGGCGAATATCATTGCCCAAACAACCGTTGCTTCATTAGTCACTTGTACGGTAGGAATATTTATTTTGTCTTCATTTAGTTTGATTTAAAATCAATACGTTATATTTTTAACATTATCTTCTATGAGAAACGGACTGGAAAACTAAAAAGCCATATCCTATAAGTATTAGGGTAACTTTGCTGAAGTACCAATATTCCCCAGAGAACTCATCCTCCTGTTCTCTGGGATTTTTTTATCCATCAATTACAGTACGTAGCGCACACCAAACGTAAAGGCAATATCAGTAGAGTTATCCATATTCACCGCATTCTCTATCACTGAAAACTCAAACGCTGCCGCCTCTAATAAATATCGATAACCTAATACGTATTCATGTGATGCTTCGGCATAATCTCCCCCCTCATCAAGCGCACCCTCATAAATATGATATGACGTTACAAGATGGTGAGAGGGAGTAATTGCATACCCATAACCAATAGCAAACGCAGCCGTATTCTTTTTATAAGGAATAGAAGTGCTTAATCCCGCGTCTCTGAACGTCACACCGACAGTCGAAAATAAGGCGTGTTTTTCATAACTAAAACTGTAATTTGCTTGAAGACCTTGCTCAAAGCTATCACGCTTAAATGAACCGCTGTTTACGTGGTTTAAATACAAACTTGCCCCTAGGCTAATTGCATTGTATTGATTTGAAAACACTTCGTACTCAAGATAACTATGTAAAGCACTCGATAGCGTTTCGCCTTCAAAATCTTCAATTTCAACACCGTACTTAGGGATAGAAATATTGAAACTATTATTATCTACTTCATCTCGTCCGTTCTGACCAATACCAAAAAAGTCATGAAAGCCATAAACAAACGAATCTAATCCATTATTACCGGCATAACTGTATTGATATTTAAGTTCTGCTTTAAGCTTTGATGTCACTTGCCATTGAGCCCCCGTAATGACCTGATTCTGATAATAATCCATATTGAAGCTTTCAGAATGTGCCCACACACTGGCGATCGTTCCCGTCGCAAACAATTCGACGCTGTCTTCTTTTAATGCAAAGGCGGAACGAAGTTCAGTAGTGAGCGTATTTGAATGAAGAGGAGCTTGAGCATAAATCTTCATTGGCGTAACCGCAGTATCTGCCGTCGCCAAAGAAGGATATAACCCAATAACAAAGGTCGATAATAAAAGAGACGTTATTGGCTTCATAGTAATCACAATAATTTACGCATAATTAATAGCTACTCATGCAATGATTACAAAAAGTAGGAATGAGATTCATATTTACAAACACTATTATCATTATGTTATCTCCTCATTCCAAATTGATCATAATTTGATGAGAGCTAGATCAACTAAAATGTAGATGCGCGTTCATTTAAAAAACAGTTTATAAAACAGATACCTCTTTAATATTAATAGAGTATATAAATTGCGCAAGTTCATTCACTTAAGTGATAGCTATGTCGCGACTTGATCTAATAACCAACGCTTAAATACCGCAACCTTTTCATTAGACACTGCACCCGGTTTCCAAACGATGTAATAAGCTAATTTGATATTACATTGCAACTCAGGAAAAGGCTGTACTAAACGCCCCCCATCCAGATCCTCTTGTACCAATACACTTCGACCTAATGCCACACCTTGACCACTTATCGCTGCCTGAATAACAGAAGCAGAATTGTTTATCTTCAATCCTTTATCTGTATTTACATTGTAAATTCCATTCTGTTCAAACCAACCACTCCACGAAGGAAAGCCACTCTCTTTAGGTAAAGAAAGATCATGCAGTAATGGAAAATCAACCAATGATTCCACGCTATTCAATCCTTTCTTTAGCAACTCAGGAGAACAGACCGGAAAAACAGACTCGGTCATTAACAAGATGTTATCTAGCCCATCCCACTCCCCTTTACCATAACGAACACCAATATCAATGCTCTCGGCAAGGTAATCAACGGTTCTAATATTGGTATCTAATCTCAGATCCCATTCAGGATGCAATGTTTGGAAGTCATCAATACGCATTAATAACCATTTCGCGGCAAACGCAGGGCTGACCGCCACGGTTAAAATAGTATTAACTTCAGCTGGCTTTAATAAAGCTAATCCTTGAGATAAATGCTCAAAACCACGAGTAATTTCAGGTAAGCCCTGCAAGGCTTCTTTGGTTAATGCTAACCGTGATACCCCAGAAGAGCGCCTTTCAAACAAAGAGATCCCTAACCATTCTTCTAACAATTTCACTTGTTGACCAATGGCAGCAGGCGTGACATTCAATTCTTTGGCCGCTAAAGAAAAGCTCAAGTGACGAGCAGAGGCTTCAAACGCTTTCAAGCCATTTAAATGATTTAACTTCATTCACACTCCTTATTCCAACATTAACCATTAAAGAAAAACTTTAGTGTAAGTATAGAAGTTCTGGTTTGTTACACCTAAAGAAAAATAACACAATAGATGTAATTACTCGCCATTCACGCAGGTTTACCATGAAACTACACACTGACTTATCGCTACAAGCGAACGCTTTTTTCACGGCATCAACATGGGTCCCATCCCCTATTAAAGAGGTGACTCGTAAGATGTTAGAACGTGATGGCGGTGAGATCGCAACAGCCACGTCTCTAGTAAATTATGAATCAGACAGTTATTTTTCTTCTCATGTACACACTGGCGGCGAAGAGTTTTTAGTACTCGAGGGAACTTTTGCAGACGAGCATGGTGACTACCCTGTTGGTACTTACATGCGCAATCCAGTAGGAACGTCACACGCTCCCGTAGTGATAGATGGCTGCATGATTTTAGTCAAGCTAGGGCAATACCAAGACGGTGACAACACACCCGTTCATATTGACACCCAAACTCAGCCCTTTAACAACGACTCTGCACGTCATGGAGTTCAGTTTCAGCCATTGCACACCTTTAAACATGAGGCAGTTCGCCTTGAACAATGGCAAGCCAATCAGACCATTGAACTTGAAAACCAAGGTGGAATAGAAATACTGGTCATTGATGGATCATTTACCCATGAGCACATCAGCTATGAAAAATTTGATTGGCTTCGTCTGCCTATTGGTGAGTCATTGCAAGCAATCATCGGGCAGCACAACTGTACCGTCTGGATAAAAACAGGCCACCACTTACACCAAATTCAAGCATAAGCGAGACAAAAAATGAAAACAGAGTATTTGATTGTTGGTGCCGGTTTAAGTGGGCTATACATGGCACATCAACTTGAAAAAATGGGAAAAGAGTATCGAGTCATTGAAGCGAGAGAGCGCATTGGAGGCAGAATTCTATCGTCACCAATTTTATCTTCATCAACGAAATTATCTCCATTAGATAGCGTAGACATGGGCCCATCTTGGTTTTGGCCACAAATGCACCCACGTGTTACGCAACTTATCGATGATTTAATGTTACCTATTTTTTCACAATACTCTCAAGGCGCTTATTTACTCGAAAATCAACAAAACAGCACACCAATACGTTATGACTCTGGATTTGAGCAATCGCCTACCTCCATGAGAATTGCGGGCGGTATGCAAAGTGTTGTTGATGCGCTACTCGCCTCTTTACCTTCTCATCGAGTGCAACTAAATAGCACGGTAACTCATGTGAGCTATCAAGAGAACAATCACTCTTCTGTTACTTTGATGCACAAGAATCAGCCAGAGACGATTGAAACGGCCCATGTGATTTTTGCCATGCCGTTACGCCTTTTAGCTGACCGTGTTGTTTTCACGCCAAGCTTGCCGAAAGAAACAACGCAACATTTTAGCTCTACAGCAACATGGATGGCGGCACACGCAAAGTTTTTTGCTATTTATGACACGCCTTTCTGGAGAGAAGAGGGATTATCAGGCTCTGCCAGCAGCCGCATAGGGCCATTAGTTGAAATCCATGATGCCAGTACGTTTGGTGGCGTTGGCGCTTTATTTGGCTTTGTCGGTGTCGATGCAGCAACACGTAAAAAAGCAGGAGAGGCAGTAATAAAACAAGCCGCAGTAGAACAATTGACTCGAATTTTTGGTGAGAAAGCCAGTCACCCGATTGATATAAAGCTAATTGATTGGAGCCAAGAAATTCATACTGCCACCCTTGACGATCATCAAGCACCGACAGCTCATCCTCGTTATGGCTTATCTTCATCAACTAAGGCCTTAAGCAACTTACATTGGTACTTTGCAGGAACAGAGGCAGCGCAAGATAATGGGGGCTATTTAGAAGGCGCATTAGAAGCCGCTGATGTGGTTATTGCAGAACTCAATCTAGATTAAAAATAAAAAGGCCAAGTTATCGAGTAACTTGGCCTCCTCTTAATCTATCGCTTTACGACAAACATAAATTAACAGCTGTGTTCCATTAAGAATTGAACATCATCTTCTGCACTGTAATACACAGGATCTTTACCATACGAGAATAACTTCAACGATTTCTCATTGGCAGTATGGTAGCTTAACTTACCGTCAAGAATATGCAGCCATGTGCCTTCAGGGATCCCAACAACCGGTTCGTGTTTATTGATTTCTAAAAATTCTTGAATACGTTCATCACGCGTTTCACCAAAGTGCCCTTCAACAGACGCTTCTAAATAGTGCGGATTAATTTGAAATGGCACTAAGTTTAGCGAAGGAAGAATCGCCCCTGTGATAATTGGCATATCATTCGTCGTACGGATCGTTGGGCAACCAATGTTTGTGCCCGCACTCCAACCAATGTATGGGATACCCTTATCCAATACGGCTTTTCTTATTGGACCAACAAGCCCTAAATCATGCAATGTTTTATTTAATACCCATGTATTACCGCCACTCACCAAAATCCCATCGGCTTCTTGAATCGTTTTTACAGGGTCTTCTGAACGGTGCAGACCCGTTACTTTACAATCTAGACCTAAGTGGTCAAACGTCTGTTGAACCAAAGCAACGCGGTCATCGTGACTAGAACGAATCACCGCATAAGGGATAAGCACTAAATTCTTTGCTTTAGTACGTTGAATTTGTTCAACAATTGCTTCACTCGCAAATTCCATTACGTAGTTGTTACCAGAAATCTTGCCGTTACTTAATAATAAAATATCCATTGAAACTGCCTTATGTCTATTTAACATCACTGTTTACTTCTATCCAATTCAAGTAAAGTAAGTGATAGGATTACGAAAAGATGATACCAATCTTGATCAGTCGCGGTTCAATTTTGCATGAAAAATTGAACCGAACAAAGTATAAATTGTGGTTAAATTGCCACGCTAATGGCACAATTAATAACACAGCAATGATCGACTTTAACAAGTAGAATGATCAGATACTTATGTTAATTGGTGTAAAACCATATCAGAAATAATGAGGTTAAAACTTGTGTTAGATCGTATCTGTAGTCTATAAATTAAGTCTAAATTAAAAGAAATATTCGCTTGATCACAAACAAGACAGAAAATAACTTATCACCAAAACTTGTGACAAAGCAGAATATAGGCATAATGCCCTCTAAATTTACACATAGTTCAAAAACACGTCACACTTTGCGACGTTACCTACGCTCATAATTGAAGGTGCAATGAAAATACCAAACAGATTACTGCCATTAGTTGAAGATGGTTTAATAGATGAAGTTCAAACCCAATTAATGAGTGGCAAAGAAGCGGATGTCTACATAGTTCGCAGTGGCGACGATATTAAATGTGCCAAAGTTTATAAAGAGATTGAGCAACGTAGCTTTAAACAAGCGGTTGCGTATCGTGAAGGCCGAAAAGTAAAAAACAGTCGTCGAGCTCGTGCGATGGAAAAAGGCTCTAAATTCGGTCGTGACGAACAAGAAAAAGTATGGCAAAACGCTGAGATTGATGCACTGTACAAACTATCAGCCGCTGGAGTTCGTGTACCACAGCCTTATGGTTGCTTTGATGGTGTATTATTAATGGAGCTCGTTACCGATGATGAAGGCTCTGTAGCCCCTCGCCTGAACGACATTTCATTATCTAAAGAACAAGCATTACGTGATCACGATTTAATGATCCAATACGTCACTCGTATGTTATGTGTCGGCATCATACACGGTGATTTATCTGAATTTAACGTGTTAGTTGATCACCTTGGCCCAGTCATTATCGATTTACCTCAAGCCGTTGATGCATCAGCAAACAACAACGCTAAATGGATGTTAGAGCGTGATGTCAACAATATGACTACGTACTATGGCCAATATGCGCCTGAGCTGCTTGGTACTGAATATGCTAAAGAAATGTGGGCTTTGTATGAAGTTGGCGAATTAATGCCAAACACAGTGCTAACAGGCGTATTTGTGGACAATGGCGAAGATGCCGATGTTGATGGATTGATGGCAGAAATTAATGCGGTCATGGAAGAGGCGCGTTTACGCAAAGAGCGTCAACTAGAAGATCAAGAATTCGATTAAGCAACACACTGTAGTCTCTAAATATTTAGTGTCTCATCGGCAGATGACGGATTATCTGCCTTACGTTTCAACCTATCACTCCCCCCTCTCGCTCAATGACGTTCAACTACCGTCTTTCAAACTCATGATTCGCAATAAAGTAATCTACTTGGTTCACTGTATCAGTCGCATAAATCAAACTCGTGTGAGAATATTTTAAGCACAAATGATCGCGTAAATCTGGCAATAATGTTTCTTCGACGGTCACCGTACCATCAGAAGGTTGCTTGTCTCTCATTATCGGAGTACGAATTCCAATCGGCATTGTCCCTGCAATAGAACCGATCGGGCAATCCGTCGTTAATTTGGTGACATCCACTAAACCTTGTTCTTTGGAGTTGCCTAAAATAAACCCTAATTTTTTGTTTTGAATTTCTTTCGCAATAGACGCGCCTTGAAGAGGTGAACCTATCGTAACAATACAATCAATCGGCGTATTCAAATCCTGATGCGAGTTTACAAAATTAATGGCTAAGATCCCGCCTAAGCTATGTCCGACCAATACATTCTTTTTAGATAACGATAAGCAACGATGAATGCGTTTAAACAATAGCGTTTCATTAATTCGCAATGAGTTATAGCTAATAATTTGTACGGTATGACCTTTCTTTTTTAACCGAGAGGCCATTGGTTTCATAACTACGCCATGCATATACAGACCATGCAATATGACTATGTTCGCCATTTTTCCCTCCCTTTTCATCCATCACGCTGTCAGCGTTTTTGCATCAAACTAATCCACAAATTTATTTATCAAAAGTACACCAATACGATGTATTTACAGAGCGATCATGCTTTGTTTTCTTTATCTTCATTCTCTAACCACACCATAAATAATCGATACGTTAAACTGAGAACCACCGCTCCAACAAATAATCCCACAATGCCTGACATTGCCATCCCACCCAAAGCACCAAGTAAAATAACGATCATTGGGATATCAGAACCTCTGCTTAATAAAATTGGTTTTAATATCGCATCACTGCTGCCAATTAATAGACACCAAATTAAAAAAATCACCGCAGTTGTGGTTGTATCGACACTAAATACATAAAAAATCACAGGTAAAAGCGCTAAAATAGGAGGCAATTGAATAATCGCGACCAACAGAACTAATAAAACCCAAAGACCAAGAGCAGGCACACCGACTAAGGCCATCCCTAATCCCGCCATTATTGCTTGAATAACCGCAACACCAATAACCCCTTGAACGACACTTCTTACCGTAGTTCTCGATAATGCCGTCAGCGCTTTGCCATGTTCGCCAGTTAAACGGTCAGTAACAAGAATAAATGCTCGCTCACACTTAGCGGCATTCGCCATGAAAACACCCGAAATAATCGTTGATACGATGAACTGAATAAACCCAAAACCAAGAGAACCCGCTAAAGACGCCGCTTTACCAGCCACCACTTTAATTTCGCTGCTGTATTTAAATAAGAGACTCTCAAGATTTGAAGAAGCCTGTAACATAAAAGCATACGCTTTATGTCCAATTAAAGGCCATTCCTGCATCGCGACGTTCGGTTTAGGGATCGCAATGGAGCCATCTTGATAACCAAAAAACAGTTCTGACCCACTCGTATAAATCCCTGTAGATACCGCGATTAAAGGAATAAACAGTAACAATACGCCAATAATGGTTAAGCCAATGCTAACTTTACTTTCACTCACTGAGGTTCTTTTACTAATAAAAGCGACAATAGGATACAGCGCCGTCGCAATAATACCGCCCCACACAACAAGTAAGAGAAACGGTTTTAGAATAGAGAAACACCATAAAACCAGAACAGAAAGTGCACTTATTTTAATAAAGGCATCAATTGCTTGATTCGAGAAATTATTGCTGAGTTTCATAAACATTCCTTGTTACATTAAAAGGTAAGTTATTAATTTTCATATATATACTACAACATTGAAATTTTAAATTTACGATAACCACATTTACGTTATGAATATCACTATAGTTCAAATCAATACTCTTATTTATCGGTAAGTTACCGTTTTATTTACTTTTCTCTCGAGTAAACCACCAACACAATAATGAGGCGACGGTCACCATTGTAACGCCTTGCCAGAATTGAACTGTTAATTCTATGTCTAAAATCCACGCAGAGAAGAACGTAGATAATACAGGAGTGAAATAAGAGAACGTTGCAAGTAGTACCATATTCCCACCAATGATCCCGATATTCCACAGTGCATAACCACTTCCCATAACAATTCCTGCTAATAACAAATCAATCATTACACCACCAGTAAAAACAAGGTTTCCTTCATCGCTGAACAGGTATTTAATCCAAAGAGAGAGTGCGGTTGCAATAAAAAACCACGTAATGGCATTCTTTCCATTCGCTAATTTTTTAGTGACATTACAATATGCAGCCCAAATAAATGCACCGACAAAAGCCAAGGTATAGCTCACAGGGTTTGTTGCCGCATTTGCCAATAACTGGGAAATGGAAAGCCCACCATCGCCACTTAATGTCCATGCGACACCAAAAAAGGACAATGCGATTGCGGGATATAATATTTTATTCACGGGCTTTCGACTGGCGACAACTGCAAATAATACGGTTAGAGAGGGCCACAAATAGTTGATGACACTCATTTCAACGGCTTGGGTTCTACTGTGTGCCATGCCTAAAGCCAATGATAAACACATTTCATAACTAACAAACATCCCTCCACCAATTAAGAGATATTTAGGAGAAAATAGCGTTAATCGAGGAGCACCAATAACAAGCACTAAAAAAATAGAACTGACGCTATATATCATGGCTGCGCCACCAATGGGACCAAGCTGTTCTGTCACATTACGGATCAACCCAACAATCAAGCTCCATAATAAAATAGCGGAGCAACCCGCTATCGTATATTTATATGATGTATTCACTCATTTTCCCTAATCGTAAAAATATTAAAAGCGACGAGCGCACTTTATCATCTTTAATAAACAATATATTGAATACGTAAGAAAAAACGGCACGAACCATGCTTAATAAATCTATGTACCCGATAATTATTGTCACTTCTATTAATAGACTCAATGTAATAGCAATGGCATTACTTATTTCAACATTGAAAAATACGACGACAAAGTTAAATAAACACTATTCAAAAAATTATTATTAATTAAACTATTATAAGATGAAAAATTATTATGCTTAAAAATTTATCCCTTAAAAATAAGCTCGCGATTTCCGCTGGTGCCGCCATTATACTCGGGGGAGTATTAGTTGAAGCTCTATCATTTAACGCCTCATTAGATCGATTAGATAATGAAGTAGAGCAACGATTAGAAAGCACAACGGCTTCATACAACCAATATGTAACTGATTGGATCCTATCAAAAGAACGCGCGCTGACCTCTTTGCCTAAAGAAGCCAACAAAGACGCCATTGTTGTTCACTTAAAACAAGTTCGTGATTCAGCGAAATTTGATAACGTGTTCCTCGCTTACCCTGATGGCTCCCAAGCGAATGCCAACGGTGTGATCCTGCCTCCAGGTAATGATGATCCTAGACAATGGGGTTGGTACACAAATGCCGTTGCTGCACCATCAAAGGTATTCATGGACAACCCAACGGTTGCCGCAGCAACAGGAGCAAATGTCGTCTCTTTAGGGAAAGCATTAAACCTACATGGCCAGCAAGTGGTTGTTGGTGCTGATGTTGAAATCACCGATATATTAAATAGCATGGAAAAAGTAATCATTCCAGGCGAAGGATTTATGTTTATTGCTAATAATAAAGGCAATGTTTTCACCCACCCCAATACCGCATTATTGAATAAGCCCGTGTCTGCATTGGGCCTCGATTTCTCAACGATTCAGCAAGCAACAAATAGTAATTCTGATATCACAATCGAGCTCGATGGTGAAAAATACATTATGTATGCTCAGAAAATAGAGGGAACCAGTCTAATTACAGTTAATGTAATTAATTACGATTCGTTAGTTGCACCTCTATTTGATGCGGTTTCAGGACAAATTATCGTTACTGCCATCGTTGTTATTATCTGTACTTTATTATTTAATTTATTATGTGGCATTCTGTTCCGTCCACTTAACAATGTTTCTCAAGCACTTGCTCAGATTGCCAATGGCAGCGGTGATTTAACCCAACGAATTCATGTAGAAAACAGAGATGAAGTGGGAGAACTGGCGAATAATTTCAATACCTTTGTTGAAAGTTTACAGTTGTTAATTCAACATATCCGCCAACAATCACAACAGTTAACCGATGGTTCAGAGCAAAGTACAACTCGTGCTAATAACTCAGTAAAAGAACTCAACCTTCAACAACAAGAAATCACCATGGTAGCCACTGCCGTAACCGAAATGGCATCTGCGACTCGCGAAATCGCCTCTCATGCAGAGCAAACAGCTCAAGCCGCACAAAACTCATCAAGCAGCACTCAAAAAGGACATTCTTTAGTGGTTGATACTAAAGCATCCATCAACAGTCTTGCGAATGAAGTGAGTGAAGCAAGCAATGTGATCAGTGAACTACAACAACATTCACAAGAAATAAATACGGTACTTGCCACGATTCAAGGTATTGCTGAACAAACGAACTTACTTGCATTAAATGCCGCAATTGAAGCAGCACGAGCAGGAGAGCAAGGCCGCGGTTTTGCCGTAGTAGCTGACGAAGTTCGAGTGTTATCACAACGTACACACACATCAACAGAAGAAATAAAATCGACTATCGACATTTTACAACAAACCACAGCTCGTGCCGTTAATCTAATGAAAAGCAGCTCTGAACTTGCGAATAACTCAGTTGAAGATGCCGATCGTGCCGCACTGGCATTAGAAGATATTAGCGCATCAGTCACGCTAATTAGTGATATGGCGACTCAAATCGCTACCGCTGCGGAAGAACAAACTCATGTAACAGGGGAAATAACACAAAACATAACGTCGATTAAAGACGTCACGGATCAACTGGTTATTGATTCAGAAGACAGTTTAACTCAATCCCATGACCTTAAAGAGCAAGCCGTTGATTTAAGCAAGAAAGTGGCAACCTTTAAGCTTTCATAAATACGAGTACTAAAAACAGAAGTGGTGGGTTAACTCACCACTTCTATTGTTTTATGCTGGGGACCTAAATACGTTCCTTCATCAATAAAGTAACGTAATGGTGCTTCGCACTCAGGACACTCAAAGATTTCATTTGGTTCAATCTCCTCATCGTTTACCCACTCCCAGCCAATATGCTCTTCGCAATTTGGGCATTCCATTTTTATACTCCAACAAAATTTTTCAGAGTGTAAGCAGGATAAGTCCAAAAGTCATTACCTAACTTTCTTTAACCAGAAAACAAAAAAGGACCTCAATAATGACGTCCTTTAAATTACGATATACATAGCTGTAATTAGTTATTTACATAATGTCACTAATTACGATGCCCTAAAACCAAAAAACTCCTGACAATCAGGAGTTTTGTTTTTTACCATTTTTTAGCCGTATCTTTTGCAGTGTCTTTCCAGTATTGAATTCTCGCACGTTGCAATTGGGCTCTTCTTGTTTTTTTCATAGATACTTCCTTTATCTCTCGCTCGTCTTTGAGCTGCTGTCATAATTCTTAATGACCTACCCAATCTATAGTAGAGCTGATCTGTTTGCGAGGATCAAGATCACGAATATTTAAAAGTACTCCGTATTTTTACTTCTATTTTATGATCTAGGTAACAGTTTAGAGCCCCTACTCACTAAACTGCCACTTAGGGTTTTATGACAAAGGAAAGAAACAACTATTTGAAATTACTCTACTAAATGACGAAATTGAGGCATGAAATCCATATTCTCTCTCACGGTCTCTTCTAATGCTTTGTCTAAAATAGTTCCCGTATTAACCAATGGATTTAAGATCAGCGCGCGTTTAGCTAAATTTAAATCCCCAGTAATTGCGGCTTCTACGGTTAACGTTTCAAACTCTTTCATTAGTTGGATTAAACGTAATGTATCGGTTGGAAATGGCGCTACATTTAATGGCAATGGACCATACTTCGTAATCATTGCACTCACCTCTACAGTACAATCATCAGGTAAACCTGCAATCGTGCCATTATTGCGAGTATTTACATGCATTATTGTACGCTTGTCGTTATAGATAGAACTCATTAACTCACAAGCCGCTTCTGAATAATATTGACCACCACGTTTTTCTAACTCTTTTGGTTTTTCATTTAGCTCAGGGTTACGATAAATATCAAACAAACGATCTTCCATCTCCTTAACGACTTCACCACGCGTCCCTTCACCATCCGCTTCTTTGATTTCTTGCTGCATAATGTCATCACTCATGTAGTAATAACGTAAGTATGCACATGGGATCATCCCCATATTAGAAAGTAGCTCTTTTGACCATGCAAAAGGAGGGATATTTTTAGGTACTAATTTATCATTACCAGATAAAATTTCGTTAACGATTTGTGGTAACTTGTCTTGACCTTCATGCAAAATTTGACGAGCCCAAATAAAGTGATTTAACCCTGCAACTTGCATGATAATGTCTTCTTCTTTTGCTTTCAGTATTTCTGCAATCCCTTTTTGCATAATCACGGGAACATTACATAGCCCAACAGTTTTTACATTCGTGTGTTTTAATACTGCTTCCGTCACCATTCCTGAAGGATTAGTAAAATTAAGTAGCCACGCATCAGGGCACAATTCTTCAATGTCTTGACAAATATTAAGCGTTATAGGTATGGTTCGACAAGCATTTGCAAAACCACCAAGACCATTCGTTTCTTGGCCGATCATTCCATATTTTAAAGAAATACGCTCATCACGAATTCGGCCTTCAAGGCAACCGGCTCTAAATTGAGAACAAATAAAATCTGCCCCCTCTAAAGCTTCTCGACGGTTTAAAGTTACTTTCACTGTAATCTCTAAATTTTCACGCTTAATCATGCGGCGAGCCAATCCAGCAATAATGTTTACTTTTTCTTTACCATCTTCAATATCTACCAACCACAATTCACCCAATGGTAATTCATGTTTACGTTTTAATAACCCTTCAATTAACTCTGGCGTATAACTTGAACCACCACCAATAACAGCGATTTTTAAAGATGTTTTCATTATTGCTTCCTCATTACAGATTAGTTGCATTAATTAAACGGGAAGTTGACTCGTTGAACAAACCATATAAGAATACCTATAGATTAGGTAGGCTAATCCATAGGTCAACAGTGAGAACATCATGAATAATAAACAATCACTCTTAACCAACTTGTATACCTTCAATATAGCGGCAAAAAGTTTGAGCTTCACTTTAGCCAGTGAGCAACTTTTTTTAACCCAAGGAGCGGTAAGCCAGAGAATCAAACAACTTGAAGAGCAATTAGGTTTTAATTTATTTATTCGTCTCACTCGTAAATTAGAGCTTACAGAAGAAGGGAAACGTTTGTGGGATGTGCTTGATACATCTCTTGAAGCCATCTTCTCCGAAATAGAAGATATTCAATTTAATGAACTCAGCGGAGAGCTTTATATCGGAGTTGCTCCCACCTTCGCTCAATCATGGTTAATGCCCAGATTGCCTGAGTTTCAAGCTCTATACCCAAACCTTGATTTAAAAATCCGAGTAAAAGCAAGCCCGCTCGATTTTAAACATGAACCGGTCGATCTCGCTATTTATTACAGTAATGGGCTTCATCCAGATTTACATTGTGAAAAGTTATTTGACGAATATTTAACACCAATTTGCACCCCAGAATATGTAAATAAACTACCAAAAGACGTATTCAATATTGATGCCGTTTGTTTAATTCATTGTACTGAATCGTTAGAGTCTATTCGCACTGATTTTGAATGGACATATTGGCTATCTATGACAAATAACCCAACACCAGTTCAATCAAATAACTATGTCTTTAATCATTCTGAAATGGCGATATCCGCCGTTAGAAATGGAATGGGAATTGGTATAGCAAGAACACGCCTAGTCGATACTTACCTTAACAATGGGGAATTAGTGACTCCTTTCGAAGCGATCCCATCCAATTTAAGCTATAACTTAATTTGCCCAAAAGGACAAGAATTACGCCCTAAATATCAAGCATTTACTCGCTGGTTACGAACTAAAATAGACCAACAAGCAAAGTCTTCATCATCTTAATCCATAATAGAAAAACCATTTAAAACAACGTCAAACCAAATGCTTTTTTCACATTATGTAAGACTTGGTTTGATTCTTCTTGAGATTTTTGGCTGCCTTTTTTCAGAATATCAATAAGCTGCGATTTATCTGAAATGTACATTTCTCTGCGCTCTCGAATTGGTCTTACTATCTCTTGTAGGCACTCTTCTAAAATTTTCTTTGTCGTACCATCCCCCAAACCACCTTGTTGATATTGGCTTTTTAGCTCGTTGATATAAGCCGCATCAGAATGAAAAGCATCTAAATAGGTAAACACCACATTGCCTTCTACTTGACCTGAGTCTTCAACTCTCAAATGAGTAGGATCGGTATACATCGCTTTAACCGCTTTAGAGATATCTTTTACGCTTGAGCTTAATAGTATGCAGTTTCCCATCGATTTCGACATTTTACTTTTGCCATCAACGCTAGGTAAACGCGGCATTTTACTTAACAATGGACGGCACTCAACAAGCACTTCTTCTTGAGCGATATGATTTAACTTCCTTACTATTTCGTTTGTCTGCTCTATCATCGGTAATTGGTCGTCCCCCACCGGAATTAAGGTTGCTTTAAACGCCGTAATGTCCGCTGCTTGACTAATTGGGTAGGTCAAAAACCCAGTAGGAATCGAAGAACCAAAGGATTTATTCGCAATTTCATTTTTTACGGTTGGATTTCTTTGTAGACGGGCAACCGACACAAGATTTGAATAATACATAGTAAGTTCTGATAACGCAGGAATAGCTGATTGTAAGCAGATAGTTGTTTTTAAAGGATCAATTCCGACAGCAAGGTAGTCAGCCACCACATTTAAAATATTAGAAGACACTTTATGAGGGTTATGTCCGTTGTCCGTCAGCCCTTGTAAATCAGCAACTAAAATGGTTTGCTCATACTGATGTTGCAGCTCAACTCGCTGTTGCAAAGAACCAATAAAATGCCCTAAATGCAATTGTCCCGTAGCTCTGTCGCCAGTTAATACTTTTTCTTTTTTAACGGATTGATGTGTCGTTGTTTGAGTGTGATTTTTCATAATATTGCTCCTAATAGACCATCGGAGACACATATTATGGGTATTCATAAGCAGTCTTCCGACGGCTTTGAATAGATGTGATTCAGCGCCGCTCTATAAAATAGAACGCCACCAACAAATTGAGAGGTATGTAGCTTGAGTATTCATAATCATGCTTACAAACTATCATCATAAAAATAAGGACTCAAGCACTATTTGTTAATCCTTTATTGGATGAAAGAAATAACGTTATGCCCTCTTTTTTCACCTCACACTGAAACATTAATGACATCAAAATCCACTAAAACTGTCAGAAATCCGCCTCAAAATCGTCACAAACTCTCTCTAGGATGACAATCAAATTATTGATGTAGTCCAAAAGGATAGAGACGAATGAAAACATTACTAACCAGTGCAACATTAATTGCGACAACCCTATCTACACCGCTATTTGCTAAAGAAGCAGATATTCAATCTCTTGTGAATGCGGCGAAACAAGAAGGTCACATTTACAGTGTTGGTATGCCAGGAAGCTGGGCAAACTGGAAAGATACATGGAATGACCTAGGAAAAATCTACGGATTAAAACATCAAGATACCGACATGAGCTCAGCTCAAGAAATCGCAAAATTTTCTGCAGAAAAGAAAAATGCAACGGCTGATATTGGTGACATTGGCTTTGCCTTTGCACGAGTCGCGGTTAAAAAAGGCGTCACTCAAGCGTATAAACCAACGACTTGGGATTCCATTCCTGATTGGGCAAAAGACAAAGAAGGGCATTGGGCTCTAGCTTACACGGGCACTATCTCATTCATATCAAACAACCAATTAGTAAAAAATCCACCAACATCGTGGAGTGATTTATTAGAAGGTACATACAAAGTCAGCGTAGGAGATGTTGGGGTTGCAGCTCAAGCAAACAATGCCGTTTTAGCGGCGGCATTTGCTAATGGTGGCGATGAAAGTAACTTAAAACCAGCCATTAAATTCTTTGCTGAATTAGCAAAACAGGGTCGTTTGTCTTATACCGATCCTGGCTTAGCAAACTTAGAAAAAGGCGAAGTTGAAGTGGCTATCTTATGGGATTTCAACGCGTTGAATTATCGCGACAAGCTCGGTCATAATGAATCAGGGCAGGCACGTTTCAGCGTAAATATCCCTCAAGATGGTTCGGTTATTTCAGGCTACACCACCATCATCAATAAATTCGCTAAAAACCCGAACTCAGCAAAACTAGCCCGTGAATATATTTTCAGTGACCAAGGGCAAATCAACTTGGCTGAAGGCTACGCTCGTCCAATTCGTAGCGACGTAGTATTACCTAAAGCCATCCAAGACAAATTAATTCCAAGCGACCAATACACTAACGTTCATCCTGTTAGTGACTTCAAAGCATGGGAAAAATCCGCGCGTAAATTGCCTCGTCAATGGCAAGAAAACGTCCTTATCAATCAACAGTAGAGGTTGCTATGAACAATAAGGTTATCCTTGTTGTTCTTGATGGACTTAATTACCAAGTAGCCCGCGATTGCATGGGCTACTTAAATGGGTTAATTGAGCACCAAAGAACAACGCTATATAAAATTCAATCTGAATTGCCGTCGATGTCTCGCCCACTCTATGAGTGCCTGCTCACCGGTGTGTCTCCAGTCGAAAGTGGCATTGTAAACAACAATATAGTGCGTTTATCTCATCATGAATCAGTATTCAGCTTAGCCAGAAAACAAGGCCTAAAAACAGCGGCTGCCGCTTATCATTGGGTCAGCGAACTTTATAATATCGCCCCTTATCATGCAGTACGTGATCGCTTTACTGATGATGAAAATCTGAATATTCAACATGGTTGTTTTTATCATTGGGATCACTATCCAGATGAAGCATTATTTCTAGATGCAGAGCACCTTCGTCGTACTCACCAACCCAATTTCTTATTAATTCACCCAATGAACATTGATGATATTGGACATAAATTTGGCTTAGATTCTCGCCAATACAGAAACAGCGCACGCGTGGCCGATATCATTCTGTCTAATTATATTGATGATTGGGTTCGTGATGGTTATCAGATCCTCATTACCAGTGATCACGGCATGAATAACGACTTATCACACGGTGGGATCTTACCAGAAGAACGAGAGGTTCCTTTGTTTGTCATAGGTCATCGTTTTAGTCATCAAGATCCAGATCTTAAAAACATAAAGCTAAAGCAAACCGATATCTGCGGTTCTATATGTCAATTATTGGCACTTGAACACGACAAACCTTATTCTCAGGAATTATTAGCATTATGAGTAGTTCTGTAGTCACTCATTCTAAAAATAGCCCAAGTAAGCGATTACCATTGTGGTTACATAAAATAAAACCTGCGATTTGGCTCACTCCATTGGCATTATTTTTCTATTTATTTCAATTAGCTCCGATGATTTGGGTGTTCATCAATAGTTTTATTTATGAAGATGAATACTCTTTCGAAAACTATCAAGAAATATTCGATTCAAGCTTTATGCTACAAGGGTTTAGTAACAGTTTATGGCTGGCTATTTGGTCAAGTTTTATTGGGCTCGCAATTGCTACTTTATTGGTTTCATCATTACGAAGAATTGACAGCAAAATTCGTGATGGCGTTATTGCCTTTACCAATATGAGCAGTAACTTCTCAGGCGTACCACTCTCTTTTGCCTTCATTATTATTCTAGGCGTTAATGGCGCATTCACTTTGCTACTCAAGCAATATGGTCTCATTGATGATTTTAATTTATATGGCCAATGGGGCTTACTCACGCTTTATATTTACTTCCAAATCCCTTTGGGTGTTTTATTACTTTATCCCGCGTTTGATGCATTAAGCGATGATTGGCAGGCCGCTTCAGCGCTACTTGGTGCAAAAACATGGCAATACTGGATAAAAATCGCCTTACCTGTGTTATCACCCGCGTTACTCGGCACCTTCATCATTTTAATCGCTAATGCCATTGGTGCTTACGCCAGTGTGTATGCTCTCACCAATGGTAACTACAACGTCATTACCGTTCGTATTGCGAGTCTTGTTTCTGGAGATTTATTCTTAGAGCCAAATTTAGCCGCCGCTATTTCTGTCATCTTAATGGCAATACTGGCCTTCATTACCCTAATTAATCAGTGGCTTATTGCTAGGAGTTATCATGCAAAACGTTAACGCCACCTTTCACAAATCAGTCGTTTATTCTATTGTCGGTATCATGATGATCCCAATTATTGCGACGTTTGTGTACTCGATGTCTTCACGCTGGGGGGCGACAATCCTTCCAGATGGATTCACTTTGAACTGGTATGGACAACTATTAACAGACGAGCGTTTCATCGCTGCATTTGGGCGTTCATTATTTATTGGTCTCGCCGCATTAACGTTGAGTGTTGTACTTATTATTCCCGCTATTTTTGTCGTGTTTTATTACTTCCCAAAACTCGATAAAGTGATGAACATTCTCATTCTACTGCCCTTTGCGGTTCCACCTGTCGTGTCATCCGTTGGGTTATTGCAAATCTATGCTGACAGTAGTATCCCTTTAGTTGGAACACCCTGGATACTCATCGGAACCTATTTCACTATTGCATTGCCATTTATGTACCGCGCCGTCGCGAATAGTTTTGAAGCCATCAATTTACACGATCTAATGGATGCAGCTCATTTACTAGGAGCGAGTACAACCAAAGCCTTTCTCTTGATCATTCTTCCGAATTTAAGAAAAGGATTAATGGCATCACTCTTCTTATCTTTTTCATTTTTACTGGGTGAATTTGTGTTTGCCAACATCTTAGTCGGCACGCGTTATGAAACTCTGCAAATCTACCTCTATAACATGCGACAAACGAGCGGACACTTTACGTCTGCATTAGTAATGACCTATTTCTTATTCATCTTTTTACTGACTTGGCTAGCAAGTCGTTTTAGCCAAGGGATCAAATCATGAGCTATGTAAGCGTAAATAAATTAACGAAACGTTTTGGTGATAATACCGTATTTGAAAATGTGCATTTCAACATTGAAAAGGGGGAATTCATCACGTTACTAGGTCCAAGTGGTTGTGGTAAATCGACACTACTTCGCAGCTTAACGGGCTTAGATCCCATCAATAACGGCGAAATTTGGGTAAATGGCGAAAACATCACAAATCAAACACCACAACAACGTGGCATTGGGATGGTGTTTCAATCTTATGCCTTATTTCCCAATATGACCGTAAAAGGAAACATCGCATTTGGTTTGAAAATGAAAAAAATCGACGAAAATACGGTCGAAAAAGAGGTAAATAAAGTCATTGAATTGGTTGATTTGAATGGAAAAGAAGATCGCTACCCACATCAACTTTCTGGCGGACAACGTCAACGAGTAGCATTGGCTCGTGCGTTAGTTGTAAAACCTAGAATATTATTACTGGATGAGCCATTATCGGCATTAGATGCAAAGATCAGAAAACGCCTTCGCCAACAAATCCGTGATATTCAAAAAGAGCTGAACTTAACGACGATCTTTGTCACTCACGACCAAGAAGAAGCGATGATAATGTCCGATCGCATCTTTTTAATGAACCAAGGCGAAATCGTTCAACAAGGATCACCAGAAGAAATATACACCCAACCTGCAAATGAGTTTGTGGCTGGTTTCATGGGACACTACAACTTAGTTGACGCATCAAAAGCAAAACAACTCTTTGATATTGAAACAAAGTGGAAAGTCGCCATTCGTCCAGAATCGATTTATGTAAAAGAAGAAGGTCGGCACTATGCCGAGCATATTTCAGCCCCAAAACAAGGCATTATTAAGAGCCACCAATTACTTGGTAATGTTATTCGCTACCAAGTCGATGTAAATAATTGCGATCTTACCGTCGATTTATTGAATCGTTCTTCAGAAAGGCTGTTAGCCGCAGGAAGTACATTAGACTTACTCTTTAATCTTAACGAAATTCAACCAGTGAGAGCTTAATATGATGCAACCATTGTACGTATTTGATATGGATGACACGTTGATCAACGGTGATTGTGCCATGATTTGGAATGAGTTCTTAGTGGATAAAGGAATTGTCACGGATCCTAGCTTTTTAACGGAAGATAAACGTTTAATGGCACTGTATTCGCGGGGTTTGATGGATATGGAAGATTACCTTGCCTTCTCAATGCATCCATTGAAAGCCGTGGCAAAAGAAAAAATCACAGAACTTACGGAAGAATGTGTCGAAGAGCGAATTTTGCCTTTATTGTTTCCCGAAGCCAAAACACTAATTCAAGAATTAAAAAACGATAACATAGATATTGTGATCATCTCTGCATCAGTCACATTTTTAGTTAAAGCGGTCGCTAAAAAAATTGGCATTGAACATGCTATTGGTATTGATTTAAAAGAAAGAAATGGTTATTACACTCGCCATATATTAGGTACAGCAAGCTATAGAGAAGGGAAAGTAACGCGACTAACGGAATGGCTAGGTGGAGAAAAAAATACCTATTCTGATATTCACTTTTATACCGATTCTATCAACGATTTACCATTGTGCTTGTACGTGGACCATACGTACTTGGTAAATCCTTGTGAACCACTAAAAAGCTATTCAGAGAAAAAGAATTGGCCAGTGCTATTTTGGGGGAGCCAATAAAAGTTCAGTTAAATCTAAAAACGTGATTAATTAGTAAGAAATTGAAAAGTTGCCAATAGAGTGATTATCGCTATTGGTAATACTTCCTTCGCCCGTCTCTTCACAATATGAAAATTGAATATCAAACGTATTCAAATTGCCTTTGATTAAGACATTACGCAATAAAACATCACTGTTTAGTTGGTGAATTGGAGCGTCCCATGAAACATTATTTTTGAAAATAGTAAAACTTACGTTCATTTAGTACCTTTGGATTTATAAATAAGAAATATGCTTAATTTTTGACCTGCATTTTTTAAATAGAATGAGGCTAAAAAATTAATTTAAATGATGTAATAGATTGATGTTACAGAAAATGATTGGATTAAAACTAAAATAGTAGAAGTAAATAAGAGAGGTTAGGACAAGTACAAAACAGGAGCAGATGTTTGAAATGTTTATATCTTACAGAGTAGAACTAAATCGAGTGTTAATAAAGCATTTAAAAGTAGCGCAAATGGTATAAATACCATCTGCGCAACTTATTTGAAATTAAGCAGCTACAACGTTCGCAGCTTGTGGGCCTTTTTGGCCTTGCTCAACTTCAAAAGAAACTTTTTGGCCTTCAGCAAGAGTTTTGAAACCCTCTGAAGCGATAGCACGGAAATGTACGAATACGTCAGCGCCGCCGTTATCTTGAGTGATAAAACCGAAACCTTTCTCTTCGTTAAACCATTTAACGATACCAGTTGTTTTAGACATGTGATGTCCCTTATATATTTAAATTCATAAAAAATCGCATAATGCGATGCGCTTAGAGCTTGAATTATTAAATGTGACTACAAAGCTAAGGGAAACACTGAGAATAACAACATTACGAAGAAATACTAAGGCTTACTTTTACTTGATGTTCATTAACAACTCTGAGCAACAGAGCGAGATGGATAATACCCTACTGCCGAATATTGTAAAGATTTTTCTTCATCTATTTTAAAATAATTTTCATTCACCCGAAAATCAAGGCAGAAGGTTGCTAAACATAATACGTAGATCTTGCCTTTCTTTAGCGGAGACATTCAATCTTGTCGTCCCCCACAAATCACCCAGTTTTTTGAACACATCAAGGTCTGATAAAAAAGTAAACTTACATTACCAATAAAGGCGATTCAATTTGGCTTACCTTTCGTTATTATTGTTAACACTACATAACGACACCCTACATTAACGGAGCATAAACGAATGAACAAAATCATCCCATTTATCATGTTGGCCTTCTTCAGTTTACGCTTATTTGCCTCTGTAGGCCCTCATGTACAACAATTAGAGCATGATGGATTCACTATCTTACGTTCAGCTCTTATTGTCGGTGTCGTGTTTTTTGTTGTCTCTCTCATCATAAAGAAATTTAAAAAGCCATCTGACATTACTATCGATTCAGATAAATAGTCGCTTAAAATAAAAACAAAAAAAAGGAGTGATTCAGAATCACTCCTTTTTTATTTATTGTATTTTATACCCAGATATTAAGCATCATGCTTATAAACATGCACATCACGTTGTGGGAACGGAATGCTCACGCCTTCAGCATCAAAGCGTTTCTTAACGGTTTCTGTCACTTCCCAATACACATCCCAATAATCGTCAGTTTTCACCCATGGGCGAACAATAAAGTCGACTGATGATTCATTAAGAGTATGCAATTTCACCATATGTTCTGGTGATTTCAATACGGCAGGATGACTCGCTAAGATATCATTAAAGATGGCTTTCGCTTTCTCAATATCATCTTGATAACCAATACCAAAAACCATGTCGACACGTCGTACAGTCTCAGCCGTTACATTCTTAATAACATCGCCCCAAATCTTATTATTCGGGAAAACAAGCTGTTGATTATCAATTGTTTTAACAGTAGTCGACACTAGGTTCATGTGACTTACTTTACCCGTAATGCCTGCAATCTCAACTAAATCATTCACATCAAATGGACGATAAATTAAGATCATCATGCCTGATGCAAAGTTAGATAATGTATCTTTAAGTGCAAAACCAATAACCACACCAGCAACACCAAAGCCTGTTAATAGTGGTCCTAAATTGATACCAACTTGCGATAGCGCAATCAGAATACCAATTAACGTTACCAGCTTCGTGCCCATTGAAACAAAGAAATCTTGCATCAAATGACTGAATTTCATTTTAGAATGAGACACGCTTTTCTTTATCGCTTTTCTAGCTAAACGAGAAATAACTCGAGTTACCCATAAAATAATAATAAATATTAGCGTTTTTAAAACCAACGATGGCGCATTCTCAATCGCCCAATCCTTAAACCCGTTAGCCCACTCTTCAGTTAATCCATAAGCAACGCTTACGTCTAATACATCGCTATTAATATCGCCCGTAATTGAGAAGATAAGCTGTTTATATTTTGTAATATCAACGTTATTTTCTTCCATCAATGCCGTCGTTGCTTCTAAGCTTGCAACCATCAACGATATTCGCTCTGCCATGTTCACAGCATTTTGCTTTAGCGTTACTTTCTGCTCAGGAGAAGCAAATTTAAGACGTTGAGCAATATCATTTCGTTGTGAATCAAGATAATGAATAACATTAAATAATAGGTCAGCTCTAGTTTCTAGATCTTTTAAAATGTTTTGTTCTTCATTTGCAAAATCAATATTTAACGACTCACCCCAAGCTAACGTTTCAAAAGCTTCAACGTAATATTGGTCCATCATACCTAAGCGCTTTTGAGCCGCAAATTCTAGGTCAGCCTTCTCGTCACCGCTTGCTTTTCTTGACGCTTTAGTAATACGAATCAACTCTTTCTGACTGTATGCCAATAGTTGATTTACTAATTTCATTTCTAAGCGCACGGTTTCAACAAGTGCAGGATCTTTCGTTTCATCTTGAATTTTTTCAGAAATATTGTTTCTAATTTCTTCATTCTTTCGACGAAGTACATCTTCAAAAAAGAGCTTATCAGCAGGATCTGCCGCAGATAATTGTACTAAGCGTTCTTGTAAATTTTGCTGTGTTACTTTCATTTCATCAATGCTTTGTGCGTACGTTGGTGCAATAAAGCTCACCATCAATAGCAACAAAGCTACATATTTCTTAATCATAAAAAACGTCCTATATAAATCATGACCATATAATAATCTAAGCCTGTCTATTCTCGTGCATAACTCTTATCAATAATAGTGATAAATGATGACATTACGTTCACTTGTTGAGAATTTGTGACTTAAAAATAAATTTACTGAGTGAAACTTTACTCCGTTATGTTTCGATGTGTGTTTGATATCGTTAATATAATTTAATTCAGCTTTTCTGTGTTCTAATGAAAAATGTTAATTAGCATCGCTACTATTCATTTTTAAAACAATAAAAAGGGCGTATCTATATAAAATAAATACGCCCTTTCACATACGAACAATCAGTTAAAATTGCTTTATCATTATTTATAGCTCAGTAATAATTGCTTTTAATTTCTCAGCCAGCGCTTCATTTTTTAACTCACCTTTTTCCATGTCAAAATTATCGTAAAAACTAGGAATAGACAGTGAACCTTTCACTTCCGCTGCAAAGTAAGGAGCAGAACCAGTTGCTGCTGCTAATACAGAACTCGCACCACCAGGACCTGGGGAAGTAGCAAGCATAATAACTGGCTTACCTTGATATACTTTCATATCAATACGAGATGTCCAATCAAACACGTTTTTAAACGCCGCTGAGTAAGAACCATTATGTTCAGCGTATGAAATAACAATCACGTCTGCGTCGCCTAATTTTTGAAAGAAGCGCTGAGCAAGTTCTGGTTGGCCTAATTCTTTTTCTTTATCTTCACTGAAAATTGGCATTTCAAAATCATTCAGATCCAGAACTTCTACTTCAGCATTTGGTACAAGCCCTGCTGCGTATACGGCTAATTGCTTATTGATTGAAGTTGAGCTATTACTTGCTGCTAGTGCTAATACTTTCATGGTTATTCCTTATCATTATTACTGAAATGCGTTGAGGCCAACATATTCTATAAACTCAATCACATTATTATCTGGGTCTCGGATAAAGCAAGATCCGCCAGTTGGGTGCTTCATTACATTCCCACTTAACGATATATCAAGCTTTTCAAGTTCGACTAACGTTTTCTCCATGTCATCGACTTCAATGGCGACATGGGTATATCCTGTGTGTTTCAATTCCACATCCATCAACACATTCTCTTTTTTATTCTGATTGGCATTAAGAATAAAATTAATATTGATACCCGACGGATGCTCTACAATCGCAACAGGCTCTGGTCCACTTGGGCCTGTAACGTATTCAAATCCTAATTTGGCATAAAAGTCACGAGAGGTTTCAAAATGGCTAACTCGAAGACCAATATGATTTATTCGTGTTATTTGCTTCATTCTTATTTCTTTTTTGTGAACCGTTATCCTATGAACTAACTATAGTTTAATTACAGATATTGATTAATAGCCTAAATGTGCAATGATTATTTCCATATGACTTGCAATACTTGGTGGGGATAACAGAAGTGACGTTTAATTCAGCCTTATTTGATGGCATGGTGATTTTTACAGAAGTCGTTAACAGCGGCAGTTTTACTAAGGCAGCACACATCAGTGGGCACTCAACGTCTTATATCAGCAAAGAAATAGGAAAATTAGAGGCACGTTTAGGCGTAAGGTTACTTCACCGCACAACACGCACATTGCGATTAACACCTGAAGGAGAGTTGTATTTTCAACAATGCCAACAACTGATTGAAGATGCACAATTCGCTGAAAATGCCATTTCAGGACAACAAGATAAGCCTAAAGGACGGCTAAGAGTGAGTTGCCCTGTTGGGTTTGCACTCTCTCGGTTACGTCCTATCTTAGGGCTATTTTCAGACCAATACCCAGACATCACTTTAGAATTAGACCTGAATGATAGAAAAATTGATATTGTAGCGGAAGGGTTTGATATGGCCATTCGAGCCTCTCATCAACTCGAAGATTCGAGCTTAATAAGTCGTCGATTTTTAAGCTCAGAAGGCGTTGTTATTGCTTCTCCTGATTATTTAATAAAATACGGTTACCCTCAAAATCCAAGTGAACTATCCCAACATAAAACCATTGGATATACGTATGTAAAACAGGGCAGCGTGTGGGATTTTATTGATAAAGATCATCAAGAATTACCCGTACCACTGCACTGTCAGGTAATCACTAATAATTCATTTATGGAATTGTCTTTATGCTTAGCAGGGCAAGGGATCACTCGAATCCCTCGCTTCCACTTAACGGATGAACTAGAAACAGGAAAATTAATCGAATTATTTGGGGACTATCCTAAATTAAGAATTGATGTGTATATGGTGTACCCAAGCAGAAAGAACATGTCAGGAAAGGTGCGCTGCTTTTTAGACTTTATTACAGAGCACCTTGGTGACTAATTATTTTTCTTCTTCTTCTAATAATGCTTCAAAACGCTCTAAACCTCTAAGCGGGTCAAAATCTGGTTCTTCTCCAACTAAGTCACGCATGGAAGCACTCGCTCTAATAGATCGTTGTAAATCATCGATGGCTTGTACGTCCGCACCTAATTGAGAATAACCACATGCACGCTGATACAATGCATGCGCATTTTGATCATCAACTTCTAAAACTCGATTACATAAGCTTAATGCCCAATGGAATTCTCGCATCTCCATCGCCGCATCCGCTTTATAAGTCAATGCTTCTAAATCACCTGGACGTATTTTTAAAATCTCATCATATACGTCCATCTTTTGCTCTGCTGTTTGAACACTTTGGGCTCTCAACCACAGATTATGTACTTCATTAATGATTTCAATTTCACGATTATTATCTGAAATAATTCGGGTTTTCCGCTTTAAGTCCAATTCTAAAGCACCAAATTTTTTCTCATAATCTTGGGCTATTTTAGTCAATTGTTTATCGGCCATCTCTTTCGTATTCTGCTTCATTTCTTTTAATGACTGCCACCCAATAAGAGCAACCAACGACGCCATTGCGGCAATCACGTAAAAGAAATAAGTCACTGTGACATTTGAGTAATTTAATGACTTATCTGCAACCGATAATTCACGATCCGTAATTTGTATCGTCATTCTTCGTTCTAAATCTTGCTGATCCATTCTTAATGCTTTTAATTCATCAAGAATATAGCGCTCCATTAAAGGTCTATCAACATACTCTTTTTCAGAATATCGTTGCTCTTCAGCTTGTAATGAAAGGGAAGTAAAAAGGGTGATAACGAGCAGAAAGATGTTTCGATACATAGGGATGACCTTATTAATCGTGTATTTACGAGAACGTGATATATTTAAAGATAACACATCCTCGTAAATTACATTGTATTAACAAGGCGACCCCACAAATAAACTATAAAACAGAACCGTAAATGATTAAAAACCAATCACCATTGACCCAACTAATAAACCAGCCATGCTGTAATTAAAGACTTTAAGGTGGCTTGGTTTAGTTAATCGTTTCTGCAACTGTTTTCCCGCCGCAGTCCAAAAACTAACGGTTGGAACGTTAATACAAATAAACACAAATGCGATTAAAAAAACACTGAATATATCTGAGCTAGAAGCATAAATACTCATTACCGACAATGCCATTGACCACCCTTTTGGGTTTACCCATTGAAAGCTGGCCGCACTTAAAAACGACATTGGTTTGTAGTCCCCATTAATACTATTAACCGGTTCGCTTGTTGCTATTTTGTACGCGAGATAAAGTAAATAAATTGCACTAACAACCTGCAATACTTTCTCTAATTGTGGATACGTTTGAAAAAACTGAAGTAATCCCAACCCAACCAACACCAACATAAAAGCAAAACCCAAAATAACACCGAGCATATGTGGAATAGTACGAACAAAACCAACATTCGCACCAGAGGTCATTAGCATGATGTTATTCGGACCAGGGGTGAAAGCGCCAACAAAGGCAAAAGCGATTAAAGCAAGTAGATGCGGGTATTCCATAATGACGATCTTATCAAGATTAAATTCTTCTTGTATCTTAATGCGAGACTAGGTAAATTTTCTGTCTATATTTGCTTAAAATAAAGAAATTTCACAAGGTTTGGTCGCTATGGATAGATTTGACGAAAGAATATTGCAAGAGTTGAAATTGAATGGTCGATTGAGCAATGTTGAGCTGGCTGAGCGGATTGGATTATCGCCATCAGCGACACTACGAAGAGTACAAGAATTAGAGCGTAGTAATACGATTCAAGGTTATCGAGCTGTATTAAACCCAAATAAATGTGGGATAGGATTTATTGCTTATGTAACGATTGGATTATCGAATCACAGTAAGAAATCACAAAAAGAATTTGAAGCCCAAATCATGGATTCTAAAGAAGTGGTTGAATGCCACAATATTACGGGTTCCAATGAATATTTACTTCGCGTTGAGACTGAGAGTTTACAGTCTTATAAGCACTTTCATTCAAATGTGCTTGGAGAAATCTCTCAGGTCAACGCGATTGGAACATTAGTGGTGATGGACACGCCTAAAGACGAACGAACTTAGACGTGTAAGCACTTTGCTATCGTGCAGTTTCGACTTAATTTGTGTAATTGCTTCGTTGAATTCAATATCATTTTTACTGGTACAATAATGAAATAAACGGACGCAATAACCACCATTGTTGGATCCGCTAATTTTGCGTATTCAGCGTATGACGTCAGCAATAATATTTTCGCAGCCATAAAGCCCACAAATACAGCGGCACTGATTACGGTATCCATTAACCATTGCTTTGCTTCTGCATCAACTAAAGCAGACTTAACTTCACGACCTTGTGTTTTCATTACCCAATAGCTGGTGTAACAACCCACCATACTAAAGGCACCAAACGCGAGGGCTATGCCTGTATTTACTTCTCTACCACCTTGCATAATGGCTTGAATTGCAGCAATAAATGACAGTACACACATTAAGGTAATTGCGATCCCTTTAAGTAAAATAACTGAAGACTCAATTACCTTAACGCGCTTAATATTTTTCGATATATCTTCTTGTCTGATATAAAGTACGGCCGCTAACGAGATTAATGTTAGACCTAAACTTACTAATGAATACACCCCATCAAAAATAATCACTAACGAATGAATCAACGTACCTAATGCGATGCCTATAATGGCAAACAGTAGTGCTGAAAATGTTGAGACAAGTAACAGCTGCCTCTCTTTTCTAATTAAATATGACATATTTTACTCCATCGACTTATTTTTCGTCTTTTTTATATATGTAACTCATAATATAACCAAAATTGGTGATATGATAATCAGTCAGCGTCAGGTTATTCGTCGCTTAATGCTTTTAATATTTATCATCACTGCCATTATTGAGTTTAGATCATGAAAACCAGTCAAATTGAAATGTTTTTATATACTGTTGAAATGGGGTCAATTGCAGAAGCAGCCCGCAAACTTCAAAAAAGCAGAACCACAGTCAGTGCCGCGTTAAATGCATTAGAAGATGAGCTTAATACCGTCTTATTAACTCGCACAGGAAACCGCATTACTCCAACAGAAATAGGCGAATCCCTTGTTCATGACTTTCAACGAATGTCACTGATCAGCAATGATATTGAAAACAAGTGCTTTCAATACAATAACGGGGTCGCCTCTACAATTCGTGTCGTTCGTGATGATGCATTACCTGAAGTGGTTTGGCGTCAAATATTAGGTAAAATGAGTCGCAAATTCCCAAGCACCAGTATTTCAATTTATGTCGCCCCTTCTCCTGAATTAGAAGAAATGGTTGAGCAAAACATTGTTGATGTTGCTTATGGTTTACTGCCTATAAATAATGAATTATTGCATGTACAGCAAAATGAATTAGGCCAGATACGAATGATGTCTGTCGCCCATAAAGATCATCCTTTAAGTCAACTCAGAAAAGTGAACTTAACCGATCTTGAAAGCAATACCGAAATCATAGTAAATTATATTGATGAAGATGGACTAATGGTCGTTGAACCAAAATCAAGTAAGTATATTGCACTTACTTTTTATGAACACTTACGAGATGCAGTATTAGATAAAACAGGTTGGTCTTCGGTTCCTTCACTCTTAATCAATGAACATTTACGAGATGGGACATTGAAAGTGCTTAAACATAACCGCGCGATGAATTGGCAATCTTTTGCTGAAATGACAAAAGCAACCATGCCTCGTGGCGTCATTATTGATTGGTTATCAGAGCAAGTAGAAGATTATTTATTGGAAGTGTCTGAATAGTCGTTATTTATAGATAATCAGGTAGGATTACAAACCATTAAAAAATTTAATAATCCTCTGCGAAGAATACCCCCTCGATACCTTCACAAAGAATCATTAGGTTAGAAATAGAAACTATCTCCAACCTTTTTTATTTATCGATTTAAACGTTGGTCAACTTCAACCGCAAGCGCAACTGATGCACCAACCATTGGGTTGTTCCCCATACCAATAAAGCCCATCATTGCAACGTGTGCAGGAACAGATGAACTCCCTGCAAATTGTGCATCCGCATGCATTCTGCCCATCGTATCTGTCATACCATAAGAGGCAGGACCCGCGGCTACGTTATCTGGATGTAATGTACGACCCGTACCGCCACCAGATGCAACTGAAAAATACGGTTTACCTTGTGCTAAACGTTCTTGTTTGTAGATACCAGCAACAGGATGTTGAAAACGAGTAGGATTGGTTGAGTTACCCGTAATACTGACATCAACTCCTGCCGCATGCATAATTGCCGTGCCTTCTCGCACATCATCAGCCCCATAGCAAAGGATGTCACCGCGTTGTGTTTGTGAAAAACGTTTTCTGCTTACTTCAACTAACTCACCAGTTTGATAATTAAATTGCGTTCTTACGTAAGTAAAACCATTGATACGAGAGATAAGGTACGCTGCATCTTTACCTAAACCATTCAACACAACCCTTAATGGTGTATTACGTGATTTGTTTGCATTAAGTGCGATTTTTATCGCGCCTTCAGCTGCAGCAAAAGATTCATGACCCGCCAAAAAAGCAAAACATTGAGTCTCATCAGATAATAAACGAGCCGCTAGAGCACCGTGACCAAGGCCAACTTGACGTTGCGCTGCCACGCTGCCTTTTTTACAAAATGCTTGTAGACCTTCACCAATAATATTCGCTGCCGCCGCTGCACTGCCGGCCTTGCGATATAACGCCAATGCCGAGCCCAACGTATAAGCATCGCATGCATTATCAAAAGCAATTGGTTGGGTATCAATGACTAATTTTTTAGGATCAATATTCATTTCAAGACAATAGTTATACGCATCATCTAATGTAGAGAAATTCATTTCTTCAAGTAGGGTTTGGATATTCGTATTCATAATGATGGCCTCAATTATTCTTGACGTGGGTCGACAGTTTTTACCGCTTCAGCGAAGCGTCCATAAGTACCTGATGCCGCTTTTAATGCATCATCTGCAGATACACCCTTGCCAATATCAGCCATCATTTTTCCAAGATTCAAATATTCATAACCAATCACTTCACTATTTTCATCAAGGCCTAAACGTGTCACATATCCTTCAGCAAGCTCCATATAACGAACGCCTTTGGCGCTAGTTGAGTAGCTTGTTCCTACTTGACTTCGTTTGGTTTTACCTAAATCTTCTAAAGCAGCACCTATCTCTAAGCCGCCTTCTGAGAATGCAGATTGAGTACGACCGTAAGCAAATTGAAGGAAGATTTCACGCATCGCAACGTTAATTGCATCACACACTAAATCGGTATTCATTGCCTCTAAAATGGTTTTTCCGGTAAGAATTTCGGCAGCCATCGCAGCAGAATGCGTCATACCAGAACAACCGATCGTTTCAATCAGTACTTCTTCGACGATGCCGTCTTTTACGTTAAGGGTAAGTTTTGCTGCACCTTGTTGAGGAGCACACGCACCAACACCATGACTTAATCCTGAAATCGCGATGACTTCTTTTGGATTTATCATTCGACCTTCAACAGGGATAGGAGCTGATGGGTGGAGATCGCCTCTTTGAATAGGGCACATGGTTTGAATTTCTGATGCGTATTGCATAATATTTTCCCAATGATTAGGAAAACAGGTGTAGGAGGGCATTGATAACCTACAGACCAAGAGCGATCAACTCGAACTTAACTACTTGCTAATCAATTACATCGGAAGACATTATGCAAGGCACAATTATCTACGCAACATGGCATTATCTCGCCAATTATAATTGATCAGGTCATTGTTGAGTTCGGTTTATTAAGACCGTTCAAACAGATACACCTGTTCTCTTTACTGTAGGAGTCATCAGCCAAATTGGCGGTTAAGTAGGTGGCACCCCATCACCTTGTACACCTTTATATTAGACCTACATCACACTATTGTGCAACAACGTTATTAGATTAAATTCACATAAAAATATTGCGTTTTATATTCATATAACCATAAAGAAAAAGAGTCTACTACAAAATAACGCTTTTACCTTACTCGTCAAACCCACGCTATTAAACTGATTATTATAATGTTTTTACCATTAACTTTTGTCCTAAATAAACCACATCCACTTTTGCATAACCCAGTGCGACCGCTTCAAATTGTTGACTTAATTCATGGGCATGAGCTTTATTTCTTATTTCACTGCTGAGATCAGCTATTTTTTCTTTTGGTACATCGTATCAAACTCAGGAACGTGCTTCTCCCAGCACGGAGAATCGCCAATATGCTTTTCAACAGCAGTAATAAACTCCCTCACTAACGCCGTTTGTTTTCTATGTGGATACAATGCATACAACGCTGCACCTTGATCGCAAAGTAAATAATGAGTAAGTAATGGCTTTAACTTCATTTCAATTATTGAACGTTCAAGATTTGAAGAATATACCATCGCATAGCCTAAACCATCTTTCACCGCTGCTAACAGCGTTCGTACATCACTAACTTTATAATTTCCTTTCATTTTATAACTTTTAAACTGAGTGGAGTCTGGGCTATCACTCAGCTTCATCGTATCGACAGTCAAAGAACCATTACTGTAAATGACAGAAGGTAAGCACTCCAACTCTTCAGGTTTTTTCGGCTCTCCGTACTGCTTAATAAAGTCCTCCGAAGCAAGGATAACAGGACGAATATCAGCAAGTTTCTTCGCAATTAAATTTGAATCATCTAAACGCCCTAATCGAAAAGCAACATCAAAGTGATCAGATATAATATCCGTCCGCTTATCATCCATTAAAAGATCAATTTCAACGTCTGGATACACTGTCATAAACTGACTAATAACAGGATGGAGGTATTGTTGACCAATATGTAACGGAGCCGTTATACGGATGCGACCTTTGAGATCGGTATGATATGAATCAGCAATTGATTTCACATCCCCTAGCGTATTCAGAAGTTTATGTGCCTGATCTAAAATATCCTCTCCCGCAGGCGTTAATGAAAACGATCGCGTTGAACGATTAAGCAACTGAACGCCCAATTCGGTTTCTAGCTTTTTAATTTGCTTAGACAACGAGGAATTATCCATATCATGCAATGCTGCCGCCTTTGTAAAAGAACCTTGCTGCACGACATCAATAAATAAAGAAAGCTGGTTAACCAAAGACATTACATGTTCCAAATATTAGATGTTCGATTAAAGAGCATTAAACCTTAAATTGAATAACAGTGCTACTGACTCTTTATACGATTCATTACAAAAAGAAAAAAGCCCCCACCTTTCCTCCATCATCACATTAAAACTGGTCCAATCATCCTTAACTTTATAAATCAAACATCGAAATTTTAATAGATTAAACACTCAAAACCAAAAATAAATACTAAGAGAACTAATCTATTTAAAACAAAAAGAAACGTCATACCTGATAAAAAATGGCAACAAAACGTGACACAACTCGCAATTTAACTCATATAAATGCTATTTATTTGCTTTTACCCCCCAAAGAATGGACATAATGACAACGAATTTAATTAGAGTACAAAGGATATGTATTTACATATGGCTATATTAGCACCTTGGGTATTGTGTTCAGGTATTGACACTGACCCCAGTAAAAAATGGACATTTCGAGAACCTTCGAGGACAGACGGTGACAATGTTTATTCATTGATCACCGACTGCTCACCACTTGATATTAATTCTTCATACTGCAACTTTCTTCAATCTACACATTTCAGTAATACCTGCGTT
Source organism: Aliivibrio logei (assembly GCF_001691055.1). NCBI lineage: Bacteria > Pseudomonadati > Pseudomonadota > Gammaproteobacteria > Vibrionales > Vibrionaceae > Aliivibrio > Aliivibrio logei. The sequence goes on from NZ_MAJU01000004.1 coordinate 643,811, forward strand.
TTAGCAGAAAAAGATGACGACCTTGCTGGTTTTATTTCTGGTTATCAAAAACCGAATGAACCAAACACTTTGTTTATATGGCAAGTTGCCGTCTCTCCCCGCTATCGAGGTAAAGGTTTAGCTTACTCCATGCTAAATACACTTTTACAACGAGAAAGCCTCAAGCATATAAAAGCCTTAGAAACGACGATAACCAAAGCAAATGACGCCTCTTGGTCACTGTTTAAAAAGCTCGACGCTAATAATGGTAATCAAGGCGAAGTAAGCACTTTTCTAGACCAAAAAATACACTTCAAAGATAAACACGATACTGAATATTTGTATCGCATCCCTTTACATTCATCGTCAATAAAATAGGAATAATAAACGGAATCATCATGAATATTTTTAAAACACGAGAATCAAAAGTACGTTCATACTCAAACAACTTTCCTGTTATTTTTCAAAAAGCAAAGGGATGCTGGTTAGAAGCCGAAAACGGGGAACGTTACCTCGATTTCCTTGCCGGAGCAGGCTCTCTCAATTACGGTCACAACAACCCAGTTTTAAAGCAAGCTTTGCTTGAATACATTGAACAAGATGGAATTACACACGGCCTAGATATGCATTCAAGCGCAAAGGCAACATTCTTAAATGCGCTAAATCATTACATTCTTGAGCCAAGACATCTCGACTATAAAGTTCAATTTACAGGTCCTACGGGAACAAATGCGGTTGAGGCCGCTTTAAAACTGGCGCGAAAAGTAAAAAACCGAACTAATATTGTGGCATTTACAAATGGATTTCACGGCTGTACTGCTGGTGCGTTAGCTGCCACAGGTAATCAACATCATCGTCAAGGCGCAGGCGTTAGCTTAAACAATATCACTCGCATTCCTTTTGAAGGCTATGCAGATATTGATGGACTTAACCTATTCGAAACCATGTTATCTGATAACTCAAGTGGCCTAGATAAACCTGCCGCTGTTCTTTTAGAGACAGTGCAAGGTGAAGGTGGATTAAACGTTGCTTCAAACCAATGGTTACAACGTTTAAGTAAGATTTGTAAAGCCAACGACATTCTTATGATTGTTGATGACATTCAAGCAGGTTGTGGCCGTACAGGAACCTTCTTTAGTTTCGAACCATCAGGTATCAAACCTGATATGGTTACACTGTCTAAATCAATTGGTGGCTACGGTTTACCAATGGCAGTCGTTTTACTTAAACCTGAATTAGACCAATGGAAACCAGGCGAGCACAACGGTACTTTCCGTGGTAACAATCACGCGTTCATCACTGCGGCTAAAGCCATTGAAATATATTGGTCAAACTCAAATTTTGAAGAACATATTAAACAGTGCTCTCAAAAAGTAAGTGACGTAATCGAACGCTCAATCAAGCGCCACCCTAAACTATTTGTAAAACAAAAAGGACGCGGCATGATGATTGGGGTTGAGTGTGAAAATGCATTCATCTCAACTGAAATTGCTAAGACATGCTTTAAAAATGGCATGATCATCGAAACTGCCGGACCTGCTGATGAAGTTGTAAAATTCTTTTGTCCATTAACGATAACAGAATCAGAACTTATCGAAGGATTAACTATCTTCGAAAATGCCGTTGAAGCGGTAGCTTCTACCTATTTCAAAAAAGCATCTTAAGCAGGGAAGAATCATGATAGTAAGAACATTAGATGAATGTCGTGACAGCGAGCGACGCGTAGTATCAGAAACGTGGGAAAGCGTTCGTATGTTATTGAAAAATGACAATATGGGATTTTCTTTTCACATCACAACAATTTACCAAAATACTGAAACTCATATTCATTACAAGAACCACCTAGAGTCGGTATATTGCATGAGTGGCGAAGGCGAAATAGAAGTTGTTGGCGGTGAAACGTACCCAATAAAAGCCGGTACCTTATATATTCTTGATAAGCATGATGAACACTACTTACGAGCATATAAAGATAAAGAAATGGTGATGGCTTGTGTCTTCAACCCACCGATTATCGGTACTGAAGTGCACGATAAAAACGGCGTCTACCCTATTATTGATTAATATTCCGATTGGGGCTTTGTGCCCCACCCCTAATATTCCTCCTCTTATCTTCATAATTCAAAGTCAAAAAAAGGATTTCTTAATGACTTATACCGTAGAAAAAATCGGCGGTACGTCTATGACGGCGTTTGATGCCGTTTTAGATAACATATTCCTTCGTCCAGCCAATCCATATAACCGTGTTTTTGTTGTATCAGCCTATGGCGGCATTACTGACTCATTGCTTGAGTGTAAAAAAACAGGTAAGCCGGGTGTCTATAAACTGATCGCTAAACGTGATGACAGTTGGGATGAAGCATTAGAATATGTAAAAAATCGTATGTTACTCACTAATGAACACCTTTTTATCGATCCATTAAATCGTTTAAGAGCGGATAAATTTATTTGCTCACGAATTGATGAAGCCAAAAATTGTATCTCAAACATTCTTCAAACCTGCCAATACGGTCAATTTTCTCTACGTCGATATTTACCGCAAGTTAGAGAATTCCTCTCTTCTATTGGTGAAGCACATAGTGCCTTTAATACAGCATTAAAACTTAAAACTATTGGAATTAACGCTAAATTCGTCGACCTCTCTGGGTGGGATAACCAAACTCCAAGAACGTTAGATGAAACCATCACTGATGTATTTAAAGATATTGATGTGACAACAGAGCTACCGATCGTTACTGGTTACGCTTACTGTAAAGAAGGCTTAATGGGCACTTATGATCGCGGTTACAGCGAAATGACCTTTAGTCGTATCGCTTCTCTTACCAACGCTGATTTAGCCATTATTCATAAAGAATATCATTTAAGTTCTGCTGACCCTCGTGTGGTGGGCACTGATAAAGTATTCCCTATTGGACGCACTAATTACGATGTTGCCGATCAGCTAGCAAGCTTAGGTATGGAAGCCATTCACCCTAATGCAGCAGCAGGACTGCGAGAAAGTGATATTGAAATCCAAATTAAAAACACTTTTGAACCAGAGCACAAAGGCACATTAATTTCGTCAGATTATCAACCAGAAACCAACAAAGTAGAGATCATCGCAGGCAAAGAAAAAGTGTTTGCTTTGCATTTGTTTGATCAAGCAATGGTCGGTCAAGTGGATAACGTGGGCTATGAGTTAATGGAAATAATCTCAGATGCCCAAGTGAATTTAATTGGTAAAGAGATGAATGCTAACTCAATTACTTACTATCTTGGTGGAAGTACTGAAAGCGTCAATAAAGTACTATATAAAGCAGAAAAACGTTACCCAAAAGCCTCAATAAAAGGGCGAATGGTTGCGCTAATATCAGTCATTGGTTCGCAAATTGACACCAACAAAGCATTAGCAAAAGGCGTCTTATCATTAATGAACAATGATGTTACCCCAGTTGCTTTGCACTCTTCTATGCGTAATGTAAACGTACAATTCGTTGTGAGTGACAAAGATTATCAACCAGCCATACGTGCGCTTCATCATGAGTTCTGTGAGAATATAGCCACCACACAACTAAAGACAAGTCAGGTGGCTTAGATCCATTTTTACAGTGTAAATAACCTTAGTTCTGGATAAATATAAACCCGCTAATTCACAATCGATGAATTAGCGTTTTTTTTGACTGAGTTGTTGTAATGACGACAATAAATCTTCCAGTACAGGACCAAAGCCATGGCTACGAGAGACCAAGCAACCCATTGGTGTTAACCATCCATCAAACTCATGAGCAATTGGCAAAGCAACTAATTTATTCTGAGCCAATAAGTCTGTCACAGTGTGCTCAGGCACCATTGTCCACCCAATACCTCGACAAGCCAGATCCAGCAACGTTTGGTGGGTATTTGCATACCACAGCTTTGAGCTTATCCCATAACTAAACCACAACTCTTTACGCTCTGAGCTTCGATGCACTAATTGTCGATGCCCTTTTAGCGCCGCATCATTCACCATCGGCAACCCTGCCAATTCGTGATCAGGAGAAACGACAGTAAGGAACCGAGTTTGCCCTAACGTAAAAAAATCCATATCCACTTTAAGCTCACCATCAGCGTAGACGATACCCACTTGTGCTTTCCCTTCTCTAACGAGCTCTTCAACATCAAAAGTAGAAGTTGTGATGATTTCTACATCAGTTACTGGGAATTTATCAGCCAACTCTGCCAAAATTTGTAGTAAATCGTCATTAATTAAGCTCTCATCTATTGCGATTATTAGCTCGTATTCATGCTCTCTTTCCAATGATTCGACTTTTTGATCAAAATATTTTTGTTGATGCAAAATTGATTGAGCAATAGGTAATAGTGCCTTACCTCTCTCAGTGAGTATTGGTGTGTTTTTGTCACGATTAAACAACTCTTGGTTAATCGTAATTTCTAAATTTGCAATAGCTTGACTCACGCCTGATTGAGCACGCTTTAGCTTACGAGCTGCCGCAGAGAAAGATCCGCTTTCGCACACAGTGACAAAAATTCTTAATTGCTCAAAACTGTACATGGCATTAACTCAATAAATAGTTCAAGAACCCAAGCTATCACGGTTTGTGATGGTTGTTAACTTTATCTGCTTTGTTCACTCTCTATAATCGCTGATTCATTATTTTTAAATGTATCAATAATTATTAAGAGTCACGATATGAAAACAACTGAACGTATTTTTCACGCTGTATTATTTGAAGTATTGGCAGTATCACTGTCTATTCTTGGATTGGCTATTTTTACAAGCCACGACATTACCGCATTATCAGGGACCATGATAGTTATTGCCACTATCGCCATGATTTGGAATTTTATTTTCAATTGGATATTTGACAAATTCTTCACTGGCGAGAAAAAAGAACGCACACTTTCATTTCGTATATTCCATGTGGTTTTATTTGAAATAGGACTACTAGTTGTGACAATTCCAGTCATGGCTTACTTATTAAATGTCGGACTATTGGAAGCATTTATGATGGACATCGGTGTAACTATCTTTATTACCATTTACGCGTTCACCTTCAACTTGGTGTACGACAATGTAAGATCAACATTTGTTAGAAGAGCTCTCAAACCTCAACCATCATTAACATAAATATTAATTAAGATAGAAAAAGTTCTAATCACCATTAATTACACCACGATCTATACAGTGAGTTGGATATCATCTAACTCACTGTATTCTTCTCTACATTCCCTATATCGCACGCTATGAATTCCACAAAAAACATTAAAAATCAACCTGATGAAATCAAATAAAAACACCATGAATCCTAAATAAATCTCAATTAATCAAATAACTTGAAGGCATATCACAATATCTTTGTAATAAAAATGAGACTTTATAAGATTAGACTTTAGCTTCACCATTGGTGTTGAGGTTATTTTTATTACTGAAATACAAACCACTTTCCTACACAGGAAGTGGCTAAATATTCGTCAATAATGGTGTTTATATGGATATTAGCACTCTTTCTATTGTTAGTGTTTTCTTATCAGCAATGCTTAGTTTCAGCTTGTTTTTTTGTTATCGATACATGTTTGACGGGATGATTAAAGGTGTGAATCACATCTCTTTCGCATTATTTTTACTTGCTCTGAGTATTTTACCTATCAGTTTAGGCTACACTCAAACGTCTTGTGCCGTCGTTTTTGTTTCAAATAGCCTTTATGCCGTCGCAGTATCTCTATTGTTTATCGGCATCGCTTACATTAGAGCACCAAAGAAAAACATTATTTTAATTTGTTCTATTATTTCAATAATAACGATACTGACCTTTACCTACTTCACTCTAGTCACACCATCAGTGAGTGCTAGAATCAAAATTCGAAGTTTCTTTATTATTATAATGAGTATTATTGGTATTTATATTAATAGAACAGGTCAAGTTCAAGACAACAAAGCCCCTTTACTTCTACTTAATGCCATATTAATGATAAACGCTATCGCGATGAGTCTGCGTTTAATATGGGCTTATACAGAGATCCCAGTAATACACTATCTCAGCATTTCAGAAGTACATAAAATGGCCTACATTCTGATGATAGTCACAAGTATCACGATCAGTTTTACTGTCTTCTGGATATTAACTGAACGTCTAATATCAAAAATTCATAGCGCCTCTGTCACTGACGAACTAACAAAACTCTACAACAGAAAAGGATTAGAAGAGTTTCTAGCAACACGCCTTCCAATCAAAAGAGATTCATGTGTATCTATCATATTGGCAGACATCGATAAATTTAAACGAATTAATGATACGTATGGGCATCATTATGGCGATTTAGTCATAAAAAACTTTTCAACCATTCTGCGAGAACAATGTCGAAGCGATGAAGTATGTGTACGTTATGGTGGAGATGAATTTCTAATCATCTTACTGAATTCTCCCAAAGACACATCGATGAAAATCGCTCACAGAATACAAAAGGTGGTCGCAACTCAATCTATAGACTCCATCACCTATAGTGTTAGTTTTGGCCTAACAGAAATGACGGCTAATGATAATTGGGATCGTCTTATAAGGCGTGTTGATAGTGCCTTATATACAGCGAAAGCGAATGGGAGAGATTGTCTGGTACAGACCTAAACAACAATATCAATCTTAAATATTATATGATTAAGAGCAAATAAAAATCCTACTCGGTGAGGCTTTAAAAGCCACCATAACTCATCCATTAATTCAGATAAACGTATCCAGCTCTGCAACCCCTTAAAGCGTGTATATTTATAATAAATTATTGATATAAACGTTTGCTTTACGTTATATGGTACAACGCTTTCATTGAGTCATTGATTACTAAAAATCTTATTTATATTTAGAACTAGACATTTCACAAAATGAGGAACATTCTAATCAAATAATTCGGAACATCACCTAGAAACATAGATAGAATGATCATGAAAAATAATAATAAAAAGACCTATTCCCCACTTATTAACATAAGAACGATCTCTCAGGTACTCACCTAGAATTCGCTAAAGCCAGATACCATATAAGCCTGTTCAGAACTTATTAAGTCAAAGAACACGACTATAACTGGTTGATCCTACAAAAAAATAATCCACAGTTTCTGTAATTTATTACTTCCATCTAAGAATGGTGATAATTCATATATGGACTACAGTTAGTTATAACTAAATCTCTCTATTTCCTTATTTTTTAATAGATAGAGATGATGAAAACTACACATAATTTAATAATCATCAATTAAAGCTAACAATAAAAAATATAATCGATCCTATATAGCTTTTATTATTCACTTTAATTTAACACTCTTTTTATACTTATATTTTATTTATTTTTAAAAAGACAGTGATTTTATTCCTTAAATAAAAAGACAATACATTAGGACAGAACATGACAGACAAGAATACTCACTTCACACGGAATCTACTTGCTACAGGATGTATTGCAGTTGGACTTATTACAGCTGGCTACTTTTACGTAAAGCATCAAGAGCAATTCCCAAGTACTGATGATGCTTATGTTCATGCCAATATTGTGTATATTGCCCCACAAATCAGCGGCAAAGTCATTGCCACAGACGCGACAGATTATGCATCGGTAAGCAAAGGCGATTTATTAGTACAAATTGACCCTGCCCCATATCAAGCAAAACTTGATGAAGCAAAAGCCGCTTATGAAATCGCAACCTCCAATAATGCCGCCACCGACGATGCCATCCTAGCTGCCAGTGCTGATGTAAAAAGTGCGATGGCAACACTGAGTGATGCTCAGATTTCCTATAAAAGAATCAAAGAATTAGCGTCAAAAAATTTATTACCAGAACAGAGTTTAGATGATTCACGCCAAAAGCTATCATCCGCTGAAAACAATGTCACCGCCACTAGAGCACGCATGTCTCAACTGATTAAATCACAAGGCGCAAAAGGTGACGCCTCTCCTGAAGTTAAAAAAGCCGCCGCCGCATTAAGCCAAGCCAGTTTATCGCTGTCGTACACCAATATTTTTGCTGACCATGATGGGACGCTAGGTAAAGTTCAGGTTCATCCTGGTAGTGTCGTTGTACCCGGACAAGCATTAACGCCTCTTGTAGAAGCGAACTCCTATTGGGTACAAGCTAACTTTAAAGAGACTCATGTCGGCCGTGTAACAAAAGGCATGAAAGCAACCATTACGTTAGATCTTTACCCTAATGTTAAATACATCGGTATTATTGAGGCAATTTCTCCTGCTAGTGGCGCTTCGTTTTCATTACTTCCTCCTGAAAACGCAACAGGAAACTGGGTAAAAGTACCGCAACGTTTTCCAATTCGCATCAAGCTTGATAACAACCAAAATAAACTTAAATTTCCTTTACGTGTAGGTGCGAGTGCATCGGTAACGGTTGATACATTAGCTCCTCTAGCGGAATAACCGGCAAAAAGGAAAAAATCATGACGAATGTCATTATACCGGCAGAAGAAAGCTTGAAGGATAAAGGCGATACCAAACGAACTTTAGTCACCCTCGCTGTAATGCTTTCTGCCATCATGGTATTGCTTGATATGACTATCGCAAATGTTGCCCTCCCACACATGATGGGTGCATTAGGCGTGACCTCAGAGCAAGTAACATGGGTATTAACGTCCTACTCAATGGCTGAGGCTATCTTTATTCCTTTAGCCAGCTTTTTAGCGCTTAAAGTCGGGGTTAGAAAGCTATTATTAATCTCTGTCGCTGGGTTTATTATCACCTCTGCGCTATGTGGTCAGGCTGACTCATTGGCTGAAATGGTGACTTTCCGGATCATGCAAGGTGCTTTTGGGGCATCTGTTATTCCATTATCACAGTCGATTATGATTCAAATCTATCCTCAAGAACAACGCGGTAAAGCCATGGCTTTGTTTAGTGTTGGGATATTACTTGGTCCAATCCTAGGTCCAACTCTGGGTGGTATCATTACTCAGAATATGGATTGGCGATGGATATTTTACGTCAATCTTCCTGTTGGGCTTATCTGTTTATCTCTGATTTACTTTAATGTAAAAATTGAAAACAAAGGACCGACTAAAATCGATTGGCCAATTGTGATTGGAATGGCGTTAGGGATTGGTTTGCTGCAAATGGTGCTTGATCAGGGGAATGAAAAAGGCTGGTTTAGTTCAAATCTGATTCTGTTTTCATCCATCATTAGTGCTATCGCTATTGCGTATTTTGTTCGACGTTCGTTCAAGATAAAAGGAGATATCGCACCAATATGGTTACTCAAAGATCGTAATTTAGCGGTGTCTTGTTTAGTCATGGGTGGGTTTGCTATGGGGATGTTTGGTATTACCCAATTACAACCGATGATGTTAGAGCAATTATTAAATTATCCTGTTGATACCACGGGTATTGCGATGGCTCCCAGAGGGTTAACCTCAGCCATTGTATTAATCATGCTCGCGGGTTACATGGATAAGCTAAATGCAAAAGTGCTGATTGTTATTGGCTTGCTACTCAACGCATATGGCACCTATTTAATGATAAAATATTCGTTAAATATCGATATGTTTTGGATTTTGTTCCCTAGTATTATTCAAGGGGCTGGCATGGGTTTAGTTTTCTCGCCATTAAGCCAATTAGCTTACTCTACGTTATCAAAACAAAATGCAGTAAATGGGGCGGTAATGTTTAACCTTTTCCGTACTATTGGCGGATCGTTTGGTATTTCGATTGTTAATACCTACTTCAGCCGTATGGAACAAAAAGAATGGAACTCTTTAGGTGGGGATCTCACATTAAGTAATCCAATACTACAGCAAGCCGCTCATTCCCAAGGGTATCAAATCACGGACCCTTCGTTCTTAGCGCAGATCCAAGCGTTACTACACCAACAATCGACAATGATGGCGTTTGTGTCTACGTTTGGATTTATAATGGTCTCTTATTTATTGCTGATTCCTTTCATTGCATTATTTAAGAAGAAAATTGCAAATCAAGATCAAGCGATAAAAGAAGCCTAATAATTCAATGACAAATGCCATAAGTCAGTGTTTAACTTATGGCATTTTATTCAAATTTTACTGTATTTTATAGCACCATCTCTTTAATCACGGTATACACACCCGCCTCTTTGTTACTTGGTGCCATAAAGCGTGCTGTCTCTTTTACTTTTTGATGTGCGTTTTCCATTGCGTAGGAATAGTAGCTTTCTTGCAGCATTTCTAAATCATTCAGGTAATCACCAAAGCTCATTGTCTCTTCAAAACTAAAACCCAATGTATGTTGTAGATGTTTAATAGCCGCACCTTTTGAAGCCACTTTATTCATCACATCTAGCCAAATTTTAGCGCTTACCACCACTTGATGATTGTGCCCAAATTTTGCATTAATCGTCGGATACACATTTTCTTCCGAACCATCAAAATGACAAATGGCGACTTTAATGAATTCATCATCAACAGCAAGTACATCTTCTACATATTGGCAACGATGATAATACTTTGAAAACTCAGCCACCGCCTTTGGATCTTGAGTTTCTATATACGCCGATTTTTTACCACACAACACCAAATGTGTACCTTCAACCGAACGCGCTTGATTTACGATATTATCAATAGAATCTTTAGGGATAGTACAACTGTAAAGCTCTTGGCCTTTGTGCATAACAAGCGTGCCATTTTCCGCAATGAACATCATACGATCACTGACTGGAGCAAATGTTTCAGCTAGGCTGTAATACTGGCGACCAGACGCCGCAGCAAACATTATGTTGTTGTTTTCTAATTGCTGATAAAGATCGAAGAAGCTTGGGTCTAGCTTGCCGTTTTCATTAAGTAATGTGCCATCCATATCGGCAGCAATAAATTTTACGTTATATTTTGGCATGGGTAAGTACTCGAAGAAAAATTGAATGCGTGAAGCAATAAGAATTGAGTATATACCTTAGCTTTCCTCGCTCCGAATGACTCTAGCCCAAAATGAGATCTTAATTTCAAGAAGCTCAAAAAGAAAAAAGGAGCCACGAAGGCTCCTTTATTAAATTATGAATAATCAGGCAATGATTTACTCATCATCAATTGGAACCAGTTTGGTACTGCCACCATGCAGCTTCTCACGACGGCGCTGTACCATGGCGTAGAAACCAGGAACAAGTAACGTACCGACCAATAGCACACACAATAAGCCGCCAATGAGCGATACACCCAAAGAGTTTTGGCTGATGTAACCCGCCCCCGATGCAAACACCAATGGCAAAATACCTAAGATGAATGACCACGATGTCATGTTTACTGCTCTGAATCGTAAACGACCACCGTTAACCGACGCGTTATTTAAATCAATCTCTTTTTCTTCACGCTCATTCTTAGCAAATTCCACAATCAAAATAGCATTTTTAGCTGCCAAGGCGATTAAGAGAACTAAGCCAATTTGAGCATAAAGGTTCAAGGGCATTCCAGCTAAATTCAAGGCTAAGAAAGAACCAAAGGTAGCAACAGGCACAACAAGAATAATTGCGAGAGGAATACTCCAACTCTCGTATTGCGCCACCATAAACAGGTAGATAAAGATCAGTGCTAAAGCAAAGGCATAAATCGCTTGGTTACCCGCTTTTACTTCTTGGTAAGCCATGCCCGTCCATTCATATTGGTAACCATGAGGAAGCACCTCTGCTGCCACACGTTCCATCGCTGCAATCGCATCGCCACTGGAATAGCCTTCCGCCGGTTGACCTTGAATGACTGCTGAGCGATACATGTTGTAACGCCACGCTACATCAGGTTCAAATACCGTGTCATAAGTAACCAGAGTACTTAATGGCACCATTTGACCCGAACTTGTACGCACATGGAATTTATCCAAATCGTCCATACTGCTGCGATATTCACTGTCTGCTTGCATGGTTACTCGGAAGTTCTTACCAAACATGGTGAAATCATTTACGTACATCGATCCCAAATTGCCTTGCAGCGTTTGGAAGATAGATCCTAATGATACGCCCAGTTGCTTCGCTTTTTCACGATCAATATCTACATAGTAGTGCGGAACATTGGCACGGAACGTACTGAAGGTATATTGAATTTCAGGCTGCTGATTGGCCGTCTGAATCACTTCATTCATCACGTTCGCCAAATCAGTACGATTACGCCCTAATGTGTCTTCCAAGACAAATTCAAAACCAGAGGCTGCGCCCATGCCCGGAACCGCTGGCGCTCCCATCGCAAAAATAACCGCTCCTGGCAATTCCATCGCTGAACGTGCATTAATACGATTAGTGATAGCGAATGAAGAGTTATCTCCCTCCATATCGTTACGATCATTCCACGGTTTTAGCTTCACAAACAGTGAGGCACCGTTTGATGCCGAAGCTCCCGTTAAGAATGCGTAACCATTAGCCACGGTAACCCCATCTACGCCTTGTTCGCTTTCTACAATCTCTAGCAGTTTTGCTGAAACTTCTTCAGTACGAGAAAGTGACGCTGAATCCGGTAACTGTACGTTGACCAATAAGATCCCTTTATCTTCTTGAGGAACAAATGCCGTTGAGGTATTTTTTGCAAGGTAAGTTACCGAGCCAAGAGCCACAGCAAAGAACATCATCAGGATCAGTGTCTTTCTAACAAAGAAACCTGCTATTTCACCGTATTTATTAGTGACTTTATCTAAACCACGGTTAAACGCTTTAAACCAACGAGCCGTATTATCGCCCCCCTGTTTTAGTACTAAAGAACACAATGCAGGAGAAAGTGTTAACGCATTAATTGATGAAATAACAACAGCAATACAAATGGTTAATGCGAACTGACGATACATAATGCCAGTAATTCCCGGCAACATCGCCACAGGAATAAACACCGCTAATAGCACGAGAGTTGAAGTAACGATTGGACCAGTCACTTCTTTCATAGCCATTAATGTGGCTTTTCTTGGGCTCAATGAGGGGTCACGCTTCATGATGGTATCGACGTTTTCGATAACCAAAATTGCATCATCCACCACGATACCAATCGCTAGGATCAAACCAAATAACGTCACGGTATTAATCGTAAACCCTGTCATTAGCATGACTGCAAACGTACCAATTAACGAAACAGGAATTGCAACGACAGGAATTAACGTTGCACGCGCACTGCCCAAGAACAGATACGTTACCGCAATCACCAATAAAATGGCTTCAATCAGGGTTTTAATTACCCCTTTAATAGACTCAGCTACGAATAATGTCGTGTCATAACTGGTTTCATACGACATGCCTTCTGGGAAGGTTACGCTGAGTTTATCTAGCATGTCCATCACCGCTTGGCCGCTTTCTAATGCGTTTGCATCCGATTGCAGAGACAGCGTTACGATAGATGCAGGTTGACCTCTAAATTGACCATTACCATCATAAGATTTCTTCCCTAATTCTACACGTGCTATGTCTTTTAGATAAACTGATGAACCGTCATTATTTGCACGAAGCACCACACTTTCAAACTCTTCTACCGATTCTAAACGTCCTTTTGTCACTAGGTTAAATTGCACATCTTGAGCACTCGCATAAGGTGCAGCACCAATTTTACCCGCAGCAACTTGTACGTTTTGCTCAGCTAAAGCAGCTTGAACATCAGATGTTGTTAGGCCTAAGTTGGTCATTTTGTCAGGGTCTAGCCAAACACGCATTGCGTATTCACCACCACCAATAACCCCAACTTCACTTATCCCCGTAACCCGCGCTAACTGATCTTTGATGTTCAAGTTTACGTAGTTAACCAAAAACTGATCATCGTATTTTCCATCAGGAGAATAGAAGTTCAGCACCATTAACAAGTCCGGCGAACGCTTCTTAACTGTTACGCCAACCATTCGAACTTCTTGTGGTAGTTTAGATTCGATTTGCGCCACACGGTTCTGAACGTTGACCTGAGCCATATCTGGATCAGTGCCCACATCAAAAGTGACATTCAGGGAGTACGATCCATCATTGGCACTTTTAGAGGACATATAAATCATATTCTCAACGCCGTTGACCGAGGTTTCTATTGGATCGGCAATGGCTTGTTCTACTACCTCTGCGCTTGCTCCTGTGTAATACGCATTCACGCTTACTGAAGGCGGGCTGATTTTAGGGTATTCCGCCACAGGAAGAATGGCGAGTGCGATGGCTCCGGCAAGAGTGAGTATGATAGAAATAACCAGAGCGAACTTAGGACGCTGTATAAAAAATCGACTTAACATATTAAGACTCCACGTTCTCTAGACGAACCTGAACTCCGTTTCTTACACGCTGTAATCCTTTTACAAGCACTTGCTCATTAGCTTCTAAGCCAGAACTGATAATCACGCCTTCTGGTAATTGTTTACCCAAAGTAACGTTGCGTCTTTCTGCCACATTACCTTCAGTTAATACCATGACAAAACTGCCTTCTAAATCACTTTGCACTGCACGTCTTGGTGTCACCACAACGTCAGTCGGTGTTTTTTCACGTAGGTTTACATTGATATGCTGGCCAGGTAAAAGAGTGTAATCCGGGTTATCAACCAATGCTCTAAGTGTTAATGTGCCCGTAGTTTGATCAATTCGGTTACTAATGTAATCAATCTTACCTAGGTGTTTATACTCTTCACCATTTTCAAGATTAAGCACAACTTCAACTTGGTTAGACGCACCAGAACCATCGCCTTTTACTTGATCAACACCCATCAATAAACGCTCACGTTCACTGATAGTAAATCGAGTTTGAATGGGGTCTAAGCTAACCAGAGTAGTCAGTTCACCCGACGCAGAAGACACCAAATCACCAATACTTACCTTGCTGTCACTAATACGGCCAGAGAAAGGGGCGAGGATTGTCGTATAAGAAAGATTCACTTCTGCAAGTTTCAATTGCGCTTGAGCCGATTCAACCTGAGCCTCACCACTCAATAATTGAGCCGTTAAACCATCAAATTCAGCTTGGCTAATATTGCCTTTAGGGAGAAGATTTTTACCACGTTGGAAATCAAGCTGTGCTTTTTTCAATTCAGCATTAGCTTGGGTAATACCGGCTTTTGCATTGGCGACTTGGGCTTCAAAAGAAGAAGGATCAATTTGGAAAAGTACATCGCCTTTAGTGACCATTTGGCCTTCTTTAAATGAGCGAGACTGAATATAGCCAGAAACATGAGCTACAATAGAGGCATCTTCCATTGCTTCAATACGACCAATATAAGTTTTGCCTTGTTGATATTGAATAGACTCAACGGTATGAGCAACAACAAGAGGGGCTTGGGGAGAGGTATTTTTCACCGTGTCATCACTGCAACCAACGAGTAAAGCTGCACTCACCAAAGACGCAAGAAGTGTTTTAGATTTCATAAAATAACCATTTAACTGTCGAATTATGCTTATTCTGACAGTTAAATGATTGAAATTATTAGCTTTAAATTACCGACTTTGTTACTGAATATGTCAGTAATGTATTTTTAGTTACTTTTAGAATGCAATAAAATGTAACCACATGATATTAAACAACTATAGTAACAATATAAAAGCTTATAAATTTACATTTGCTTGAAAAGTCCAAGCAACAAAACGACTGATTTTATGACCTTGTGCCATATCAATCGTCTTAATTGTTTTTACACCAAGTCGTGTTAATTCTTGATAAAGCGTATCAACGTTTTCTTTCTTAGAAATTAACGTAGTAAACCATTGAACTTGCAATGCAAACTCACAACTTTCTTGTGCCATTTTAGTGATAAATGCGATCTCGCCGCCTTCATACCAAAGCTCAGTATTTTGGCCACCGAAATTTAATTTTTTCACGCCTTTTAATTCATTATACGCGTGACCTTTCTTCGATTTGCTCGTTGCTAAGTTCTGCTGTTTACGCTCTGATCCTGCCGTTGCTTCTTCTTCTGATGCATGGAATGGAGGGTTACACATTGTAAATGCAAATTCATCTTGTGGCTTGATAATACCTTTAAAGATATGTTCATCATTCGCCTGTAAACGACACTCAATGCTTTTCTTCAAGCTTGGGTTATTGTTCGCAATAAATGACGCCATTTTAAGCGCTTGTGGATCAGTATCAGAACCAACAAAGTTCCATTTGTATTCACTGTGCCCAAGAATTGGGTATACACAGTTGGCGCCAACGCCAATGTCTAAGCCTTTAACGCTCTTACCTGTTGGGATTTCGCCATCGTTCGTGATAGCAAGTAAATCGGCAATATTATGGATGTAATCAGCACGACCCGGGATCGGTGGGCATAAGTATCCTTCAGGGATATCCCAAAAAGGCACATCATAAAAATGAGCTAATAATGCTTTGTTCAATGCTTTAACAGCAAGAGGATCTGAAAAGTTGATTGATTCATTACCATATTGATTCGTTTCAACAAATGCTTTCAGTTCAGGGGACGTCGCAATCAACGCAGGAAAATCATAACTTGCATTATGTTTATTGCGAGGATGCATAGACTTTTTAATCGGCGCTTCGTTATTACTCTTAGATGCCGATTTATTTTTTGAAAAATGAGAATGAGAATGAGACATGGGAACTCAATGGTAATAAATAATGGCGGCTATAATAGCTTATCTTAACTCTGATTACTTTAAATAACGTCGATAAGAATAAAGGAAAGCCCTCAAATTACGCGCATAAAAAAAGCACCCAATGTATTTCTACACCTGATGCTTTTTTATAAAGAATAAACTTATTAATTAGAATGCTTCAGGAGCAAAACCAGTCATTTCTTTAAGACCAAGTTCTCTGCCCAAAGCCGTCATTGGATGCACAACAACTAGACCGCGAACTGCTTTTTTCAGTTTGCCCATATCCGCTTGCTCTGCTTTAGTAATCGCTCGTTTGAAATCAAGATTACGAACTTCAGTTCCTTTATTCCCTGTTTCAAATTGCTTTTTACCGTTTAATTTTGCAACTTTCTTTTCTAGCGTTTGGATTTCATGCAAAAACTGTTTAACAATAGGCTGATCGTCGCGCTTTTGTGCAGCCTCTAAACGGTGCTTACAACGATCTAGTCGATGATGAATTTTTTGCAGTTCTTCTTTTACACTCATGAAATTACCTTTGTATTGAAAATGGTGCGTATTGACGCTACCTGATAGTATACCCTCTAATAGAAGATCGATCATAGGTTTATTACATGCTAACCATTTCAAATTATGTTCAGTTAGCCAGCTGGGAAATAGAACTCACCGCAATTAGAGCGCAAGGTGCGGGTGGTCAAAATGTTAATAAAGTCTCTAGTGCAATCCATTTACGCTTTGATATTAATAGCTCAACACTTCCTCCTTTCTATAAAGAGCGATTGCTCAAGATGAAAGACAGTCGCATCACGAAGGAAGGTGTCATTGTTATTAAGGCTCAACAATTTAGAACACAAGAGAAAAACAGAGAAGACGCACTTGAGCGTTTAAAAGTATTGATTCAATCCGCGGCTGAAACTCAAAAAGCACGCAGAGAAACAAAACCAACACGTAACTCTCAACGTAGACGTGTAGACAATAAGACCCAACACGGTCAAACAAAGAACATGAGAAAGAAGGTAGATTACTAATGACATATCAGCAGACGTTAAAAGATGTATTTGGTTTTGATTCTTTAAGAGGTGGTCAACAACAAGTTATTGAAAAAGTACTTAATGGTCATTCGTCTGCTGCCATCTTCCCGACAGGATCAGGGAAATCCTTATGCTACCAATTGCCTGCGCTTTTATTACCAAACCTGACTTTGGTTATTTCTCCTTTACTTGCTTTGATGAAAGATCAAATTACTTTTTTAAAAAGCAAAGGCATTGCAGCAGCATCCATTGATTCAACCCAAACTCGTGAAGAGACTCAAGCCATATTACAAGGGGTAAGAAACGGCGACATCAAAATTTTGATGATTTCCGTTGAGCGCTTGAAGAATGAGCGTTTCCGTCAATTTATTGCACAGATCAACATTTCATTATTGGTCGTCGATGAAGCGCACTGTATCTCAGAATGGGGGCATAATTTTAGACCCGATTACCTCAAGCTCCCTCAAGACAGAGAAGCCTTAAACATCCCAAATGTCTTACTATTAACGGCTACGGCAACACCTGCGGTTATTGAAGACATGAGTAAAAAATTCAAAATAGAAAAAGACGATATTGTTATCACTGGCTTCTACCGTTCTAATTTGGACATTTCAATTATTCCTGTCGAAGAAGAACAAAAACGTTCGACTTTATTTGCGACACTACAACAGAAACCAAACCAACCAAGTATTGTTTATGTCACGCTACAACAAACGGCTGAGAACGTAGCTCAATGGTTACAAAGCAATGGCATTCAAGCCAAAGCCTATCATGCCGGTTTGAAACACGATATTAGAGAAGACATTCAACATAAATTCATGAATGGTGAGCTTAATTGTATTGTGGCTACCATAGCATTCGGTATGGGTGTCGATAAATCAGATATTCGTCAAGTCATTCATTTTGATTTGCCAAAATCCATTGAAAATTATTCACAAGAAATTGGCCGCGCAGGTCGTGATGGTGCCCCTTCTTTTTGTACGGTTCTTGCTAACACCTCAGGGCTTAATGTCTTAGAAAACTTTGTTTACGGTGACACGCCTGATAGAGAAGCCATCCAATATGTATTAGACGATATCTACAAATCCTCAGATACATGGGAAATTCAACTATTACGTTTATCTAAAGACAGCAATGTACGTCAACTCCCATTAAAAACATTGTTAGTGTATTTGGAACTAAAACAAATCATTCAAGCAAAATACAGCTATTACGCCGATTACCGATTCAAAACCTTAATTCCAGTCAGTGATATCGTTAGTAAGTTCCAAACAGAAAGACAACACTTTGTGTCTATTATTTTTCAATGCTCACCAAAAGCAAAAACATGGCACACCGTCGATTTTGATGCGCTTTGGATGGGTTACCAAGGTGAGCGTAAACGTGTTATTTCAGCCCTGGATTATTTTCATGAACAAGGTTGGATCGAGCTTGAAAGCAAGTTAATGACTGAGGTTTATCAAGTATTAAACAAAGTAGAAAGCACTCATGTCCTTTCTCAGGAGCAGCATCAATTATTTAAGAATAAAGAAGAAAGCGAGATTAAACGAATTCATACCATGCTTGATTTCTTTGAAACTAAAACTTGTTTAAGTCACTCATTAGCGCATTATTTTGCAGATTATAACGCGCCAGAACAGTGTGGTCATTGCTCGGCGTGTCGCTCTGAAAGTGCACACCTTCCAAGGAATAGTGTGTCATTTTTAGCGGACGACGAACAAGTAAGAAACTGGTGCCAAGAATTACAAAACAACAGCAAAACCCCTCTCGCCAATGCGGTTTTTGCACGATTTTTATGTGGTATTCCAACGCCATTAACAACCAAAATTAAAGCCAATAAAATGCAAGGATACGCAAAATTCGAATCCCAACCCTTTTTTGAAGTACTTGAATTAGTCGGAAAATTAAACGGCTGATTTATAAACTGTGAGCGTGTTGGCACTTATTTACACATTATGTGAATCCCATACGTTATAAATGATAATATTCTCTCTTATGCTGCGGAAACAGCACGTCTTGGGAGAGAATATGATTGAGCACTTTTTGGCATTTTCAGAAAATGAATCTGTTGTACATTTTACTATTCCTGAAAACACCACGTTAACTCAACCGATTGAAGCGGCAGATATTCATCATGGTTTGCATACGATGGGGGCTAATGAATATTATTTGTTTGAAAATAAATTAGAAGACATTCTATCTGCATTCAATAAAGGCGATTTCACCGCCATAACAAACACATTAATTGCTCAACGTTTAGATGCTCAACTCTCTATCCACCTTCAAGAAGATGAAATGCTCGCTTCTATGACCGTCACTGGTGCATATGGAGGTCACTCTGTACGTGGTCCCGCTATTGTCGCAGCCCTAACAGAAAATTATATTTTAAAAGGCATCAAAAAAGAAAATCTTAAAACCTTACTATTAAAAAGCAAAGAGCTCACTCCTGGAGAAACGTATTCAGACATCATTGCTGTAGGTCGAGAAGCCATACAGGGTGAAGACACTGTCTTTATCGCCTCAGTTCCTAATATTCGCGAACGTATTTTACAGCCACAAAAAACGACTGATGGTCATGTGGATATGCGTAATTTAGGCGAAGTCATTAGTGTAAAGAAAAATACGCCCTTAATGACACGAATCCCCGCTACTCAAGGTGTCGATGGGAAAACAGTGACCGGAAAACGGATCGCCGCAGTCCCAGGTAATGAACACTTCTTTCATCTTTATCCTGGCTCATCAATTTCTCTCGTTGATCCTAATTTACTTATTTCTGATATTGATGGCACCCCATTAATTCATGGTTCTGGTGTTGCTATCGATAATTTACTGACACTAAAAACAGTCAATGCGACCACTGGACATGTGTCATTTGAAGGCAGTATTTTTATTCAGGAAGACATTGAATCAGGAATGAAAGTCACTGCAACAGGAGGGATTACTGTTGGTGGCTTTATAGAAAATGCTGAAGTCATTGCAAAACACGACATCACAGTAATGAATGGCATCATTGGCCGTCCAATGCCAGAAGGTGAAGCTCTAACTTGCTTGGTAAATACAGAAGGGTCAATAACAACTAAGTTAGCTCAAAATGCGCATTTAATCGCACACGATGATATTCACATTACATTGCATGCAAATCATTGCTTAGTCGAGTCTTTAGGCTCTATTTTTGTTATTGATAAAGCAGAAAGAAATGGCACAATCAGTGGCGGAAGTGCGACGGCAAATGGCTCAATCAAAACCGCAAATTTAGGGATTGAAGGCGGGGCTTACACTAAGGTTCATGCTTTTCATAACTTCACGGATCAAAAAGAAACGCTTCATTCATTGCAAAAACGTTTTGATGACGTGAGTGCTCAAATCATCAAAATTTCACAAATAAACATTGCCCGTCAATCTCCTGAGCTCGCAGAAAAAATTCTGAGATCCAAAGAACAATCCAATCAAGATCTCCTTATTTTAAAATCTGAATTAGAAAAAGAGCAAATTACCTTTAATAAAGGGTTGAAAGAAAATCATGTCTTTGTAACGAATAAAATTTTTCCTCGTGTAGACGTTCAATTCAATACTGAACATTTAGTCACGAAGAGAGAATACAGTCCAAGCAAGATATCTTACTCTGGCTACGACATCGATATTGAGCCAGTAATGATCAAGAAAAAATATTAACCCAAACCTGATATTCTCGAGTAGAAATAATCAGACAAAAAAAATAGCATTGACGATTACGCTCAATGCTATTTTTTATCCTGCTCACTTATTAAAAATAATTCTCATCTAAAATAAGTATTACTGTTTTGCTAATACCATCTCTTCTTCTTTATTCGATTTGAATACAAAGACAGCACCAATAAATAAGAACACCAACTGCAGTAACATAACGCTACCCATTGAGATTGGTCCTAAGTAACTAATGCTTGATACCATCGCACTTGCCGCTACACAAAACAACATTTGTAAGAAGTTCAATAGACCAGAAGCAACTGCGCTGCCTTCTTTAAAGTCCATTAATGCATTATTCACCACAATCGGATACACCGCACCATTCGCTGCTGCTAAGAAACAGAAAGGAATTAGCATTGGAATGATTGAGGTAGGTTCCATGCGCCATGCAATTAAGAACACAACACTCACACTCGCGATTGATAATTTTAAAATCCAAGGAAGTACTTTTTGGCTTTCAAAACGCTCTAATGCCCAACGACAACCGTAACCACCAACAATAAACGCAATGGTCTGTGGAATGTAACTTAAGCCAATATCTGCACCTGAATAGCCCATTTGTGTCATTACAAAAGGTGATCCAGTTAACCATGCAAAGAAAATCGCAGAGCTTGCTGCGTAAATCAGCATATTACCTGTGAATTTTTTTGACTTAATAACATCACGGAAAGTAATGGTTTTTGCATTAGAGTTTACCGCTTGTACTGGTTCTTTATCCGCAAATGTTCTTACCGCAAGACCAACACCAATAATCGTTAATGTCACAAAAATCATTGACCAGCCATAGAACTTTTCAATTGCTGCGCCCAATAGCGGAGCTAGTGCAGGAGAAAGAGCAACTAGAGGCATAATTGTCGCAAAAATACGTTGAGATGTTTTTGCATCATAACGTTGAATAACCATTGCTTGCCAAATAACGTTTGCACTACAAGCACCTAACGCTTGGAAGAAACGAGCAACTAATAGCATTTCGACACTGGTTGAAAACGAAGCAACTAAACTGCTTATTGCGAAAATAGTTAAACCAATGATAAGTGATTTTTTAGTCCCTAATTTTTGAGTCAAACGCCCATAAAAAAGTTGACCAATAGCCATACCAAACAAGAAAATACTTAACGTTAGACCTATCATGCTTTCTGTTGTTGCCAGATCACCACGAATGATATCGAATGCAGGTAAATACATGTCTGTTGCTAAAAAGCCCAACATACTTAGGCCAGCAAGCCAGATATAAGGAATCGATTGTTTTTGCTTATCCATGTTCTTTCTCCAAAGATGAACATATTTCTAGAATTATTTGCATTCTATTTGCTAGTTGCTACTCTTGTGAAACGATAATATTTGCACTTTGCATCAATATTTTTGATGTGAACAATTCACCATCAGGTTTTTTATGTTTTCTTATCACGAATTAATCACGATTGAGTCTGTAGCACGCCTTGGTAGCTTTAGTCATGCCGCTGAAGAGCTGCACAAAGTACCGAGTGCGATTAGCTATACCATTAAGTCTGTCGAAGACCGATTAACTGTGTCTCTTTTTACTCGATTACATAGAAAAGTAGAATTAACCGCTGCCGGTGAATATTTTGTTGAACAAGCAAGAAAACTGCTTAAAGAGATGGAAGACATACGTTTAAATACACAACGCGTCGCCAATGGCTGGCAGCAAAGTGTCTCTGTTGCCTTAGATAACGTGGTACGAGAAAACAGTGTGAATCAACTCGTTCGTGATTTTTATGCAACCTTCCCAGATATAGAACTTCAATTAACAATGGAAGTATTTAATGGCGTATGGGACGCCCTAATGACAGGAAGAGCAGATATAGGCATTGGAGCAACGGCAACTATACCTATCGGTGGTAATTTCTCTTATCGTCCAATGGGAGAGCTTTCATGGGACTTTGTCATGAGTACGACTCACCCTCTTGCTAATTATAATGGTGCCATCCCTGATTCTGAACTGATGAAATACCCAGTGATCTGTCTAGAAGATACTTCTCGTATATTACCAAAGCGAACAACCTGGCAACTGGATAATCAACGCCGATTAATCGTTCCTAATTGGCACAGTGCCGAGCAGTGTTTTATTGATGGTCTTGGCGTTGGTGTTATTCCAAACCATAAAGCAAAACGATTACTTTCTTCTGGAGAAATCATTAATAAACAAATTGAGAACAATATTGCTCCCAGTCCATGTTGTCTTGCATGGAATAAAAATAATGAGTCAGTTGCGATTCAATGGTTATTGGACTATCTCGGTGATACTGAAAAATTAAATACAGAATGGTTAAAATAAATACCCACTCGCTTTATTCTAATGTCTACCGACACAAAAAATGCAGAGGATCGTATGATCCTCTGCATTTTTTGTTAATTACGTAAATCTATATCACATTGAGTCAAGATCATGGCGCTAATCGATCGATCACCCACTTATCTTGATCTTTGCTGTATAGAAAGCGGTCATGCAAACGGCTATCACCGCCTTGCCAAAATTCAATAGAATCAATCTTGACTCTAAACCCGCCCCAGAATTTAGGTACAGGGATCTCACCTTTCGAAAATTGTTGCTTCAGTTCTAGATATTTCCCTTCTAGCGCCGCTCTCGCGGTCAAGCGACTGCTTTGCTTACTTGCCCACGCCGCAATCTGACTTTCTTTCGGTCTTGACGTGAAATACTTCATGTTTTCTAGCGCCGTCAGTTTTTCAGCCGTACCTGTAATATGCACTTGGCGCTCAAGAGGATGCCAAGGAAAATGCAATGAAATTTTACTGTTATCTTCGAGGTGTTGTGCTTTTCGAGAAGCAAGGTTGGTATAAAAAACGAATCCAGTGCTATCAAAATGCTTTAGCAATACAATACGTTGAAATGGCTGTCCATTTTTATCAACTGTAGCCACTGTCATGGCGGTTGGATCCGTCAGTTTTGCCTCTACCGCTTGTTTTAACCATAGTTCAAACAACTCGATAGGCGCTTGTGGTAAGTCAGCTCTACGCAAACCACCAAGACTATAATCACGACGGATATCTTCTAATTCCATTATTATATCTCCAACTGATTTTTCTAAATTGTGCTCTTTTGACATCATTTAATCAAGAGTTAGACCTTGAGGTTCTGTAACAAGTAAAAAGAGCCACAAATAGGCCCTTTATCTAGATCCACTTTATATAACTAGTTATTATCATCTAACTTAAACAGTTGGTTATCTAATAGTTGAGTTAAGATCTCTGATTGATTTGAGAAATTGGCATCTTCTAGTCCAAATGAACCAACGCCGCCTTCAACAATGATGGTGTGATTATTATCAGAATCATCGGTAATCGCTAACGTTAAGTCATCACCACTTTCAGATACGGTTACATGAGACAGTAAATCTTCCATATCAACCGCGCTATCACTGCCACTAATGATATCTGTTAGATCAATCAAGTCCTCACCGACAGTAAAATCTTTAATCGTATCGCTACCAGTACTAACTCCTTGGTCAACCCATTTAAAGATATCTTCACCAGTACCCCCGACTAAAATATCATCTCCTAACCCGCCAATTAGAATATCATTACCTTCATGGCCTAAAATAATATCTGCATTATCCGATCCGATAACAACATCATCGCCAGTTGAACCATTAAAACTAGAAGTTATTGCCGCGTTAACTTCTCCACTAGGACTTATATTTAACGTTACCAGTTGCTCACTCTCTAGGCCATTATCATCTACTGTTGTATATAACACTTCAAAAGCAACCGATTTTCCTGATTCAATATTAGGAGCTGATAATGACGGTTGGAAATAGTAAGAGCCGTCTTCTTCAATACGTAAATCACCATATTCTGTATCAATAACTAACTGATTATTATCTTCACTAACAATATACGTCGTACTTGAAATTACGCCGTTTTGCTCTATTACTTGTAATACTTCAGCTTTAGTCTCATCAATAATAATAGCAGCCGCATCTAAACCTATGATACCCATAAGAAGCGCACCAGTTTGCCCAATAGTAGGGCGAAGCTTTGGTAACTCAGTGAGTAATTGCCCATCAGTGAGGTAAACCACTTTGTCAGAGATCTGATTTAATCCACTTAGTGTTGTATTTGAATCTCTAACAATACCAATAGCGGTAACATCTTTACCTATAATAAAATCTTCCCAAATATCTTTAGGTCCATTATTACCACCTTGCCAACCACCATCATTATCACCATCACTGAAGAAGTAAACTACATCATTAGTTTCTCCTGTAATATTGGTAATTTGAGTGTCTTGATAACCAGACATTACAGCGTAGATACCTTCCTCGTAATCAGTGCCTCCTTTAGGATAAAAATATTCATCCTTATCTTTTTCGGCAATATCAACAAGCGCCGCATTTAATGCATCAATTGCACTTTGAACGGTGAACCAGCCAAGCGACTCTACATCTTTATCCTGACTACTGTATTTTTGATCATCAAAATCAACTAATTGAACTTTAACCTCTTCAGAACCTTCTTGAACCTTCACATTATTAAGCATAGCTATTGAGGCTTCTAAAACTAGCTCCATCCTTGTTTTATCTTGATCTGGATTTGAGTTATCAGATTTAAAAGGTTTATGACCCATACTGCCCGATGAATCAAGAACTAAAGAAATCAATGTTGTCGGCGTTTCCCCTCCTTGATCTGCATGTATATCTTGGCTAGGTGACGCAGTAACAGTGGTTGTCACTTCTGAATTATTTGAAGATTCTTTTGCAACCGCTGAAACATCAATATCAAGAGTTTCTGTCGATGGATAACGAACAACTAAATTATCGTAATTAATCGTTTGAGTGCTTTGACCTGTAATATCAATCACCCAAACTTGCTCGCCATTGATCTCTTTAAATTCTCCAAGAGGTTGGTTGGTGTCTTTATCAAAAATTTGAGCGCCAGCAGGAAGACCTGAGATATTAATAGCATCTAAATATTCACTACCATCTGTATCCATTACAGATGCAGATAAATCTAGTGTCGTTTCTGTCTCTTGTAGAATCGTATACGTTCCATCAGGATTTAGCTCAACAATGGCATCAGAGAAGATTAATCGCTCGATTTCATACAGATGGTCACCTAAATTAGCATCCCAGTCACCTGAAGGATTAGCTGATGAGTCTATTCCCCTAGAATCATAGACTGCCCATTTATCGACACTTCCACCAGCATCACCGTGATTTAAAATCGAATAATCACTAATTGAACCAGAATAAATGACAACATCGTTACCATCATTATTAATATTTGAACTTGAATCATCTCCATCAATTTTATCATCACCAGCACCTCCGATAAAAAGATCATCTCCATAACCACCAAGAAGCATATCTGATAAGTTAGTTCCAATTATATGTTCATTATCAGAATCACCAATCACACGACGTTCAATGCCAGCCAACTCTACGCTATCTATATTTACACCAAGAGAAGCTTGTTCTTCCAATGTAAGAACTTCTCCATTAATTAATTTGTCATGAATAGAAGGAGCTATTGAAAGAATCGTTGATATCGATTCACCTAAAACAACAGATAATGTTGGCTCATCAGCAACAGCATTAACGATAAGTGTTGCAGTTCCTGTTGATGATTGATATCCGTCGGTCGCTGTTATTTCAAATTCAACTGCATTATTACTATCAAAATGTGCATTTTCTGTAGGCGTAAATTGAGCACCTATAACTTCATCACCATTAAAAATAAGCTCTAAAGAACCAAATGCTGGATCAACCGTAATATTAGTTAACGTAACATTATCTCCATCCAGATCTGTTATCAGCAAGTCGTTTAAATTTAATGGGATAGCGATATCTTCATACGTCGCATTAAATACTGAATCGTCAATGATTGGGGCATTATTTATCGCACGCTCAGTACTGTCAGTTGAAACAGTAATAACACCAGTATCGGTAGCATCATCACTATCTGTTGCTTGATAAGGAATATCTTCACTCACCATAGCATCAACGACTTCAACACCTTGCAATGTCACATTCGAATTTGACGCAGTGGAACCCTCTCCATGAACGGTATAAACCCGAATTTGGTCAAAGCCGCTATCAAGTTGAATATTAGCGGTAAACTCACCGCTACCATCATAAACATTATGAGTTTCATCATCGAAGATATAAGGGCTTTCTCCAACAAGAATCCCATCTTTAAATAATAAGATATGAATTTCAGCATTCGCATTACTATTTTCTGAATAATTACCAAAGACACTACCAAAATCAATATTAACTTCTCTAATATCAACATCTGTTGTATTTGTATTTCCTACATTAGTAAAGTCCACTTCAATATAGTCTTGCGAATTTACATCTATTTCACTACTGCCAACACCTAAACCTGTTTCATTTGTTGCTGAATCATAATAAAGCTCATCTGCCGTTAATGTACTTGTCGTATCAGGTCGTTCTCCAGAATAAGTTCCCCCTGACACAATAACACCGCTAGCTAAAGTGAAAGACGTCACCGTACCGTTATTATAGTTAGGAGCAAAATCTTCTGTTGCATTAAAACTCAAATCATCGTTTATTGCATCGTTAAGTTCATATTCAATTTGAGAGTCTTCAGTTAATAACGTTGTTGCTGTGATTTCAGTACGAGTGTCTCCATCAACAAGATATAGAGTCCCAAATTCTGGTAACTCAGTAATGTTGATTCCAACAGATTTATCATCTGTAGTACTAGCATCGTCTTCAATATCACTCACATGAGGAGCGAAAGTAAATTGAACGCTTGTATCGTCTGTTAATGTGATTTCAAAATCTGTAGCAATAGGGGCTGAATTAACCGTAACGTCTTGGGTTATTGACATCGTATTACCCACAATGTCTGTAGCAACAATACTTAATAAGTTTGAGCCTTCTTTTAACGCATGATCAATATTGATCGTGTATACACCATTCACATCAGCTGTACCTGTCGCCGTCTGCGCTTGATTGTTTGCATCCGTATAATTGATTATCACGTTCGCGCCGGCTTCAGTTACGCCGGTGATATTTGGTGTTGTAATGTTAGTTACAGTATCAGTATTTAATCCTGTGTTTGTTGCATCTGTAATATCAGAAGTTAATCCACTTACTTGTGTATCGACCGTATGCGTTGAAGAACCCCTGCTGATCACTGGATTGCCCGCACCGTCCGTTGACGCCACGCTTACTTCAAACTCGGTGTCATTGGCTAGATCATTGCCCGCCACGTTCACACTCCAGTTGCCATTCGCATCAACCGTGGTTTCGTAATCAGTGCCATTGATGGTCATGATTACCACATCGTTTTCACTGATGTCGCCACC